>NZ_JBSAXA010000005.1:0-276289 GCF_053427615.1 Burkholderia sp. AW33-5 | reverse complement strand
GGGGCAGTTGACGGATCTTCGTGGGACGTCACTGTATCCACAGAAAGCCGGTGAATACGTCGAGTGCGATCGGTAAGTGGGTGTTTCTCGGCCAGGAAAACGGTGGTCCGGTCGCCGAAGAGACGGTTGAGGACGCTGTATTTGATCGGGTTGTCGTGACGACGGGCCAGGGCGCGGCAGGCAACACGCCCGGTATTCCAGTCAAGGCAGGAGACCTGATTGGGCACTTGGGGCGCTACGACGCGCTGAACCAGTGTAGTTCGGGAACCCGAATGGCACACATTGAAGTCTTCTGCGATGACAGCATCCAGCCGTTCCTCGAAAAGGGGCGTGCATGGGTCAATCAACACAGCCCGAACAAGGAGGATTGGACGGCACTTGGCCTGCCATCCGAGCCGACGATCCTGCGGATCGCGCCGGGCACGTTGCTGTATCAACGTACTCAAGACAAGAAAAAATTTGTTCCTGGTGTTGATCCACAGTTGAGAAAAACGGGCGCCGTTCAGGTGTATTCGCTCGCCGAACTGGCGCGTGACCCGAATCGACGAGTCGCTGAGCCGCATCCGAATCCCGATCCGGGTTATCCGGTGAACTGGTGGCACGTTGACGGTGTGAATGCACAAGGTCAACCGATTGACGGCTGGGTGTGCGACTTCAACCACGCGGGCGGTCGGGTGACGCGGGAATTCGCGCAGAAGTGGATTGATTTCGAGTGCTTGGCGGATGCCCATGATCCGGCGCATACGATCTTTGCGACAACGCAGGGGTGGGTTGATTATGCGAGCGGAGCCAATGTTGACGACCTTGCTTCGCGTTCGAAGCTCAGTCCGTTGATGCTTAAGGTGTATGACGCCCTGATTACCAGAGGCGATGGTAAGCATGCGGCTGATGAGCTATGTGCGCTGTCACGGACCGAGCGTGGTGGATATCCGTGGTTGATGCAGGCGGCGTCCCGATTGATTGTTAAGCATGAGAGCGAGTGGGCGAATCCGTCGAAATGGAAGCAGTTGATCACCGAGTTGGAAAAGCAGACGGGGCCGAAGTCGCAGCATGAGGAAGAGCAGAAGCGGATCAAGAAGCTCGCATGGTGGGATGACGTCAAGGCACGTATCCCGGGTTTCCCTACGACGGATGTCTTTCACCTTCACCCAATTGCACTGCGAGCCAACTTTGCCTCAGCTCCCGACGCGTGCCAGTGCGGCTGCTGTTACGAGGAGGTATTTCAGATCACTCGCATGGGATCCAATTATGGCCCAGTTTACTGGGGCTCCAAGCCGATGGCAAAGTCGACGGTGCTGGGTGATATGGTGAGTGCCGGGGAGTTGTCCTCAAGTGAACAGAGGATACTTGTTGCCATGTCTGAAAACGAAGGAAATTTGGATGCCGTACAGTCATATGACAGCGAAGTCGTAACTGCAGGGGCAATGCAAAAAACGATTAATTCATATGGAAATGGAGAATTTCCTGAGCAGGTTGCACAGTTCAAAACATTCAACGAAGCTGACTATCGAGATCTATTCGAACGATGCGGGTGGATGGTCGATGGGGCTGGACCGACGGCTACCATGTACTATTCTCATCCGATACTTACTGGGGGAGAAAAAATTACTGGAGACGGCTTGAAAAAGCTTATCAGAAACGGGTGTTCGAAGAGTAGTTTCAAGTCTAGGATCAAGAATGAACCCCTGGCGGCCATTGTTCATGCGATTTCTAGCAGATCATACGAAAAACGCCAGTTGATGGATTTCGTTGACCGTCTAAGAAACATAGTATTGCCCACTGTTCCGGCGCGTTATTCGTGCACAGTTGGCGAATATTTTGCATCGGATCTCGGCCGTGCAACGGCGCTGGATCAAAGTGTAAACAGGCCGTCTTATGTCGGACCAGACATCGGCAAGGCGCTAGATACATTCTTCTCCCGTCACCCATCTATTCCAAGAAATCCGGACGAATGGGGAGATAGTCGTGCGGATTACGAATATGAAATATTGGAAATATATGGTCCGGATAGACGGATGGCAAAGGTTGGTGGCGTGAGCGTTGCTCCCGCAAGATATTCATCACTCAAGAACGGGCTTTCTTAAAGGAGGTGTCGTTGAATTTTATTCGATCTGTTTTGGTTAAATGTTTGTCGGTGGCTGCGATCGGATACTCGCAAATATGCCACGCGAGCGCGGATCGCATACCTCTTGTGGGTGGTGCCATGCTTGTATTCTCGGCGCCGTTGACGTCTAATGAGAAAAAAATCTTTGGATCCGGATGGAAGGTTGCAACATATACAAGCGTGGGAGGGGATAAATTCAATCTTTTCCCGTTGGAGAAGTTAACTCGAGAAGGGGGGGTAATATTTGGAGATTATCTGCACCTAAGAGTATCTCCTACTGGAGGATACGCTGTTATAGACATAATCAGGGCTGGCTTTGTAGATCCTGGCATGTCCGGGAAGCCAGAGGTTCAGAGTAGACAATATTGTCCAGTCTTGGAAACAAAGACTGGTTGTATTGTGAGCAACCAGTCTGGCGAACTGTGTGCTGGGCAGTGGGAGAGACAAAGCGATCATTGGATCGTTCCGGGGTTGATGGATGATGCAAGCAACGGAATGCTTAGTCATCAATTTAAAGATGCAAACGCTTTATGGAATGGATATGTAAATTCTGTTGGAAAACCATTTCATCTTTCAATTCGTGAGGAGATTTATTCGGGTTTGGGGGTTTATAATTTGATGGCATGCGATTTACCGAGGGCGGGTAATGTTGAGTCGTACAAAAACATTGCTGAGGAATTAAAAAGGGCTGGGGATGTTGTGGGGTCGGAGTATATTATGAAGAGGCTTCAAGGTGTGGCGGTTCAGCATAATCAGAATGGGTTGTGAAAAGCTCGAGGTAGGAATCCTGAGCATGTGTGCAGTCGAGTCTGGTGGAGAGGCTGCATCGCGTACAAAGCGTATGCGAAGTAACGCGACCGCGCTTCCCGCGCACAGGAAAACAGCCCGTTCGGCTTGTGCCGAACGGGCTGATTCGTTTGAGGTTCGCCGTGACTACCCGCGGCGTTCGCCGCCCTCCGTCACTGCCGCGCGGTTCGCGCGTTGTCCGGCATCGGCTGGTTGTAGTTCGTGCGGAACGGATTGATGTCGAGCCCGCCGCGGCGCGTATAGCGCGCATACACCGCGAGCTTCACCGGTTTGCACGCATGCAGGATGTCGAGGAAGATCCGCTCGACGCACTGCTCGTGAAAGCCCGTGTGGTTGCGGAACGAGATGATGTAGCGCAGCAGCCCCGCGTGATCGATCTGCGGCCCGACGTAGTGAATCTGCACGCTGCCCCAGTCGGGCTGGCCGGTGACCGGGCAGTTCGAGCGCAGCAGGTCGGACACGAGCGTTTCCTCGACCGGCGCTTCGTCCTCGGCGGCCGACAGCAGCGACGGATCGGGTTCGTACACGTCGGTGTCGAGGTCGAGCCGGTCGAGCGACAGCCCGTCGAGCTCCTCCATCTCGAGCTTGCCGAAATCGTGCGGCGACACGAGCTGCACCGACACGCTCGCGCCGCACGCGGCCGACACGTCGCGTTTCAGCACGTCGCGCACGGCGTCGACCGAGTCGAACTTCGATTGCGCGAACGAGCCGAGATACAGCTTGAACGACTTCGATTCGACGATGTTCGGCGATTCGGCCGGCACGAAGAACGTCGCGACCGCGAGCTGCGGCTTGCCGCGCGCGTTGAGCCACGACAGCTCGTACGCGTTCCAGATGTCGGTGCCGAAGAACGGCGGCGCCGACGTGATGCCGAGCTGCTCGCGCGCGCCGGCGCGCGGGATCGGGAACAGCAGCGACGCGTCGTACTGCGCTGCGTAGACGGTCGCCTTGCCGAGCGGGGAATGTTCGGGATTCATTGCACGAAGCCTTTACGACAGGAAGAGGCGGTAAGCCGGATTGGCGCTCTCCTCGACGTACGGATAGCCGAGCGCCGCGAGGAAGCGTTCGAATTCGGCGCGATCGGCCTGCGGCACCTGCAGCCCGACGAGGATCGAGCTGTAGTCCGCGCCCTGGTTGCGGTAGTGGAACAGGCTGATGTTCCAGTCCGGCGCCATCGACGACAGGAACTTCATCAGCGCACCCGGCCGCTCCGGGAATTCGAAGCGGAACAGGCGTTCGTCGAGCGCGAGCGGCGAGCGGCCGCCCACCATGTAGCGGATGTGTTCCTTCGACAACTCGTCGTGCGTCAGGTCGACGGTCTTGAAGCCGTGCGACTCGAAGTTCGCGGCGATCTCGGCCGATTCGCCGCGACGCTTGATCTGCACGCCGACGAAGATGTGCGCGGATTGCGCATCGGCGATCCGGTAGTTGAACTCGGTCACGTTGCGATCGCCGACGAGCGAGCAGAAGCGCTTGAAGCTGCCCCGCTCCTCGGGGATCGTGACGGCGAACACGGCTTCGCGCGCCTCGCCGACTTCCGCGCGTTCGGCAACGAAGCGCATCCGGTCGAAGTTCATGTTCGCGCCGGACGTGACCGCGACGAGCGTCTGGTTCTCGATGCCTTCGCGTTCCGCGTAGCGTTTCGCGCCCGCGACCGCGAGCGCGCCGGACGGTTCGAGCACGCTGCGCGTATCCTGGAACACGTCCTTGATCGCCGCGCACAGCGCGTCGGTGTCGACCGTCAGCACGCCGTCGAGGAATTCGCTGCAGAGCCGGAAGGTTTCCTCGCCGACGAGCTTCACCGCGGTGCCGTCCGCGAACAGGCCGACCTCGCTCAGCTCGACGCGCTCGCCTTTCTGCAGCGATTGTGCCATCGCGCACGAATCCTCGGCCTGCACGCCGAATACCTTGATTTCCGGCCGCACCGCCTTGACGTAGGCCGCCACGCCGGCCGCGAGCCCGCCGCCGCCGATCGGCACGAAGATCGCGTGAATCGGCCCCTGGTGCTGACGCAGGATTTCCATCGCGATCGTGCCCTGGCCGGCGATCACGTACGGATCGTCGAACGGGTGGACGAACGTGAGGTCGCGCTCCGCCTGCACCTTGACCGCGTGCGCGTACGCATCGCTGTACGACTCGCCCGCCTGGATCACCTCGACGCTCGGGCCGCCGTGCGCGCGTACCGCGTCGACCTTCACCTGCGGCGTCGTGACGGGCACGACGATCACGGCCTTGATGCCCATCCGTGCCGCCGAGAACGCGACGCCCTGCGCATGATTGCCGGCCGATGCCGTGATCACGCCGCGCGCGAGCGCGTCGGCCGGAATGTGCGCCATCTTGTTGTACGCGCCGCGCAGCTTGAACGAGAACACCGGCTGGTTGTCCTCGCGCTTCAGGTAAACGGGGTTGCGCAGTCGGGCCGACAGGTTGCGGGCGGGTTCGAGTTCCGTCTCGAGCGCGACGTCGTAGACGCGCGCGGTGAGGATTTTCTTCAGGTAATCGTGGGATGCCATGGGCGCTCGCGTGCAGTGCGGAAGCAGACGGTAAAGGATCAATGATAGCGCCAAGGGTCCGTCCGCACGCAAGCGGCATGCCGGGCGCGCGGTCGCGCAAGCGCGTCGGCGGGCGTGTTTGCCGCGCGGAGCGTCCCCTTTTTACCGGGTTAACCGCGTGGTTACCGACCGGACGGACGGCGAATGCGGGCGCGAAATCGCGCCGAAGCAGGCCCGGCGCGGGTTGCGGCGAAAGCCCCACGACCTGTCCGGCGTCTCACGGGCGGGCCGATCATGGGTTAGAATTCCGTTTTGAATCAAGGATCGGAAGATGCAGAGGCACCCTCGGATCGCCCCGTTGAAGCCGACGCCGCGCGCAGCCAGCCCCGCGGCGGAGCGGCATGCGCGCCGCGCGCGATCGTGCTGATGGCTCCGAGTGCCGCCAGGCCCCGCCGGCCCGGAACGGTGAGTCCAGACCCGCTCCGGCCCCATGCGAGATAGTCGCGCGCCTGGCACCAGAACAGATTTCCCCAAGATTGCGCCTACGCGCTTGCCGACGCCCGTGCACGGTGTATCGGCCCTCCGAGTCGTCCGAACATGAACGCACCACAAGTTTTCGATCCGCATGGCGCGGCCGCCACCGTCGCCGCCGACCCCGCGCCCCGTCTGCGCGAGATTCCCTACAACTACACGTCCTTCTCCGACCGCGAGATCGTGATCCGCCTGCTCGGCGCGGAGGCGTGGTCGGTGCTCGACGAGCTGCGCGCCGAACGGCGCACGGGCCGCTCGGCACGGATGCTGTACGAAGTGCTCGGCGATATCTGGGTCGTGCGCCGCAACCCGTACCTGCAGGACGACCTGCTCGACAACCCGAAGCGCCGCGCGCTGCTGATCGAGGCGCTGAACCACCGCCTGACCGAGATCGGCAAGCGCCGCCGCGCCGACCTGACCGAGCACCGCGACGACGCGGGCCGCGAACGCGCCGGACGCGTCGAGATGCTGGAAGCCGCCGCGCAGCGCGCGGTCGACGAGTTCGCCGACGAATTCGACAAGATGGCCGACCTGCGCCGCCGTGCGACCAAGGCGCTCGGCCGCTGCACGCAGAAGGACAACATCCGCTTCGACGGGCTGTCGCGCGTGTCGCACGTGACCGACGCGACCGACTGGCGCGTCGAATACCCGTTCGTCGTGCTGACTCCCGATACCGAAGCCGAGATCGCGGGCCTGATCAAGGCGTGCTTCGAACTCGGCCTGACCGTGATCCCGCGCGGCGGCGGCACCGGCTACACGGGCGGCGCGGTGCCGCTCACGCCGTTCTCCGCGGTGATCAACACCGAGAAGCTCGAACAGCTCGGCGCGGTCGAGCTCACCGAACTGCCGGGCGTCGCGCACAAGGTGCCGACGATCTTCTCCGGCGCGGGCGTCGTCACGCGCCGCGTGACGGAAGCGGCCGAAGCGGCCGGCTACGTGTTCGCGGTCGATCCGACCTCGCTGGACGCATCGTGCATCGGCGGCAACGTCGCGATGAACGCGGGCGGCAAGAAGGCCGTGCTGTGGGGCACAGCGCTCGACAACCTGGCCTGGTGGCGGATGGTCGACCCGGACGGCAACTGGCTCGAAGTCACGCGCCATGAGCACAACCAGGGCAAGATCCACGACATCGCGGTCGCGCGTTTCGAGCTGAAGTGGTTCGACGGCGCGTACGCGCCGGGCGAGAAGCTGCTGAAGAGCGAGATGCTCGAGATCGAAGGCCGCCGATTCCGCAAGGAAGGCCTCGGCAAGGACGTCACCGACAAGTTCCTCGCCGGGCTGCCGGGCGTGCAGAAGGAAGGCTGCGACGGGCTGATCACGTCCGCGCGCTGGGTGCTGCACAAGATGCCCGCGCACACGCGCACCGTCTGTCTCGAATTCTTCGGCCAGGCGCGCGAGGCGATCCCGAGCATCGTCGAGATCAAGGATTACCTGTTCGAGACGTCGAAGCAGGGCGGCGCGATTCTCGCGGGCCTCGAGCACCTCGACGAGCGCTACCTGCGCGCGGTCGGCTACGCGACCAAGAGCAAGCGCAACGCATTCCCCAAGATGGTGCTGATCGGCGACATCGTCGGCGACGACGCCGATGCGGTCGCGCAGGCGACGTCCGAAGTAATCCGGATGGCGAACGGCAAGAGCGGCGAAGGCTTCGTCGCGATCAGCGCGGAGGCGCGCAAGCGCTTCTGGCTCGACCGCAGCCGCACGGCCGCGATCGCAAAGCACACCAACGCGTTCAAGATCAACGAGGACGTCGTCATCCCGCTGAACCGGATGGGCGAGTACACCGACGGCATCGAGCGGATCAACATCGAGCTGTCGCTGAAGAACAAGCTGCAGCTGGTCGACGCGCTCGAAGCGTTCTTCCGCGCCGGCAACCTGCCGCTCGGCAAGACCGACGACGCGAACGAAATCCCGAGCGCCGAACTGCTCGAGGATCGCGTGCAGCAGGCGCTGGAGCTGCTCAAGCGCGTGCGTGCGCGCTGGGAGTTCGTGCGCGACCGGCTCGACCAGCCGCTGCGCGAGGCACAGCACTACCTCGTGCAGCTCGGCTACGAGGCGCTCGCCGAGAAGTTCGCCGATCGCGCGGACGATCAGCCGGGCGCGACCGTGTTCCACGTCACGCAGGACCGCACGGTCCGCATCTCGTGGAAGCAGGAGATCCGCGCGGAGCTGCGCGCGATCTTCAACGGCGGCGCGTTCAAGCAGATCCTCGACGAGGCGCAGGCGATCCACAAGCAGGTGCTGCGCGGCCGCGTATTCGTCGCGCTGCACATGCACGCAGGCGACGGCAACGTCCACACCAACATCCCGGTCAACTCCGACAATTACGAGATGCTGCAGGATGCGCACGCGGCGGTCGCGCGCATCATGACGCTCGCACGCTCGCTCGACGGCGTGATCTCCGGCGAACACGGGATCGGCATCACGAAGCTCGAGTTCCTGACCGACGACGAGATCGCCGAATTCCGCGCGTACAAGCAGCGCGTCGATCCGAACGGCCGCTTCAACAAGGGCAAGCTGCTCGACGGCGCCGACCTGCGCAATGCATACACGCCGAGCTTCGGGCTGATGGGCTACGAGTCGCTGATCATGCAGCAGTCCGACATCGGCGCGATCGCCGATTCGGTGAAGGACTGCCTGCGCTGCGGCAAGTGCAAGCCGGTGTGCGCGACGCACGTGCCGCGCGCGAACCTCCTGTACAGCCCGCGCAACAAGATTCTCGCGACCTCGCTGCTGGTCGAGGCGTTCCTGTACGAGGAACAGACGCGCCGCGGCGTGTCGATCAAGCACTGGGACGAGTTCAACGACGTGGCCGACCACTGCACGGTGTGCCACAAGTGCGCGACGCCGTGCCCGGTGAAGATCGACTTCGGCGACGTCACGATGAACATGCGCAACCTGTTGCGCAAGATGGGCAAGAAGAAATTCAACGCCGGCAATGCGGCCGGCATGTTCTTCCTGAACGCGACCAATCCGCAGACGATCAACGCCGCGCGCAGCGTGATGATGGGCGTCGGCTACAAGGTGCAGCGCTTCGCGAACGACATGCTGAAGAAGGTCGTGACGAAGCAGACCCAGCATCCGCCGGCGACGGTCGGCAAGCCGCCCGTGGTCGAGCAGGTGATCCACTTCGTCAACAAGAAGATGCCGGGCAACCTGCCGAAGAAGACGGCGCGCGCGCTGCTCGACATCGAGGACAACAAGATCGTGCCGATCATCCGCAACCCGAAGTCGACGACCGTCGATTCGGAAGCGGTGTTCTACTTCCCGGGCTGCGGCTCCGAGCGCCTGTTCTCGCAGGTCGGCCTCGCGACGCAGGCGATGCTGTGGGAGGCGGGCGTGCAGACCGTGCTGCCGCCGGGCTACCTGTGCTGCGGCTATCCGCAGCGCGGCTCGGGACAGTACGACAAGGCCGAGAAGATCGTCACCGACAACCGCGTGCTGTTCCACCGGGTCGCGAACACGCTGAACTACCTCGACATCAAGACGGTGGTCGTGTCGTGCGGCACCTGCTATGACCAGCTCGCGGGCTACGAATTCGACAAGATCTTCCCGGGCTGCCGGATCATCGACATCCACGAGTTCCTGCTCGAGAAGGGGATGAAGCTCGACGGCGTGACGGGCACCCGCTACATGTATCACGACCCGTGCCATACGCCGATCAAGACGATGGATCCGGTGAAGCTCGTCAACGAGCTGATGGGCACGGAGAAGGACGGCTACAAGATCGAGAAGAACGAGCGCTGCTGCGGCGAATCGGGCACGCTCGCGGTCACGCGTCCGGACGTGTCCACGCAGGTCCGCTTCCGCAAGGAAGAGGAAATCCGCAAGGGGGCCGCGAAGCTGCGCAGCATCCCGGTCGTGGCCGGCGACACGCCGGCGCCGGCCGCGAACGGCCCGGACGTGAAGATCCTGACGAGCTGCCCGTCGTGCTTGCAGGGCCTGTCGCGCTACAACGAGGACGCGAACCTCGAGGCCGACTACATCGTGGTCGAGATCGCGCGCCAGGTGCTCGGCGAGAACTGGATGGCCGATTATGTCGCACACGCGAACAATGGCGGGATCGAGCGCGTGCTGGTCTAATGCGGGCATGACGACCGCCCGGCCGGGCGAGGGATGAGAGCGGGCGCCTGCGCTGAAGCGCCGGCGCCCGTCCACATGGGAGCGACGATGGAATGCGTGTTTTGCCGTGAAGACGGCGGCGAGGTGCTCTGGCAGGACGATGCGCTGCGCGTCGTGCTTGCGACGGGCGAGCACGACTACCCGGGCTTCTGCCGGGTGATCTGGGGCACGCACGTGGCCGAGTTTTCCGATCTCGGCGAGCCCGAGCGGGCACATCTGATGCGCGTGGTCTATGCGGTGGAGCGGGCCGTGCGCCGTGTGATGCAGCCGAACAAGGTGAATCTCGCGAGCCTCGGCAACATGGTGCCGCACGTGCACTGGCACGTGATCCCGCGCTTCTCCAACGACGCCCATTTCCCGCAGCCCGTCTGGGCGCCGCGCCAGCGCAGCGTGTCCGAGGCACTGCTGCGCACGCGCGCGGCGCAGGCCTCGCTGCTGCACAATGCGGTGCGCGAGGAAATTCAACGCATGACCGATTCGAGGCAGCCATGAGCGGTTTGACTTCCACGACGCCGATTCCGTCCGGCGTCGTCGTGCACGCGGTGTCGCGCGTGCTCGAATTGCAGTACCCGAACGGCGAGAGCTACCGGATTCCGTTCGAGCTGATGCGCGTTTATTCGCCGTCGGCCGAGGTGCGCGGCCACGGGCCCGGCCAGGAGACGTTGCAGACCGGCAAGCGCGAGGTGACGATCACCGCGCTCGAGGGCGTGGGCAACTACGCGCTGCAGCCGACGTTCTCGGACGGCCATTCGACCGGCATCTATTCGTGGGATCTGCTGTACGAACTGGCGACGCAGCAGGACGCGCTGTGGCGCGACTATTTCGACAAACTGAAGGCGGCGGGCGTCGAGCGCGACGCGCCGATGCAGGCGGCTCCCGCGCCGCACGGCCACTGCCACTGAAATCGACGGCGCCCGCTCGGCGCCGTCTTGCCATTTACTGAGGATCAACGCGATGAGCAAAACCCACTTCGGCTTCGAAAGCGTCGAGGAAACCGAAAAAGCGAAGAAAGTGGCGGGCGTGTTCCATTCGGTCGCGAGCAACTACGATCTGATGAACGACCTGATGTCGGCCGGCATGCACCGCGCGTGGAAGGCGTTCACGATTGCGCAGGCGAACGTGCGCCCCGGCTTCAAGGTGCTCGACATCGCGGCCGGCACGGGCGACCTGACCAAGGCGTTCGCGAAGGCGGCGGGCCCGACGGGCGAGGTCTGGCATACCGACATCAACGAATCGATGCTGCGCGTCGGCCGCGACCGATTGCTCGACAAGGGCATCGTGACGCCGTCGCTGTTGTGCGACGCCGAGAAAATTCCCTTTCCCGACAACTACTTCGATGTCGTCACGGTCGCATTCGGGCTGCGCAACATGACGCACAAGGACGCCGCGCTCGCCGAGATGCGCCGCGTGGCGAAGCCCGGCGGCCGCGTGATGGTGCTGGAATTCTCGAAAGTCTGGGATCCGCTGAAAAAAGCGTACGATCTGTATTCTTTCAAAGTATTACCGTGGCTTGGCGACAAGTTCGCGAAAGATGCTGAAAGTTACAAGTATCTTGCTGAGTCTATCCGGATGCACCCCGATCAGGACACGCTGAAGACGATGATGGAACAAGCGGGCCTCGATGCCGTCAAATATTACAATTTGTCAGGTGGCGTGGTAGCGTTACACCTAGGAACCAAGTACTAAGGGGTTCTTTCCATACATTCGCCTTACATCTGGAGAAGCTGATGTCCGAATCGCGTTCGTTGTTCAACCGTAGCAAGCCGTCGACGCCGTGGGCTCGACGGGTCGGCACGCTGCTGATGGTCGGCCTGCTCACGGCCGGCACGTTCGCATCGCTCGACGCTGAAGCCAAGCGCATGGGCGGCGGGCGCAGCATCGGCCGTCAAAGCTCCACCGTCACGCAGCGCCAGGCCACGCCGCCCGCGCAGCAGCCGATGCAGCAGGCCGCGCCGGCGCAGGCGCAGCGCGCGAACCCGGCCGCACCGGCTCCGGCCGCGCAGCCGAACCGCTCGCGCTGGCTCGGGCCGATCGCCGGTCTCGCGGCCGGCCTCGGCATCGCGGCGTTGCTGTCGCACTTCGGCCTGGGCGGCGCGTTCGCGAGCATGATGGCGAACGTCATCGTGATCGCCCTGCTCGCGATGGTCGGCATCTGGCTGGTCCGCAAGTTCATGAACCGTCGCCGTTCGCACGAACCGGCGTACTCGGTGGGCGGTTCGGCATCGTCGTCGGGCGGCTACTCGCAGAGCCCGTCGTTCCAGCAAGGCAGCACCGGCAACAACTATGCCGGCAGCGGCAGCAGCTATGCGAACGAAGCGCAAGGCGTGTTCGGCGGCGGCGCAGCCGCCGCGGGCGCGATGGCGGCCGCGCCGCTGCAGGTGCCGGCCGGCTTCGACACCGAAGCGTTCCTGCGCAGCGCGAAGGTCTACTTCGTGCGCCTGCAGGCAGCCTGGGACCAGGGCAACCTGGCCGACATTCGCGAGTTCACGACGCCGGAAATGTTCGCCGAGATCAAGATCGACCTCGACTCGCGCGGCAACGAGGCGAACCAGACCGATGTCGTGCAGCTCGACGCGGAACTGGTCGCGATCGAGGATCGCGGCATCGAGCAGTCGGCGAGCGTGCGCTTCCACGGGCTGATCCGCGAATCGGCGAATGCGTCGGCGGCGCCGTTCGACGAGGTGTGGAACCTGTCGAAGTCGGGCAGTCAGGGCTGGCTGCTCGCGGGTATCCAGCAGCTCAACACGCACTGAGCATGACCGGGGGCCGGCTTGCCGGCTGCCCGGGCGACGGCCGCCGCACTGCGACCGCTTGCCGCCCGGGAGTGCGGTTGGCCGCGGTCTGCCGACGATCCGACGTTACAATAGAAACCCGCGTGGGCGCCCGGCCCGCGCGGGTTTTTTCTTTCCCAGCCCGATGACCTTTGCCGCCAAGCCTTTTGCTGCTGCTGTCAATCACCTGCTCGCGCGCGAATCGTGGGCGCGCGACCGCCTGATCCCCTACGCGGGCAAGACCGCCCGGCTCGACGTGCCGCCCGTCACGCTCACGCTGCTCGTGCAGCCCGACGGCTATCTGTCCGCCGTGGAAGCGCGCGATGCGCAACACGTCGACGTGTCGATCGCGCTCGCGGGCGACACCGTCGCCGCATTCCTGCAGGGCGGCCAGGCGGCCGTGATGAAGCACGTGAAGATCGAGGGCGACGCGGAGTTCGCGACGCAGATCGCGAAGCTGGCCGAGCACCTGCGCTGGGAACCTGAGGAAGATCTCGCGAAGCTGGTCGGCGACGCGGCGGCGCACAGGATCGCGACGGTCGTGCGCGACGCCGGCGCGCGCGCGCGCCGCACCGGCCGCAACGTGCTCGATTCCGTCGCCGAATACTGGCTCGACGAAAACCCGCAAGTCGTCCGGCGCACGGTGCTCGGCGGCTTCGACGCCGAACTGGCGCGTGCGCGCGATGCGCTCGCGCGGGTCGAGAAACGGGTCGAGCGACTCGAACAAAAAATCGGCGCGCGCACGGGCTCCGGCCCGCGCGGCGCGCACTGAGGGCCGCAGGGCATGCGCATTTTCCGTTTCATCAAGATTGTCTACACCGTCATCCGCTTTGGCCTCGACGAAGTGATGCTGTCCCGGATCGACGACCGGCGCGTGAAACTGCTGTTGCGGATCACGACGATCGGCCGCCGCTATTCCGATCCGCCCGCCGTGCGGCTGCGTCACGCGCTCGAAAGCCTCGGCCCGATCTTCGTGAAGTTCGGCCAGGTGCTGTCGACCCGCCGCGACCTGCTGTCGGTCGATTTCGCGAACGAACTCGCGAAGCTGCAGGACCAGGTGCCGCCGTTCGATTCGGCGGTCGCGATCGCGATCATCGAGAAGTCGCTCGGCGCGCCGGTCGACGAGCTGTTCGACGAATTCGAGCGCGAGCCGATCGCGAGCGCGTCGATCGCGCAGGTGCATTTCGCGAAGCTGAAGCAGGGCCCGCACGCGGGCAAGGCCGTCGCGGTCAAGGTGCTGCGCCCGAACATGCTGCCGGTGATCGATTCGGACCTCGCGCTGATGCGCGACATCGCGACGTGGACGGAGCGCATGTGGGCCGACGGCCGGCGCCTGAAGCCGCGTGAAGTCGTCGCCGAATTCGACAAGTACCTGCACGACGAGCTGGACCTGATGCGCGAGGCCGCGAACGGCAGCCAGCTGCGCCGCAACTTCGCGGGCCTCGATCTGCTGCTCGTGCCCGAGATGTTCTGGGATTTCTCGACGTCGCAGGTGCTCGTGATGGAGCGCATGACCGGCGTGCCGATCAGCCAGGTCGAGACGCTGCGCTCGGCCGGCGTCGACATCAAGAAGCTCGCGCGCGAAGGCGTCGAGATCTTCTTCACGCAGGTGTTCCGCGACGGTTTCTTTCACGCGGACATGCACCCGGGCAACATCCAGGTGAGCCTCGATCCGAACACGTTCGGCCGCTATATCGCGCTCGATTTCGGGATCGTCGGCGCGTTGTCGGATTTCGACAAGAACTACCTCGCGCAGAACTTCCTCGCGTTCTTCAAGCGCGATTACCACCGCGTCGCGACGCTGCACCTCGAGTCGGGCTGGGTGCCGCCCGAGACGCGTGTCGAGGAGCTGGAAAGCGCGATTCGCGCGGTGTGCGAGCCGTATTTCGACCGCGCGCTGAAGGACATCTCGCTTGGCCAGGTGCTGATGCGCCTGTTCTCGACGTCGCGCCGCTTCAACGTCGAGATCCAGCCGCAGCTCGTGCTGCTGCAGAAGACGATGCTGAACGTCGAGGGGCTCGGCCGTTCGCTCGATCCTGAACTCGACCTGTGGAAGACGGCGAAGCCGTATCTCGAACGCTGGATGACCGAGCAGATCGGCCTGCGCGGTTGGTACGAGCGCTTCAAGGTCGAGGCGCCGCAGTGGAGCAAGACGCTGCCGCAACTGCCGCGCCTGATCCACCATGCGATGGCGGCGCGCCACGACGCGCCGCGCGCGGCGAGCGAGGACCTGATGCGTCAGATCCTCGTCGAGCAGAAACGCACCAACCGGCTGCTGCAGGCATTGCTGATCTTCGGGCTTGCCGTCGGCGTCGGGGCGCTCGTCGCGCGCGTGCTGCTCGCGCTCGCGTACGGTGCATGAACGAAGGGAGCCGCGCGATGCCTGAACCGACACGACCGTCCGCACCGAGCGCCGCCGATTTCGCGACGCGCGACCCCGGCAACGCCGCGTTCTGGGACGAGCGTTTCGCGCGCGGCGTGACGCCGTGGGAATTCGGCGGCGTGCCCGACGGGTTTCGCGCGTTTGCGCAGCGCCTCGAGCCGTGTGCGGTGCTGATTCCCGGCTGCGGCAGCGCGCAGGAGGCCGGCTGGCTCGCGCAGGCCGGCTGGCCCGTGCGCGCGATCGATTTCTCGGCGCAGGCGGTGGCGACCGCGAAGGCGCAGCTCGGCGCGCATGCGGACGTCGTCGAGCAGGCCGATTTCTTCGCGTACCGATCGCCGTTCGACGTGCAGTGGGTGTACGAGCGCGCGTTCCTGTGCGCGCTGCCGCCGAGCCTGCGCGCCGGCTATGCGGCGCGGATGGCCGAATTGTTGCCGGCCGGAGCGTTGCTGGCCGGCTATTTCTTCGTGACGACGAAACCGAAGGGGCCGCCGTTCGGCATCGAGCGCGCCGAACTCGATGCGCTGCTCGCGCCGCACTTCGAACTGATCGAGGATCTGCCGGTGACCGATTCGCTGGCCGTGTTCGAAGGGCACGAGCGCTGGCTCACGTGGCGCCGTCGCTGAAGCCGGGGCGTCGCGGCCGTTGCCGGAGCGCGCCGGGGTTTCGGCTATAATTCAAGGTTTTGCAAGCCGTTTCCAGTTTCTGCGGGAAAAATATCATGCCGATCTACGCCTATCGATGCGAAGCGTGCGGTTTCGCGAAGGACGTGCTCCAGAAGATGAGCGACGCGCCGTTGTCGCAGTGCCCCGAATGCGGGAAGGATGCTTTTCGCAAGCAGGTCACCGCCGCCGGCTTCCAGCTGAAGGGCTCCGGCTGGTATGTCACCGATTTCCGCGGTGGCTCGGGCGGCACCAGCGCGCCGGCGACGGCGTCCGGCGACACGGCGGCGGCACCGGCCGCTGCGGCAGCCGCGCCCGCTGCCGCGAGCTCCGAAAGTACGACGACGAGCGCCGCGCCGGCCCCGGCTACGGCGCCCGCCGCCGGCAGTTGACCGTCGCGGCCCGGCCGGGCCGCGACCAACCCGCGCTTCCGGCGCGGTTCATTGACGGCAGATGATGATTGACGGCAGATGATGAAAAAGACGACCCTGAAAACGGTGTTCCTGACCGGCCTGCTGGTTCTCGTCCCGCTCGCGATCACGCTGTGGGTGCTCGGCCTCATCATCGGCACGATGGACCAGACGCTGCTGCTGCTGCCCGAATCGTGGCAGCCGGAGCGGATGCTCGGCTTCCACCTGCCGGGGATCGGCGCGGTGCTGACGCTCGCGTTCATCTTCGTCGTCGGGCTGGCCACGCAGAACTTCATCGGCCAGAAGCTCGTCACGTGGTGGAACGCGGTCGTGCGTCACATCCCGGTCGTCGGGCCGATCTACACGAGCGTCAAGCAGGTGTCGGACACGCTGCTGTCGAGCAGCGGCAACGCGTTCCGCAAGGCACTGCTGATCGAATACCCGCGGCGCGGCTCGTATACGATCGCGTTTCTGACGGGCACGCCCGGTGGCGACGTGGTCAACCATCTGACGGAAGAGTACGTGAGCGTGTACGTGCCCACGACGCCGAACCCGACGTCGGGCTTCTTCCTGATGCTGCCGAAGAGCGAAGTCATCGAACTCGACATGTCGGTCGATGCCGCGCTCAAGTACATCGTCTCGATGGGCGTCGTGGCGCCTTCGGCGCCGGCTCCGGCGCCCGCCCGCCGTCCCGTCGAGCCGCCGCTGTAAGTAAAGAATCATCGCCCGGGCCGCGCGTTGCGGCACCCGTTGATCAAACCGAACGAAAGCAAACATCATGTCGATGCGTACTGAATACTGCGGTCTCGTGACCGAACACCTGCTGGGCCAAACCGTGTCGCTGTGCGGCTGGGTGCAGCGCCGCCGCGATCACGGCGGTGTGATCTTCATCGACCTGCGCGATCGTGAAGGCCTCGTGCAGGTGGTGTGCGACCCGGATCGCGCGGAAATGTTCGCGACCGCCGAAGGCGTGCGCAACGAGTTCTGCGTGCAGATCAAGGGTCTCGTGCGCAACCGTCCGGAAGGCACGGTCAACGCCGGCCTGAAGAGCGGCAAGATCGAAGTGCTGTGCCATGAGCTGATCGTGCTGAACGCGTCGATCACGCCGCCGTTCCAGCTCGACGACGACAACCTGTCGGAAACGACGCGCCTCACGCATCGCGTGCTCGACCTGCGCCGTCCGCAGATGCAGCACAACCTGCGCCTGCGCTACCGCGTCGCGATCGAAGCACGCAAGTACCTCGACGAGCAGGGCTTCATCGACATCGAAACGCCGATGCTGACGAAGAGCACGCCGGAAGGCGCACGCGACTACCTCGTGCCGTCGCGCGTGAACGCGGGCCAGTTCTTCGCGCTGCCGCAGTCGCCGCAGTTGTTCAAGCAGCTGCTGATGGTCGCGAACTTCGACCGTTACTACCAGATCACCAAGTGCTTCCGCGACGAGGACCTCCGTGCCGATCGTCAGCCGGAATTCACGCAGATCGACTGCGAGACGTCGTTCCTCGGCGAGCAGGAAATCCGCGACCTGTTCGAAGACATGATCCGTCACATCTTCAAGACGACGATCGACGTCGAACTCGACGCGAAATTCCCGGTGATGCCGTACTCGGAAGCGATGGCGCGTTTCGGTTCGGACAAGCCGGACCTGCGCGTGCAGCTCGAATTCACCGAGCTGACCGACGCGATGAAGGACGTCGACTTCAAGGTGTTCAGCACGCCGGCCAACGCGAAGGACGGCCGTGTCGCGGCGCTGCGCGTGCCGAAGGGCGGCGAGCTGTCGCGCGGCGACATCGACGGTTACACGGAATTCGTGCGCATCTACGGCGCGAAGGGCCTCGCATGGATCAAGGTCAACGAGAAGGCGAAGGGCCGCGACGGCCTGCAAAGCCCGATCGTCAAGAACCTGCACGACGCGTCGATCGCGGCGATCCTCGAGCGCACCGGCGCTGAAGACGGCGACATCATCTTCTTCGCGGCCGACCGCGCGAAGGTCGTCAACGACAGCCTCGGCGCATTGCGCCTGAAGATCGGCCATTCGGAATTCGGCAAGGCGAACGGCCTCGTCCAGGCCGGCTGGAAGCCGCTGTGGGTCGTCGACTTCCCGATGTTCGAATACGACGACGAAGACGCGCGCTACGTCGCCGCGCACCACCCGTTCACCAGCCCGAAGGACGAGCACCTCGAGTACCTCGAGACCGATCCGGGCCGTTGCCTCGCGAAGGCGTACGACATGGTGCTGAACGGCTGGGAAATCGGCGGCGGCTCGGTGCGTATCCATCGTGAGGAAGTGCAGAGCAAGGTGTTCCGCGCGCTGAAGATCGGCGCGGAAGAAGCGCAACTGAAGTTCGGCTTCCTGCTGGACGCGCTGCAGTATGGCGCGCCGCCGCACGGTGGTATCGCATTCGGTCTCGACCGCATTGTCACGATGATGGCCGGCGCCGACTCGATCCGCGACGTGATCGCGTTCCCGAAGACGCAGCGTGCGCAGGATCTGCTCACGCAGGCGCCGAGCCCGGTCGACGAGCGTCAGCTGCGCGAACTGCACATCCGTCTGCGTCAGCCGGAACAGCCGAAGGCGTAACGCGTGCCACAGGTCGTGTGCGCGGCGACGCGTGCACGACATCCAGCGAAAAAGGCGCCGTGGTGCGCCTTTTTCGTTTTTTGCGGTACAGTCGCAGCACTTGCCGCACGTTCCGGCACAGGCCCGGCGCCCGGCCCTGTGCCGCATGAAACAAAGATGACGAAGCCGCCGAAAATCCCCGAATCCGTTCTCGTCGTGATCTATACGCCCGAGCTCGACGTGCTGGTGATCAAGCGTGCCGACCAGCCCGATTTCTGGCAATCGGTGACCGGATCGAAGGACGCGCTCGACGAGCCGCTCGCGCTCACGGCCGCGCGCGAAGTCGCCGAGGAAACCGGCATCTCGGTCGGGTCGCACGACGTGCCGGCCACCGCGCTGATCGACTGGCACCACCGGATCGAATACAGCATCTATCCGCAATACCTGCATCGCTATGCGCCGGGCGTCACGCGCAACGTCGAGCACTGGTTCGGCCTGTGTGTGCCGCGCCGCGTCGACGTGACGTTGTCGCCGCGCGAGCATGTCGACCACGCGTGGCTGCCGTACCGTGAAGCGGCCGCGCGCTGCTTCTCGCCGTCGAACGCCGAGGCGATCCTGCAATTGCCCGTGCGCGTATCGCTCGCGCGGGCGCCGCACGGCTCGTCCGCATGAATGCGGAAACCCGCAAGCGCTTCGCGCAATTGCGGCAGATGTTCCTGCAGGAGCGCGGCTCCGCGTCGCGGCTCGCGTTCACGGCCGGCAACACGGTGCGGCTCTGCGAGACCGGCAGCGAATTCTTCCACGCGCTGATCGAACGGATCGATGCGGCGCGCGAGCAGGTGATGCTCGAAACCTACATCTTCTGCGACGACGCGGCCGGCCGCCCGGTGTCGGATGCGCTGATTCGCGCGGCGCAGCGCGGCGTGCGCGTGCGCGTGATCACCGACGGCGTCGGCACCGCGCGCCTGCCGCTGTTCGATACGTGGGCCGGGGCCGGTGTCGAGCACTGCATCTACAACCGCTACCTGTTCGGCCGCTTCGGCTTCTCGCGCACGCACCGCAAGCTCGCGGTGATCGATCATGCGGTCGCGTTCTGCGGCGGCATCAACATCGTCGACGACTACGCGCAGGGCAGCGCGACGCTGCCGTTCCCGCGCTGGGATTTCGCGGTCGAGATGGCCGGGCCGGCGGTGTCGGACGTGCGCGCCGCGTTCGAGCTGCAGTGGCACCGCATCCAGTTCGGCCACAAGCCGTACGCGCAGTACGCGGCCGGGCTGCACGGCGGCGAGGCGTTCCCGGACATGTTCCGGCGCTGGATGCGCAGCCACCGGTGGATCAAGGCCGGTGCGCTGCGGGTCGTGACGGAGCCGAGCGTCGCGTTCGTCGCGCGCGACAACGTCGTGAACCGCCGCGCGATCGAGAAGGCGTATCTCGCCGCGATCGGCCAGGCGCGCCAGCGGATCCTGCTCGCGAATCCGTATTTCATGCCGGGCCGCAAGCTGCGCCGCGCGCTGACGGGCGCCGCGCGCCGCGGCGTCGACGTACGGATCCTGATCGGCCGCAACGAGTTCACGGCGCTCGATACGGCCGTGCCGTTCCTGTATCACGCGCTGCTGCGCGCGGGCGTGCGCGTGGCGGAATACGACAAGACGATCCTGCACGGCAAGGTCGCGGTGATCGACGACAACTGGGCGACCGTCGGTTCGTCGAACCTCGACGCGCTGAGCCTGATGCTGAACAATGAGGCGAATGTCGTGCTGGTGCGCTACGATGCGGTCACCAACGAACTGCGCGACGCAATCGCGGCCGCCTTCACCGAAGGCCGTGAAATCGACGCCGCCCGGTATGCCGCGCGGCCGCGCATCGAGCGCATGCTGAACTGGATCGCGTACAACACGTACCGCATCGTGATGAAGGCGCTGACGGTCGGTGGTTACGACTGACACGGACTAAGCATCCGCTTCAAAAATCTGTCCGCACGTTCGTGCGGAAAAGCCGCTCCGGTCCCGCCGGAATCGCGCAAAATAGCGGCTCGGTTAGACACCGGTTTCTAATAATTTCCTTGTTTCGCGAGCGGCCGCACTCAATAATAGTACGGCCGTTCGATTTTATTCGAACCCCCGAACGGTTACAGAAATAGCTATGCGAAAAGGCGAACAGACGCGTGCCGCGATACTCGAAGCTGCTTTGGACCTTGCCAGCCGTGACGGGCTGGAGGGGCTGACGATCGGCCTGCTGGCCGAGCGCATGCAGATGAGCAAGAGTGGTGTGTTCGCGCACTTCGGATCGCGCGAAGACCTGCAGGTCGAGGTCGTCCGCGAGTATCACCATCGTTTCGAAAACGAGGTGTTCTTTCCGAGCCTGCGCGAGCCGCGAGGCTTGCCGCGCCTTCGGGCGATGCTTGCCCGCTGGACGGAGAAGCGCATCCAGGAGGTGACGACCGGATGCATCTACATCAGCGGCGCCGTCGAGTACGACGACCGGCCGGACAGCCCCGTGCGCGAGCAGTTGATCGCGAGCGTGACGGCCTGGCGTGCCGCGATGCTGCGTGCCATTTCGCAGGCGAAGGAAGAAGGTCATCTGCGTGCGGATACCGATCCGGACCTGATGCTCTTCGAGTTGTACAGCTTCACGCTCGGCCTGCATCACGACGCACGATTCCTGCATTCGCCGGATGCCGTGCGCCTCACGTGGGCCGCGCTGGAAAAGACGATCGTTTCGTATCAGAGCGAGAGCCGTTAGCGGCGCGTGATCCGCCCGCCGGGAGCTCGAGCCGTTTTGCCCACCTTTGGAGAGAGTCATGGGACAGTACGCCGCGCCGCTGCGCGACATGCAATTCGTGTTGCACGAGCTTCTGAACGTCGAAGCCGAGGTCAAGCAAATGCCGCGGCACGCGGACCTCGACGCCGACACGATCAACCAGGTCCTCGAGGAGGCGGGCAAGTTCTGCTCCGAGGTACTGTTCCCGCTGAACCAGGTCGGCGACCGTGAAGGCTGCACGTATGAAGGCGACGGCGTCGTGAAGACCCCGACCGGCTTCAAGGAAGCGTATCGGCAGTACGTCGAGGCAGGCTGGCCGGCGCTCGGCTGCGATCCGGATTACGGCGGCCAGGGCCTGCCCGCGTTCGTGAACAACGCGCTCTACGAAATGCTGAACTCCGCGAACCAGGCATGGACGATGTATCCGGGCCTGTCGCACGGCGCCTACGAATGCCTGCACGCGCACGGCGCGCCGGAACTCCAGAAGCAGTATCTGCCGAAGCTCGTGTCGGGCGAATGGACGGGCACGATGTGCCTGACTGAGCCGCACTGCGGCACCGACCTCGGCATCCTGCGTACCAAGGCCGAACCGAACGGCGACGGCTCGTACTCGATCAGCGGCACGAAGATCTTCATCTCGAGCGGCGAGCACGACATGTCGAAGAACATCGTCCACCTCGTGCTCGCGCGCCTGCCGGACGCGCCGCAAGGCACGAAGGGGATCTCGCTGTTCATCGTGCCGAAGTTCGTTCCGGACGCCGCGGGCGAGCCGGGCGAGCGCAACGGCATCAAGTGCGGCTCGATCGAACACAAGATGGGCATCCACGGCAACTCGACGTGCGTGATGAACCTCGACAACGCGAAGGGCTGGATGGTCGGCGAGCCGAACAAGGGCCTCAACGCGATGTTCGTGATGATGAACGCAGCGCGCCTGGGCGTCGGCATGCAGGGCCTGGGCCTCACGGAAGTCGCGTACCAGAACTCGCTGACGTACGCGAAGGAGCGCCTGCAGATGCGCTCGCTGACGGGCCCGAAGGCACCGGACAAGCCGGCCGACCCGATCATCGTGCACCCGGACGTGCGCCGCATGCTGCTCACGCAGAAGGCCTACGCGGAAGGCGCGCGCGCATTCACGTACTGGTCCGCGCTGCAGATCGACAAGGAGCTGTCGCACGGTGACGAAGCGGTGCGCAAGGAAGCGGCCGACCTCGTCGCGCTGCTCACGCCGATCATCAAGGCGTTCCTGACCGACAACGCGTTCGAGTCGACCAACCACGCAATGCAGATCTACGGCGGCCACGGCTTCATCTCCGAGTGGGGCATGGAGCAGTACGTGCGCGACGCGCGGATCAACATGATCTACGAAGGCACGAACTCGATCCAGTCGCTCGACCTGCTGGGCCGCAAGGTGCTCGGCGACATGGGCGCGAAGCTGAAGAAGTTCGGCAAGCTCGTCACCGAATTCGCGGAAGCCGAAGGCGTGAAGCCGGAGATGGCCGAGTTCATCAACCCGCTCGCCGACATCGGCGACAAGGTGCAGAAGCTGACGATGGAAATCGGCATGAAGGCGATGCAGAACCCGGACGAAGTCGGCGCCGCCGCCGTGCCGTACCTGCGCACCGTCGGCCACCTGGTGTTCTCGTACTTCTGGGCGCGCATGGCGCGTCTCGCCCTCGACAAGGAAGCGTCGGGCGACCCGTTCTACAAGTCGAAGCTCGCGACCGCACGCTTCTATTTCGCGCGCCTGCTGCCCGAGACGGCGGCGACGATCCGCGCCGCGCGCGCCGGCTCGAAGACGCTGATGGAAGTCGACGAATCGCTGTTCTGACGCGAGTCCGGGCGGTGTGCGCCGCGCGCCGCCCGAACGCAACGGTTCCTGGTACTCACTTCGTCGTGCAGCCCTCACAACCCGCGCTGCACGACATTATCCGGAGACATCCCGTGAGCAATTTCCTGATTCGCAAGGTCGCCGTGCTGGGCGCCGGCGTGATGGGCGCGCAGATCGCCGCGCACCTCGTCAACGCGCGCGTGCCGGTGCTGCTGTTCGACCTGCCGGCCAAGGAAGGCCCGAAAAACGCGATCGCGCTGAAGGCGATCGAGAACCTGAAGAAGCTGTCGCCCGCGCCGTTCGGCGTGAAGGACGACGCGAAATACCTCGAAGCCGCGAACTACGAAGACGACATCGCGAAGCTCGCCGAGTGCGACGTCGTGATCGAGGCGATCGCCGAGCGGATGGACTGGAAGCACGACCTGTACAAGAAGGTCGCGCCGCACATCGCACCGAACGCGATCTTCGCGACCAACACGTCGGGCCTGTCGATCACGAAGCTGTCCGAAGGTTTCTCGGACGAGCTGAAGTCGCGCTTCTGCGGCGTGCACTTCTTCAACCCGCCACGCTACATGCACCTCGTCGAGCTGATCCCGACCGCGCACACGCGTCCGGAGATCCTCGACCAGCTCGAGACCTTCCTGACGAGCATCGTCGGCAAGGGCGTCGTGCGCGCGAAGGACACGCCGAACTTCATCGCGAACCGCGTCGGCATCTTCTCGATCCTCGCGGTGATCACCGAGGCCGCGAAGTTCGGCCTGCGCTTCGACGAAGTCGACGACCTGACGGGCAGCCGCCTCGGCCGCGCGAAGTCGGCGACGTTCCGCACCGCGGACGTGGTCGGCCTCGACACGATGGCGCACGTGATCAAGACGATGCAGGACAACCTCGCCGACGATCCGTTCTTCCCGGTCTACCAGACGCCTGCCGTGCTCGCCGAACTGGTGAAGCAGGGCGCGCTCGGCCAGAAGACGGGCGGCGGCTTCTACAAGAAGGAAGGCAAGGCGATCAAGGTGCTCGACGCGAAGACGGGCACGTACGTCGATTCGGGCGCGAAGGCGGATGAAACCGTCGGCCGCATCCTGAAGCGCCCGCCGGCGGAACGCCTGAAGCTGCTGCGCGAGACGGACCATCCGCACGCGCAGTTCCTGTGGTCGATCTTCCGTGACGTGTTCCACTACATCGGCGTGCATCTCGAGTCGATCGCCGACAACGCGCGTGACGTCGACCTCGCGATCCGCTGGGGCTTCGGCTGGAACGAAGGCCCGTTCGAAGGCTGGCAGGCTGCCGGCTGGAAGCAGGTCGCCGAGTGGGTGCAGGAAGACATCGCGGCCGGCAAGGCGCTCGCGAACGTGCCGCTGCCGTCGTGGGTGCTCGAAGGCGCGGTTGCGGAGAAGGGCGGCGTGCACACGGCCGAAGGCTCGTGGGCGCCGGCGTCGAAGCGCTTCGTGCCGCGCTCCGACCTGGCCGTCTACGGCAAGCAGGTGTTCCGCGCGCCGCTCGTCGGCGAAGCCGGCGCCGACCCGAAGACGTACGGCAAGACGCTGTTCGAAACCGACGCCGTGCGTGCTTGGGTCGACGATCGCGCAGGCGAGGACGACGTCGTGATCGTGTCGTTCAAGTCGAAGATGAACACGATCGGACCGAGCGTGATCGACGGCCTCGTGCAGGCGATCGAACTCGCGGAGAAGGACTACAAGGGCGTGGTGATCTGGCAGCCGACGTCGCTGAAGCTCGGCACGCCGGGCGGCCCGTTCTCGGCCGGTGCGAACCTCGAAGAGGCGATGCCCGCGTTCATGATGGGCGGCGCGAAGGGCATCGAGCCGTTCGTGAAGAAATTCCAGGAAGGCATGCTGCGCGTGAAGTACGCGAACGTGCCGGTCGTCGCGGCCGTGTCGGGCATCGCGCTCGGCGGCGGGTGCGAGCTGATGCTGCACAGCGCGAAGCGCGTCGTGCACGTCGAGAGCTACATCGGTCTCGTCGAAGTCGGCGTCGGCCTCGTGCCGGCGGGCGGTGGCCTGAAGGAGGCGGCGCTGCGCGCGGCGGATGCGGCAACGGCCGCGAACGCGACCACCGACATCCTGAAGTTCGTCACGAAGTCGTTCGAGAACGCGGCGATGGCGAAGGTATCGTCGTCGGCGCACGATGCACGCGCGATGGGCTACCTGAAGCCGTCCGACACGATCATCTTCAACGTGTTCGAGCTGCTCGACACCGCGAAGAAGGAGGCACGCGCGCTGGCGGCCGTCGGCTACCGTGCGCCGCTGCGCGCGAAGGACGTGCCGGTCGCGGGCCGCTCGGCGATCGCGACGATCAAGGCGTCGCTCGTCAACATGCGTGACGGCCGCTTCATCAGCGACCACGACTACCTGATCGCGAGCCGCATCGCCGAAGCCGTGTGCGGCGGCGACGTCGAAGCCGGCAGCCTCGTCGACGAGCAGTGGCTGCTCGCGCTCGAGCGCCGCGCGTTCGTCGAGCTGCTCGGCACGCAGAAGACGCAGGAACGGATCATGGGCATGTTGCAGACCGGCAAGCCGGTGCGTAACTGAGCGAGCGGATAAGGAGCTTCAAATGAGCAAACAACTGCAAGACGCATACATCGTCGCCGCCAGCCGCACCCCGATCGGCAAGGCCCCGCGCGGTGTCTTCAAGAACACGCGCCCCGACGAGCTGCTGGTTCACGCGATCAAGTCGGCGGTCGCGCAGGTGCCCGGCCTCGACACGAAGGTGATCGAGGACGCGATCATCGGCTGCGCGATTCCGGAAGCCGAGCAGGGCCTGAACGTCGCCCGCATGGGCGCGCTGCTCGCGGGCCTGCCGCAGACGGTCGGCGGCGTGACGGTCAACCGCTTCTGCGCGTCGGGCATCACGGCGCTGGCGATGGCGGCGGACCGCATCCGCGTCGGCGAATCGGACGCGCTGCTCGCGGGCGGCTGCGAATCGATGAGCATGGTGCCGATGATGGGCAACAAGCCGTCGATGTCGCCGCACATCTTCGATCGCAGCGAGGATTTCGGCATTGCATACGGGATGGGCCTGACGGCCGAGCGCGTCGCCGAGCAGTGGAAGGTGAGTCGCGAAGACCAGGACGCGTTCTCGGTCGAGTCGCATCGCAAGGCGCTCGCCGCGCAGCAGGCCGGCGAGTTCGGCGACGAAATCTCCGCGTACACGATCACCGAGCGTTTCCCGAACCTCGCGACGGGCGAAGTCGACGTGAAGACGCGCGAGATCGCGCTCGACGAAGGTCCGCGCGCGGACACGTCGCTCGAAGGCCTCGCGAAGCTGCGCACGGTGTTCGCGAACAAGGGCTCGGTCACGGCCGGCAACAGCTCGCAGACGTCGGACGGCGCGGGCGCGCTGCTGGTCGTGTCGGAGACGGTGCTCAAGGAATTCAACCTGACGCCGCTCGCGCGCTTCGTGAGCTTCGCGGTGCGCGGCGTGCCGCCGGAAATCATGGGCATCGGCCCGAAGGAAGCGATCCCGGCCGCACTGAAGGCCGCGGGCCTGAAGCAGGACGATCTCGACTGGATCGAGCTGAACGAGGCATTCGCCGCGCAGTCGCTGGCGGTGATCCGCGATCTCGGCCTCGACCCGTCGAAGGTCAACCCGGTCGGCGGCGCGATCGCGCTCGGCCACCCGCTCGGCGCGACCGGCGCGATCCGCGCGGCGACCGTCGTGCACGGCCTGCGCCGCCGCAACCTGAAGTACGGGATGGTCACGATGTGCGTCGGCACCGGCATGGGTGCGGCGGGCATCATCGAACGCCTGTAAGCGGAGCGGGACAGTAGCGATCACGGTGCGCGAGCCACGAGCTTGCGCACCGTTTTTCATTCCGGAAGAGGAAAGTCAAAGGAGACGGTTGTGGCCGAAATTCAAGTGGAACGCGCCGACGGCGTGATGACGATCACGATCGCGCGCCCGGCGAAGAAGAACGCGCTGACGGCGGCGATGTACCAGACGATGGCCGATGCGCTCGCCGACGCGCAGGAAGACAAGGCGATCCGCGTGATCCTGCTGCGCGGCAGCGACGGCAACTTCAGCGCGGGGAACGATCTCGAGGATTTCCTGAAGGCGCCGCCGAAGGACGAGAACGCGTCGGTATTCCAGTTTCTCGCGCGGATCAGCGGTGCGACCAAGCCGATCGTCGCCGCGGTGCCGGGCATCGCGGTCGGTGTCGGCGTGACGATGCTGCTGCACTGCGATCTCGTCTACGCTGCCGACACCGCGGCATTCTCGCTGCCGTTCGCGCAGCTCGGGCTGTGCCCGGAAGCCGCATCGAGCGTGCTGCTGCCGCGCCTGGCCGGCCATCAGGTCGCCGCTGAAAAGCTGCTGCTCGGCGAAGCGTTCGACGCGCTGGAAGCGCACCGCATCGGCATCGTCAACCGCGTGCTGCCGGCCGCCGAGCTCGACGCATTCGCGGCGAAGCAGGCCGCGAAGCTCGCGGCGCTGCCGGCGTCGTCGCTGCGCGTGACGAAGGCGTTGCTGAAGGAGACGGGCGGGGTGTCCGTTGCCGCGCGGATGAACGAGGAAGCCGGCCACTTCTCCGCGATGCTGCGCGCGCCGGAAGCCCGCGAGGCGATGACCGCGTTCTTCGAGAAGCGTAAGCCGGATTTCCGTCAGTTCGACTGACGCAGCGGCCGGGCGGCCGGCATCAGGCCGTGCCGTAATCGACGTGGCCGGTTTCGCGGCAGAAGCAGACCAGCCGCAGGCCGGCCGCCTTCGCGATCTCGATCGCGAGCGACGACGGCGCGGAGATCGTCGCGACCATCGGGATTCCGACCTGCGCCGACTTGCGCACGAGCTCGTAGCTCGCGCGGCTCGACAGGAACACGAAGCCGTCGGTCGCGTCGGCGCGCGACAGCACGAGCGAGCCGATCAGCTTGTCGAGCGCGTTGTGGCGGCCGACATCCTCGAACGCCATCCGGATCGCGCCTGTTGCGTCGCACCACGCGGCCGCGTGCAGGCCGCCGGTGAGTTGCGTGAGCGCCTGGTGCACCGGCAGCGCGTGGGCCGCGCGCGCGAGCGCGTCCGGCGCGAGGCGCGCGAGAAAGCCGGTGTCGGGCACCCGTTCGGGCGCGAGGTCGAGCAGGTCGATGCTCTCGATCCCGCACACGCCGCAGCCGGTACGCCCCGCGAGCGCGCGGCGGCGGTCCTTCAGCGCGGCGAAGGCCTGCTGGACGACCTCCAGATGCACCTCCGCGTGCGGCAGCGATGCATTGGCGTGCAGGATCACCTCGATGTCCTTGATGTCGCTGCCGCGTTCGACGATCCCTTCCGAGATCGCGAAGCCGACCGCGAACGCCTCGAGGTCGCGCGGCGTGCACATCATCACCGCGTGCGAGATGCCGTTGAAGACCAGCGCGACCGGCCATTCCTGGCCGACGTAATCGTGCGCGGTTTCGACGGCGCCGCCGCGCGTGCGGCGCACGGACAGCTCGATCGCGCCGCGCGGTTCTTCTGTTTCAGTCGGATTCACGAGCACTCCCGTTGATTCGTGGCGGGGCGGCGACGATCGTGTCCGCCGCTCGCGCGCAGAGGTTCTAAAATACCTCAGGCAGGCCGGCCGCGCCGGCATCCGCCACTCAGGTAACGACCATGGGACTCAGCGACGCTCCGCTGCTATTCAATTTCGAACACGATTCGTCGGAAAACCTGACGTACATCCCGATGATCGTGCGTTTCAATCTCGACCGTTTCGGTCTGCGGATTTCACTGGAGCAGTGGCAGCTGCTGCCGCTCGAGGACCGCAAGCTGCTCGCACGCTTCCCGGCCGACGACGACACCGCGATCGAGCCCAATTTCGATCACGCGCTGTTCGAAATGCTGCGCACGCACGCCGACCTCGAACCGTCGTGGTTCCAGCCCGACGAGCAGCCGAGCTGGCGAGCGACCGATTCGGTGCCGGACGCGCTGGTGCAGCAGAGCGCGCTGGCCGGGCTGCAGGCGCCCGCGCTCGCGCAGTGGCAGCGGCTCGCGCCGTTCCAGCGCTACGTGCTGATGAAGCTGTCGCGCAAGCCGAAGCTCAATCACGACTTCCTGCCGGCGATGCGGGAGTTCGGGCTGACGGCCACGCACTGACGGGCCGCGTGCGGCGCCGCAGCGCGGCGCGCGCCGATCAGAGCGGCGGCAGTGGCCGCGGCTTGCGGTCGGGGCCGGTCGCGACGTAGGTGAGCGTTGCTTCGGTGACCTTCACGATTTCGCCCATCAGGCGCATGCGCTGCGCGTACACCTCGACGTCGACCGTCACCGACGTGTTGCCGGTGCGCATGATGGTGGCGTAGAAGCTCAGCAAATCGCCGACGAACACCGGCTGCTTGAACACGAACGAATTGACCGCGACCGTCGCGACGCGGCCATTCGCGCGCTGGCTCGCGGGGATCGAGCCGGCGATGTCGACCTGCGACATGATCCAGCCGCCGAACACGTCGCCGTGGACGTTCGCGTCGTGCGGTTGCGGGACGACGCGCAGCGCGGGCTGCTTTTGCGGAAGTTCGAGGGTCGAATTGGTCATGGCGGGGGCTTTCATCCTGTAATAAATGCGCCGCCGCGCGCAGGCCAGCCGGCGAGGCCGCCGGCAGCGGCGCGTAGCGGCTTCTGCGACAATACAACGTTCGCAAATTGTACGAGAAAGCGGGCGAGCCGGCCGCCACCGCAACGCGTGCCGCACCCCGCCGATCCTTCCCCCCATGCGCCGATATTCCGCTTCCGGCGAGCCCGCGCCGGCTCAGACCGGGCCTCGCAACGACTGGCAGACCATCCGGTCGCTGCTGCCGTACCTGGCCACCTACAAATGGCGCGTCGCGCTCGCGCTCGGCTGCCTGATCGGCGCGAAGGTCGCGAACCTCGGCGTGCCGGTCGTGATGAAACGCATCGTCGATCATCTGTCGGCGGTGCAGCAACTCACCGCGCTCGGTCGCGCGGAGCAGTCGGCCGGCATCGTGCTGGCGGGCGGCGTCGGCCTGCTGGTCATCGCCTATGCGCTCGTGCGGCTGTCGACGTCGCTCTTCACCGAGCTGCGCGAGATCCTGTTCTCGAAGGTCACCGAGAGCGCGGTGCGCCAGCTCGCGCTGCAGGTGTTCCGGCACCTGCACGGGCTGTCGCTGCGCTTTCATCTCGAGCGCCAGACGGGCGGCATGTCGCGCGACATCGAACGCGGCACGCGCGGCATCCAGCAACTGATTTCCTATTCGCTGTACAGCATCCTGCCGACGCTCGTCGAGGTCGGGCTCGTGCTCGGCTTCTTCGTGGTCAAGTACGAGGCGTACTACGCATACGTGACGTTCGCGGCGCTGGTCACGTACATCGTGTTCACCGTGAAGGTCACCAACTGGCGAACGCACTTTCGCCGCACGATGAACGAACTCGATTCGCGCGCGAACTCGCGGGCGATCGATTCGCTGATCAACTACGAGACGGTGAAGTACTTCGGCAACGAGGAGTGGGAGGCGCAGCGCTACGACGAAAACCTGAAGCGCTACCGCAAGGCCGCGATCCGCTCGCAGAATTCGCTGTCGGTGTTGAACTTCGGCCAGCAGGCGATCATCGGCACCGGGCTCGTGTTCATCCTGTGGCGCGCGACGCAGGGCGTGCTGGCCGGCAAGCTGACGCTCGGTGATCTCGTGCTGATCAACACGTTCATGCTGCAGTTGTATATCCCGCTGAATTTTCTCGGCGTCGTGTATCGCGAACTGAAGCAGAGCCTCACCGACATGGACCGCATGTTCGGACTGCTGTCGGCCGCGAAGGAAGTCGCGGACGCGCCCGACGCGCGGCCGCTCGCGGTGGCCGGCGCGCAGGTCCGCTTCGAGCACGTGAACTTCGCGTACGAAGCGTCGCGGCAAATCCTGCACGACGTGACGTTTACGATCGACGCGGGCACGACGACCGCGGTGGTCGGGCACAGCGGGTCAGGCAAGTCGACGCTGTCGCGGCTGCTGTTCCGCTTCTACGATCTCGACCGGCAGGGGGGCGGTGCGATCCGGATCGACGGCCAGGACATTCGCGACGTCACGCAGGATTCGCTGCGTGCATCGATCGGGATCGTGCCGCAGGACACCGTGCTGTTCAACGACTCGATCTATTACAACATCGCCTATGGCCGGCCGACCGCGAGCCGTGACGAAGTGATCGCGGCCGCGCGTGCCGCCCACATCCACGACTTCATCGAGAGCTTGCCGAAGGGCTATGACACGCCGGTCGGCGAGCGCGGGCTGAAGCTGTCGGGCGGCGAGAAGCAGCGCGTCGCGATCGCGCGCACGCTGTTGAAGGATCCGCCGGTGCTGCTGTTCGACGAGGCGACGTCGGCGCTCGATTCGCGCTCGGAGCGCGCGATCCAGCACGAACTCGACCAGATCGCGCGGCACCGCACGACGCTCGTGATCGCGCACCGGCTGTCGACGGTCGTGCATGCGCAGCAGATTCTCGTGATGGACCATGGGCGGATCGTCGAGCGCGGCACGCATGACGAACTCGTGCGCGCGGACGGGCTGTATGCGCAGATGTGGGCGCTGCAGCAGCAGCGCGCGGCGGCGGGCGGGGAAGCGGCCGAGGCCGCGTGAGCGTGGATGCCGCGCCGGGCGGCGCGGGAACGGTCGGTTCAGCGACCGTTCGGCATCGGGCGGCGTTGCGCCGTCACGGCCGGGTGCTCCGGCGCGGCGTGAGCGGCATTTGATTCAGGAGCGGCCTGCCGACGATCGGCCGGGCCGTCATCGGCCTTGCCGGCCCTTGGCCGCCGCGCCCTGTGGCTCGACGGCCAGGCCGAGAAACGATCAGCCTGCGGCGGCACGCAGCCGCGCATCCAGTTCGCCCAGCTGCGCGGGCGTGCCGACGTTCTCCCAGATACCTTCATACAATTCGCCGCTCGCGCGGCCGGCCTCGATGGTCGCCTTGAAATACGGCGTCAGCGGCCGGTGCGTGCCGGGCACGATGTCGTGGAACATCCGCGTGTCGTACACGCCGATGCTGCCGAACGTGACGCGCGGGGCGCCGGCGAGCGCCAGCCGGCCGTCGTCGCGGAGCACGAAATCGCCGTCCGGGTGGAACGGCGGGTTCGGCACCATCACGAGATGCATCGCGGGCGCGTCGAGCGCGGCCATCCGCGCGGCGCGGGCGGCAAGCGTCCGGTAGTCGAATGCGCAGTACACGTCGCCCGCGACCGCCGCGAACACCGTCGGCCGGCCGTCGCGCTCGAGCAGCGGCAGCGCCTGTGCGATGCCACCGGCGGTTTCCAGCGCGTCGCCTTCGGCCGAATACGCGAGTCGAACGCCCCAGCGCGAGCCGTCGCCGAGCGTTGCCTCGAGCTGTTCGCCGAGCCACGCGTGGTTGATCACGATCGTTTCGATGCCCGCGCGCGCGAGCGCCTCGATCTGCCAGACGATCAGCGACTTGCCGCCGACTTCGAGCAGCGGCTTCGGGCGGGTGTCGGTCAGCGGGCGCATCCGCTCGCCGCGCCCGGCGGCGAAAATCATCGCCGTGGTCAGGGTAGTGCTCATGTTCGGCTGAATGTGAGGGCGGTCAGAACGTATAGCCGACGTCGGCCGCGCCCTTGCCCTCGAGCTCGTCGAGCAGCTTCGCGAACGGCACGAGCGGGCGGTAGCGCAGCGCGACCTTGCGCGCGTACGCGAGGAAGCGCGGCAGATCGTTCAGGTAATGCGGCTTGCCGTCGCGGTAGTTGATCCGCGCGAACAGGCCGAGGATCTTGATGTGGCGCTGCAGCCCCATCCATTCGAGCTGGCGGTAGAACTCGCCGAAGTCCGGATCGACCGGCAGGCCGGCCTTCTTCGCCTTTTCCCAGTAATACGCGAAGCAGTCGAGCTCGAACTCCTCGTCCCAGCTGATGAACGCGTCGCGCAACAGCGACACGACGTCGTACGTCAGCGGCCCGTACACGGCGTCCTGGAAGTCGAGCACACCGGGGTTCGGTTCGCAGACCATCAGGTTGCGCGGCATGAAATCGCGCAGCATGAAGCCCTGCGGCTGCGCATGGGCGCTCGCGACCAGCAGTGCGAAGGTGCGGTCGAGCGTGCCGCGCATCGCGTCGGTGACGGGCTTGCCGAGGTGCCGGCCGACGAACCATTCGGGCAGCAGCTCCATCTCGCGGCGCAGGAATGCCTCGTCGAACGGCGGCAGCACGTCGGGCTTCGAGCTCAGCTGGAAGCGGATCAGCGCGTCGAGCGCGTCGCGCATCAACGGGCGCGCCGCGACCGGGTCGGCCGGATCGAGCACCGAGATGTACGACGTGCGTCCGAGGTCGGTCACGAGCATGAAGCCCGCGTCGAAATCGTGGGCCAGCACGTCTGGCACATGGTCGCCGGCCGCGGCGAGCAACTGCGCGACCTGAACGAATTCGCGACATTTCTCGGGCGGCGGCGCGTCGACCGCGACCAGCGAGCCGCCGGGGCGCGTGGCCGACGCGACCCGGAAATAGCGGCGGAAACTGGCGTCCGACGACGCGGGTGCGAGGGTCGACAGGTCGAGGGCGAAGCGCTCGGCGAGCGGACGCAGCCACGCGGTCAGTGCGTCGAGGCGGGCGTCGGGCTGGGATGCGGCGGATGGGGGTGTCATGAAACTCGGCGGAGGGGGGAACGTCTTGCCATATAATACCCCACGACTTTTTTGACGCGCCCCGCGTCAGCTTCCGCCGTGCAGGCTCGCCGCCTGTCGCGCCGTCCGCCCGATCGCCCCCCCGGTTTGCGCTCAGCCGCAGTCGCGGTGCGACGGCGCGGCCCGCCGCGCGCGAATGTGCCGTGCAGGTGCGGTTGACAAGGGGCGATTCGCCAAACGATAGATGCCGCCCAAACCGCTATTCCCGAATGTCTTCCCCGGTGACGGGGCGCCGCGCAAACGGCGGCTCGCGCTCGCGCTGCTGGCCGTGCCCGGCCTCGTGCCGGCCGTGTCGTACGCGCAGCTGTCGGGCGCGGCCGCGCAGCCGCAGCCGCTCGACTCGCCGTGGGACCTGCGTCTCGCCCCGCAGCTCGAGGATCATCCGCTGAAGGACGGCGCGAAGCCGGCCACCTTCGTGATTGCCGACCATACGAGCGGCACGGCCGATCAGGACCTCGCCGCGAAGGGCTCGGCCGAGCTGCGCCGCGGCGACGCGGTCGTGAAGGCCGACGCGATCCACTACGATCAGGATACCGACATGGCCGACGCGTACGGCCAGGTCAAGGTAATCAACGGCGGCACGTCGTTCGCGGGCCCCGAGGCGCATCTGAAGGTCGAGGCGAACCAGGGCTTCATGACGGCGCCGAAGTACCACTTCAACGTGACGGGCGGGTCCGGCAGCGCGGAGCGCGTCGACCTGCTCGACAGCGAGCGCTCGGTGTTCGTCAACGGCACCTACACCGCGTGCCAGTGCTCGACCAACCCCGCGTGGTACATCAAGGGCAGCCGTTTCGACTTCGACACGGGCGCCGACGAAGGCACCGCGCGCAACGGCGTGCTGTTCTTCCAGGGCGTGCCGATCTTCGCGAGCCCGTGGATGACGTTCCCGCTGTCGGGCGAGCGGCGCAGCGGCCTCTTGCCGCCGACGTTCTCGATGAACTCGAACAACGGGTTCGAGCTGACGCTGCCGTACTACTTCAACATCGCGCCGAACCGCGACCTGACGATCACGCCGCGCATCATCTCGCGGCGCGGCGTGCAGACCGAAGCGACGTTCCGCTATCTGTCGCCGTCGTATTCGGGCACGTTTACGGCCAATTACCTGCCCGACGACCGGCTCGCGCACCGCAACCGCTACGCGATCTACTGGCAGCACCAGCAGAACTTCGGCGGCGGTTTCGGCGGCTACGTCTACTACAACAAGGTCTCGGACGATACGTATCCCGAAGACCTTGGGTCGATGAACCAGTTCGTCAACGGGACGCAGACGCTGTACCAGCAGGAAGCCGGCCTCACGTACAACAACGGCCCGTGGTCGGTGCTCGCGCGCTATCAGCACTGGCAGACGCTGCCGCCGTCGATCGCGCCGTACAGCCGCGAACCGCAGTTGAACGTGAAGTACACGAAGTACAACGTCGGCGGCTTCGACTTCGGCGCGGAAGCCGACTATTCCCGGTTCCGCATCACGACCGCCGATGCGACCGAAGGCGACCGCATCGTTTTCAACCCGTACATCGCATACGGCGTGTACGGCCCCGGCTACTTCGTCGTGCCGAAGGTCCAGTATCACTTCGCGTCGTACGACCTGAACTATCTGTCGTCGCGCACGCCGAACAACCCGAAGCGCTTCACCGAGTCGATTCCGACCGTGAGCTTCGACTCGGGCCTGATCTTCGACCGCTCGGTGCGCCTGTTCGGCCAGGACTTCATCCAGACGCTCGAGCCGCGCCTGTACTACGTGTACACGCCGTATCGCGACCAGTCGAACGCGCCGCTGTTCGACACCGCGGAATCGGACTTCGGCCTCGCGGAGATCTACCAGCCGAACACGTTCGTCGGCAACGACCGGATCGCGGACGCGAACCGGATCACGGCCGGCCTGACGTCGCGCTTCATCGATCCGCGCACGGGCGACGAACGCGCGCGCTTCGTGGTCGCGCAGCAGTACTATTTCGCCGACCAGCGCGTCACGCTGAATTCCGGGCAGAGCGCCGTGCTGGCGCGCCACTCGGACCTGATCGTCGGCGCCGCGCTGAAACTCGGCTCCGGCTTCATGTCGGAGACGGCGTTCCAGTACAACCAGAACAACAACCAGCTCGTGAAGTCGAGCGTCGGTTTCGGTTTCAGCCCGGGCGAGCGCCGCGTGATCAACGTCGGCTACCGCTATACGCGTGCGAACACGACGCTCGACAACCAGCCGATCAACCAGTTCCTGGTGTCCGCGCAATGGCCGCTCACGCGCCGCCTGTATGCGATCGGCCGCTTCAACTACGACCTGGCCGCCGACCGGGTCGTCGACGGTCTGCTCGGCTTACAATACGACGCGGATTGCTGGGCGCTCGGAGTCGGTGTCCAGCGGTACGCGAACGGCGTGAACACGTCGGGGCAGCAGAATTCGTCGACGCGAGTCATGATGCAGCTGACGTTGAAGGGGCTGTCGAGCGTCGACAACGGTCTCGTGGCCGCATTCCGCGCCGGGGTGCCGGGCTACACGCCGCTGCCGTCCGCGCCGCCGCCGATGTCCCGCTTCAGCAATTACGAGTAACGCCGGCTTGTCTGCACGGTCAGCACGATTTCAATGGAGTATCAGTGGCAATGAAGAAAACCCTTCGTTTCGCGGCAGTCGTGTCCAGCCTCGCCGCGTCCGCCGCGCTGCTCGCCGCCGCGCCGGCCGCGGCGCAGGCGCTTGGTTCGCAAGGCGCGCAGCTCGCCGACGAAGTCGTCGCGGTCGTCAACAACGACGTGATCACGGGCCGCGAACTCGACCAGCGCGTCGGCCTGATCTCGCGCCGGCTGCAGCAACAGAACGCACCCGTGCCGCCGGCCGACCAGCTGCGCGCGCAGGTGCTGAACCAGATGGTGCTCGAACGCATCCAGGTGCAGAAGGCCAAGGACGACGGGATCCGCATCGACGACGCGACCGTGCAGTCCACGCTGCAGCGTCTCGCGCAGGCGAACGGGATGACGCTCGAGCAGTACCGCGCGCGGATCGTGGCGCAAGGGGTGCCCTGGAGCGTATTCACGAGCGACGCCCGCACCGAGCTGATGCTGTCGAAGCTGCGCGAGCGCGAGGTCGACGGCAAGATCACCGTGTCGGATGCCGAGGTCGCGAACTACATCGCGAGCCAGCGCGGGCCGAACGCATCGCAGCAGCAGGACCTGCGCTTCCAGCACATCTTCATCAAGGCACCGACCAACGCGCCGCAAGCCGACATCGAAGCCGCGCAGAAGAAGGCTGAAGCGCTGCTGCAGCAGGCCACGTCGGGCGCCGATTTCGAGAAGCTCGCGAAGAACAATTCGGAAGCGAACGACGCGAAGAAGGGCGGCGATCTCGGCTTCAAGGCGCCGGGCGCGCTGCCGGCCGACGTCGTCGACGCCGCATCGAAGCTGCGCCCGGGCCAGGTCAACCCGACGCTGATCCGCGTGCCGGACGGCTTCGAGATCGTGCGTCTCGTCGACCGCCGCCAGAGCCAGGGTGCGACCGCCGCGGCACCGAAGATCGTCCAGACGCACGTGCGCCACATCCTGTTGCGCGTCGGCGAAGGCAAGTCGGAAGGCCAGGCGCGCCAGCAGCTGCAGGACATCCGCCGCCAGGTCGAGGCGGGCGGCGATTTCGCGAAGTTCGCGCGCACCTACTCGCAGGACGGTTCGGCGTCGCAGGGCGGCGATCTCGGCTGGATCAGCCCGGGCGAGACCGTGCCGGAATTCGAGCGCGCGATGAACAATCTGCAGGACGGCCAGATCAGCCAGCCGATTCGTACCGAGTACGGCTACCACCTGATCCAGGTGATGGAGCGCCGCGAAGCGGAAGGCTCGGTGCAGCAGCAGATGGATATCGCGCGCCAGGCGATCGGCCAGCGCAAGGCCGAGCAGGCGTACGCCGACTGGCTGCGCGAGCTGCGCGATTCGTCGTACGTGCAGTACAAGATCGGCGGCGTCGGCCCGGCGAACTGAGCGAGCTTCGCATGACGGCATCCGCGCTGCAGATCGCGATCACGACCGGCGAACCCGCGGGTGTCGGCCCGGAGCTGACCGTGCAGGCGTTGCAGGATGCCGCGCAGCGCTGGCCGGGCGCGCATTTCACCGTGCTCGGCGACGCCGCGCTGCTCGACGCGCGCGCGGCGGCCGTCGGTGCCGACCGTGCAGTGCTCGCCGGCGGCGGGCCGGTGTCGGTCGAGCACCATCCGCTCGCCGTGCCCGCACGGGCCGGCAAGCTCGATGCGGCCAATGGCCGCTACGTGCTCGCGCTGCTCGATGCCGCGATCGACGGTGCGATGGCGGGCCGGTTCGACGCGATCGTCACCGCACCGCTGCAGAAGAGCACGATCAACGATGCCGGCGTACCGTTTACCGGCCATACCGAATACCTTGCGGAACGCACGCACACGCCGTGCGTCGTGATGATGCTGGCGGGCACCGGCGAGCGGCCGCTGCGCGTCGCGCTCGCGACCACGCACCTGCCGCTGAAGGACGTGTCGGCCGCGCTGACGATCGACGGGCTCGTCGAGACGCTGGCGATCGTCGATCGCGACCTGCGGCGGGACTTCGGCCTCGTCGCGCCGCGCATCCTCGTGACGGGGCTGAACCCGCATGCGGGCGAGAACGGCTATCTCGGGCGCGAGGAGATCGACGTGATCTCGCCGGCGCTCGCGCGCGCGCAAGCGCAGGGCATCGACGCGCGCGGCCCGTATCCGGCCGATACGTTGTTCCAGCCGCGCTATCTCGAGGATGCCGATTGCGTGCTCGCGATGTTCCACGATCAGGGCTTGCCCGTGCTGAAGTATGCGACCTTCGGCGAGGGCATCAACGTCACGCTCGGGTTGCCGATCATCCGCACCTCGGTCGATCACGGCACCGCGCTGGATCTGGCCGGCACGGGCCGTGCGGATCCGGGCAGCATGGTCGCCGCGCTCGACACGGCCGTCACGATGGCGCGCCATCGCCGCGCGGCCTGACGCCCACGGCCCCAGGCCTGACTTCATTCGTCGTATTTTTCGTTTTTCTCAGTCGATGTCGAACAGCAGACAGCACCAAGGCCACTTCGCGCGCAAGCGCTTCGGGCAGAACTTCCTCGTCGATCACGGCGTGATCGACTCGATCGTCGCGACGATCGGCCCCGCGCGCGGCCAGCGAATGGTCGAGATCGGCCCCGGCCTCGGCGCGCTGACCGAGCCGCTGATCGCGCGCCTCGCGACGCCCGAGTCGCCGCTGCATGCGGTCGAGCTCGACCGCGACCTGATCGGGCGCCTGAAGCAGCGCTTCGGCGCACTGCTGGAACTGCACGCGGGCGATGCGCTCGCGTTCGACTTCGGCTCGCTCGCGGCGCCCGGCGACAAGCCGTCGCTGCGGATCGTCGGCAACCTGCCGTACAACATTTCCAGCCCGCTGCTGTTTCACCTGATGACGTTCGCAGGCGTGGTCATCGACCAGCATTTCATGCTGCAGAACGAGGTCGTCGAACGGATGGTCGCGGAGCCGGGCACGAAGGCGTTCTCGCGGCTGTCGGTGATGCTGCAGTACCGCTACGTGATGGACAAGATGCTCGACGTGCCGCCGGAGTCGTTCCAGCCGCCGCCGAAGGTCGATTCGGCGATCGTCCGGATGATTCCGTACGAGCCGCACGAACTGCCGGACGTCGATCCCGTGCTGCTCGGCGAAGTGGTCACGGCAGCGTTCTCGCAGCGTCGGAAGATGCTGCGCAACACGCTCGGCGACTACCGCGAGACGATCGATTTCGACGGGCTCGGCTTCGACCTCGCGCGACGCGCGGAGGATGTGAGCGTGGCCGAATATGTCGGCGTCGCGCAGGCGCTTGCGAAGGTGCGCAAGGCCGCGGAGTAGCAGGACCACGCGGGCAACGCGCGTGATGCCCGACGGCTCGAGATTCATGAGGCTGCCCTGACCGGCAGCCTTTTTGTTTTTCCGCGCCGTTCTCGTCGAGGCCGGACCGCGGCCGGGCGGCGTTACGCGCGCCCGCGCGGCGGCGCGTTGACGAGCGCGATCCCGGTCAGCACCAGCGCGGCCGCGGACATGAAGCGCCAGCCGACCGATTCGCCGAGCAGCAGCACGCCGAACGCGACGCCGAACAATGGCGACAGGAACGTGAACACCGACAGCCGCGACGCGCTGTAGCGCGTCAGCAGCCAGAACCACGACAGATAGCTGACGAACGCGACGATCACCGACTGGTACGCGAGGCTCGCGAGCGCGATCGGCGTGACCTGCGCGAACGACGTCTGGCCGAGTAGCGCGGCGAGCGCGATCAGCACGACGGCCGACACCGCGAGCTGGTAGAACAGCGTCTTGCTCGCGCTGGCCCGCGCGAGCGACGTCGAGCGCACGACGACCGTCGTCGCGGCCCACATCGCGCCGCCGAGGATGCCGAGCGCGTCGCCGGCGAGCCCGGCCAATACCGATGCGCCGGGCGCGCGCGGCTTGAGGAAGCCGTCCGCGAACGCGAGCGCGATGCCGGCGAACGCGAGGCCGACGCCGGCCCACTGGACACGCTGCAGCCGCTCGCCCGGCGCGAACAGGTGCAGGCCGAGCGCCGTGAAGCACGGGGCCGTGTACAGGAAGATCGCCATGTGCGACGCGCTCGTCAGCGTCAGCCCGAAGAACACGCAGACGAACTCGCCGGCGAACAGCGCACCCGCCGCGATGCCCGCGCCGAGCGTGCCGTCCGCGCGGAACAGCGGCGTGCCGCGCGAGCGGGCCCAGCCCCACAGCAGGAGCGCGGCGATCACCGAGCGCAGCCCTGCCTGGAACATCGGCGGGATCGCCGCGTTCGTGCTCTTGATCGCGACCTGCTGGAAGCCCCAGATCGCGCACAGCAGCAGCATCACACCGATGGCGCGCGTGTCGAGCGCGCGGCGCGCGGGCGTGCCGGCGAGGGCGGTCATCGGCGGACCTCGCCGATGCGGCGGGAAGGGGGCACGGACAAGGACAGCGGCGGACGGAGGTCGTGTCCGGCGCGCTCGATTCGGCGGTTTCGCACGGCAGGCTGTGTGGCTGATTGAGGTGGTGGTCGCGTTCAAGCGGCGGACGGCATGCCCGCTTTTGGTGCGAGGTGGGAGGATGTTACCCGATCGGTGGACTTGCAGGGTGCCGTCGGGTGCGGTGACGACTGCCGCCGCACGGGCATCGGGCTCGCCGTCCGGAAGCCGGTATCGGCCGCTGGCGGACGGGGCGCCGACGGCGGGATTCACCCGACTCCGGTAGAATTTCCGCTTCTGGAAAGTCCCCACAGGAGTACAACACATGCGTTTGCTGCATACGATGCTGCGAGTCGGCGATCTCGACCGCTCGATCAAGTTCTACACCGAATTGCTCGGCATGAAGCTGCTGCGTCGCGAGGATTATCCGGAAGGCAAGTTCACGCTCGCGTTCGTCGGCTATGAAGCGGAAAGCACGGGCACCGTGATCGAGCTGACCCATAACTGGGAGACGCCGTCCTACGATCTCGGCAACGGCTTCGGCCATCTGGCGGTGGAAGTCGACGACGCGTACGCGGCCTGCGACAAGATCAAGGCGCAAGGCGGCAAGGTGACCCGCGAAGCGGGTCCGATGAAGCACGGCACGACCGTGATCGCTTTCGTCGAGGATCCGGACGGCTACAAGATCGAGTTCATCCAGAAGAAGGCGCACTGAGCGCGGGATGAGCGGCGCGCGGCGCCCGATGGGCGTGGCGCGCAACGAAAACGGGCGATGCGGAGGAATCCGCATCGCCCGTTCGCATTTTCGGTGCGACCGATCGCGTTACAGCGACGGCAGCAACTCGGGCGGGTGATGCTTGAGCGTGTGCCGCGCTTCGCGGAATTCCGGGAAGATCGATTCGACGGTCTGCCAGAAGGCCGGGCTGTGGTTCATTTCGCGCAGGTGCGACAGCTCGTGCGCGACGACGTAGTCGATGATCGACATCGGGAAGTGGATCAGCCGCCAGTTCAGCCGGATCTTGCCGTCGCTCGAGCAACTGCCCCAGCGCGTCGCGGCCGACGACAGCGCGTACATCGAATACGTGACGCCGAGCATTTCCGCATAGACGACGAGGCGTTCGCCGAAGATCCGCTTCGCTTCGCCCTGCAGCCAGCCCTGCACGCGATCCTTGATCTGCTGCATGTCGGCTTGCGCGGGCAGCGGCAGCGACAGCCGCTGCGCATCGGCGTCGAAGGCGAGCGCACCGGCGCCGAGCGCGATCGTGATCGTCTTGCCGAGATACGGGAGTTGCGCGCCGTCGCGCCAGTCGATCTGCGGCAGCGCGCGCTGCTCGGTGCGGGTTTTCCACTCCGCGAGCTTCGCGAAGATCCAGCGCTGCTTCTCGGCGATGGCCGCTTCGATGTCGGCGAGCGTGACCCAGCGCGGCGCGGTGATCGACAGCCCGCTGCCGTCGATCGTGAAGCCGATCGTGCGGCGCGCGGAGCGCTTCAGCCGATATTCGAGCACACGGCTGTCGAGTGCGAACGTGCGGACGCGGGAGCGATCGGGCGCGGGGCCCGGATCGAGCGGCGCCGTGGGCACCGCGGGGGCCGTGGCCGCTTCAGGCGGCGAGGGCGGTGCGGCGGGCGCCGACGGTGCCGGCGATGCCGTCGGCCCGTCGAAGAGCGGCAGATCCATCTGGCGATGATCGAGGGCCACGACGGCAGGCCGTGGCCGCGGACGCTTTTTCATCAGTTCGCTTCGTTTCGTCGTTCGCAACGGCTGCAATCCGGGTGATTCAGACGCGCGCGGCATCGCGCGCGCCGGCATTGCCCGGCTGGCGATAGGCATCGGGATCGATGCGGCGCATTTCCGCTTCGATCCATGCTTCGACCTGCGAGTTCAATACGTCGGGCGTCTTGCCGTCGACGGGAATCGGCTTGCCGATCGACACGGTGACGACGCCCGGGAATTTCGTGAACGAATTGCGCGGCCACACGCGACCTGCATTGTGCGCGATCGGCACGACCGGCGTGCCGGTTTCGATCGCGAAGCGCGCGCCGCCCGTCTTGTACTTGCCCTGCTTGCCGACCGGCGTGCGCGTGCCTTCCGGGAACATGATCATCCAGGCGCCTTCCGACAGGCGCTTCTTGCCCTGACGGATCACCGACGCGAACGCGTTCTTGCCTTCCTTGCGGTTGATGTTGACCATGTGCAGCAGCCCGAGCGCCCAGCCGAAGAACGGCACGTACAGCAGTTCGCGCTTGAACACGTAGCAGAGCGGCTTCGGCATCAGCGCCGGAAACGCGAGCGTCTCCCACGCGGACTGGTGCTTCGACAGCAGCACGGCCGGGCCGTCGGGCAGGTTTTCCATCCCTTCGATCCGGTAGCGGATGCCGTTCAGCCAGCGCACGACCCACAGCGTCGACTTGCACCAGCCGGCCGCCATCCAGTAGCGCGCGTCGGGACGCATGAACGGGAACGCGATGAAGCACGCGGTGGCGTAAGGCACCGTGTACACGATGAAGTAGATCAGCAGCAGCAGGGAGCGGACGAAGCGCATCGGCGTGGGTCTGACAGTTGGGAGGATGCGCGCGGCGGCTGCATCACTCGTGTTCGTGTGAAAGGAAGTCGAGCGCGAATGCGCGCAGATCGTCGTGGACCTTCGTGCCGTCCGGCAGATTGCCCGCGGCGAGCGTCTTCTTGCCCTTGCCGGTCAGCACGAGGTGCGGCTTGAAGCCGACCGCGACGCCGGCCTGCAGGTCGCGCAGCGAATCGCCGACGGCCGGCGTGTGACCGGGGTCGACCTCGAAGCGCTCCGCGATCATCTGCATCATGCCGGGCTTCGGCTTGCGGCAGTCGCAGTGGTCTTCCGACACGTGCGGGCAGAAGAACACCGCGTCGATGCGCGCGCCGACGGCGGCCGCCGCGCGATGCATCTTCAGGTGCATCGCGTTGAGCGCGGCCATGTCGAACAGCCCGCGGCCGATGCCGGACTGGTTGGTCGCGACGACCACGCGATAGCCCGCGTGGTTGAGTCGTGCGATCGCCTCGAGGCTGCCGGGCAGCGCGATCCACTCGTCGGGCGTCTTGATGAACGCGTCCGAATCGACGTTGATCACGCCGTCCCGGTCGAGGACGACGAGCTTGCGGTTGGGGCTGGTCGGCATCGTTCGGCCCTTATGCGGCGAGCTTCGAGATGTCGGCGACGCAATTCATCTGCTGATGCAGCGCGGACAGCAGCGCGAGACGGTTCGCGCGCAGCGCGGGGTCCTCGGCGTTGACCATCACGTCGTTGAAGAACGTGTCGACCGGCGCACGCAGCGCGGCGAGCGCCGACAGCGCGCCCGTATACGCACGCGCCTCGAGCTGCGACTGCACGTGCGGCGTCACGGCCGCGAGCTGTTCGTGCAGCGCCTTTTCGGCGGCCTCGACGAGCAGCGTCGGCTGCACCGCACCGTTCGCGCCGCCTTCCGACTTCTTCAGGATGTTCGAGATCCGCTTGTTCGCGGCCGCGAGCGCTTCGGCTTCCGCGAGGCGCGTGAATTCGCGCACCGCGTCGAGGCGCGCGACGAGATCGTCGACGCGCGTCGGGTTCAGGCTCAGCACCGCGTCGACTTCGCCGGTCGTGTAGCCGCGCTCGCGCAGCAGGCCGCGCAGGCGGTCCATGAAGAACGCGAGGATCGCATCGGTCGATTCCGCGACGCCCGGCACGCCTTCGAAGCGTGCGTGGGCCGTGCGCAGCAGCGACACGAGATCGAGCGGCAGCTGCTTCTCGACCAGCAGGCGCAGCACGCCGAGCGCGTGACGGCGCAGCGCGAACGGATCCTTCTCGCCGGTCGGCGCGAGGCCGATGCCCCAGATGCCGACGATCGTCTCGAGCTTGTCGGCCAGCGCGACGGCGGTGGACACCGGCGTGGTCGGCAGCGCGTCGCCGGAGAAGCGCGGCTGGTAGTGCTCGGCGCAGGCGAGCGCGACGTCGTCGGGCTCACCGTCGTGGCGCGCGTAGTACGTGCCCATCGTGCCCTGCAGTTCCGGGAACTCGCCGACCATGTCGGTCAGCAGGTCGGCCTTCGCGAGGCGCGCGGCGCGCTTCGCGTGCGCGGCGTCGGCGCCGATTGCGGGCGCGATCTCGCCGGCCAGCGCTTCGAGGCGCTCGACGCGCGCGAGCGCCGAACCGAGCTTGTTGTGATAGACGACGTTCGCGAGCAGCGGCACGCGGTCGGCGAGCGGCTTCTTCTTGTCCTGCTCGAAGAAGAACTTCGCGTCGGCGAGGCGCGGGCGCACGACGCGCTCGTTGCCCTCGACGATCTCGCCCGGCGTCTTCGTCTCGATGTTCGACACGATCAGGAAGCGCGAGCGCAGCTTGCCGGCGATGTCGGTCAGCGCGAAATACTTCTGGTTCGTCTGCATCGTGAGGATCAGGCATTCCTGCGGAACCTGCAGGAATTCGTCCTCGAAGCGGCACGGGTAGACGACCGGCCATTCGACCAGCGACGTCACTTCGTCGAGCAGCGATTCGGGCATCACGACGGTGTCGCCGTTCGCGTGCTCGTTCAGCTGCGTGCGGATCGTTTCGCGGCGATCGGCGAAGTGCGCGATCACGCGGCCCTTGTCGCGCAGCGTGTCGGCATACGCGCGTGCGTGCTGGATCGCGACGAGGCCGTCGGACAGGAAGCGGTGGCCGAGCGTGGTGTCGCCGGCATCGACGCCGAACGCCGTGACGGGCACGATCCGATCGTCGTGCAGCACGGTCAGGCGGTGCACCGGGCGCACGAACTTCACGTCCGAGCCGTCCGGGCGCTGGTAGGTCATGACCTTCGGGATCGGCAGCTTCTCGAGCGTTTCGTCGAGCGCGGCCTGCAGCCCGTCGGCGAGCGTCACGCCGGCGGCCGAGTAGTTGACGAAGAACGCTTCGGCCTTGCCGTCCTGCGCGCGCTCGAGATCGGCGATCGACAGGTTCGGATGGCCGAGCGCCGCGAGCTTCTTCGCGAGCGGGGCGGTCGGCTTGCCTTCGGCGTCGAGCGCGACCGACACGGGCAGGACCTTTTCGCGGACCTGCTTTTCAGGCGCGACGGCGCGCACGTTCTGCACGACGACCGCGAGGCGGCGCGGCGTGGCGTAGCGTTCGAATACGAGGTCGCCTTCGACGAGGTCGCGCGCCGCGAGGCGTTGCGCGAGACCTTCGGCGAATGCGTCGCCGAGGCGCGCGAGGGCCTTCGGCGGCAGCTCTTCGGTCAGCAGTTCGACGAGCAGGGGGGCGGGATGATTGTGCGTCATGTCTGGAATAAATCTCGTCTCGTCAGTCCTGATCGATCTTGCGTTCGACCTTGAGCGGCGGCGCCCATGCCGGCTGGGCGGCGTCCTGGGCGTCGGTGGTGAGGCCCGGCACGCCCGGCGGGTTGCCGAGCATCGGGAAGCCGAGCTTCTCGCGCGAGTCGTAGTAAGCCTGCGCGACGAGACGCGACAGCGCGCGGATGCGGCCGATGTACGCCGCACGTTCCGTCACCGAGATCGCGCCGCGCGCGTCGAGCAGGTTGAACGTGTGGCCGGCCTTCAGTACGAGTTCGTACGCGGGCAGCGCGAGCTGCGCGTCGATCATCTTCTTCGCTTCCGCTTCGTAGCTGTTGAAGAACGTGAACAGCAGGTCGACGTTCGCGTGCTCGAAGTTGTAGGTCGACTGCTCGACCTCGTTCTGGTGGTAGACGTCGCCGTACGACAGGCGGCGCAGCTCGGGGCCGTTCGGGCCCTGCTCTTCCCACTCGGTCCACACGAGGTCGTACACGTTCTCGACCTTCTGCAGGTACATCGCGAGGCGCTCGAGGCCGTAGGTGATCTCGCCGAGCACCGGCTTGCAGTCGAGGCCGCCTACCTGCTGGAAATACGTGAACTGCGTGACTTCCATCCCGTTCAGCCACACTTCCCAGCCGAGGCCCCACGCGCCGAGCGTCGGGTTCTCCCAGTCGTCCTCGACGAAGCGCACGTCGTTCTGCTTCAGGTCGAAGCCGAGCGCCTCCAGCGAGCCGAGGTACAGGTCGAGGATGTTTTCCGGCGCCGGCTTGAGCACGACCTGGTACTGGTAGTAATGCTGCAGGCGGTTCGGGTTCTCGCCGTAGCGGCCGTCCTTCGGGCGGCGCGACGGCTGCACGTAGGCGGCGCGCCACGGCTCGGGGCCGACCGCGCGCAGGAACGTGTGAACGTGCGACGTGCCCGCGCCGACTTCCATGTCGATGGGCTGGAGCAGGGCGCAACCCTGCTTGTCCCAGTAGGACTGCAGCGTCAGGATGATTTGCTGAAACGTAAGCATGAAGAGCCTTCGTGGCGCTGGCGCTCCGTTGCGGGCGGCGCTCCGGGCGGGCCCGGAGGGTCGGCTCGCGCGGCGGCGCGGCTTGTTAGTGTGCTGAAACGTGCAATTTTACCGGATCGGCGGGCGGATGCGGCCGGAACGCGGACGAAGGGGCTTCCGGCGGTGTTTCGGCGAGCCGTGCGCAGCCGGTGCGCGGGTTGCCGGTATGCGCGGTGCGCCCGTGGCAGCGGCGTCTCGATGCGCTTGTGGCACCGCCTGCCGCGCCGCCTTGCGCGGGCGTTAAGATGCGCGTATCGAAGTGCGCGCGACGCCTGCCGCGCGACCGATTTTCCACTCCGGACCGCATGGACGATTCGAACGACCTCCTCATTCCGCTGATGCCGCCGCTGCTCGCGCTGCTCGGGCAGGCCGCCGACGCGCAAGCGCGCGGCGAGCACGGCGCGCACGCACTCTGGCTCGCCGCCGCCGGCCATTTGCATGCTGTCGACACGGCTGCGCTCTCGCAGCTCACCGTGACGCTCGTCGCACGGCAGCGCACGGCCGACGCGCTCGCGCTGGCCGAGTGCGCGGTGCGCATTCATCCGGACGCCGGTGCCCGTTTCAATCACGGCTACGCACTGCAGATGCTCGGCCGTCACGCGGAGGCCGTCGCGCCGTACCGCGCCGCCTATGCGCTCGATCCGCGCTGGCCGTCGCTGCGCAACAACCTGGCGATCGCGCTGCGGCTGTCGGGCGGCGACCGCCGCGAGGAAATCGCGCTGCTCGACGCAGCCGTGGAAGCCGACCCGCACGACGTGCAGGCGTGGATCAACCTGATCGTCGCGCGGCTCGCGACGCTCGACCTCGACGGCGCGCTCGCCGGTGCGGCGCGGCTTGCGGAGATCGCGCCCGACAATGCGCTCGCGCTGAACAACATCGCGATGGCGATGAAGGAGGCGCAGCGCTGGGACGACGCCGAGCGCTACGCGGCGCGCGCGTGCGAACTGGCGCCCGACGACGCGTCGTTCCGTTTCAACCTCGCGATCATCCAGCTCGTGCGCGGCAACTACGCGGCCGGCTGGCGCGGCCACGAGGCACGCTGGGACGGCGCCGGCGAGCTGCGCGGCCGCCGGCCGGCGCTGCCCGGCCCGCGCTGGCAGGGCGAGCCGCTCGCGGGCAAGACGCTGCTCGTCTGGGGCGAGCAGGGGCTCGGCGACGTGCTGCAGTTCGCGCGCTTCGTCGCGCCGCTCGCGGAGCGCGTGCACCGCGAGGGCGGCCGGCTCGCGTGGAACACGTTTCCGCAAGTGGGCACGTTGATGCGGCGCAGCCTCGGCGCGCACGCGGACGCATTCAGCGCGGGCGGCGGCGTCGACGAACTGCCTGCGTTCGACTACGAAGTGCCGCTCATCGGCCTGCCGCTGATGCTCGGGATGGAGACGTCGACGCTCGGCGCGTCGGTGCCGTACCTGCATGCCGATCCGCACGCGCGCGATGCATGGCGGGCGCGGCTCGCGGGCGACGGCCGGCTGAAGGTCGGGCTCGTGTGGACGGGCAGCGCGGGGCACCAGCGCAATCCGTTCCGGCGCGTCGGGCTCGAACGCTATGCCGATGCGTTTCGCGGTATCGACGGCGTCGCGTTCCATTCGCTGCAGCCGGGAGCGGACGCGGATGTCGCCGCGGCGCGCGCGGCCGGTTTCGCGATCGAGGACTTCACCGCCGAACTGAAGAGTTTCGACGATACGGCCGCGTTCATCGGCGCGCTGGATCTGGTGATCACGGTGTGCACGTCGGTCGCGCACTTGTCGGGCGCGCTCGGCGCGCGCACCTGGGTGCTGCTCGACGTGAATCCGCACTGGCCGTGGCTGCTCGAGCGCACCGACAGCCCGTGGTATCCGACCGCGACGCTGTACCGCCAGCCGACGTTCGGCGCGTGGGCGCCGGTGATGGAAGCGCTCGGGTGGGATCTGCGCGGCCTGGCCGCGGACGCGAAGCGGAGCGGCTGAGCGGCCGCCGCCCCGCGTGCGACGGCCGCCCGATGCGTCAGGCGTTGCGGTCGTCGCCGGCCTTCGCGCCGTTGCGGCGGCGCAGGCCCGGCCCGAACGTGAAGCCGAACGCGAGCAGCACCAGCGACACCGCGAGCACGATGTTGTTGCCGCTCGTCACGTAAGGCGTGAAACCGCTCGTGCCTTCGATGCGCACGTCGAGCGAGCCGATCGTGAACGGCTTCAACTGGCCGAGCACGCGTCCGCGCGCGTCGATCGCGGCGGTCATCCCCGTGTTGGTCGAGCGCAGCATCGGCCGGCCCGTTTCGAGCGCGCGCATCCGCGCGATCTGCAGATGCTGGTCGAGCGCGATCGTGTCGCCGAACCACGCGAGGTTCGTCACGTTGACGAGCACGCCGGGCGGCTGCGGGTTGTCGCGGATCGTCGCGGCGATTTCCTCGCCGAACAAGTCCTCGTAGCAGATGTCGGCCATCACCGGCTGGTTGTGCACGAGGAACGGCTTCTGCACCGGCGCGCCGCGCGCGAAGTCGCCGAGCGGCATCTTCATCAGGTCGACGAACCAACGGAAGCCCCACGGAATGAATTCGCCGAAGGGCACGAGATGGTGCTTGTCGTAGTGATAGATGTCGCGCGAATGCGGCGTCACGCCGTACAGGCTGTTCGTGTAGTCGACGTAATGACCGTCCGGCGTCACCGACGCGCCGACCGCGCCGAACAGCACGGCCGAGCCCGTCGTGTCGCTGAACTTGCGGATCGCGACGGCGAACGGCTCGGGCAGCTCCTGGATCATCACCGCGATCGCGGTCTCCGGCGTGACGATCAGGTCGGCCGGCTTCTCGACGATCATCTGCGTGTACATCTTGATCGCCGCGTCGATGCCTTCCTGCTCGAACTTGATGTCCTGCTTCACGTTGCCCTGCAGCAGCCGCACCGTAAGCGGCGCGTTCGCGGGCACGGTCCACGTGGCCTGCGACAGCCCGATGCCGGCCGCGACGAGCGCGACGGCGATGCCGGCCGGCGCGACGACGCGCACGCGCGCGTTGCCGGCGCCGGCGGATTCGGATGCGGGCGCCCGGCGCGCGGCGACGAGCGCCTGCACGATCAGCGCGGCGAACAGCGCGAGCACCCACGCGATCCCGTACACGCCGACGACCGGTGCGAAGCCCGCGAACGGGCCGTCGACCTGCGGATAGCCGCTCGCGAGCCACGGAAAGCCGGTAAACACGGTGCCGCGCAGCCATTCGCCGAGCGCCCATGCGCTCGCGAAGGCGAACGCGCCGTGCCAGGTCGGCGAGAACGGCCGCGGATCGGGTTCGCGGCGATGCCATGCATGGCCCGCGCAGAACGACCAGAGCCCCGCCGAGAACGCCGGGTACAGCGACAGGTAGAGCGAGAACAGCACCAGCGCGCCGCCCGCGAGCGGCGCGGCCATTTCGCCGTACACGTGCATGCTGATGTACAGCCACCAGATGCCGCTGATGAAGTTGCCGAAGCCGAACGCGCCGCCGGTGAGCGCGGCGCCGCGCCAGCTCGACGTGCGCGTCAGCTGCGCGAAAAACCAGACGAATACGGCGAGCTGCAGCCAGCCGCCGTGCGGGGTCGGTGCGAAGCTGAGCGTATTGGCCGCGCCGGCGAGCAGTGCGGCCGGATAGTGCCAGCGCGGCAGCGTGCGGCCGGGGGCCGGCGCAAAAAGGCCGCCTGCCGGGCGGGACGGGATTGGATCGTCCATGTGAAGCGAAAAAGGGCGAGCGGTTGAAGGAGACGCGGCCGGCGCGAGACGGTCAGTCCTCGTGGGAGGTTTCGGCGCGGCGGCTCGCGAGCGGGTTGCGGCGCACCAGCAGCACGTGGACCTGGCGTGCGTCGCCGCGCTGGATCTCGAACACGAGATTGCCGAGCTGCAGCTTCTCGCCGCGGTGCGGCACGCGGCCGAAGTGATGGGTGATCAGGCCGCCGATCGTGTCGACCTCGTCGTCGGGGAAGTCGGTGCCGAACGTTTCGTTGAACTGTTCGATCTCGGTGAGGGCGCGCACGCGGTAGCGGCCGTCCGGCCCCGAGATGATGTTGCCGGCTTCCTCGTCGAAGTCGTATTCGTCTTCGATGTCGCCGACGATCTGTTCGAGCACGTCCTCGATCGTGATCAGGCCCGCGACCCCGCCGTATTCGTCAACGACGATCGCGAGGTGGTTGCGGTTCACGCGGAAGTCGTGCAGCAGTACGTTCAGGCGCTTCGATTCGGGAATGAACACGGCGGGACGCAGCATCCCGCGCACGTCGAATTCCTCTTCGGCATAGAAGCGCAGCAGGTCCTTCGCGAGCAGCACGCCGATGACGTTGTCGCGGTTCTCCTCGTACACGGGGTAGCGCGAGTGCGCCTTCTCGAGGACGAACGGGATGAAGTCTTCGGGCTTGTCGGCGATGTTGATCGCGTCCATCTGCGCGCGCGGCACCATGATGTCGCGGGCGCACAGGTCGGACACCTGGAACACGCCTTCGATCATCGACAGCGAATCGGCGTCGATCAGGTTGCGTTCGTGGGCGTCCTGGAGGATTTCCAGCAGCTCGGTCCGGGATTCCGGCTCGGGCGAGATGAAGTCGGTCAGGCGCTCGAGCAGCGAGCGCTTTTCTTGCGGTTTGTCGGTGAGCTTACGACTGGGATACGAATCGTTCATGGTGGTGCGCCCGGGTCATGCCGGGGCGCGCGGTCACGGAGTAGGCAAGGATACACCAAGGGCATGGCGCGGCCGTGTCACACCGGCCGTCCGGCCAGGGCATGCGGTGCGCGCGAGCCCGCTCGGGAACGGCCGCGCCGGGCGCGGCGCCGTCCTTCGTCTCCATCCTATCTCAGAAAGGCGCGGCGGGGCAGCGGCGGCAAAAAAGCGGGGGCGACCGGCCGGGCTGCCGGCGTCAGCGGCATTTCGTCGCGTGCGGGACGTGCCGGGCCGACGTTCGGACCCTCAGAAGCGCATGCCGGCAGAGCAGCCGCCGGCAGCCGCGCCGTTGGTCGCGGCGCCGCCGCAGCCGAGGATGCCGCAGCCGGACAGCGCGACGCTCGCGGCGACGAGCAGCGCGGCCAGCGTGATGCGCGATTTGCGTGACGGTTTCATGGGCGCGGGGCCTCCTTCGCGTGCATGAGCGGTGCGGGCCGGCTGGTCGAGCCTCACCGGCATCGCGCGAGCAGCCCTTCCAGCGCGCGATCGGGGATGCCGCTCGCGCGCAGCGCGTCCACCGTGCGGCTCACGTAGTCGAGCGTCGTGCCGTAGCGGCCGGCCGCGCAGCTGAACACTTCCTTGACGACGGGGTCGCTCAGCTTGCCGGTGTAAGTGGGTACGTCGCGGCGCATCACGAACGCGAGTGCGTTCACGCGTTCGCCTGTTTCGAGCGAGCACGGCAGCCACGCGGGCCGGTACGACCCCATCGGCATTTCGCGTTTCCACAACGTCTCGAGATGCGGCTGCGCGGTCGGGCCCGCGAGCCGGAATGCGATGCCCGAGCACGAGCCGCCGCGATCGAGCGCGAGCACGAGGCCCGGCCGTTCGGGCGTGCCGCGGTTCACGCGCGACCACAGGTAGAGCCCGCGATGATAGCCGTGCACCTTGCCGCGCACGGCGGCGACGGTCGGCAGCCCGGGGTTCCAGATCAGCGAGCCATAGCCGAACAGCCAGAGATCCTGCCGGCCGTCCCAGTCGCGCATCGTGTGCGCGAGCGACGCGGCGAGCTCGTCTTCCGTCAGCAGCCGTCCCTCGCCGATCGACGGCGGGTAGGCGGGCGGCAGCATCGCGGCGTGGTGCATGGTGCGGACGACTTTACTGGTACGGGTTCGGAAAGCCCAGTTTCGCGAGGATGTCGACTTCGAGCGCCTCCATTTCGGCGGCGTCCTCGTCGCTCGTCTCGTGATCGTAGCCCTGCGCGTGCAGCGCGCCGTGCACCAGCAGGTGCGCGTAGTGGGCCGCGAGCGGCTTGCCCTGGTCGTGCGCTTCCTTCTCGACGACCGGGCAGCACAGCACGAGGTCGCCGATCACGGTGCCGTCGGGCGCCGGGTCGTACGCGAAGGTCAGCACGTTGGTCGGGTAGTCCTTGTGGCGGTAGCCGGCGTTCAGCGTGCGGCCTTCTTCCTCGCCGACGAAGCGCACGGTGAGCTGCGCGCTCGCGAACAGCGCCGGTTCGATCCATTCGGCGATCAGCTTGCGCTTGGGAAGCGTCTTGCGGATGTCGCCGGTGATTTCGTCACCGTACTGCACGGACAGGTCGAGCTCCAGCTCGCGCACCTCGTTCGCCATTTCCGCGAGTTCCTCGTCGAGCGGCGCGGGTTCGGCACCCACGTGCAGCGTCACGCTGTCGTAGTGCTCGGGCTGCAGCGCGAGCTTCGCGCGCATCGCCGGATCGTTGTGCTGCGCGACGATCGCGACGGCGGCCTCGCCCGAACTGCCCGACAGGTCGAACATCAGGCTGCGGCCGTCGGGGAAGTCGATTCGAAGCCCTTGCGCGCTGACGGTCCGGGCCTTGCCCTTCGCATCGAACAGCGAGAGACGGGGGAAATCGGGCGCGGCGGACTGGTCGCGCCCGGACTTGCGAGAACGGGAAGATTTCATGACGGGTGCGGCGATTGGAACGCGTTGAGGATACACCAAACGGCCGATCGTTCCCGAATTCGAACCGGCCGCGCGCAAGCGAAAAAAGGCCCGGCGCGCCGTCGGGCGGGCCGGGCCGTCGGCCGGTGCGGCGCGCGGGCGCCCCCGGTTCGTTACGCGTCCCGGTGCTGCGCGTGGAAGTCGTCGTACGCCTCGACGATGCGCGCGACGAGCGGATGCCGCACGACGTCGGCGCTCGTGAAGCGCGTGAGCGCGATGCCGCGCACGCCGCCGAGCACCTGCTGCGCCTCGACGAGGCCGCTCTTGTGCCCGCGCGGCAGGTCGACCTGGCTCGTGTCGCCGGTGACGACGGCCTTCGAGCCGAAGCCGATCCGCGTGAGGAACATCTTCATCTGCTCGGGCGTCGTGTTCTGCGCCTCGTCGAGGATGATGAACGCGTGGTTCAGCGTGCGGCCGCGCATATATGCGAGCGGCGCGATCTCGATCATCTGGCGCTCGAACATCTTCGCGGTCTTGTCGAAGCCGAGCAGGTCGTACAGCGCGTCGTACAGCGGCCGCAGGTACGGGTCGACCTTCTGCGCGAGATCGCCCGGCAGGAAGCCGAGCCGCTCGCCGGCCTCGACGGCCGGGCGCGTCAGCACGATCCGCTTGACCTGGTCGCGCTCCAGTGCGTCGACCGCGCACGCGACCGCGAGGTAGGTCTTGCCGGTGCCGGCCGGCCCGATGCCGAACGTCACGTCGTGCGACAGGATCTGCTTCAGGTATTCGCGCTGCGCGGGCGTGCGGCCGCGCAGGTCGGCGCGCCGCGTATAGAGCTTCGGCGCGGGTTCTTCGTCCGGCAGGTCCGCGTCGAGCTGTACGACGGGCTCGTCGAACGGATGGTCGGGGTCGCCGCGAAAGCGCACGTCGATCGTGTCCTGGCGGCCGTTGCCGGACGTGTGGCGCACTTCGACCAGCGCGAGCTGGATATCGTCGACCGACAGCGGATCGCGCGCGCGGTTGTAGAAGTTCTCGAGCGCCGCGAGCGCGAGCTTCGCGCCGCGCCCGCGGATCGTGATCCGGTGGCCGCGCCGCGCGAGCGTGACGTCGAGCGCCTGTTCGATCTGCCGCAGGTTCTCGTCGAGCGGGCCGCAGAGGTTGGCGAGGCGCGCGTTGTCGTCGCGCGGCGCGGTGAATTCCAGTGCTTGGACGGTCTTCAAAGTAGCGTCGGGCTCCTGTGGAACGTCAGTCGGTCAGTGGGTGGCCGCGCTCGCGTCGTCGCTCACGAGCAGCAGCTCGCCGCGCAGCGAGTGCGGGTACGCATGGTTGATCTTCACGTCGATCATCTGGCCGATCAGGCGTGGGTGCGACGCGAGCGGCGCCGGGAAATTCACGACCCGGTTGTTCTCGGTGCGGCCCGACAGTTCGTTCGGGTCCTTGCGCGACGGACCCTCGACGAGGATCCGCTCGACCTTCCCGACCATCGACTGGCTGATGCGCGCGACGTTTTCCTCGATGGTCGCCTGCAGATGTTGCAGGCGTTTGAGCTTGACCTCGCGCGGCGTGTCGTCGTGCAGGTTCGCGGCCGGCGTGCCGGGGCGCGGGCTGTAGATGAACGAGAAGCTGGTGTCGTAGCTCATCTCGTGCACGAGCGCCATCATCTTGTCGAAATCCTCCTCGGTCTCGCCGGGGAAGCCGACGATCATGTCGGTCGACAGCGACAGGTCCGGGCGGATCGCGCGCAGCTTGCGGATCACTGACTTGTATTCGAGCACGGTGTAGCCGCGCTTCATCGCCATCAGGATGCGGTCGGAGCCGTGCTGGACGGGCAGGTGCAGGTGGCTCACGAGCTTCGGCACCTTGGCGTAGGTGTCGATCAGGCGCTGCGTGAATTCCTTCGGATGCGACGTCGTGTAGCGGATCCGCTCGATGCCGGGGATGTCGGCGACGTATTCGATCAGCGTCGCGAAATCGGCGATTTCGGTCGAACCGGCCGTCAGCGCGCCGCGATACGCGTTCACGTTCTGGCCGAGCAGCGTGACTTCGCGCACGCCCTGGTCGGCGAGGCCGGCCACTTCGGTCAGCACGTCGTCGAGCGGACGCGACACTTCGTCGCCGCGCGTGTACGGCACGACGCAGTAGCTGCAGTACTTCGAGCAGCCTTCCATGATCGACACGAACGCGCTCGGCCCCTCGACGCGCGCGGGCGGCAGGTGGTCGAACTTCTCGATCTCGGGGAACGTGATGTCGACCTGCGCGCGGCCGCTTTCGCGGCGCGCGTCGATCATCTGCGGCAGGCGGTGCAAGGTCTGCGGGCCGAACACGAGGTCGACGTACGGCGCGCGCGACACGATCGACGCGCCTTCCTGGCTGGCGACGCAGCCGCCGACGCCGATCAGCAGGCCCGGCTTCGCTTCCTTCAGCTCGCGCACGCGGCCGAGGTCGGAGAACACCTTTTCCTGCGCCTTCTCACGCACCGAGCACGTGTTGAACAGGATGATGTCCGCGTCTTCCGGGGTATCGGTCTTTTCGAGGCCTTCGGCCGCATTGAGCACGTCCACCATCTTGTCCGAGTCGTACTCGTTCATCTGGCAGCCGAAGGTCTTTACGTAAACTTTCTTGGTCATGGGGATTCGCCGTTCGCAGTGGTTGACCTGGGGGCGTCGTCAAGGGGTGAATCGGGACGGCTGCTGCCGGTGCCGCGTGGCGGACCGGGGCGCGCGGCGCGCGTCGAGCGAGCATGTCGCGAAACCTCGCGAATGCGTGAAAAGCCGTCGGGAAAGCTTTCCATTATAGCTTTACGCGCCGTCGCGGGCGGGCCGCGGGTTGCGGCCGCGCGACGCCGCCGTGGCGCTCCGACCCCGATATGGCGGCGCGGCAAGCGTCAGCGGCACGCGTTCAGCAGGTCGTCGAGCGCCGCTTCCTCGCGCGCGAAGCGTTCGGCGAGGAAGTCGAGCAGCACGCGCACGCGCGGCGCCATGTAGCGCTTGCCGTGATAGAGCGCGTGCAGCGGCGCGTCCTGGTGCCGCCAGTCGGGCAGCAGCACGCGCAGCCGGCCGGCGCGCACGTCGTCGGCGATGTCCCACAGCGACTTCAGCGCGATGCCGTGGCCGCGCAGCGTCCATTCGCGGGTGAGGCCGCCGTCGTTGGTCTCGAACGCGGTCGAGACCGGCACCGTATGGGTCTGCACCTCGTCGCCGCGCGTGAAGCGCCACGTGTTCATGGGGCCCGATGCGATCGTGATCACGTTGCAGGGAAAACGAGCCAGATCGTGCGGATCGGCCGGCACGCCGTGGCGCTCGACGAACGACGGCGCCGCGCACAGCACGCGCCGGTTCGCGGCGAGCCGGCGTGCGATCAGCGCGCCGTCGGGCGGGGCGGCGAAGCGGATCGCGAGGTCGATCTCGTCCTGCCACAGGTTCGACGACGAATCGGACGCCGTCAGCGAGAAGGTGACGCCCGGATGCAGCGTGGTGAATTCGTCGAGCCAGTCGAGCAGCTGGTTGCGGCCGAAATCGGACGTCGACGACAGCCGCACCTTGCCGGCCACCACGTTGCGGCCCTCCTGCAGCAGCGCGTGCGCGTCGTCGAGTGCCTGCAGCGCCTGCCGGCAGCAGTTCAGGTAGAGCCGGCCTTCGTCGGTGAGGCGCAGCTGCCGCGTCGAGCGCTCGAACAGCCGCGTCGCGACCTTTGCCTCGAGCTTCGCGAGGCGCGCGCTCGCGGCGGCCGGCGTGAGGTTCAGCTTGCGCCCCGCCGCGGACAGGCTGCCCAGTTCCGCCGCCTCGACGAACAGCCGGATGTCGCCCAGTCGATCCATCGGATTTTCCAGAATTTTTTGAAAATGGTTCAAATGCCGCGCCAATTATCAAAGATAGGCGTATTCGGGACAATGCGCGCACATCCCGCTTCTTGTGCGGTGCGGTACGGACCGGATGCCGCGTCCGCCGCCTTTTCGGAGAACGTCATGCCCATTCCATTACTGGCGCTCGCGATCAGCGCCTTCGCCATCGGCACCACCGAATTCATCATCATGGGACTCCTGCCCGAAGTCGCGCACGACCTCGCCGTGTCGCTGCCGTCGGCCGGCCTGCTGGTCACGGGCTACGCGCTCGGCGTCGCGGTCGGCGCGCCGCTGCTCGCGGTGCTGACGAGCCGCATGCCGCGCAAGGCCGCGCTGCAGCTGCTGATGGCGATCTTCATCGTCGGCAACGTGCTGTGCGCGACCGCGTCCGGCTACGCGATGCTGATGGTCGCACGTGTCGTCACGTCGTTCGCGCACGGCTCGTTCTTCGGGATCGGCGCGGTGGTGGCCGCGTCGCTCGTGCCGGCCGACAAGCGCGCGAGCGCGATCGCGCTGATGTTCACGGGCCTCACGCTGTCGAACGTGCTCGGCGTGCCGTTCGGCACGTTCGTCGGCCAGCTGCTCGGCTGGCGCGCGTCGTTCTGGATCGTCGCCGGGCTCGGCGTGCTGTCGCTCGGCGGCGTCGCGCTGCTGGTGCCGAACCGCCACGACAGCGGGCCCGTCGGCCTCGGCCACGAAGTGCGGGTGCTCAAGGAACCGCAGGTCTGGCTCGCGCTCCTGATGACCGTGCTCGGCTTCGGCGGCGTGTTCGTCGTGTTCACGTACATCGCGCCGATCCTCGAAACCGTCACCGGTTTTTCGCCGCGTGCGGTCGCGCTGATCCTCGTGCTGTTCGGCGCGGGGCTGACGGTCGGCAACACGCTCGGCGGCAGGCTCGCCGACCGCGCGCTGATGCCGTCGCTGATCGCGATCCTGGTCGCGCTGATGGCCGTGATGGCCGTGTTCGCGAAGACCAGCCATCTGCCGGTCGCGGCCGCGGTGACCGTATTCGTCTGGGGGATCGCCGCGTTCGCGACGGTGCCGCCGCTGCAGGCGCGCGTGGTCGAAAAGGCCGCGAGCGCGCCGCATCTCGCGTCGACGCTGAACATCGGCGCGTTCAACGTCGGCAACGCGGGCGGCGCGTGGCTCGGCGGCCTCGCGCTGGGGCACGGCTTCGCGCTCGATGCGTTGCCGTGGGTCGCCGTCGCGGTGACGTTCGCGGCGCTCGTCGTCACGTGGTTCGCGATGCGGCTCGATGCGCGCGCACCGGCGCGCGGCGCGGCACCGGCCGCGCATTGAGCGGTGCACCGGGCGGCGGTGTGCCGGCGCTATGGCGACAGGAAAAGGTTCGCGAGAAACGCATTCCTCCGCGATGCTGATAACGGTGTGAAGATAACTTCGTTTGCCGGGGCGGGGCCGGGTGATAGCGTCTCGATACGCGCCGTTCGTGGCGCAACCCGATTCCGGCTTACCCCATTCGCAGGGCCGCGCGGCGGCCCGGAGGCCATGCTATGTCTTCACCCCTGGCGCTGGTGCGCGACGTGTCTTCCTTCGAGTCCGGCAATGCCGCCGACGCGCGGACGTCCGCGTCGCTCGACGTCCTCGAGCAGGTCGTCGGCGTGAATCTCGCGCGCTTGCGCGCCGAGCGGCAGTTGTCGCTCGATGCGCTCGCGCGGCTGTCCGGCGTGTCGCGCGCGATGCTCGCGCAGATCGAATCCGCGCGCAGCGTGCCGTCGATCAAGGTGCTCTGCAAGATCGCCGCGGCGCTGAAGGTATCGGTGGCCGCATTCCTGCGCCGTCACGCGGTGAACGGCTTCGAGCACCTGGCGGCCGAGCGCGCGGCGCGCGTCGTCAGTTCGAACGGCCGCTTCTCGGCGCGCGCGCTGTATCCGGAAGGCGAGCCGGCCGCGGCCGAATTCCACGAGTTGCGGATCGCGCCGCTGCACACGGAACCCGGCACGCGCCGCGCGCCCGGCACGACGGTCAACCTGGTCGTCAGCGAAGGCACGCTCGAGGTCAGCGTGCACGATCGGCGCCAACTGCTCGCGACCGGCGATGCAATCGTGTTCGACGCCGACCAGCCGTACAGCCTGCGCAATCCCGGCGACAGCGAGGCGCGCGCATTCCGCGTGACGGTGAGCCCGGAGGTGCCGCCGCGCTGGCTCGTGCCCGACGCCGCGCACGCGGCCGGCTGAGCGCGGGTCGCCGGGCCGGCGCCGGTTCCGTTCGGGACGGCGCGCAGGCCGGGTGCCGGCCGTTCGGACGATGCCGTTAGACGGAGTCGTCGGTAAGGTTTCAGGTGTGGTTCGCTGCGCGGTGCGCGCGGCTGATGTATGCTTGGCCCGCCGGTTCCGGGGTAGACCCCGGCCGGTAATCAGTGCGTCTTCAGGGCGGGGCGAAATTCCCCACCGGCGGTAGGCTGGCGAAAGCCGGCGAGCCCGCGAGCGCCCGCGCATCCGCGCGGGGTCAGCAGATCTGGTCGAATGCCAGAGCCGACGGTCATAGTCCGGATGAGAGAAGATGTGCAGATAGTCATGTCCGCCAGGGCCGCTTTGCCATGCGTGCGAAGCGGGTTGTCGTTCTGTCTGTTTGCAATGCCCTGAAACGTTTTTCGCCCAAATCGTAATTGCGAGGAGCGTTTCACATGTCCTTCATGTCCGTTTCGTCGGCACCCGCCGACGCCTTTGCCGATCTCCCGTTGCTCGATTCCGAACCGGTGCCGCCGCGCATCGCCGCCGCGCTCGACGCGTTGCGCGCGGGCCGCGCGGTCGTGTTGCAGGACGATCACGACCGTGAAAACGAGGCCGACCTGATCGTCGCCGCCGAGCGCATCACGCCCGAGACGATGGCGCTCCTGATCCGCGAGTGCAGCGGCATCGTGTGCCTGTGCCTGACCGACGACAAGGTCCGCGCGCTCGAGCTGCCGCCGATGGTGCAGACCAACGAGAGCCGCAACGGCACCGCGTTTACCGTGTCGATCGAGGCGCGCGAAGGCGTGCACACCGGCGTGTCCGCGGCCGACCGCGTGACGACGATCCGCGCGGCGATCGCCGACGATGCGAAGCCGTACGACATCGTGCGCCCCGGCCACGTGTTTCCGTTGCGTGCGCAACCCGGCGGCGTGCTGGCGCGCCGCGGTCACACCGAAGGGACGGTCGATCTGTCGATCCTCGCTGGCCTGAAGCCGGCGGGCGTGCTGTGCGAGCTGATGAATCCGGACGGCACGATGACGCGCGGCGACGACGTGGAGCGTTTCGCGCGGCAGCACGGGTTGCCGATGCTGACGATCGCGGAGCTCGTCGAATTTCGCGAGGCGCTGGCGGCCGCGCGCGAGCGCTGCTGCGAGCCGGCCTGACGGCAGGTGTGGCGGGCGCGCCGATGCGCCCGCGGGACGGCGTGCGCATCGAGCCGCACGCCGGTCATGGCGATCCGGCGCGGCCGTCCGTCAGGACTGCACGTCGCCGAATTCGCCGCGCAGGCCGGCCGCGACGAGCGCCGGCAGTTCATCCATCCTGCGCATGATCCGCGTGATGCCCATCGCGCGCAGCGCGTCCGCGTAGTTGTCGGGGATGTGGCTCGCGCCGACGAACGCGATCGTCTTCATGCCCGCCGCGCGCGCGGCGTTCAGGCCCGACACGCTGTCCTCGACGACGACGCAGCGCGCCGGCGCGACGCCGAGCGTCCGCGCGGCGTGCAGGTACACGTCGGGGTAGGGCTTCGGTCGTGCGACCTGCTCGGAGCTGAATACGCGATCGCCGAAGATTTCGGTGAGCGAGGCGCGCTTCAGCGAGCTGCGCACGCGCACGAGCCGGCTGTTCGATACCACCGCGGCCGGCAGGCCGACCTTCAGCAGCGCGTCGCGCACGCCGGTGATCGGCGCGAGCGATTGTGCGAGGCCGGTCTCGATGTTGCGCTCGACGGTCTCGATGAAGTTGTCGGGCATCCGGATGCCGAAATGCGCTTCGAGCCCGGCGAGAAAGCGCGACGTCTGCTGGCCAAAGGCGGACTTCGCGGCCTCTTCGAAATCGAGGTGAGGGAAGGTGGCGGACAGCGTGTCGAACAGCACGCGGTCGGCAATGACTTCGCTGTCGACGAGGACGCCGTCGCAGTCGCAGATAAGGTGATCGAGCATGGTGGTGAAGAAGCGGGGTGTCGGCGACGCCGAGCATCCCGCCATGATACGTGCTTTCGACGGTGCGCCGCGAACCGCTTGGCGCCTGCGTCCGGTCCCGGCTACGCCCTCCGTTGGCCGGCGCGCCGGCGCGAGCGAGGCTGGCGCGTCGTCGCTCGTGTGACGAAAGGGGAGGGCGGAAGCGCGCGGCAGCCGCTGCCGCGCGCCCAGGCTCGAGCTCGATCGAAACCGCGATCAGGCCATCGCGTGCAGACGCAGATACAGGCCGGCCGCCGCGGCGCCGCCGAGCAGCGGGCCGATCACCGGCACCCACGCATAGCGCCAATCGCTGTCGCGCTTGCCGGGAATCGGCAGCAGCGCGTGCATGATGCGCGGCGACAGGTCGCGCGCCGGGCTCATCGCATAGCCGGTCGGGCCGCCGAGCGAGATGCCGATGCCGAGCACGAGCAGGCCGACGGGCAGCGCGTCGAGCGCGCCGAGGCCGACTTGCGGCGACGCGAGGTACAGCACGCCGAGGATCAGCACGAACGTGCAGATCGCTTCGGTCAGCACGTTGTGCGTGGTGCTGCGGATGGCGGGCGCCGTGCAGAACACCGCGAGCTTCAGGTCCGCATCGACTTCCTTCGCGAAGTGCTGGCGATACGCGAGCCACACGAGCAGCGCGCCGGCCATCCCGCCGAGCATCTGCGCGAGGATGTAGCCGCCGACCTTCGACCAGGCGAACTTGCCCGCGAGCGCGAGGCTGATCGTGACGATCGGGTTCAGGTGCGCGCCGCTGAACGACGCGGTCACGTAGACGGCGACGAACACCGCCATCGCCCAGCCCATGACGATCACGATGAGGTCCGCGCCTTTGCCCTTGGTCTTCGCAAGCAGCACGTTGGCGACCGCGCCGTTGCCGAGCAGCACGAGGATCGCCGTGCCGATGAATTCCGCAATGTAAGGTGACATGTTGTCTCTCGTAGATGACGGCGGACTCGCGCGCCGCGCGGTCCGCCGGTGTTGTTTTATTTCGTTCGGATTGCTTCCGGTTCCGGCTGCCGCGGGTTACTGCGTGTCGTCGGCCCACGCCTTGGCGGCGCGCACCGCGCGTTGCCAGCCGGCCATGCAGCGCTCGACCTGCTCCTTCGGCATCGACGGCGAGAAGCGGCGATCGAGCTGCCACTGGCTGCGCACTTCGTCGAGGTTCTTCCAGTAGCCGATCGCGAGGCCCGCGAGGTAGGCCGCGCCGAGCGCGGTCGTCTCGGTGATCTGCGGACGCACCGCGTCGACGCCGAGCAGGTCGGCCTGGAACTGCATCAGCAGATTGTTCGCGCTTGCGCCACCGTCGACGCGCAGCTCGCCGATGCTGATGCCGGAGTCGGCTTCCATTGCGGCCAGCACGTCGAGCGACTGGTAAGCGATCGCGTCGAGCGCCGCGCGCGCGAGGTGCGCGGACGTCGTGCCGCGCGTGACGCCGAACACCGAACCGCGCGCCCGCGCATTCCAGTGCGGCGCGCCGAGGCCCGCGAACGCCGGCACGAGATAGACGCCGTCGGTATGCGGCACGCTCGCGGCGAGCGCTTCGATCTCGGCGGCCGTCTTGATGATGCCGACGCCGTCGCGCAGCCACTGCACGACCGCGCCCGCGATGAAGATGCTGCCTTCGAGCGCGTACTGCACGTCGTCGCCGATCTGCCAGGCGATCGTCGTGACGAGGTTGTTCTTCGACTCGATCGGCTTGTCGCCGGTGTTCATCATCAGGAAGCAGCCGGTGCCGTAAGTGTTCTTCACCATGCCCGACGTCGTGCACATCTGGCCGAACAGCGCGGCGTGCTGGTCGCCGGCGATGCCCGCGAGCGGGATCTTCGACGCGAACACCGTGGTCTTCGTATGGCCGTAGATTTCCGACGACGCCTTCACTTCCGGCAGCATGCTGCGCGGGATGTCGAGCAGCTCGAGCAGCTCGCTGTCCCACTCGCGCGTGTGGATGTTGAACAGCATCGTGCGCGACGCGTTGGTCACGTCGGTCACGTGCAGTTCGTGCTTCGTGAAGTTCCACACGAGCCAGCTGTCGACGGTGCCGAAGGCGAGCTTGCCCTGGCGCGCCTTGTCGCGCGCGCCCGGCACGTTGTCGAGGATCCAGCGGATCTTGGTCGCGGAGAAGTACGAGTCGATCGGCAGGCCGGTCTTCGCGCGCACCTTCGCTTCGAGGCCCTGCTTCTTCAGCGAATCGCAGAAGTCGGCGGTGCGGCGGTCCTGCCACACGATCGCGTTGTAGACGGGCTGGCCCGTCTCGCGATCCCAGACGATCGTCGTCTCGCGCTGGTTGGTGATGCCGATCGCGGCGATCGACGTGCCGTTCAGGCCCGTGCGCGTGACCGCTTCGGCGGCGACGCCGGCTTGCGTCGACCAGATTTCCTGCGGGTCGTGCTCGACCCAGCCGGGTTGCGGGTAGATCTGTTCGAATTCCTTCTGGGCGATCGATACGATGTTGCCCTGGCGATCGAACAGCATCGCGCGGGAGCTCGTCGTGCCCTGGTCAAGCGCGAGGATGTACTGATCCTGCATGTCTCTCATCTCCATCCGTGGATTGGCGTAGTTGTGATGCGCGCCGCATGTTACGCGGCGCGTCGGTGAATCAACGTCGGTCAGACAATTGCAACTGCAAACGCATCACGCGTGCGGCGCGTGCACGGCGGCGAACCACGCGTCGACCGCGGCCGTCACCGCGTCGAGCGTGCCCGGCGTGACGTGCAGGCCGAGCTTCGAGCGGCGCCACAGCACGTCCTGCGCGCAGGTCGCCCATTCGACGTCGCGCAGGTAGCGCAGTTCGGCGTCGTGGATGCCCGGCGCGATTTCGGCGCCGAGGTCGGCGAGCGACGTCGCGCCGTCGACCACGCGTTCCGCGCGCGTGCCGTACGCGCGCGCGTAGCGGCGCGCGAGCGCGGCGGGCAGCCACGGATGGCGCTTCGCGAACGCGTCGGCGAACACGTCGAACTTCGCGTTCGCGATGTCGCCGCCGGGCAGCGGCGCGCCGGCCGTCCAGGTTTTCGCCTCGCGGCCGAGCGCGCTGCACAGCAGGTCGCCGGCTTCTTCCGCGAGCTTGCGGAAGGTCGTGATCTTGCCGCCGAACACCGACAGCAGCGGCGCGCCGGCGCCGTCGTCCATCTCGAGGCGGTAGTCGCGCGTGACGGCCGACGCGTTCGCCGCGTTTTCGTCCTCGAGCAGCGGGCGCACGCCCGAATAGGTCCAGTGCACGTCGGCGGGCGAGATCTTGCGCTTGAAGTAGCGGTTGATCGAATCGCACAGATACTGCGTCTCGTCGCGATCGATCGCGACCTTCGCGGGATCGTTCGTGTATTCGACGTCGGTCGTGCCGATCAGCGTGAAGTCGTGCTCGTACGGAATCGCGAAGATGATCCGCTTGTCCGGGTTCTGGAAGATGTACGCGTGATCGTGATCGAACAGCCGGCGCGTGATGATGTGGCTGCCTTTCACCAGCCGCACGCTGTGTTGCGCGCCGCGGCCGAGCGCGCCGTGCAGCACTTCCCCGACCCACGGGCCGGCCGCGTTCGCGACCGCGCGCGCGTGCACGACGCGGATCGAGCCGTCCGCGTGCCGCAGCCGGGCTTCCCATTCGTCGCCGCGGCGTTCCGCCGACACGAGCTTCGTGCGCGTGAGGATCTCGGCGCCGCGCTCCTTCGCATCGAGCGCGTTCAGCACGACGAGGCGCGCGTCGTCGACCCAGCCGTCCGAATAGACGAAGCCGCGCTTGATCGAGTCGATCAGCGGTGCGCCGGCCGCATGGCGGCGCATGTCGATGCCGCGCGAGCCGGGCAGCAGTTCGCGTTTCGCGAGGTGATCGTAGAGGAACAGGCCGATGCGGATCAGCCAGGCCGGCCGCAGGTTCGGCATGTGCGGCATCACGAAGCGCAGCGGCCACATGATGTGCGGCGCCGCGCGCAGCAGCGTTTCACGCTCCTGCAGCGCTTTGCGGACGAGGCCGAATTCGTTGTATTCGAGGTAGCGCAGGCCGCCGTGAATCAGCTTCGTGCTGGACGACGACGTGTGCGACGCGAGGTCGTCCTGCTCGCAGAGCAGCACCGACAGGCCGCGGCCGGCCGCATCGCGCGCGATGCCCGCGCCGTTGATGCCGCCGCCGACGACGAGCAGATCGTAGCGATTCGGTTGGGTCACCTGCTGTCCTTATCGTCTGATGGAAATGGGCGAACACGAAATGTTCGAATTCGAAATTTAACGAACGAAATCGAAAAAGTAAAGTTCGAAAAAGCGGGGCCAGTAGCGCGCGGCGCGATCCCAGACGATACTGGCGGAATCGACCGTTTCGCGAGGTGAATCATGCGTATTGGGATGTGGGCCGGTGCGTGCGCCGTCGTTCTGGCAGGGTGCGGCGCCGGTATGCCGCCGCTGGCCGGCAATTGGCGTGCGCCGTCGTTCGTCGACCTGCAGACGTCGTGCGGCGGCACCGCGCGCGACTGGGGCGCGGACGCGCAGCCGGTCTACGCGACGCTGTACGACGCGTATGTGGCGAAACGGTATCGCGGGCTGACGCAGGCGAACTATTGCGCGTTCGTAAACGAACTTTCGACGCACTATGCGGCACCCGACGCGGCGGGGCGCGCCGGTTGGGTCGCCTATTTCAACGGCGCACGCGCGCAGGCCGTCAGCTGGCGGGCCGCGGTCGATCCGACGCTGCGCGGCGGCTGACGCGGCAAAGCTGCGGAAGGCGGGAAAACCGGAAAAGCGGCGCGGCCGGAAATCCGGCCGGCGCGCTCAGGTCAGGAACAGCGGAGCTTCAGGAATAACGGTATTTGATGGATCGCAGCGCGGCGTCGCCGGTCTCGGTCACGCAGTATTTGCGTCCCGATCCCAGCCCTTCCAGCCGCACGAGCTGCTGTTCGAGCAGCGCGTCGAGTTCATCCCGATCCATGTCGCCCTGGTCAGGGGCGTCCTTCACAAGCAGTAGCGTGGCGAATTCATGCGGACTCAGCATCGTTCTCTCCATGGCAATCGGTCTGCCCGCGCGGCCGGCGCGAACGCCGGTGCGCGATACCCCACGGGGTATGGCTTGGGGGGAAAGCTGTATTCGCCGGCCTTGGGATTCGCACACGCCTTGGCACGGGCGTATCGGGCGAACGGGCCGGGGAACTGGAGTCTAGTCGAGCGCGCGGGCAACGACAAATCGTGCCCCGTTAATTTTCAGTTTGACAGGGACGTATGCCGCAAGCGGTTCAGCCGGCGCGCCAACTTCTTGATTTCACTTGAAGTTTCAGGTGCGGTGCAGCATCGCAAGCGTCATTCCGCGACGTACACCTGGGTGCCCGCGTTCGCCACCGCATCGGCCATCTCCGGCGGCAGCGGCTTGTCGGTGAAAAGCGCATGCACCTGGCTCAGGTGTCCCTGGCGCACCAGCGCCGGGCGGCCGACTTTCGAGTGGTCGGCGACGAGGTAGACCGTGCGCGCGTGCTGCATGATCGCCTCGGCCACGCGCACCTCGCGCGTGTCGAAGTCGCGCAGCGTGCCGTCGGCCTCGATCGCCGACGTGCCGATGATCGCGTAGTCGACCTTGAACTGGCGGATGAAGTCGATCGCGAGTTCGCCGACGATGCCCTTGTCCCACGGCCGCACGATGCCGCCCGTGATCAGCACCTCGCAGTCCGGGTAGCCGCTCATCATCGACGCGACGTTCAGGTTGTTCGTGATCACGTGGAGCCCGTGATGGCGGTTCAGTGCGCGCGCAACCTCCTCGGTCGTGGTGCCGAGGTTGATGAACAGCGATGCCTGGTCGGGGATGTGCGACGCGGCGAGCGCCGCGATGCGTCGCTTCTCGTCGTGGAACATCCGCTGGCGCGCGGTATACGACACGTTTTCCGAGCTGGTCGGCAGGCTCGCGCCGCCGTGATAGCGGCGCAGCAGGTTCAGGTCGGCGAGCCAGTTCACGTCGCGGCGGATCGTCTGCGGCGTGACCGCGAAGTGCGCGGCGAGATCGTCGACGGTCACGAAGCCGTCGCGCTGCACCCATTCGAGCAGTTCCTGCTGGCGCGCGTTGAGGGTGAGGCGGGGATCTCGGGTCATGGCTCGGCGGTCAGGTCGTGAGGCGGAGCGGGTATTGTAAGGGCGGGAAGGGCGTTCGACCGGCCTGCAGCGTATCGCTGCGCGGAATTCATGCGGAAAGTACATGGATTCATGTGACAAATGAATTTGTGCGATCACGCGGATCGCGCTGCAATGACGGACTGTCCGCGCGCGCCGGCCGTGCGTCCGGCGCGTTCATTCAGCTTTCGACGAGGTGGAACCGATGACTGGCTTCAACTGGCACAACCCGTATCCGACGACCCGCATTCCGGTGTTCGCGCGCAACGTCGTGTCGACGTCGCATCCGCTCGCGGCGCAGGCCGGGCTGCGGATGCTGTGGAAGGGCGGCAATGCCGTCGATGCGGCGCTGGCCGCCGCCGCCGCGATCACGGTGGTCGAGCCGGTGTCGTGCGGGCTCGGCGGCGATGCATTCGCGCTCGTGTGGGACGGCGCGCGGTTGTCCGGGCTGAATGCGTCAGGCGTCGCGCCGGCCGCGTGGAACCCCGGCTACTTCCGCCAGCGCCACGGCGAGGATGCACGCGGCATCGCGAACAAGCCGACGCGCGGCTGGGACACCGTCACGGTGCCGGGCGTGATCGCGGGCTGGGAAGCGCTGCACGCGAAGTTCGGTTCGCTGCCGTTCGCGGACCTGCTCGAGCCGGCGATCGAGATCGCCGAGCGCGGCTATTCGGTGTCGCCGATCGTCGCGCACAAGTGGGCCGCCGCGGTGCCCGAACTGCAGGGGCTGCCGGGCTTCGCCGATACCTTCATGCCGCGCGGGCGCGCGCCGCTCGTCGGCGAGCGCATGTGCCTGCCGGGCCACGCGCGGACGCTGCGCACCCTCGCGAAGGACGGTCCGCGCGCGTTCTACGAGGGCGCGCTCGCCGGGCAGATCGCGGCATTCGCGCGCGAAGGCGGCGGCGCGCTGACCGAAGCCGACCTGCGCGCGTACCGGCCGGAATGGGTCGAGCCGATCGGCAAGCGCTTCGGGCGGCACACGATTCACGAGATCCCGCCGAACGGGCAGGGCATCGCCGCGCTGATCGCGCTCGGGATCGCGGAGCAGGCGGGCGTGGCCGAATGTCCGGTCGATTCGGCCGACTCGCAGCACCTGCAGATCGAGGCGATGAAGCTCGCGTTCGCGGATGTCTATCGCTACGTCGCCGATCCGCGCGCGATGGACGTGACTCCCGCGCAGATGCTCGACGACGCGTATCTCGCGGAACGCGCGAAGCTGATCGATCGCGCACGCGCGACGCACTTCGCTGCCGGCCGGCCGCATTCGGGCGGCACGATCTATCTGTCGGCGGCGGACGAGCGCGGGATGATGGTGAGCTTCATTCAGTCGAACTACATGGGTTTCGGTTCGGGGCTCGTCGTGCCGGGCACGGGCATTGCGTTGCAGAACCGCGGGCACGGCTTCTCGATGGACCCGGCGTCGCCGAACGTCGTCGCGGGCGGCAAGCGGCCGTTTCATACGATCATCCCGGCGTTCGTCACCGAGGAAGTCGACGGCCGCACCGAGGCCGTGATGAGCTTCGGCGTGATGGGCGGCGACATGCAGCCGCAGGGCCATCTGCAGACCGTCGTGCGCATGCTCGGCTACGGGCAGCAGCCGCAGGCCGCCTGCGACGCGCCGCGCTGGAAGGTCAATCGCGACTTCACGCTCGACGTCGAGTCGACGATGAATCGCGACACGGTCGATGCGCTCGCCGCGCGCGGCCATACGATCAAGTCGATCGACGATCCTTACATGGATTTCGGCTCGGGGCAGTTCGTGTGGCGGCTCGATCGCGACGATCCCGAGCGCGGCTACGTGGCCGCGAGCGACAGCCGTCGCGACGGTCTCGCGGCCGGTTTCTGACGGAACGCTTCCAGTCCAGTCTTGCGCTCGACGGGCGGCCGGATGGCCGCCCGTTTCGCTTGACGCGGCGCATCTCGTCGAACGTGCGCGAACCGGTTCGAACAACTCGTCTAACGAACCGCAACATGCGCGGCGGAACTGCGCCCGTCGGGTATGGTCAGTGCTTTGAAGCACGAACATAAAAGTCCGGCTAAGATGCCAGGATGGTTCGGCCGGACCAACTCACTAAAAATGCAAGCAAAACGTCGCCTGCGGGCGCGCCGGGCCCGTGCCGAAGATCGGGGCCGGCCGCCGGCCGCGCGACGACTGGGAGCGCACCACCATGCCTACTGAAACGACGCATGTCATGCCGTGGCGTATCGAGGACATCGACCTCAACCGGATCGATCGTCAGCGCGCCGCCGCGAACGAGGATCTGCTGCTGTTGCTGTGCGCGTCGTCGTTCATCGAAAGCGGCTCGGATCTCTACACGAGCAACCTGAGCGAGTTCTTCAACGACGATCCGGAAGTGTCCGCGTGGCTCAACACGGCGTGGGAGCACGAGGAACTGCAGCACGGGCGCGCGCTGAAGGCGTACATCGCGCACGTGTGGCCCGAGTTCGACTGGGATACCGCGTTCGCGAATTTCTTCGCCGAGTACTCGAAGACCTGCTCGGTCGACGCATTCGAGAAGACCCGCGCGCTCGAGATGGTCGCGCGCTGCGTCGTCGAGACGGGCACGGCCACGCTCTATCGCGCGATCAACGAATGCTCGGACGAGCCGGTGCTGAAGGAAATCACCGACAACATCCGATCGGACGAGGTGCGCCACTACAAGCACTTCTTCAAGTTCTTCAAGAAGTACAACAAGCTCGAAGGCAACGGCCGGCTCGCGGTGCTCGGCGCGCTGACGCGCCGCGTGCTGGAAATCAAGAACGAGGATTCGGAGATCGCGCTGCGTCACGTGTTCGCGATCCGTTACCCGGACCGTGTCGGCGACAGCCAGTACAACCGCGAGCGCGTCGCGCGCATCAGCTCGCTCGTGCGGCGCAACCTGTCGGCCGACATGTGCGTGAAGATGCTGCTCAAGCCGCTCGACCTGCCCGCGAAGATCCAGCCGAGCGTCCACTATCCGCTGACGAAGATCACGCGGCACGTATTCATGCGCTGATCGTCACCGCGCGGTCCGGCGGCGCGCGTATGCTTCGGCATCATCGTCTGCTTTTCACCGGGCCCGCCATCATGACCGATACCCATCGCCACGCGCTCGAACAATGGACGTTCGACGCGTGGCCGCCGGCCGTCGTTTCGCTGTTCGACGGCACCGCGCTCGAACGCCATGCCGACTTCGCCGCATCGCTGATCGTCGCGACCGACGATGGCCAGTTGCGCACGACGCTGCTCAGCGTCGGCGAGATTCATGCGCGCGACGCGCACACGCTGCTGCTTGCGCTATGGCCGCAATCGCGCGCGGCGCGCGCGCTGGCGCAACGGCGCGCGGCCGCGTTGACGCTCGTCGCGGACGGCGCATTCTTTCAGGCACAACTGAGGATCGAGCCGCTCGAAGGGGACTTCGGCGGACTGGCCGGGTTCGCCGCGACGATCGCGCATGGCGATGCGCAGCGGGTCGGCTATGCGCGTCTCGCGACGGGCGTCACGTTCGCGCTGGAAGGGCAGGCGCGCGCCGAGGTGCTCGCGCGCTGGCAGCGCCAGGTCGAGCACCTGCGGCGCGCGGCCGCGCGGCTTCAGTGACCGCGCTGGCCGCTGCGCGACGAGCGGTTGCGGTTGGCGTGCGCGGCGTTGCCGTTCGCCGGACGCGCGCCGTTGCCGCCTGACGGGCGACCGCCGCCGCCACCGGCATTGCCGCTCGCGCTGCCGGCCGTGCGCGGCTTGGCCGCCTTCGCGGCCTTCGGTTGCGCATTGCCGTCGCGCTTCGCGGCCGGCTGGCCGGCGCCGCCTGCACGCGGCTGGCGATTGCCGCCGCCGCCGTTGCCGTTGCCGCCGCGCGGCTGCTGCCCGCGGCGTTGCTGGATCGGCTCCGGCTTCGCGTTCGGATCGGGTTCGAAGCCCGCGATCACTTCCTGCGGAATCTCGCGCTTGATCAGCCGCTCGATGTCGCGCAGCAACTGCTTCTCGTCGACGCACACGAGCGACACGGCTTCGCCCGTCGCGCCCGCGCGGCCCGTGCGGCCGATCCGGTGCACGTAATCCTCCGGCACGTTCGGCAGGTCGAAGTTGACGACGTGCGGCAGCTGGTCGATGTCGATCCCGCGTGCGGCGATGTCGGTCGCGACCAGCACCTGCAGCGTGCTGTTCTTGAATTCCGCGAGCGCGCGCGTGCGAGCCGACTGGCTCTTGTTGCCGTGGATCGCCATCGCGCTGATGCCGTCCTTCGTCAGCTGTTCCGCGAGCCGGTTCGCACCGTGCTTGGTGCGCGTGAACACGAGCACCTGGAACCAGTTGTGTTCGCGGATCAGATGCGTGAGCAGCTCGCGCTTGCGATCGCGGTCGACCGGGTGGATCTTCTGCGCGACGCTTTCCGCGGTGGTGTTGCGGCGTGCGACCTCGATCAGTGCGGGCGAATCGAGCAGGCTGTCGGCGAGCGACTTGATCTCGTCGGAGAAGGTCGCCGAGAACAGCAGGTTCTGGCGCTGCGGCGGCAGCTTCGCGAGCACGCGCTTGATGTCGTGGATGAAGCCCATGTCGAGCATCCGGTCGGCTTCGTCGAGCACGAGGATGTCGAGATCCGACAGATCGATCGTCTTCTGCTGCATGTGGTCGAGCAGACGCCCCGGCGTCGCGACGACGATGTCGACGCCGCGCTTGAGCGCATCGATCTGCGGATTGATGCTGACGCCGCCGAACATCACGGTCGAGCGCAGCTTCAGGTATTTGCTGTATGCGCGCACGCTTTCCTCGACCTGAGCGGCGAGTTCGCGCGTCGGCGTGAGGATCAGCGCGCGCACCGCGCGCTTCGCGCCGCGATGCTCGGCATAGAACGTGTGCAGGCGCTGCAGGATCGGCAGCGTGAAGCCGGCGGTCTTGCCGGTGCCGGTCTGTGCGCCGGCGAGCAGGTCGCCGCCGCCGAGGACGGCGGGGATCGCCTGTTGCTGGATGGGAGTCGGCGACGTGTAGCCGAGCTCGTTGACCGCCTTGACGAGCGGTTCGGCCAAGCCGAGAGATTCGAAAGACATAGATACCACTCTTGAGTTTTATGATCGGCGACGCCTCGCGCGGCCCGCGCGGGGAACGGCGTCGCAAAAAGCAAAGGGGCGCGGCTGCGGTTTCCCGCAGCCGCGCCCCCGTGTGTGTCGCGCGTTATTTAGTCAAGCGGCGCGGAACGCAGGTCGCTCACCTGTTGCGGCGAGATCGGCGTACCGTTGTTGCCCCACGACATCCGGATATACGTGACGACCGCCGCGACTTCCTGGTTCGACAGCGACTGCGCGAACGGCGGCATCCCGTACGGACGCGGATTCTTGAACGTGCTCGGCGGATAGCCGCCATTCAGCACCATGCGGATCGGGTTGACCGCCGATTCCATCACGATCGAATGGTTGCCCGCGAGCGGCGGATACGCCGGCGGCTTGCCTGCGCCGGTTTCGGCGTGGCAGGTCGCGCAGTTGTCCGCGTAGATCTTCTTGCCCTGGTCGAACAGCGCGTTGCCGAATTGCTTCGACGGCTCGTACTGCATGTTCTTCGGCGCTTCAGCCTTCTGCGGGATCGACTTCAGGTACGTCGACATCGCGCGCGTATCTTCGTCGCTCATGTACTGCAGGCTGTTGTGCACGACGTCGGCCATCGGGCCGAACACCGCGCCCTTGTTCGACACGCCGGCCTGCAGCAGGTCCGACAGCTCCTGCACGTGCCAGTCGCCGAGGCCGAGTTCCTTGTCGTTCGTCAGCGACGGCGCATACCAGTTCTGCAGCGGGATCAGGCCGCCCGCGAAGGCCGCCGAGCTCACCGGGCCGCCCATCATGTTGATCGACGTGTGGCACATCGAGCAGTGGCCGAGGCCTTCGACGAGGTACGCGCCACGGTTCCACTCGACCGACTTGGTCGGATCCGGCTTGTATTCGCCTTCCTTGAAGAACAGCGTGCGCCAGCCGATCAGCAGGTTGCGGTTGTTGAACGGGAACTTCAGTTCGTGCGGACGGCTCGGCACCGAGACCGGCGGGACCGAACGCAGGTACGCGTAGATCGCGTCCGAGTCGGCGCGCGTGACCTTCGTGTAGCTCGCGAACGGGAAGCCCGGATAGAGCAGGCTGCCGTCCTTCGAACGGCCGGTGTGCATCGCGCGGTAGAAGTCGTCCGACGTCCACTTGCCGATACCGTCCTTGTCGTCCGGCGTGATGTTCGGCGTGTACATCGTGCCGAACGGCGTCGCCATCGGCAGGCCGCCCGCGAACGACTTGCCGCCGCGCACGGTGTGGCACGCGATACAGTCGCCGACGCGCGCGAGGTATTCGCCCTTCTTGATCAGCGCGGCCTGGTCGGCCGGCGTGGCCGCGACGGCAGCGTTGCCGTGCAGCGTGTCGTTGCCCGGCCAGAGGACCGGCACGAGGGCGGCAGCCGCGACGATCGCGACGGCCGAGAGTGCAAACAGGGACTTGCGTTTCATTGTGTCTGTCTCCCTTGCCTTATTGCGGTTCGCTGCCGCAGGCGAGCGGAGTCTTCATCGAACGCGCCGGGGCCGGCACGGGGTTGGCGGGCGCCGGTTGCGCGGCGAGCCATGCGGTCACGGCCGTCACGTCTTCGTCCGACAGCTTCGACGCGATCTCGTGCATGCAATCCGGTGCCTTCGCGTGGCGGTTGCCCGAGCGCCATGCGCCGAGCTGTGCGCTCAGGTAATCGGCGTGCAGGCCGACGAGGCCCGGGATCGCCGGCTGCATGCCGGTCAGCCCCGCGCCGTGGCAGGCCACGCAGGCCGGCAGCTTGCGCGACGGATCGCCTTGCGTGACGAGCTGCTTGCCGCGCGCGAGCGTGGCGGCCGGCAGCGTCGGCTTGGCCGGCGTCGGGTACGGCGGACGCTCGGCCGAGAAGTGCTCGGCGATCTCTTTCAGGTAATCGTCGTTCAGGTACGTCAGCAGATAGTTCATCGGCGGGTACTTGCGCCGGCCATCACGGAAGTTGACGAGCTGGTTGTACAGGTACTCCGCCGGCTTGCCGGCAAGCCGCGGGAAATAGTCGTTGTCCGTACCCTGGCCGTGAACGCCATGGCATGCGGTACAGCCGCGCACACGCTCGGCCATCGTATCGGGTGCCTTGAGCGGCGCCTGCTGGGCGTGCGCTTGCTCCGTGGGCTTGGTCTGCGCTTGAGCAGCGCTCGTAAGGCCCGCGCCACCGATCAGGAGAACGGCAAGCAACGGACGGAAGAGGCGTCTTGAAGACACACGAGACTCCATGTTTATTCGTCGGGGACCTGTCCGGGCTACGATCGGCTCGGCGCATGGACGGCAGGACAGCCGGGCTGCTGCGACGCGGCATTCTATCATCGATGGGTAATGACGGCTATTTGGCAAAAGGACATCGGTTCCTGCCTGTTTGCGACTTGCGACAATTTGACGCGCTTCGTACACGGGTTGTGTGAACCGGCGTGCGCTTTGACCATCGAAGACCGTACACTCGCGGGTCGCGCGGCGCCGCCTCCGCCGCAGACCCAGTCATTTCTCCCGTTTCCGGATTCATCGATGACGTTCCCTACCGTGCCGTTGCCGTCTTCCCGCTGTCGTTCCACTTGCCGCCGCGTTGCGGGCCGGCCGTTCCCGGGAGGGCGCGCGCGATGAGGATCGACAGCTTGTGGATCGGACAGGTCGCGCTGGCGGCATTGATGGACGCGACGTTCGCGATGGCCGTCGGCTCGGCGCTGCTCAAGGCGTGGCTCGGCAAGGACGGCGCGCGACCGGTCGTCGCGCCGTCGCATCCCGCATGGCTGCGCGCGCAACATTCGCTGGTCGCGGCGGCGCTGGCGCTCGTGCTCGCCGATCTCGGCTGGCTGGTGTATGAAGCGGCGTCGATGAGCGGCGCGGGGCTCGGCGGCGCATTCGCCGCGATTCCCGTCATGCTCGCGCAGACGCACACGGGCTTCGCATGGAGCGTCGCGTTCGCCGGTGCGGTCGTGCTCGCGATCGTCGCGCTGGCAAAGCCGGAAGGCCCGGTCGCGCATGCGGTGCTGTGGCTCGCGGTGATCGTGGTCGCGGCCGGCAAGGCGTCGCTCGGCCATGCGGCCGACACCGGCCCGCTGTCCGCGGCGGTCGGCGTGCAGACGCTGCACCTGCTCGCCACCGCGGTGTGGGGCGGCCTCGTGCTCGCGGGCGGGCTCGCGGTGCTGCCGGTGCTCGGCTCGTCGGTCGCGCGCGGCGCGCTGATCCGGATCGGCCAGCAGCTGTCGCGTACCTCGACGATCGCGGTCGTGTTCGTGCTCGGCACGGGCGTGCTCAATGCGCTGCGCGGGCTCGGCGGCTCGCTCGCGCCGCTCGACGGCACCACGTGGGGGCGCGTGCTGCTGCTCAAGCTGCTGCTCGTCGCGCTCGCGCTCGTGCTCGGCGGGTTGAACCGCTTCTCGGCGCTGCCGCGCCTGCGCCGGACCGCGTCGACCGAAGACGCGCACACGTTCCGCAACATCCTGCATCTCGAGGCGCTGACGATGATCGGCGTGTTCGTCGCGGCCGCCGTGCTGTCGTTCAGCGTGCCGGGGTTCGCGGCGCTCGGCTGACGGCCGGGGCGGCGCGGGGCCGGGCCGGGCCGGGTGCCCGCGCGTCGCGTGCTGCAGATGCAAAAACGGCCGCCTGTCGGGCGGCCGTCTCGAAGCCGTTGCGCGGCATGCACGCCGTGCAACGCACCTCATTTCACTTCCTCATCACCACTCGGCGACGCTGCCGTCCGCATGACGCCACACCGGGTTGCGCCAGCGATGCCCCGTCTTCGCCATCTCGCGCACTTTCTCCTCGTTGACGTCGATGCCGAGCCCCGGGCCCTGCGGGATCGCGACGAAGCCGTCTTCGTAGCGGAATACCTCGGGATTGCGCAGGTAGTCGAGCAGGTCGTTGCCCTGGTTGTAGTGAATGCCGAGGCTCTGTTCCTGGATGAACGCGTTGTAGCTCACCGCATCGAGCTGCAGGCACGCGGCCAGCGCGATCGGGCCGAGCGGGCAGTGCAGCGCGAGCGCGACGTCGTAGCTTTCCGCGAGCGTCGCGATCTTGCGGCACTCGGTGATGCCGCCCGCGTGCGACGCATCGGGCTGGATGATGTCGACGTAGCCGCCCGCGAGGATGTGCTTGAAGTCCCAGCGCGAGTAGAGCCGCTCGCCGAGCGCGATCGGCGTGTTGGTCTGGTTGACGATGTCGCGCAGCGCCTCGGCGTTCTCCGACAGCACCGGCTCCTCGATGAACATCAGCTTGTACGGATCGAGCTCCTTCGCGAGCACCTTCGCCATCGGCTTGTGCACGCGGCCGTGGAAGTCGACGCCGATCCCGACGTGCGGGCCGACCGCGTCGCGCACCGCCGCGACGTTCGCGATCACCTGCTCGACCTTGTCGTAGGTGTCGACGATCTGCAGCTCCTCGGAGCCGTTCATCTTCACGGCCTTGAAACCGCGCTCGACCACCGCGCGCGCATTGTTCGCGACGTCGCTCGGCCGGTCGCCGCCGATCCACGAATACACCTTGATGCGGTCGCGCACCTGGCCGCCGAGCAGCGCGTGCACGGGCACGCCGTGATGCTTGCCCTTGATGTCCCACAACGCCTGGTCGACACCCGCGATCGCGCTCATCGTGATCGGGCCGCCGCGGTAGAAGCCGGCGCGATACATCACCTGCCAGTGATCCTCGATCAGCAGCGGATCCTTGCCGACCAGATAATCGGCGAGTTCGTGCACGGCGGCTTCGACCGTGTGCGCGCGGCCCTCGACGACCGGTTCGCCCCAGCCGACGATCCCTTCGTCGGTTTCGATCTTGAGGAACAGCCAGCGCGGCGGGACGACGAAGGTTTCGAGGCGGGTGATTTTCATGTCGCGAGTCTCCAGGGGTGACCGGCGCGGACATGCCGATGCGGCGCCGGTCGAATGCGTGACGGTTATCCTAGCGTAGCCCGATAAAAAATAGTATTAATAGCACTATTGTGCAGATAGTGGGCAGCCGCGGCGTTGCCCGTCACCGGAGAACGATCATTCAACGCGACCTGCATGGACAGACGGCCTTCCGGCTGGCGACGGCGATCCTGCGCGGCGACTATCCGCCCGAATCGCTGCTGCCGCGGGAGCCGGACCTGATGGCGATGTTCGGCGTGAGCCGCACGGTGCTGCGCGAGGCACTGCGCACGCTGACGTCGAAGGGGCTGGTCGAATCGCGGCCGAAAGTCGGCACGCGCGTGCGGCCGCGCCGCGCATGGAACCTGCTCGACGCCGACCTGCTCGACTGGTACGCGCGCGTCGCGCCGCCGCTCGCGTTCGCGCTGAAGCTGCAGGAGATGCGCGAGATGATCGAGCCGCATGCGGCCGCGCTGGCCGCGCGCGCGCACGGGCCGGGCGCCTTCGACGCGATCGAGGACGCGGTGCGCGCGATGGCCGCCGCGCGCAACGTGGACGAATGGGTGCGCGCGGACCTGCGCTTTCACCTGAGCGTGCTGGAGGCCGGCGGCAACGAGCTGCTGGTGCCGCTCGGCGCGCTGATCGATCGCACGCTCGAGGCGCAGCTGCATCTGAACGCGCGCCGGGCGCATGTGTTCAACGCGTCGCTCGCCGAGCACGCGGCCGTCAGCGACGCGATTCGCGTGCGCGACGAGGACGGCGCGCGCCGCGCGATGGCGTCGCTGCTCGCGGTGACGCGCGCGCGGATCGAGATGTCCTGACGGGGAGGGCGGTGCGGGCCGTCAGTGGTTCGCGCAGCCGCCCGGCTTCAGCACGCGTTGCGTCGACGCCGGATATTTCGCGAGCAGGCTCGCCGGACGGCGCGGCCGCACCACCAGATCGCCGCCGCAGTTCGGGCAGCGGCCCTTCAGCACGTCGTCCGCGCAGGTCGCGCAGAACGTGCATTCGAAGGTGCAGATGCGTGCGTCCGGCGAATCGGGCGGCAGGTCCTTGTCGCAGCATTCGCAGCCGGGGCGCAGTTCGAGCATGGCGGTTTTCCTCGTGGTCGGAGTGGGTCGGGACGAGCGTCGCCGCACATTGCGCGCGACGCGGGTGCGCGCTACTGTACTCGCATGAACCGGCCCGGCCAACGGTGTCCCGCCGGGATGCCGTCGTCGCGCACGGGCCGCCCCGGGAGACGCCCATGCTTTATCGTGGAAGCTGTCACTGCGGCGACGTGAAGTTCGAGGCGGAAGGCGACCTGCAGGGCGTGCTGGCCTGCAACTGCTCGATCTGCCGGCGCAAGGGCGCGCTGATGTGGTTCGTGCCGCGCGATCACATGAAGCTCCTCACGCCCGACGAACATCTCTCGACCTATACGTTCAACAAGCACGTGATCCGCCATCGCTTCTGCAAGCGCTGCGGGATTCATGCGTTCGGCGAGGGGACCCATCCGGACGGCACCGCGATGGCCGCGATCAACGTGCGATGCCTCGAGGATGTCGATATCGACGCGCTGCCGGTCACGCACTACGACGGCCGCTCGCATTGAGCGGCGCGTCTCGCGCGAGCGCGCGCGCCGCCGTCAGGACGGCTCGACCGGCGCGGCCTGCGGCGCCGGCGTTTCCGCCTGCGGCGCCGGGCCCGCCGTGCGCGTGCCGGCCGTGACGGGACGCTCGATCAGCGGCGCGAGCGCCGGCGCCATCGACTTCAGCAGCTGGACGGCCATCGCGCTCGTGAAGTCGTAGCGTGCCGCGTAAGGCTCGTGCGCGGTCGCCGTCAGCACGCCGAAGAAGCGGTCGCCGAGCACGAACACGAACGTGCCGCTGCGATTGACCTTGCGCGACTCGATCAGCCGCGCGCCGCGCGCGTAGACGTTGAAGCGCTGGTCGCCCGTCCCGGTCTTGCCGTACACCTGGAGCGTCTTGCCGTCGGGCAGCGTGAAGCCGCCCGCGAGACGCCGCGCGGTGCCGTTCAGCACGACGTCGCGCAGCAGCGTGCGCGCCACGTCGACGATCTCCGGCGACAGCATCGGCTGCGGCTGCGCGGCCGCGCGCACGAAGCGCGTTTCGTACGGCGTGCCCTTCGCGAAGTCGAGGCGAGTGATCGTCTCGGTCGGCGCCTTCTGGCCGCCGTTCGCGATCAGGCCGATCAGTTTCGCGAGCGCGTCGGGCTGGTCGCCCGATGCGCCGATCGCGGCCGCGTATGACGGCGTGACTTCCGCGAACGGGTAGCCGAGCGCACGCCACGCTTTCGTGATCTCCCCGTACGCGCGCAACTCGACCATGTGGCGAATGCGCCGGTCCTGGGTCGCGTGGTAGCGCGTCTTGTACAGCCACGAGTACGTGTAGAAGCGCGCATCGCGGCTGTCGCGCTGAACGTCGCCGAGCGGCGCGTTCGGGTGGGCGCGCAGATAGTTGAGCGTCCACAGCGCGAGCGGGTGGACGCTCGCGATGTAGCCGCGGTCGTTGAGGTTGAACCGGTCGATCGCGTACTTCGCGTAGAGCGCGGCGAGATCGTCGTCCGACAGCGTCGCGGCCGGCGTGCCCTTCAGCTGCGCGCGCATCCGCGCGCTGAACCACGCGAGCGATTCGTTCGGCGCGACGCTGCGCAGCACTGTCGCGATCTTCGGCGGCGACTTGCGCACGTCCTGCAGCATCAGCGCGAGCGCGTCGTCGGGCGCCTTGCCCGCATAGCGCGTGTAGTAGCGCTTCACGTAGACCTTGCTTTCGCCGTCGACGAACTGCTCGAGGTAATGCTTGCGCTGCTCCGGATCGCCGAGCCACGACGACGACGGGCCGGCCGCCTGCAGCATCTCGTAATGGACGATGTCGCGCATCAGCCGCACGAACACGAGGTTGACCGAGTGCTCGAACGCCGCATGCAGCGTCAGGATGCGGCCGTTGTCGGATTTCTCGAAGTTCGAGAATACCTGCGCGCCGCCGCCCGTGTAGAACACGTCGGGGCTCGCCGAATACTTGCGTTCGACCGCCGCGTCGAGCATCGCCTGCAGCGAGCGATCGCGCGTATGCGACAGGTAATCGAGCGCCCAGCGCGACAGTCCGTCGATCGGGTCGGGCTTCACCTTCGCGAGTTGCGCGTTCGACAGGTTGCCGTAGCGCGCGTGCAGGTCGGAGACGATCTGCAGGTACGTGATCAGCGTGCGCAGCTTCGCCGTCGAGCCGAGGTTGATGCGGCCGCCGCGGTTCACGTCGAACGGCTGGTTCACGCTGTCGGTCTGCACGCGCAGCATGTTCGCGCCGTTGCGGTGCTCGTACAGCGTGAAGCTGTACGTGAGGTGCGACGGGTCGTCCTTCGGCGCGAGCATCTCGAAGCCGTACAGGCCGGCGGCCTGCGCGCCGTCGCGGGTCGACGCCCGCGCGAGCCGTTCGGCGACCGCCTGCTGCACGCCGTTGTCGAGCGTGCTGGTGGCTTCGAGGTCGAGCTGGTCGAGCTGGTACAGGTCGCTGATCCCGAGTGCCGACAGCAGCGACGCGCGCGCGGACGACACGGCCTTGCGCGACACGAACGACTGCACGTGCGCGGCGGCCGGCGGCGCGCTGCGCTCGATCTGCGCGGCGAGCGCAGCATCGCGCAGCGCGGGCGAGATCACGCCGCCGTTCGACAGGAGCCGCAGGTAGCTGTCGGTCAGCTTCTGCAGCGCCGGATAGCCGCGATTCAGGAAGTACGACGGCGCGCGCTGCGCGATGATCAGCGACAGCACCTCGCGGAACGTCTTGCCCTGTTCGTCGACGTTGTCGCCGGTCGTCGGCGCGGACAGGATCCGGTTCACGTCGTTGAAGTCGCGGCCGTACCACGCGGCGAGACCGTCGCCGATGCCGGTGATTTCACCCACGTGCGGCCGCGCGGCGAGCGGCACCGAGTTCAGGTAGCGCACCAGGATCGCGCGCCGCGCGAGCATCGTCTGCGGGCCGTTCAGGTACGCGAGGACCGACGCGGACGCGATCTGCCGCAGCTTCTCCGGCGGCGTCGCGGTGCGGCCGTCGGGCGAATGGCGGAACTTCTCGATCTGCGTCGCGAGCGTGCTGCCGCCGGGACGCGCCTGATGATGGTTGACGACGTGCATCGCCTGGTCGGCGAGCGCGCGGCTGAAGCGTCCCCAGTCGATCGCCGGATTGCGGTTCGGCTGGTTCGCGTCGAGCAGGTAGCGATCCTCGATGAACAGCAGCGAATCCGCGATCACGCGCGGCACCGTGTCGAAGTCGGCGTAGACGCGCTGCGGGAACACGGTCGCGAACAGCGGGGCGCCGGTCGAGTCGAACAGCATCAGCCCGGCCTGGTCTTTCTCTTCGTAAGGCAGGAACAGGCCGTGATCGGCGAGAGACAGCATTCGTTGCGAATCGCGCGCCTGCTTGCCGACGACGAAGCCGCGCGCGAGCAGATGCTGCTGGAACGCGGGAATCATCGCGTAGCCGAGGCGCTGGTCGTACGGCCCGTTGGCGGGGAAGCGGATGTGGTCGCTTGCGCCGGCCTCGACGGTGTAGCCGACGTCACGCGTGAGCTCGGACAGGTAGTGCGCCTGCAGGCGCGATGTCGCGATCTCGGTCATCACGAGTCGCGCGACGATCGCGATCGCGATCACCAGCGCGGCCAGCAAGGACCACTTGATCCACGTCCAGACCGAGGCACTACCGGTCACGCGCGGCAGGATGCGATTCAGCGGCCGATTCATGGCGGCGTCTCCCTGAAGGCGCAGGCTCCGGCCGCACCTCATTAAGGATTAGTGTAGTCCTCCGCAGCGGGCTGCCAAGGGCGGTTCACTACCGAGATGCGTCGACGCAACGCACATGCCTGTGACGTGCGGCAATGGGCGGTGCGATGCGGTGGCGCGTGTCGCCGTGGCGTAACGTTTGCGCGCACCGCCCGGCCGCCGGGAACGACGGCGCGTGGCGGCGCCGGCGGCTCACGCACCGGTCTTGTGCATTGCCGTATCGACCGCAAATCGGGTCCGATCCTGTCCGAATCCGTTGCCGGTGCGTGAAGACGCTACGGGTTTCCGCGATAGCCGGGTGCACCGGCCGCAGGTACGATCGCCCGATGTGCAGCGCATGTCCGCATTCATCGGGGGTGCCATGTCGATCCATCCCGTCGCGCTCGTTTGCACGACGATCCTGGGGTTGCTGCTGTTCGGGCTCGGCCTGATCGTGTCCGTTGCGCGCTTCCGGCGCACCACCGGTTCCGGATGTGCGTCCGATCCGACCGACGGGTTGCACAAGATCGTGCGCGCGCACGGCAACACGGCCGAATACGCGCCGTTTCTCGCGGTGCTGTTTCTCTATTTCGGCGCACACGACCCGTCGCGCGCGATCGTCTCGCTGATCGTCGCGGCAACCGCGTGCCGCTGTCTGCTCGTGATCGGACTGCTCGCGTGGCCGACGATGGACCGGCCGAATCCCCTGCGTTTCATCGGCGCGCTCGGCACGTATCTGTGCGGCGCCGCGCTTTGCGTCGCGCTGTTCGTCTGAGCGCGTCGCCATCGCCATCGCCGCTTCGCGGGATCGTGCCAACGCACGGCTTCGACGAAGCAGTGAATCGGCCAGTCGCACGCGATCGCGATCATCCGCTCGCGTATCGAGTCGACCTCCATGAGGTACTTCGGCGTGCATGACACGGTGTCGGCGTACGACGACACCGTGAACGCCGCGCTGAACGATGTGCATTCGACGATCGGCCGCGCGGTGATATCCTCGCGAAACGCCCGCGACCGACGGGCGGATACCGACTGCCCGCGCGCGGCCCGATGCCGCGCTGCGCGGCGTTTCCGAGGGAGAGCCGAAGCATGAGCCGCAAATTCATCCTGAAGGGCGACACGACCGACCATGGCGGTGTCGTGCTCGACGGAATCGCCAATTCGTCGTTCGACGGCCGCGAACTCGCCTATCTCGGCGCGCCGGTGTTCTGCGCCGCGTGCAAGACCCAGGGCGTGATCGTGTCCGACGGCGGCGAGCGGACGATGACCGTGATGGGCAAGGTCGTCGCGCTCGAACACGACCTGTGCCAGTGCCTGTGCACGCCGCAGCCGAAGCTGATCCCGTCGCAAGGGACGGGCACCATCTCGGGCTGACGCCCGCCGTCAGTCGCTGCCTTCGGTCTCGATCACGAGGATGCGCGCTTCGCCGAGCGGGTGCGCGACGTGTTCGGTGCCGATCGTCGCGTGGAAGACGTCTCCCGTCTCGAGCACCGTCGCGTGCTCGACACCTGCTGCGCGGTAACGCATCTCGACACGGCCGTCGAGCACCGCGAAAACCTCCTCGCCGTCGTTCACATGCCAACGGTACGGCCGATCGGTCCAGTGCAGGCGGACCGTGATGCCGTTCAGGTTCGCGATGTCCAGCGCCCCCCACGGGCGTTGCGCGGTGAATGCGGTGCTGCGGATGATGTTCATCGATAGGTCCGGTCCGTCAATGCGAATGCTGCGGAGTCGGGCAGGCTGCTTGGCCGCGCGGCCCGCCCGCCCTTCGGTTTTCGTGTGCTTGTCTTCAGCGGGACATCGCGCGCAACGCCGCGTCGATCGTCTGCCTGCGCTTCTCCAGCCCTGCCGCCGAGCGCTCGGTCACGCGCTTCAGCACCGACGCCGGCGCCGTATCCGGCGAGCCCGCATCGAACGGCGGCGCGGGCGCGTATTCGAGCGCCAACTGGATCGACTGCGCCTCTTCGTCGCCGACGAGTTCGGCGGCGATCGTCAACGCGAAGTCGATGCCGGCCGTCACGCCGCCGCCGGTGATCAGGTTGCCGTCGCGCACCACGCGCTCGCGCACGGGCACCGCCCCGAGGGGCGCGAGCAGCGAATGAAATGCCCAGTGCGTCGTCGCGCGGCGGCCGCGCAGCAGGCCGGCCACGCCAAGCAGCAGCGCACCCGTGCAGACCGACGTCACGTAGCGCGCGGCGGCCGCGCGCTGCTGCACGAACGCGATCGTTTCGGCATCGAGCAGCAGGTCGTTGATGCCGATCCCGCCGGGCACGCAGATCACGTCGAGCGGCGGGCAATCGTCGAACGTGCACGTCGGCGCGAGCGCGAGGCCGCTGCTCGACGTGACGGTGTCGCGCGATTTCCAGACCAGATGGACGGTCGCGTCGGGCAACGACGCGAGCACGTCGTGCGGGCCGGTGAGATCGAGTTGCTGGACGCCGGGAAACACGAGAAGGCCGATATGCAGGGTCATGCGAACGCTCCGAAGGGAAGGGGATGCGCCACGGCCGGCGCACGATGGACAGATCGATTCTAGGCGCGTAGTGTTTGGCGGAATTGCCATATCACCCACGTTTTCAGCCAATCGCCATGCCTGCCGCTCCGCGCTCGATCATCGTCCTCGCGTTCCCCCGTGCGCAGTTGCTCGACGTGACCGGGCCGCTGCAGGTGTTCGCATCCGTCAACGAACTCGCGCAGGAGCGCGGGCAGCCCGTGCCGTATGCGCCGCGTGTCGTCGCCGCGGAGGCGGGGCCGATCGAGACGTCCTCCGGCCTCGTGGTGATGGCCGATTCGCTGCGCTCGGCCGGGCGGCCCGATACGGTGATCGTGGCCGGCGGCAAGGGCGTGCACGCCGCTTCGCGGGATGCGCGGACGGTGCGCTGGGTCCGGCAGCAGGCGCAGCGCGCGCGACGTGTCGCATCGGTCTGCACCGGCGCGTTCCTGCTCGCCGAGGCCGGCCTGCTCGACGGGCGGCGCGCGGTCACGCACTGGGCGCGCTGCGACGAATTCGCGGCGCGCTATCCGAACGTGCGCGTCGAGCCCGATCCGATCTTCATCCGCGAAGGGGCGTTGTGGACGTCGGCCGGCGTGACGGCCGGCATTGACCTCGCGCTCGCGCTGGTCGAGGAGGATCTCGGGCGGGCGATCGCGCTCGACGCCGCGCGCGAGCTCGTCGTGTTCCTGAAGCGGCCGGGCGGGCAGGCGCAGTTCAGCGCGATGTTGTCGATGCAACGTACCGACGACCGCTTCGGCGAACTCCATGCATGGATCGCCGAGCACCTGACGGCCGACTTGTCGGTGCCGGCGCTTGCCGAGCGCGTCAGCATGAGCGAGCGCAGCTTCGTGCGTCACTACCGCGCGGGCACCGGCCGCACGCCCGCGCGCGCGGTCGAGCAGATTCGCGTCGAGGCCGCGCAGCGTCTGCTCGGCGAAACCGCGTGGCCCGTCAAGCGGATCGCCACGCGGTGCGGTTTCGGCTCGGAGGAGACGCTGCGGCGCAGTTTCGTGCGCGTGCTCGGCGTGTCGCCGCAGGGCTATCGCGAGCGGTTCGTGCGGTAACGTGCCGGTGAGCGGTGAGCGCGCCGCGCATGGCGACCGGGGATGGAGCCGTCGCGTCTGGAACTGCACGAATCCGGATCACTTTCCAGTCCGAAATGCTGCGACTATTCAGAAGTGGCAAACAATAGGCGGGGGCTTGTGCCGCGCGGGTTGCGCGCTCTATTCTGTTCCGTTGGCGATTCGAAGGGGGCGCAGCATGGACCGCATTCAGGCAATGGAAGTTTTCACCCGCGTGGTCGACGCGAACAGCTTCACGCGCGCGGCCGACACGCTCGCGATGCCGCGCGCGTCGGTGACGACCATCATCCAGAATCTCGAGGCGCTGCTCGGCGTGCGTCTGATGCACCGGACGACGCGGCGGCTGTCGCTGACGCCGGAGGGCGCCGCGTATTACGAGCATTGCATGAAGATCATCTCGGAGATCGCGGAAGCCGACGCGAGTTTCCAGACCGGCAACCGCAAGCCGAGCGGCGTGCTGCGCGTCCACATGCCGAGTTCGCTCGGGCGGCGCGTCGTGTTGCCGGCGCTGTCGATCTTCCGGCAGCGCTATCCGGACATGACGCTCGACCTCGGCTTGTCGGACCGTTACGTGGATCCGGTCGAGGAGGGCATCGACTGCATGATCCGGGTCGGGCCGCTCGAGGATTCGTCGATGGTCGCGCGGCGGATCGGGATGCTCAAGCGCGTGACCTGCGCGTCGCCCGACTATCTCGCGCGCCACGGCGAGCCGCAGGAGATCGCCGACCTGGCCGACCATCATGCGGTGAATTTCCGCGCGAGCCACGGCGCACGGGCGATTCCGTGGGTGTTCATGATCGAGGGCAAGCCGGTCGAGGTGCGGATGAACGGCAGTGTCACCGTCAACGATTCGGATGCGTACGTGACGTGCGGGCTCGAAGGGTTCGGGATGATCCAGCCGACGCTGTTCATGGTGCTGCCGCACCTGCGCGACGGCTCGCTGGTCGAGGTGCTGCCCGACTGCAATCCGAAGCCCAAGCCGATCTCGATCGTGTATCCGCACAACCGGCATCTGTCGCAGAAGGTGCGCGTGTTCGCGGACTGGATCGCGGAGCTGTTCGAGTCGACGCCGGCGCTGGAGGGCGGGGAGAACTGGCGGAAGGTGCGGGCGGAGGTGCCCGACGCGCAGCGCGGGGCGGTGGTGGCATGACGCGCGGGACGCACGCCTGACGGACAGGCGGCGCGCGAATCCGCGCCCGCCTGGATGAAGCAATGAAAAAAGCCGCTGATCCTTTCGGAACAGCGGCTTTTCGCATTTGGTGGCGAATCAGGGACTCGAACCCCGGACCTGCGGATTATGATTCCGTCGCTCTAACCGACTGAGCTAATTCGCCGAAGACTTGAATTATGTAGATGTGCCGCCGGGCTGTCAACACCTTTTTTCACTTTCCTGAAAAAAGGTGCCGGCGGCCGGCGCCGGCACGGGTTGCGGGCGGGGTGCCGCCCGCGCCCGACCTCAATCCTGCGCGTAGATGTTCGAGTTCTTCGTGTCCTTGACGAACAGCAGACCGATCACGAACGTGACCAGCGCGATCACGATCGGATACCAGAGCCCCGAATAGATGTCGCCCTTCGCCGCGACGATCGCGAACGCGGTCGCCGGCAGGAAGCCGCCGAACCAGCCGTTGCCGATGTGATACGGCAGCGACATCGACGTGTAGCGGATGCGCGTCGGGAACATCTCGACCAGCATCGCCGCGATCGGGCCGTAGACCATCGTCACGTAGATCACGAGGATCGTCAGGATCACGATCGTCATCGGCCAGTTGAGCTGCGACGGGTCGGCCTTCGCCGGGTAGCCGGCCGCCTTCAGCGTCGACGCGAGCGTCTTGTCGAACGCCGCGCCCTGCGCCTTCGCATCGGCCGCCTTGCCGTCATACGCGGGGATCACCGCATCGCCGACCTTGATCTGCGCGGTCGCGCCAGCCGGCGCCGCGACGTTCTCGTAGTTCAGGCCGGCCTTCGCGAGCGCGCTCTTCACGATGTCGCACGAGCTCGTGAACTTCGACGTGCCCACCGGGTTGAACTGGAACGAGCAGGTGGCCGGATCGGCGAGGACCGTGATCGGCGCCTTCTGCGTCGCGAGTTCGAGCTGCGGGTTCGCGTAGTGCGTGAGCGCCTTGAACAGCGGGAAGTAGGTGAGCGCCGCGATCAGGCAGCCCGCGAGGATGATTGGCTTGCGGCCGATCTTGTCCGACAGCGACCCGAAGAACAGGAAGAACGGCGTGCCGATCAGGAGCGCGATCGCGATCAGGATGTTCGCGCTGGCACCGTCGACCTTCAGCGTCTGCGTGAGGAAGAACAGGGCGTAGAACTGGCCCGTGTACCACACGACGGCCTGGCCGGCGGTCAGGCCGACGAGCGCGAGGATCACGATCTTCAGGTTCTTCCACTGGCCGAACGCTTCGGTCAGCGGTGCCTTCGACGTCTTGCCTTCCGCCTTGATGCGCAGGAACACCGGCGATTCGTTCAGCTGCAACCGGATCCACACCGACACCGCGAGCAGCAGGATCGACGCGACGAACGGCACGCGCCAGCCCCAGTTGCCGAACGCTTCCTCGCCGATGAACGTGCGCACGCCGAGGATCACGAGCAGCGACAGGAACAGGCCGAGCGTCGCGGTCGTCTGGATCCATGCGGTATAGAAGCCGCGACGGTTCGCCGGTGCATGCTCGGCGACGTAGGTCGCCGCGCCGCCGTACTCGCCGCCGAGCGCGAGGCCCTGCAGCAGCCGCATCGCGATGAAGATCACCGGCGCCGCGATGCCGATCGATGCGTAGCCGGGCAGGAAGCCGACCACGAAGGTCGAGATGCCCATGATCACGATCGTCACGAGGAACGTGTGCTTGCGGCCGACGAGGTCGCCGAGCCGGCCGAACACGATCGCGCCGAACGGACGCACGGCGAAGCCCGCCGCGAAGCCGAGCAGCGTGAAGATGAATGCGGCGGTCGGATTGACCCCGGAGAAGAAGCTCTTGCTGATGTAGGCCGCGAGTGATCCGGCCAGATAAAAGTCGTACCACTCGAACACGGTGCCGAGCGACGACGCGAAGATCACCTTCTTCTCTTCGCCCGTCATCGGCGAGTGCGAAATTTGCTCGCCTAACGTTGCCATGAATCGTCTCCAAGTCCCTTGATATAGATATGCGGCCACCTTGGGTGGGCGGGCCTGTCGACGATTATTGGCACGGAAACTTACGGCGCACTGACTCGCGGGCACAAAACGACTGCGCGTTAACCCGCGCCGAATCGGTCGTTTCGCGCTCCGATCCTGTCGCAATCGGGGTTAAAGCGCCGGTTTCGATGCGATCGCGGCGCGGTACGGACCCGCGCGTATCAGGATTGATCCGGCGCGGTGTCCGACAGCGGCAGGCTGATGCGCACGAGCGTGCCCGCGAGGCGCGGCGCGCTTTGGTATACGTGATCGTCGAGCGTGAGCGTGCCGCCGTGCTGGGCGGCGATCTCGCGCACGATCGCGAGCCCGAGGCCGCTGCCGTCGCCTTCGCGGCCGAGGATCCGGTAGAAGCGTTCGACCACGCGGTCGCGTTCCGCGGCCGGGATGCCGGGCCCGGTGTCCTCGACTTCGAGATGCACGCGCCGCGCCGCACGCTCGGCCCGCACGCGCACGGTGATGCGGCCGCCTTCGGGCGTGTAGCGGATGGCGTTGTCGACCAGGTTGCCGAGCATCTCGCGCAGCATCACGGGATTGCCGTCGACCTCGAGCGGCGCGTCGTCATCCGGGCCTTCGTAGCCGAGGTCCATGCGCTTCGCGAGCGCGGCCTGCACCCAGTCGCGCACCGTGCGGCGTGCAAGCGCGGCGATCTCGACCGGCTCGAACGTCAGCCCGCTCGCGCGGTTCTCGGCGCGCGCGAGCGCGAGCAGTTGCGTGACGAGCCGCGCGGCCTGCTCGGAACTCGTCGCGATCTGTTCGAGCGAACGCTGCACGTCGGGCGGCACGGGGTGGCGCAACGCGAATTCGGCCTGCGTGCGCAGCCCCGCGAGCGGCGTTTTCATCTGGTGCGCGGCGTCGGCGATGAAGCGCTTCTGCAGGGCCATGTTCTGTTCGAGGCGCGCGAGCAGGTCGTTGAACGACGTGACGAGCGGCTCGATCTCGGGCGGCGCGCGCTGCGCCTCGACGGGCGACAGGTCGTCGGGACGCCGTGCGCGGATGTGCGCCTGCAGCGCGTTGAGCGGCGCGAGCCCGCGCGACAGCCCGAACCAGACGAGCAGGATCGCGAGCGGCAGGATCACGAACTGCGGCAGGATCACGCCCTTGATGATGTCGTTCGCGAGCGCGTTGCGCTTGTCGAGTGTCTCGCCGACCTGCACGAGCACGGGCTGCGTGCCGTTCGACTCGGGCAGCGCGACGGTCGTATACGCGACGCGCACGTCGTTGCCGCGCAGCAGGTCGTCGCGGAACACGACGACGCCCGGCGGCGGGCGGTCCTCGTCGCGCGGCAGCGGCATGTCGGCCTCGCCCGCGACCAGCTCGCCGCGCGTGCCGAGCACCTGGAAGTACACGCTGTCGACGTTGTCCGCGCGCAGGAAGTCGCGCGTCTGCTGCGGCAGGGTCAGCTCGGCGACGCCGTTGACCGGATGGATCTGCCGCGCGAGCACGTACGCGTTGGTCTCGAGCGCGCGGTCGAACGGGCCGTTCGCGATCGTCTTCGCGACGAGATAGGTGACGGCGATGCTCATCGGCCACAGCAGCAGGAGCGGCGCGAGCATCCAGTCGAGGATTTCGCCGAACAGCGAGCGCGGCCGCGCGGCCTCGGGCGTGTCGGTTTCGTCGGGCGGCGCGAACGGGTTCTCATAGCGCGCGTCGCGCGCGGCGTCGGCGGCGGACGGTTGATCGCCGGTCGAATGGCGGGAATGGGCCGGCGTGGCCATCGCGGCGACGGCCGGGTTCAGCGCAGCGGCGTGCCGGCCGCCGCGGACTGGGGCGCGGGCGAGTCGGCCGGCGCCGCGGGCGCGACTTTCTCGAGGCAGTAGCCGAGGCCGCGCACGGTGGAAATCCGAACGCCGCTCGGCTCGATCTTCTTGCGCAGCCGGTGGACGTACACTTCGATCGCGTTGTTGCTGACTTCCTCGCCCCATTCGCACAGATGGTCGACGAGCTGCTCCTTCGACACGAGCCGGCCGATGCGCTGCAGCAGCACTTCGAGCAGCCCGAGCTCGCGCGCGGACAGATCGAGCACGCGGTCGTTCGCATATGCGATACGGCCGACCTGGTCGAACGCGAGCGAGCCGTGGCGCACGACGGTCGGGCCGCCGCCCGCCCCGCGCCGGGTCAGCGCGCGCACGCGCGCCTCGAGCTCGTTGAGCGCGAACGGCTTGGCCATGTAGTCGTCCGCGCCGAGGTCGAGCCCCTTCACGCGCTCGTCGACGCTGTCGGCGGCGGTCAGGATCAGCACGGGGAGATTGGAATTGCGCGCGCGCAGGCGCTTCAGCACGTCGAGCCCGGACATCTTGGGCAGCCCGAGATCGAGGATCAGCAGGTCGAAGGACTGCATCGACAGCGCGGTATCGGCCTCGACGCCGCTCTTCACGTGGTCGACGGCATAGCCCGATTGGCGGAGTGACCGGGTGAGGCCGTCCGCGAGTATGCTGTCGTCTTCGGCGATGAGAATTCGCATGTTGCTGACCGATGGCCGGCGGGGCGTTCGCGCCGGCGCGGCTGTCTCCGAAGTTATCCGTGTACAACGCAGCCTGCATTGCGGGCTTGCATAAAACACTGTTTTTTTATACAGTGTCTGCATTCGTGGGCAGCGCTTGAAAGCGGGCGCGCCTCTGACAGACGCTGCTCATCATAGCAAAGGACGATTCATGGAAGATAGCAAGAAGGGCTCCGGGATGACCGCCGAGAAGAGCAAGGCGCTGGCGGCCGCACTCGCGCAGATCGAGAAGCAGTTCGGCAAGGGATCGATCATGCGGATGGGCGACGGCGAAGCGGCCGAAGACATCCAGGTCGTCTCCACGGGCTCGCTGGGTCTCGATATCGCGCTCGGCGTCGGCGGCCTGCCGCGCGGCCGGGTGGTCGAGATCTACGGTCCGGAATCGTCCGGTAAAACCACGCTCACGCTGCAGGTCATCGCCGAACTGCAGAAGCTGGGCGGCACGGCAGCCTTCATCGACGCCGAGCACGCGCTCGACGTTCAATATGCGGCGAAGCTCGGCGTGAACGTGCCGGAACTGCTGATCTCGCAGCCGGACACCGGCGAGCAGGCGCTCGAAATCACCGACGCGCTGGTGCGCTCGGGTTCGATCGACATGATCGTCATCGACTCGGTCGCGGCGCTCGTGCCGAAGGCCGAAATCGAAGGCGAGATGGGCGATTCGCTGCCGGGCCTGCAGGCTCGCCTGATGTCGCAGGCACTGCGCAAGCTGACGGGCACGATCAAGCGCACGAACTGCCTCGTGATCTTCATCAACCAGATCCGGATGAAGATCGGCGTGATGTTCGGCAACCCGGAAACCACGACGGGCGGCAACGCGCTCAAGTTCTACTCGTCGGTGCGTCTGGATATCCGCCGCATCGGTTCGATCAAGAAGAACGACGAGGTGATCGGCAACGAAACCCGCGTGAAGGTCGTCAAGAACAAGGTGTCGCCGCCGTTCCGCGAGGCGATCTTCGACATCCTGTACGGCGAGGGCATTTCGCGTCAGGGCGAGATCATCGATCTCGGCGTGCAGGCGAAGATCGTCGACAAGGCAGGCGCCTGGTACAGCTACAACGGCGAGAAGATCGGCCAGGGCAAGGACAACGCGCGTGAATTCCTGCGCGAGAATCCGGAAATCGCGCGCGAGATCGAAAACCGCATTCGTGAGTCGCTCGGCGTTGCCGCCATGCCGGATGGTGCAGGGCTCGACGAAGCCGAGGCGATGGACGAAGAAGAGTGATGGTCGGGCGCCGAGGTCAGGCTGGCGAACCGGAACCGAGCGACGCGCCCGACACGGCGGGTCGCTCCGGCCGGCAAGCCGAATCCTCGGGGGCCAACCGGCGGAGCGCGGGCAGTCGTGCCGCGAACCGCACCGCGACGAGGGCATCCGAGGATGCCCTCGTTTCGTTTGAGATGATCGCGCCGGTCGATCCGTTCGACGACGACGAATCGTTCGACGCGCACGACCGGTCGCGCCGTCGCGTGTCCGGTGTCAGCTTTCCGGGCGAGCGCGCGGCCGATGCGTCTGCGTCGGTCAAGGAAGATGTGTATACGCGCAGTAGCCAGCATCCGCGTCGCACGCGCAGTGCGTCCGGCGGTTCCGCCGGCACTGCTTCAGACGACGCATCCGGTGCCGCCGAGCGCAAGTCGTCGAAACCGCCGCGTTCGCTGAAGGGCCGCGCGCTCGGCTATTTGTCCCGGCGCGAGTACAGCCGGGCCGAACTCGCGCGCAAGCTCGCACCGTACGTCGGCGAGGACGAATCCATCGAGCCGGTGCTCGATGCACTGGAAAAGGAAGGCTGGCTGTCCGACGCACGCTTTGCCGAGAGCCTCGTGCATCGCCGCGCATCGCGCGTCGGCGTCGCGCGCATCGTCAGCGAACTGAAGCGTCATGCGGTCGGCGACAGTCTCGTCGAGGAAGTGAATGCGCAATTGCGCGAGACCGAGTGGGCACGCGCGCAGGCCGTCTGGCGCAAGAAATTCGGTGCACTGCCGCAAACGCCCGCCGAGCGCGCGAAGCAGGCGCGCTTCCTTGCCGCGCGCGGCTTCTCGAGCTCGACCATCGTGAAGTTGCTGAAGGTCGGCGACGATTTCCCGATCGACGACTGACCGGTTCGGTCGCGCGCGCTGCGCGCGATTTTGCTGCAACGCAACCGTTTCCGGACAGGCGGGAATACCCGCCGTCGCGGCCGGATGCCTCAAATACCCAATATGCTAAAATCCACGGGTTTTCCTCTTCGGCCTCAACCTCCAGCATGCCGCTATCCGAGCCCGTGCCCCGTCAGTTGCGACATCGACGCGCAATCCGAGCGGAAGCCTACGAGCGCGGCGACGGCTTGTGGGACATCGAAGCCTGCCTGACCGACCACAAGCCGCGCGATGTCGCGCTTGCGTCGGGCATCCGGCCCCAAGGCCTGCCGATCCACGAACTCTGGCTGCGCGTGACTATCGATCGTGACCTCAATGTCGTCGACGCCGAAGCGTCTTCGGAGTGGGTTCCCTATCCCGGTCACTGTCAATCCGCCCCTCCCGCCTACCGGGCCCTCATCGGGCTCAATCTCTTCCGCAATTTCCGCCGCAACGCGAACCGGCTGCTCGCCGGCGTCGCAGGCTGTTCCCATCTCACCGAACTGTGCGCCGTGCTGCCGACGGCAGCGATCCAGGCGTTCGCCGGTGACGTATGGAACGTGCGCGAGGAGGGAGGCGAAGGACCGGACCATGACGGCGAGCACGCCGAACCGCCTTTCCAGCTCGGCCGCTGCCGGGCGTTGCGGTTCGACGGCGAGGTCGTGCGGCAGTACTACCCGCGCTGGTATGGCACGAACCGGCCGGACTTGCCCGGTGAGGGCAGCACGAAGGAATGAACGGAAATCATTCGAAGAAGCGTCTTAAGCGACATTTCATCCAACTCTCAGACTGAAGGGAATCACGCATGAAGATTCACGAGTACCAGGGTAAGGAAATCCTGCGGAAATTCGGAGTCGCGGTACCGCGCGGCAAGCCGGCGTTCTCGGTTGAAGAGGCCGTCAAGGTGGCAGAAGAGCTGGGCGGCCCGGTGTGGGTCGTGAAGGCTCAGATTCACGCGGGTGGCCGTGGCAAGGGCGGCGGCGTGAAGGTGGCGAAGTCGATCGAGCAGGTCCGCGAATACGCGAACCAGATCCTCGGCATGCAGCTCGTCACGCACCAGACCGGTCCGGAAGGCCAGAAGGTCAACCGCCTGATGATCGAAGAAGGCGCCGACATCAAGCAGGAACTGTACGTCAGCCTCGTCGTCGACCGCATCTCGCAGAAGATCGTGCTGATGGGTTCGAGCGAAGGCGGCATGGACATCGAAGAAGTCGCCGAAAAGCACCCGGAACTGATCCACAAGGTCATCGTCGAGCCGTCGACGGGCCTGCTGGACGCCCAGGCCGACGACCTCGCCGCGAAGATCGGCGTGCCGGCTGCTTCGATTCCGCAAGCGCGCGCGATCCTGCAAGGCCTGTACAAGGCATTCTGGGAAACCGACGCGTCGCTGGCTGAAATCAACCCGCTGAACGTCTCCGGCGACGGCAAGGTCATCGCACTCGACGCGAAGTTCAACTTCGACTCGAACGCGCTGTTCCGCCACCCGGAAATCGTCGCGTACCGCGACCTGGACGAAGAAGATCCGGCTGAAATCGAAGCGTCGAAGTTCGACCTCGCGTACATCTCGCTCGACGGCAACATCGGCTGCCTCGTGAACGGCGCAGGCCTCGCGATGGCGACGATGGACACGATCAAGCTGTTCGGCGGCGAGCCGGCGAACTTCCTGGACGTCGGCGGTGGTGCGACGACCGAGAAGGTCACGGAAGCGTTCAAGCTGATGCTGAAGAACCCGGACCTGAAGGCGATCCTCGTGAACATCTTCGGCGGCATCATGCGCTGCGACGTGATCGCGGAAGGCGTGATCGCCGGTTCGAAGGCCGTGAACCTGAACGTGCCGCTCGTCGTGCGCATGAAGGGCACGAACGAGGACCTCGGCAAGAAGATGCTGGCCGATTCGGGCCTGCCGATCATCTCGGCGGACAGCATGGAAGAGGCTGCGCAGAAGGTCGTCGCGGCTGCCGAAGGCAAGTAACGCTATCGAATACGCATGGCGGCGCGGCAGATACGCGACGCCAATCGAACAGAGGTCAAAATACATGTCGATTCTGATCAACAAGGACACGAAGGTCATCACGCAGGGCATTACCGGCAAAACCGGTCAATTCCACACGCGCGCCTGCCGTGAATACGCAAACGGCCGCGAAGCATTCGTCGCGGGCGTGAACCCGAAGAAGGCCGGCGAAGACTTCGAAGGCATTCCGATCTACGCGAGCGTCAAGGAAGCGAAGGCAGAAACCGGCGCGACCGTGTCGGTCATCTACGTTCCGCCGGCAGGCGCAGCCGCTGCGATCTGGGAAGCGGTCGAAGCCGACCTGGATCTCGCGATCTGCATCACGGAAGGCATCCCGGTTCGCGACATGATCGAAGTGAAGGACCGCATGCGTCGCGAAGGCCGCAAGACGCTGCTGCTCGGGCCGAACTGCCCGGGCACGATCACGCCGGACGAACTGAAGATCGGCATCATGCCGGGCCACATCCACCGCAAGGGCCGCATCGGCGTCGTGTCGCGTTCGGGCACGCTGACGTACGAAGCGGTTGCTCAGCTGACGGCACTGGGCCTCGGCCAGTCGTCGGCGGTCGGTATCGGCGGCGACCCGATCAACGGTCTGAAGCACATCGACGTGATGAAGATGTTCAACGACGATCCGGACACGGATGCGGTCGTGATGATCGGCGAAATCGGCGGTCCGGACGAAGCCAACGCCGCTCAGTGGATCAAGGACAACATGAAGAAGCCGGTCGTCGGCTTCATCGCTGGCGTCACGGCGCCTCCGGGCAAGCGCATGGGCCACGCCGGCGCGCTGATCTCGGGCGGTGCGGATACGGCCGAAGCGAAGCTGGAAATCATGGAAGCGTGCGGCATCACCGTCACGCGCAACCCGTCGGAAATGGGCCGCCTGCTGAAGAAGGCGCTGTAATTTCGGCGTGGTTCGTCCTGCAAAAAACGCCGGCCTCGCCGGCGTTTTTTGTTATGCTCGCGCAATGAATTTGTAAGCCCCGGGCATGCGCGATGCATGTCCCGGCATTCACCCGGCGCGCCTGTCCGACAGCCGTTGCCTCGCACCCGATACCGCTCATGCTTGAATTCCTGACGTCGCTCCACTGGGGCGCGGTGTTTCAGATCGTCATCATCGACATCCTCCTCGGCGGCGACAACGCGGTCGTGATCGCGCTCGCGTGCCGCAACCTGCCGGCCAACCAGCGGTTGCGCGGCGTCGTGTGGGGCACGGCCGGCGCGATCCTGCTGCGCGTCGCGCTGATCGCGTTCGCGGTCGTGCTGCTCGACGTGCCGTTCCTGAAGTTCGGCGGCGGCCTGCTGCTGTTGTGGATCGGCGTCAAGCTGATGGCGCCCGACGCCGACGCGCACGACAACGTGAAGCCGGCCGACCGGCTGTGGGACGCGGTGAAGACGATCGTGATCGCCGACGCCGTGATGAGCCTCGACAACGTGATCGCGATCGCCGGCGCGGCCGAGCAGGCCGATCCGTCGCACCGTCTGGCGCTGGTGATCTTCGGGCTCGTCGTCAGCGTGCCGATCATCGTGTGGGGCAGCACGCTGGTGCTGAAGCTGCTCGACCGGTTTCCGATCGTCGTGGCGCTCGGTGCCGGGCTGCTGGGCTGGATCGCCGGCGGGCTGATGGTGCACGACCCGGTCGGCGACCGCTGGCCGGTGCTCGATACGCCGGCGGCGATCTACGGCGCGAGCATCGCGGGCGCGCTGTTCGTCGTCGCCGCCGGTTACACGCTCCGGCGCCGCCGCAGCGCCTCGCACGCGCATTGACGTTGGCCGTCCGGCCGACTGCCGGGGCCGCGGCCCGCTGGCTACGATCGAAACGCCTGCCTGATTCGGCAGGCGTTTTTCGTTTCCGGAGCCAGTCATGTTCGAAGCCTTTTCCGTTTCCCTGTTCCGTCGCCTCGCCGCCGATCTGCGGCGCGCGAGCCGGCCGGTGCCGCGCTGGCGGCCGGCCGGCTTCACGCTGATCGAGCTGATGATCGTGCTCGCGATCGTCGGCGTGATCGCGGCCTATGCGATTCCCGCGTACCAGGATTACCTCGCGCGGTCGCGTGTCGGCGAGGGGCTCGCGCTCGCTTCGTCCGCGCGACTCGCCGTGGCCGACAACGCCGCGAGCGGCGCGAGCCTCGACGGCGGCTACAGCCCGCCGGCCGCCACCCGCAACGTCGAATCCGTCGCCATCGACGGCGACACCGGCCAGATCACGGTGGCGTTCACCCCCCGCGTCGCCGCGGCCGGCGCGAATACGCTCGTCCTGGTGCCGTCCGCCCCGGACAAGGCCGACACGCCGACCGCGCGCGTGCCGCTGAAAAAGGGCGCGATGCAGGCGGGCGCGATCGCGTGGGAGTGTTTTGCCGCCGGGAAGTCTGCGTCGTCGCTCCCGGCGCCGGGCGCGGGCCCGTTGCCGGCGGAAGCCGCGACGTTGCCCGCGCAATATGCGCCGGCGGAGTGCCGCGCGTAGTGCCGCGGGCATGCCGGCAAGTCCGTGGCCGCGTGCGTGGCGCGGCGCCCGCCGTGCCTGCCGGCCGGCTGCGCTCGCTCCACGGCATGGGTGATGGCACGACGGGGCCGCACAGAGGGGGGAAAGTTTTGTATAGTGCGCCGGTTGCTGACATCCGGTTCGCTCATGCCTTCTACTTTTTCCCGTTCGTTGCCGCTCGTTGCGCTGGCTGTCGCCCTGATCGTGCCGTACTCGATCACGAATCACACGTATCCGATCCCGACCTTCTATTCCGAGTTTGCCGCGCTGGTGCTGTATCTGCTGGTGGGTCTCTCCGTTGTGCTGCTTGCACGCACGGGCCGCCCGGCGGAGCCGTTCGCCGCGCCGGCCGCGTTCGTCGCGCCGCTCGGGTTCGCGGCGGTGCTGATCGCGCAGGTCGCGCTCATGCCGCTGAAGGTACCGTCGATGAACTGGCTGGCGGTCGGGTATCTGGCCGCCGCGCTGGTCGCGATGCAGGCCGGCTACACGCTCGCGCGCGAGGGGCTCGCCGAAGCCGCCGCGCGCATGATGTCCGGCGCGCTGCTGCTCGGCGGGATGCTCGCGGTCGCGAGTCAGATCGTGCAGCTGTTCCATCTCGAATCCGCGGTGTCGCCGTTCGTGGTGGTGTACAACATCGCGGTCGATCGCCGTCCGTACGGCAACATGGCGCAGGCGAACCACCTGGCGACCTACATCGCGTTCGCGCTCGCGGGCGCGCTGTATCTGGTGCAGACGCGCCGGCTCGCGGTATGGGCATGGCTCGCGCTGTCGATCGTGCTGTCGGTCGGGCTCGCGTTGACGGTGTCGCGCGGCCCGTGGCTGCAGGTCGCGGTGCTGGTCGTCGCGGGTTTCTGGATGGCGTGGCTCGAGTCGCGCCGCGCGCCGGGCAACCGCCGCGCATGGGTGATCCCGGTCGCGCTCGCGGTGGTCTTCGTCGCGGTGAATGTCGCGGTGCGCTGGGCCAACGTGCATTTCCATCTGGGGCTCGCCGAGTCGGCGGCCGACCGGATGCGCGACGCGGGGCAGATCGCGCCGCGCCTCGCGCTGTGGAAGTACGGGCTCGCGATGTTCCGCGAGCATCCGGTGCTCGGCGTCGGCTGGGGCGAGTTCCCGTCGCACCAGTTCGCGCTCGTGCGCACGCTCGGCGGTGTCGAGATCGCGAACAACTCGCACGACATCTTCATCGACCTGCTCGCGAAGTCCGGCCTCGTTGGTCTCGGCGTGCTCGTCGTTGCGCTCGTGACATGGTTCGTGCGCGCGGTGCGCGCGCCGCAGTCGAGCACGCGCGTGTTCGGCCTCGCGCTGATCGGCATCCTGTTGATGCATGCGCTCGTCGAATATCCGCAGCAGTACATGTTCTTCCTGCTGCCGGCGATGTTCGTGATCGGCCTGCTCGAGGTGAAGCCGCTGCGGATCCTGCCGGGCCGCGCGGCGTTCGGGCTGTTCGCGGTGCTGTCGTTCGGCGGCGTGCTGGCGTCGGTGCCCGTGCTGCGCGACTACCAGCGCGCGGAAGTGCTGTATTACGGCAGCGATCCGGCCGCACAGTACCGCGATGCGCCGTCGCTGCTGTTCGGTGCGTGGGGCGACTACGGGGCGGCCACGCTGCTGGCGATTTCGCCGGACAACCTGCCGCTCAAGCTCGTCGCGCATGAGCGCGCGATCGCGCTGCTGCCCGGCGAGACGGTGTTGCGCCGCTATGCCGTGCTGCAGGCGCTGGCCGGTCGAGAAGCCGACGCGCTCGATACGGTCGCGCGCCTGCATGTGTTCGCGAAGGAGTTGAAAGATTGGCCGCAGCAACTCGCGTCGCTGTACAAGCTGTGCGATCAGCAGCCGGAGCTGAAAGCGTTCAAGGCGGCCGTCGTCGCGAAGTACGGGGAGGTCCCCGCCAACGCGGACGACGACGACTCGGACGACGATTCCGAGTGACGCCGCGCGGCGCCGGGCGGGGAATCCCGGCGCTGGTCGGATCGCGGTGAGGCAGGCGAGCGATGGCTGCACGGGACGGTGCGGCGATTGCTTCTCTCGGAGAATGGATCACCGCCGAATCCGGCGGGATTCGCGTCAACCATTGTCAAATCGCCGCCACGCGCGAGGTGGCGCGTGCACAATGCGCGAAAGCGTACGCAGGCAAGGTCGCCCGGTGTGGGCCGCCCGGCGCGAACGCAGCGCCCGGATCTCCGGGAACCGCCAAGCAGGATCGCGACCGGTCAGCCTTCGGTCGCGCGGCCGTCACGGGGCGCCGATCCGAGGGCCGCGGCGCAATGCGGTGCATCGCGGACGATACCGGCCGGCGTGCGGCGCTCCCCCAGAACAGTGTTGAAGAACGATATTCGACCATGACTATTCGCTCGACCTACCTGATCCTGCCCGCTGTCGCCATGCTGTTTTCCGGCTGCGCGATGATGTCGTCGTCGCAGGACGGCAAGCTGACGTGCCACATTCCGCGTGCCGTCTATCCGGATAGCGCGAAGCCGCTCACGCGTCCCGTCACCGTGCTCGTGCGCGCGCTGATGACGACGTCGGGCGAAGCGCAGAACGTCACGATCACGACGAGCAGTCGCAACACGGCCGCGGATCGCGCGGCAGTCGAAGCGATGACGCACGCCACCTGCACGCAGACGGGCGCGACCGCGAATCCGTTCTTGCTGACACAACCGTTCGTGTTCGAGCCGCGTCGCGGTGAGTGACGGGCGGCACCGTGGCCGGTGATGTGTGTGCGACCAAGGCCGTCGTGCGCGAGACAGGTCGCTGCGGTTCGCGATCTTGACGATCGAGCGGCCGCAGCGAGGGCTGGCCACTGAGGGTTCAGCGCGCGATCAGAAGGTCCGTTTCTTCAGCGTATAGGCATGCAGCCAGTACAGCGTGTTGGTTTGCGCGTCGAAGTACCCGCCCTGTGCGGTCTTGTCGGTTGTTTTATTCCACGATTTGCCGGCGTCGGTGCTGCTGAACGTCAGGTCGATCGGTGCGCCGCCGGCGGTGCCGCCGCTTGCGGTGTTCGGATCGGTTGCATAGACGAGCAAGAGGCCATTGCGACCGATGCTCATGCTGTCGAGTGTGAGCTTCTCGTCGAACGTGCGCAGTTGCTGCACGACCTCGGGATGGTCGTTCGTCCACGTGGAAATGGCGCCCGTCCGGCGACCGTTGTCGCGACCCTCGCCGTCCTGCGGTTTGTCGAGATGCGACAGCGTGTACACGGAATAGCGTGACTCGGATCCCGGCGTGGTCGGCGTGGTGTCGAGCGCAGTGATGACCTGGCCTGGAAGCACCGTATCTGTCACGAATGCGGGCTGCCCCCAGTCGAGCCGGTCGACCACGCTATGAGCCGGTGCTTCGGCAGTCTGTGCGACATAGTAGGCGATCCGCAGAACGCCATCCGGGCCTAGGCTGATGGCATTGAATTCGCGGCGCGTCTCGCTGCCGACGCGTGCATCGGCCGGCACGTCGATCGCTTGCCACGTGTTTCCGCCGTCCGCGGTTCGCCATACGCGGGGGCCCCAGCCAGCCGCGTAGCCACGCTGCGGATCGAGAAAGAGCAGGCGGCCGATGTTCTGACTCTCGGGCCAGTGCAGTTGCGACCATGTCTGGCCGCCATTACTCGATTTCCACAGCTTGGTGGTTTGCGGCGCGTCGCCGCCTTGCGCCTCGGGAGCCTTATAGTTCATCCATGACGTGCTGATGAACTGAACGGTCCAGTCCGGCGAGTACCACCAGGCAGCCTCTTGGCCGACCTGCTGGAAGTGGCGCTTCATCCCTCCGTCGATGGTGCCGCGGAAGAAGCTGATCGTCATGCGGTTCAGCAACTCGCCAGTGTCGTTCATCCATGCTTCGGTCGGTTCGGGCCGCTGCGGCTGGTTCGATTCGGCCTGGGGCTTGAACGTCACTTCGGGATTGGCGAGCTTGACGCTCATCACGTCATTGCCCCTGATGCGGAAGTTGCCGCCGCCATACGGCGCATCGTCCCGCATGAAGCTTGTCGAAATCGTCTCCCAGCCCGTCGTCATATTTACGTACCCGTATGTTGCAATGGCCAGGGCAACGAGGCCACCGGCGATCCACTTCCAGCGCTTGTGTTTTCGCATGTCACTTTTTCAGCAAACGTTCGAGCGCGCGGTTAACTTCGTCGGCGGCATCCGAACCCCACTCGCGAGCCTTGTCGGCGGCATCCGAGCCCCACTCGCGTGCCTTGTCGACCGCGTCTTTGCTCCATTCGCGCGCTTTTGCCTTGGCGACGGGAATGCCCGCGTCGATCGCCTGTTTGCGCGTGCGCTCGTCGGCCCATTCCTCTATGTTCGGCCGTCTGCCGATCTTGACCAGATCCGACACCGGCAGGCCGGCCAGGCCTCCATCCAGGTACGCCAATGGGTGAGTGACAAAGGCGAAGGTCTTGAACGTGTCTCCGTCCTTGTCCAGTTCCAGTTCGTATCGCTTCACCTGCATCGAGAGCTTACCGTTTCCCGGTTTCGCACTGTTGAATGCGATCTGGTTTCCCTGCATGTTCTGAGACAGCCCGATCTCGATGTATTTCTGGAGCCACCACCGTGCGTTGTCCAGCCATTTCTTTCCTTTTGCCGTGAGCGCGGGATAGAGATTGGCGCCGTAATCGGAGCAATAGTAGTAGCCGTAACTCACATAGTAATCGGGCGGTTTATGCCCACACCCGATATGACGCATCATGAAATTGCCGTGGCGAGACCAGTCCGAATCGATGCTTTTCGGTTTGATCAGATTCTCTCGCCGATGCAGCAGTTCATGGACGACTTTCTTGTCTTTCCACGGATCCCATGACGTTGCGAATTTCTTGACGGTCTCCCATGCGCTCGACACGCTGACCTTCTCGACCGTTTCCCAGTACTCACCGTGAAGCGGCAGGTAATAGAACGGGCAAGTACCGATGATGGAATCCGCCGCCGGCGTGACATGCTTGTCGCAGATCTGGATAGCCACCTTCGGCCGATCCTTGTACCCCGTCGGCGTCAGCATCCCCGCGCCGGTACCCAGCACGTTGTCCTTCTGTTGCACGTCAGCCATTCGATTTCCCTAAGAACTTGACGATGACGTCATGCGGCACGTGGCTCTGCGTGAGCCCCGTCTCGCCTGCCGCGTTGGTGACGCCTTCCGAGATCAGCGCGCCGTTCGAGAACATCTGGTATCGCGTGTTCGCGACCGGAATGTCGGTGCCGGCCCAGTGCGCGATGAACGCCTGGTCGTAGTTGCCGCTCGAGTTCGGCAACGTCGGCAGGGTCTGCGACAGGTGCGTGGGGCCGTCGAACACGTGCTGCGCGCCCTTGATGTCGATCTTGCCGGGTGCGTGCACCTCGATGTTGCCGTCCGCGATGCGGATGTAGGCGCCGCCGGACGTCAGCAGGATTTCCTTCGCCGCCGCGCCTTCGATCGACTGCGTGGCCGCCACCAGTTTCAGCGCCTTCTGCGCAGTCAGTTCGATGTTGTCCGCGTGCGCCTGGATTTCCACCTTGCCCTTGCCGGCGAACAGCTTCATGCCTGCGTTCTGCGCGAACAGGCTGATCCGGTCGAGGACGCTCGCGATCAGCGACTTCCCGGCAGCGACGTGCGTGCTTTGTCCGCTGACGAGGTTGACGTGCCGGTCCGCGGCGAACTGCACGGATTGCTGCGTCGACAGCGCGATGCCGGCCGGGCTGCCGAACAGCATCACGGGTTCCTTGAACGCATTGGCGCTGCCGGTTCCGCCGCCGCCGGTTCGCCCGCCCGACGCGCTGCCGCTCACGCTGTTCTGCGTCGCGTCGCTGAACTGCTTCAGCGCCGAATGGCCGGCGTCGAGCGACTCGCCCTGATGCTGCGCGCTGACCTCGGACATCGCCTCCATCAGGCCTTCCGCCCTGACGAGCTGCTCTTGCGTTTCCTTCACGTCGAGCGGCTGGCTCGCCGGCTGTTTCGGATGCGTCGTGACGTACAGGCCGCGGTTCGCGCGAACCGCGCCGAATGCGTCGGAGCGCAGGTCGAAGCCGCTGCCGAGATAGCCGCCGCGGTCGTTGCCCGTATGGTCGATCAGGTAGCCCAGGTGCAGGTGCGTGTTTGCCTGGCTGCTGTACAGGTGCACGCGGTTCTGCGACGTCGCGTCGTCGAGCACCAGCTGATTGAAGCCGGCGCCCGAATATTCCCTGGACCGGTATCCGGACAGGATCCCGTTGCTGTGCCATTGCGGACGGGTCGCACCGTTGTACAGCTTTCCGACGACGATCGGACGATCGCAGTCGCCGCCGAGGAAATCGACCAGCACTTCCTCGCCGCTGCGATGGGGGTGAACGGCGCCATAGCCATTGCCCGAATCCGACGCGGCGGCGCGCAGCCAGCACGAGGCCTTCTCGTCGCCGTCGTTGAGACGATCCCAGTGGAAGCGGACCTTGATGCGGTTGAGTTCGTCGGTATGGACTTCCTCGCCTTGCGGCGCGACGACGATCGCCGATTGCAGATGCATCGGCGGCTTCGAATGTTCGAACGGGCTGCGGAACGGCACCGTCGTGCGCTGCGCTTCGATGCTGACCTGAAAAATGCCCTCGCTGCCGTCCGGATGCCGGACGTGCGGCAGGTCCGCGCCGCTGGCCCGCACGAGATCGTCGATTTCGGTCTGCAGGCTATGCGGGAACCTGGCCTGCCGATCGCCGACGGGCAGGTTGTTGGCGATGCGCCAGACCGTCTCGATCACGGCGAAGCGGCGCTGGCCGGCATCGTCCTTGTCGTGTTCGGGGTGATCGGCGAGCTCGAACGTGCGTCCCGCGTCCATGCGCCGGACGCCGCCGGTGCCGTGAAAGCGCTTCGCAAGCGACTCCTGCTCCTCCATCCAGATCTTCGACAGATGGTCGCCGCGAGACTGTTCGGGGTACGTGTAGGCGCCGGTGTATTCGTAGACTTCGAGCTGCTGCGGCAGGTCGCCCTGGTTCGCGATCGTCGGCGTGTGGGTTGCCTTCGGATTCGACGCAGTGGGCGGCTGTTTGTAGTCGAACGTGCGCGTCGTGCGCTCGACGCTGCGCAGCGTGCGCGTGCCGGAGAACTGGACGAGCGTGTCGGCCTCGTCGTGTGCGCCGGCGTGATGAAAGCGCAGGGTCTGCGGCGACAGCGCGGGCAGCGCGTCGATCGTGTCGACGACGACGAGCTTGTGCGACTTGCCGTCTTGCGCCTGCTCCCAGAAACCGTACAGGCCTTCCGATTCCAGCAGGCGGTGCACGAAGTTCCAGTCGTCCTCGTATTGCATGCAGAACGAGCGCGACGGCAGCGGCCGGTGGAGCCTGAAGTCGAAGCAGCCCTTGGCTTGCGGGTGCTGGTTCAGGACGTCGGCGATGATCTCGTCGGCGGGTTTGTCCTGCCAGATGCGCTGGTCGCGGCGGAACTTCAGGAAGTGCAGGAACGACGCGAAGACGATCTGATAGTGCGTGAGGCCGCTGTCCGACCCGAGCCGGCGGGCCGCGTGCACATACCCGTGGTGCGGCGCGTACGACTTGTCGGCCTGCTGGATCCGCAGCGTGACGGGCTGCGCGATCAGCTTCTTGAGCTCGATACCGTCGGACACCGACACGGCGTCGACGGTGAACTCGAAATGACGCCCGAGCCGCGATCGTCCCTTGACGCGATGGGGCAGCAGGACGTCAGGGCCGAGCGGCGTCTCCAGCTTGACGAGTCGTTCGTCCTGGATCGGCCCGGCCTGCAGCGCGTTTCTCAATGCTTGCGAATTCATCACCCGTGCTCGCTTTTTTTGTGCTGGGTCGCACGCTCTCCCGTGCGGAATCCGGTAATTGTATGAGATAAACGGCAGTTATCTCGAATTTGCCTTTCAACGATATTTCAAATACGGTCAGCGCGTCGGCCTGACAGGGGAGGCCGCGCACGTCATGCAGTTGAACGACGGTCGGGCGTGGGTCGTACCGGGCACGACCGACCGCCCCTGGGCCGCTCAGCCCGCCGCGTCCTCCGCCTTCCAGTCCCCCGACTTCCCGCCGCGTTTCTCCCTGACGCTCACGTCGGTGATCATCATCCCGCGATCCACGGCCTTGCACATGTCGTACACGGTCAACAGACCGACCTGCACGGCAGTCAGCGCTTCCATCTCGACGCCGGTGCGCCCGAACGTCTCGACCTGCGCGACGCAGTGCACGCCCGGCAGTGCGTCGTCGAGTTCGAAGTCGACGGCCACGCGCGTCAGCGCGAGCGGGTGACACAGCGGAATGAGGTCGGCGGTGCGCTTCGCGCCCTGGATCGCGGCGATGCGCGCGACGCCGAGCACGTCGCCTTTCTTCGCCTTGCCGTCGCGGATCAGCGCGAACGTCGCCGGCAGCATCCGGATCGTGCCGCGCGCGATCGCGATGCGTTGCGTTTGCTCTTTGCCGCCGACGTCGACCATGTGTGCGTGGCCCGCGGCGTCGAAATGGGTAAGTCCTGACATGTCTTGCTCCAGTGGAACGGAGTGCGCGCGCGAGCACGTCCCTCGATCCGGCTTCGCGATCGGCCGGGGGCGCCGAATCCCGTATCCGCACCCCGATCCGATCCAACGTTTCAACGGGCGCCTATCATAGCAGTGGCCTTCGCGGCGCCAAGCGCGCAGATGGCGCATTTGCCGCGCGGGACAGTCGCGATGTCGCCGGTACAATGACCCGAATATTCAGACCAAACGCCGCGATGCGCGCCCGGCGCGCGGGACGGCGTCGCTTTCATCCTGCCATGCGTGTCAAACAGTTGCTTGCCGTGTTGCTGTCGGCGGCGCTCGTGCTGCCGCCGAGCGGCCATGCACAGCGCACGTCCGCGCTGCCGCTCGAGCCGGCGGCAGGCGCGTCGCCGTCGATTTCCACGGTGCCGTCCGGCATCGCGACCGGCGTATTCGGCACCTACGGCGGCGCGGAGAGCCGGTTTTCCGGCGCCGACGGCGCGTCCGCGCCCGTCGCGAGCCTGCGCGCACCGCTGCGCGCGCTGGAGCTGCCCGACCTCGGCGACGGCTCCGGCGGTTCGCTCACGCCGCGGGCCGAACGGCGTCTCGGCGAGCGCGTGATGCGCGAGGTGCGGCGCGACCCGGACTATCTCGACGACTGGCTCGCGCGCGACTACCTGAACGCGATCGCGAAGCGGCTCGCGGCCGCGGCGGCCGCGCGCTACATCGGCGGCTACATGCCGGACTTCGAATTGTTCCCCGTACGCGATCCGCAGATCAACGCGTTCTCGATGCCGGGCGGCTTCATCGGCATCAACAGCGGGCTGGTCGTCACGACGCAGACGGAATCCGAACTCGCGTCGGTGGTCGGCCACGAGATGGGCCACGTGCTGCAGCGGCACATCGCGCGGATGATCGGCGCGAACGAGAAGACCGGCTACACGGCGCTCGCGACGATGCTGCTCGGCGTGCTGGCGGGCGTGCTCGCGCGCAGCGGCGATCTCGGCAGCGCGATCGCGATGGGCGGGCAGGCGTACGCGGTCGACAACCAGTTGCGCTTCTCGCGGTCGGCGGAGCGCGAGGCCGATCGCGTCGGGTTCCAGCTGCTCGCCGGCGCCGGCTACGATCCGTACGGGATGCCGGGCTTCTTCGAACGGCTCGAGCGCGCGTCGATGGGCGACGCGGGCGTGCCGGCCTATGCGCGTACGCACCCGCTGACGGGCGAACGGATCGCCGACATGGAAGATCGCGCACGCCGCGCGCCATATCGGCAGCCGCGCCAGTCGGCCGAATACGGCTTCGTGCGCGCACGGCTGCGCATTCTGCAGAATCGCGCGCCGAACGATATCGCGGCCGAGGCGCGCCGGATGCAGCTCGAGCTCGACGATCGCACGGCGCCGAACGTCGCGGCGAACGAATACGGGATCGCGCTCGCGAACCTGCTGCTCGGCCAGTACGACGCGGCCGACAAGGCGCTCGTGTCGGCCCGTGCCGCTTTCGACGCGCGCGAGCGGCGCGCGGACGATCCCGAGACGAGTTCGCCGAGCCTCGACGTGCTCGCCGCCGACATCGCGCGCCGCGCGGGCCGGACCGACGACGCGGTGCGGCTCGCGGCGCTCGCGCAGCGGCGCTGGCCGGCGTCGCACGCGGCGATCGTCGCGCACCTGCAGGCGCTGATCGCCGCGCGCCGCTTCGCCGAAGCACAGACGCTCGCGCGCACGGAGGCGCAGGCGGATCCCGAGCAGCCGGACTGGTGGGACTATCTCGCGAAGGCGAGCGACGGCCGGGGCGACGTGCTCGCGCGGCGCCGCGCGCTCGCGGAGAAGCTGGCGCTCGACGGCGCGTGGCCGTCGGCGATACGCCAGCTGAAGGAGGCGCGCGACGCGAAGGACGTGTCGTTCTACGACCAGTCGATCATCGGCGCGCGGCTGCTGGAATTCGAGGCGCGCTACAAGGAAGAGCGCGAGGACGAGAAGAACGGCCGCGGATAACGGCCGTCAGGCGGGCAGGGTGGGTTGCGCGTCAGCTTTCGGCGCTGCCGTCGCGGCCATCTGGCGAGCTGCGGCGCGCCCGCTGCGCGGGACTCGCGACGAAGCCGAACGTCGCCGGCACGTCGGCGCAGGCGAGGTTGCCGAGCGACAGCGTGCGCCCGTCGCGCCAGCGCAGCACGGGCGGCGTCGCGTCGAAATCCGCGTGATCGGCGAACAGGCCGAGGTCATGGTCGTGCAGCGCCGCGACGCGCGGCGGCGAGCCGGCCGCGCGAAACAGCACGCCGCCCGCGTCGTCGAGCCACGCGGCGTCCGGTTCGAACGGCGCGCCGGTCTGGTCGGCCAGCGCGAGTTGCCCGTCGCGTTCGGCCAGGCGCACGACCCACGGCGTATAGGCGAGCTCGACGTACACGCGCTGCGGCCCGTTCTGGAAGAACCACTGGCCGTGCGCGTCGCAGTCGTAGTTGCGCCCGATGAACGCGTTCAGCGCCGCATGCCGGACCGGCGAGCCGAGCGCTCCCGCGGCCTGCGCGGCGTCGTCGCGCAGCCGCCATTCGCCGCGCCGGTCGAGCAGCAGCCAGCCGGTGCAGTGCGGCACGTTCGGCCACTTGGCGAGGGCCTGCCTGACGATGTCATCCATGGTCGACGAATTTCGAGCAATAGCCGAACACCCGCGCCGACAGCCAGTCGAGGCGGCCGGGGAACGGCCCGGTCATGAATCCCGCGTGGCCGCCGTCCGCGGGCTGGTCGAGCTCGACGGCCGGCGACACGTCGGCGGCGCTCGGCAGCGCGGATTCGGGCAGGAACGGATCGTTGCGGGCGTTGAGGATCAGCGTCGGCACGTCGATCGCGGGCAGCAGCGGGCGCGTCGTGGCCTGGGTCCAGTAGTCGTCGGCGTCCGCGAAGCCGTGCAGCGGCGCGGTCACGACTTCGTCGAAGTCGCGCATCGTCACGGCCCGCAGCATCGCGTCGCGGTCGAACAGCCCCGGATACTGGTCGAGCTTCGCGAGCGCCTTGCGTTTCAGCGTCTTCAGGAAGCTGCGCGTATAGACCATCGCGAAGCCCTGCGACAGCGCGAGGCCGCCCGCGTGCACGTCGATCGGCGTCGAGATCGCGGCGGCCGCGTGCACGATCGACGTGTCGCTGCGGTGCTCGCCGAGCCAGCGCAGCAGCACGTTGCCGCCGAGCGACACGCCGGCCGCGACGACCGGCCCGCGATGCTGCGCGGCGAGCCGGCGCAGGATCCAGTCGACCTCGGCGCTGTCGGCGAGATGGTAGAAGCGCGGCTGCCGGTTGAGCTCGCCGCTGCAACTGCGAAAGTGCGGGACGACCGCGTGCCAGCCCTTCGCGCGCGCGGCGGCCATCATCGCCAGCGCGTAATGCGAGCCGGAACTGCCTTCGAGGCCGTGGAACAGCACGAACAGCGGTGCGTCGGGCGCCGGGGCGGCACTGTCGAGATGCGCGACCCAGTCGAGATCGATGAAGTCGTGATCGGGGGTTTCCCATCGCTCTCGTCGGTACGCGACCGCCGGACGCCGTGCGAACAGCGCGGGCACGATGGTTTGGGCATGGCTGTTCGGCAGCCAGCGCGGTGCGCGATAGCGCAATGAATCGTCGTCGGGGGCCGGGGCCCCGGTCAGCGGCGAGGTGGGCGGAGAAGCCGTACTCATGATCGCCCCGCTAATGCGTTGCTTCGTTCTTCGTCAGTGCAGCGGACCCTGCCCGTGACGGATCTTCGCGGCGAATTGTCCGGCCGCTTGTTCGGGAATCGGGCTCGCGTGAATATGCGCGATGCGCCACTCGCCGCGTTCGTGAATCATCACGTACGTGGCGAAAACCATGTCCGGTTCGGCCGTCAGGTCGGCCTGCTGATGCGCCTCGGCGATCGTGTAGACGACGGTGCCGAGACTATCGTATACGCGGATGTCGAGCGGCTCGATCGTCACGGGACGCGTCGCGAGGCGGTTCGCCAGCCCGCTGCGGATCTGGTCGAGGCCGTGCAGATGCTCGCCGTCGGCCCAGACGCAGCTGGCGAAGTCCTCGTCGATCCACAACCCCAGCAGCGCGTCGAGATTGGCATCGGCGACGGCCTGGTAGTAAGCGTTCAGCGTATCGGCAGCGGCTTCGAAAAGGCGGGCAAAACGTGGCATCGGGGTTATCTCTCGCGCGCGTCGCGCGCCGTATTCAGCACGGCGGCCCGGATGGGGCCGCCGTACACCGGTGAATCGGATTGCCCGGCGCGTCGTGCGACGCTGCCGGCCAGGGTCAGCGCTGCCCGACGAGCATGCCGCGCAAATCGCCGAATACCTGCTCGGGACCGAGTTGGCGCAGGCAGTTCAGATGGCCGAGCGGACACTCGCGTTCGAAGCAGGGACTGCATTCGAGATGCAGCCATTGTACCTTCGCCAGCTCCGACAGCGGAGGGGTGTGGCGCGGATCCGTCGAGCCGTACAGCGCGACGAGCGGCCGGCGCAACGCGGCCGCGACGTGCATCAGCCCCGAATCGTTGGTCACGACCGCGTTCGCGCGCGCGATCAGCGCGCACGCCTCGGACAGCGACGTCTGCCCGCACAGGTTGCGCACGTTCGGCGCGTGGTCGGCGATCGCCTGCGCGGCGGCGGCGTCCTTCTGCGAGCCGAGCGCGACGATCTGCGTGTATGGGAACGACTGGTGGACGATGGTCGCGAGCGTCGCGAAGTGCTCGGGCGGCCAGCGCTTGGCCGGGCCGTATTCCGCGCCGGGGCAGAACACGACGAGCGGCTTGCGCGTATCGAGATTGAAACGTGCGGACACGCGCGCCGTCTCGTTCAGGTCGGCGTCGAGGCGCGGCGCGGGCAGCGTCTTCATCGACTCGGGCAGCTTCGCGCCCGGCGCATATGCAAGCGCCGCGTAGTGGGTCGTCATCGGCGGACGCTCGGCCGACTTGTCCGGGTTCGCGTGCCGCACGTTCAGCAGGCCGTAGCGGTGCTCGCCCGTGTAGCCGATCCGCAGCGGGATGTTCGCGAGCCACGGGATCACCGCGGACTTCAGCGAATTCGGCAGCACGTACGCCGCGTCGTAGCCGACGTCACGCAGGTCGGTCGCGAGCTGCCAGCGGCGCAGCAGCTGCAGCTTGCCGTGCGCGAGGTCGGTCGCGTAGACATCGTGGATCTCGGGCATCCGCTCGAGCACGGGCGCGACCCAGGTGGGCGCGACGGCATCGATCGCGATGCGGGGATGGAGCTTTTTCAGCAGCGCAAAAAGCGGCTGCGCCATCAATGCGTCACCGATCCAGTTCGGTGCGATAACCAGCGCTCGACGCATCAGGTCGACTTCCGATGTCGTAATGAAGCACGGCGCGCATGCACCGCGTTCGGGTTGTCAGAACAGGAAAAGGGCGGCGCGCCGGAGTTCCGGCTGCGCCGCCTCGCGTGCGGCGGGCCCGCGGGCCCGGCCAGGGCTCAGTGGCCCTTGACCACCTCGCCGTCGCGCAGCTTGTAGCGCGTGCCGCAATACGGGCAGCGCGCCTCGCCGTGCGACACGTCGATGAAGACGCGCGGGTGCGCGCTCCAGCGCGCCATGGCCGGGTTCGGGCAGTAGGCGGGGAGATCCTTGGCCGTCAGCTCGATCAGCGGCATTTCCTTGATTTCACTCATGAGACTTTCTCTTATCACTCTTTTGTGGGGCGGTCGGTGGCGCAGCGCACTCAGACCTTCGTCAGCCAGTGCGCGTACTTCGCGTTCTTGCCCGACACGATATCGAAAAATGCCGACTGGAGCTTTTCCGTGACCGGGCCGCGCGCGCCGCTGCCGATCGTGCGGTTGTCGAGCTCGCGGATCGGCGTGACTTCGGCGGCCGTGCCCGTGAAGAACGCTTCGTCGGCCGTGTAGACCTCGTCGCGCGTGATGCGCTTCTCGATCACCTCGATGCCGGCGTCCTTCGCGAGCGTGATGATCGTGTCGCGCGTGATGCCGTCGAGGCACGACGACAGGTCCGGCGTGTACAGCTTGCCGTTGTTCACCAGGAAGAAGTTCTCGCCGGAGCCTTCCGACACGTAGCCGTCGACGTCGAGCAGCAGCGCTTCGTCGTAGCCGTCGGCGGTCGCTTCCTGGTTCGCGAGGATCGAGTTCACGTACCAGCCCGACGCCTTCGCGCGCACCATGGACACGTTCACGTGGTGGCGCGTGAACGACGACGTCTTCACGCGGATGCCCTTCGCGAGGCCGTCCTCGCCGAGGTACGCGCCCCACGGCCACGCGGCGATCGCGACGTGGATCGTGTTGCCCTTCGCCGACACGCCGAGCTTTTCCGAGCCGACCCAGATGATCGGGCGCAGGTAGCACGACTCGAGCTTGTTCTCGCGCACGACTTCGAGCTGCGCGGCTTCGAGCGTTTCGCGGTCGAACGGCACGTCCATCTGGAAGATCTTCGCCGAATTCAGCAGACGTTTGGTGTGCTCGCGCAGACGGAAGATCGCGGTGCTGCCGTCGGCCGTCTTGTACGCACGCACGCCCTCGAAGACGCCCATGCCGTAGTGCAGCGTATGGGTCAGGACGTGGATCTTGGCGTCGCGCCAGTCGATCAGCTTGCCGTCCATCCAGATCTTGCCGTCGCGGTCGGCCATTGACATAGGATTCTCCTGGGAAGCAGTTGTGCAGCGGGTTGTGTGCAGCATTGAGCCGGAAAGACGCTTATTTTAGCGTCATTTGAAGGCGATCCGGTCGGTCGGCACGGGGCCGGCGCTATAATCGCCCGGTACCGATTCCAATAACGACGGGTCGTACCGGCAGGAGGCGCCGGCGGCCCGACGAACCGCCCGCCGCGGCCCGCTTCCCATGCTCGCTCGATTCTCCGCCACCGACCGCTTCGCGCTGATCCAGGGCGCGCGCGACTATTCCCCGACACTGATGGCGATCCTGTCCTGGGGGCTCGTCACCGGGGTCGCGATGAGCAAGTCGGTGATGACGCTCGGGCAGGCGAGCGCGATGTCGATCTTCGTCTACGCGGGCTCGTCGCAACTCGCGGTGCTGCCGCTCCTCGTCGCGAAGCTGCCGATCTGGACGATCCTGCTCACGGCCACGATGGTCAACATGCGCTTCGTGATCTTCAGCGCCGGGCTTGCGCCCCATTTTTCCTACCTGCCGCTGTGGCGGCGCCTCGCGATCGGCTATTTCAACGGCGACGTGATCTACCTGCTGTTCCAGAAACAGGGCTTCGCATACGGCCACGTGCCGGGCAAGGAGGCGTATTTCTGGGGGATGGCGCTCGCGAGCTGGGCGTCGTGGCAGGTGTCGTCGCTCGCCGGCATCCTGCTCGCGAGCTTCTTTCCCGCGAGCTGGGGGCTGGAGTTGGCCGGCACGCTCGCGCTGCTTCCGATCATGGTGTCGGCGGTCGCGAACCGCTCGACGCTCGCGGCCGTCGCGGTCGCGGGCATCGTGTCGCTGATCGCGTTCGACCTGCCATACCGGCTCGCGCTGCCGATCGCGGTGCTGGCCGCGCTCGCGGCCGGGTGCACGGCCGATTTCTTCGTCGAACGCGCCGACTGGCGCCGCATCCGCACCGAAACCGTGCACGAAAAGGAAATCGAATGAGCGCGACGGAAATCTGGATCGTGATCGTCGGGATGACGATCGTCACGGCCGTCACGCGCGCGCTGTTCCTGATCGGCGGCGAACGCACCGTGCTGCCCGAGCGCGCGCAGCGCGCGCTGCGCTACGCGCCGGCCGCCGCGCTCGTCGCGGTCGTGCTGCCCGACGTGCTCGAAACGCCGACCGGGCTGTCGTTCGCGCTGTCCAACCATCCGTTTTACGCCGCACTGGCCGGTCTCGGCTGGTTTTTGTGGCGGCGCAGCATGCTCGGCACGATCATCGTCGGGATGCTCGTCTTCACCGCGCTGCGGCTGATCTTCTGACGAATCGCCATGGCCGTCCGCCGGGCGCCGGCCGCTGGCGCGTCCACATTGTTGCGTTGCGGAAATGTGTCGACGGCCGCGCGCGATCCCAAATAGGCGGAATTCGCCGCCGCACGGGTCAGTCTGCCGGATGGATCGGCTAGAATGCCCGTTCGAGATTTTTTACCCGTGCGCGTCATGCGAACCGCCAGCCACGGCCGCATCCGGCGCCCTTTCGCGGCAGCCCGCGCACGTCCAGCGTGAACCCCCTTTCCCCATCCACTACTTCAATCTGTTCAACATGAGCCAAGTCAAGCGTCTTACCGACCTGATCGCCGCCGGCCAGCTCGCCGGCAAGCGGGTGTTCATCCGCGCCGACCTGAACGTCCCGCAGGACGATCACGGCAACATCACCGAAGACACGCGCGTGCGCGCGTCCGTGCCGGCCATCCAGGCCGCGCTCGACGCCGGCGCGGCCGTGATGGTCACGTCGCACCTCGGTCGTCCGACCGAAGGCGAATTCAAGCCGGAAGACTCGCTCGCGCCGGTCGCGAAGCGTCTCGCCGAACTGCTCGGCCGTGACGTGCCGCTCGTCTCGAACTGGGTCGAGAACGGCGTGAACGTCGCGCCGGGCCAGGTCGTGCTGCTCGAGAACTGCCGCGTGAACAAGGGCGAGAAGAAGAATTCGGACGAACTCGCGCAGAAGATGGCGAAGCTCTGCGACGTCTACGTGAACGACGCGTTCGGCACCGCGCACCGCGCGGAAGCGACCACCCACGGGATCGCGAAGTACGCGCCGGTCGCGTGCGCGGGTCCGCTGCTGGCCGCCGAACTCGACGCGCTCGGCAAGGCGCTCGGCAACCCGGCTCGCCCGCTGGTCGCGATCGTCGCCGGTTCGAAGGTGTCGACCAAGCTGACGATTCTCAAGTCGCTCGCCGGCAAGGTCGATCAGCTGATCGTCGGCGGCGGCATCGCGAACACGTTCATGCTCGCGGCCGGCCTGTCGATCGGCAAGTCGCTCGCGGAAGCCGATCTCGTCGCCGAGGCGAAGGCGATCATCGACGAGGCGCGCGAGCGCGGCGCGTCGGTGCCGATCCCGACCGACGTCGTGACGGCCAAGGAATTCTCGCCGACGGCCGCGGCCACGGTGAAGCAGGTCGCCGACATCGAAGCGGACGACATGATCCTCGACATCGGCCCGGATACCGCCAAGGCGCTCGCCAGCCAGCTCGAGAAGGCCGGCACGATCGTCTGGAACGGCCCGGTCGGCGTGTTCGAGTTCGACCAGTTCGGCAACGGCACCAAGACGCTCGCCGAAGCGATCGCCAAATCGTCCGCGTTCTCGATCGCGGGCGGCGGCGACACGCTCGCGGCCATCGCGAAGTACGGCATCCATGACCAGGTCAGCTACATCTCGACGGGCGGCGGCGCCTTCCTCGAGTTCCTCGAGGGGAAGAAGCTGCCGGCAGTGGAAGTGCTCGAAACGCGGGCGGCCTGAGCGTGGCGGCGCGCGCAGGGGTGACGAGGGCCGCGCGCTCCGCGAAGGCGGAGCAGCCGGCCGGCGCGGGCAAGCGCAAACGCGCGCCCGCGCGGGCGAACTCGACCCCGCGCGCACCGGCGGCCGCCGGCGACGCGGTCGTGCAGCACCACGAGATTCAGAACAAAGCGATGCCGGGCGCAAGCACCGGCACGCCCCCCGGAACGGCCGCCGCTGGGCCCGCCGATTCCGGCTCTCGCAGCGTTTCACCCAGCGCATCCACCTTGATCCAGATGAGGAGTTTCATGCAGCGCGCCACCAAGATAGTCGCCACGATCGGCCCGGCTTCCAGTTCGCCGGAGATTCTGCTGCAGATGATGCAGGCGGGCCTCGACGTCGTGCGGCTCAACTTTTCGCACGGCACGGCCGACGATCACCGCCAGCGCGCCGAGATGGTGCGCGAGGCCGCCCGCAAGGTCGGCCGCGAGATCGCGATCATGGCCGACCTCCAGGGCCCGAAGATCCGCGTCGGCAAGTTCGAGAACGGCAAGACGACCCTCGTGCCGGGCCAGGCCTTCATCCTTGATGCGGGCTGCGAACTCGGCAACGACGAGCGCGTCGGCCTCGACTACAAGGAACTGCCGCGCGACCTGAAGCCGGGCGACCTGCTGCTGCTGAACGACGGCCTGATCGTGCTGACCGTCGAGCGCGTGCTCGGCGACGAGATCCACACGATCGTCAAGGTGGGCGGCGAGCTGTCGAACAACAAGGGGATCAACCGCCAGGGCGGCGGTCTGTCGGCGCCCGCGCTGACCGCGAAGGACATGGAAGACATCCGCACGGCGATGTCGCTCGGCGCGGATCTGGTCGCGGTGTCGTTCCCGAAGAATGCGACGGACATGGAAATGGCGCGCCAGCTCGCGAACATCGCGGGCGCGCCGTACGGCATCAAGCCGAAGATGATCGCGAAGATCGAGCGCGCGGAGGCGATTCCGGCGCTGCAGAGCATTCTCGACGCGTCCGACGGCATCATGGTCGCGCGCGGCGACCTCGCGGTGGAAGTCGGTAACGCGGCCGTGCCGGCGCTGCAGAAGCGGATGATCCGGATGGCGCGCGAGTCGAACAAGCTCGTGATCACCGCGACGCAGATGATGGAATCGATGATCCACGCGCCGGTGCCGACCCGTGCCGAAGTGTCGGACGTCGCGAACGCGGTGCTCGACGGCACCGACGCGGTGATGCTGTCGGCCGAGACGGCCGCCGGCAAGTACCCGGTCGTCACGATCGAGACGATGGCGGCCGTGTGCGTCGAGGCGGAAAAGTCCGAGCACGTCGAGCTGGACAAGGATTTCCTCGACCGCACGTTTACGCGGATCGACCAGTCGATCGCGATGGGCGCGCTGTTCACCGCGTATCACCTCGGCGCGAAGGCAATCGTCGCGCTGACCGAATCGGGCGCGACCGCGCTGTGGATGTCGCGTCACTACACGCACGTGCCGATCTTCGCGCTGACGCCGCGCGTCGGCAGCGAGCGCACGATGGCGCTGTACCGCAACGTGACGCCGCTGCACGTCGACTTCAACAGCGACCGCGATTCGGCGCTGCAGGCGGCGCTCGAGATCGTCGTCAAGCAGGGCTATGTGCAGCACGGCGACATGGTCGTGCTGACCGTCGGCGAGCCGATGGGGCAGGCGGGCGGCACCAACACGCTGAAGATCGTGCGGGTCGGCGAGCATTATTGAGCGCCGGCATGCGCCGGGCCGGCCCGGCGGCCGGTCCACCGGCCGCCCGAGCCGATCGGGCACCGTTTTTTGACGAAAGCCGCGCGGGGTCTGATGCCCCGCGCGGCTTTTTTTCTGTTTTTTGGCCGGATTGTGCCGTGCGAAGGTAACAAATTGCGAGTACGCGCTACCGGCCGGTCGGAATCGGAGGCGCTTCGCGATAAAATGCGGCTATTCGACGCTCAGCCGCGCCGTGCCGCCCCGGTTTCGACGGGGCCGAGCGCCGCGCCGGCGTCAGGGCGCACCGGTTTTCATTCCAAGGAGTTCCACAATGCCTCTCGTATCAATGCGTCAATTGCTGGACCACGCGGCAGAGCACGGTTACGGCCTGCCGGCCTTCAACGTGAACAACCTGGAGCAGGTCCAGGCGATCATGGCGGCGGCGGATCAGGTCGGCGCGCCCGTGATCATGCAGGCATCGGCCGGCGCGCGTAAGTACGCGGGCGAGCCGTTCCTGCGCCACCTGATCGAAGCGGCGGTCGAGTCGTATCCGCACATCCCGGTCGTGATGCACCAGGACCACGGCCAGTCGCCGGCCGTGTGCATGGGCGCGATCCGCAGCGGTTTCACCAGCGTGATGATGGACGGTTCGCTCGAAGCCGACGGCAAGACGGTCGCCTCGTACGAATACAACGTCGACGTGTCGCGCAAGGTCGTCGAGATGGCGCACTCGATCGGCGTGACGGTCGAAGCCGAACTCGGCGTGCTCGGCTCGCTCGAGACGATGAAGGGCGACAAGGAAGACGGCCACGGCGCGGAAGGCACGATGACCCGCGAGCAACTGCTGACCGATCCGGAGCAGGCCGCCGACTTCGTGAAGCTCACGCAGTGCGACGCGCTCGCGATCGCGATCGGTACGTCGCACGGCGCGTACAAGTTCTCGAAGAAGCCGACGGGCGACATCCTGTCGATCCAGCGCATCAAGGAAATCCACGCACGCATCCCGAACACGCACCTGGTGATGCACGGTTCGTCGTCGGTGCCGCAGGAACTGCTGGCCGAGATCCGCGAATTCGGCGGCGACATGAAGGAAACCTACGGCGTGCCGGTCGAGGAAATCCAGGAAGGCATCAAGCACGGCGTGCGCAAGATCAACATCGACACCGACCTGCGTCTCGCGATCACCGGCGCGATCCGCCGCTACCTGTTCGAGAACCCGGGCAAGTTCGATCCGCGCGACTACCTGAAGCCCGCGCGCGAAGCGGCGAAGCAGGTGTGCGTCGACCGCTACCTCGCGTTCGGCTGCGAAGGCCAGGCCGCGAAGATCAAGCCGGTGTCGCTCGACAAGATCGCCGAGCAGTACAAGTCCGGCGCGCTTGCGCAGGTCGTGCGCTGAGACTGTAGTACGATTGCCCCGCCCGGTCTTGCCGCCGGGCCGGGGCTGGCCGCCCGGGCGCCGGATTCGATCCGGCCCTCGGGGCGGCCGTTCCGTCCGGCCGAACAAGGGCCGGCCGGCAGCCGGCGGGCCTGATCGCCCGCCGGTTCGCCGACGCATTGCAAGACCGCCGTTCCCGCCTGCCGCGGGGAACGGCGTTTCCCTTTTTGTTTGGCTCCTTATCTGCGAAAAGACGATGTCTACCCTTTACGAATCCACGCTCCGCTCGCTGCCGCTCCTCGGTCGCGGCAAGGTCCGCGACAACTACGCGGTCGGCAACGACAAGCTCCTGATCGTCACGACGGATCGCCTGTCGGCATTCGACGTGATCATGGGCGAGCCGATTCCGAACAAGGGCCGCGTGCTGAACCAGATGGCGAACTTCTGGTTCGACAAGCTCGCGCACATCGTGCCGAACCACCTGACGGGCGACGCGCCGGAAGCGGTCGTCGCGGCCGACGAGGTCGAGCAGGTCAAGGGCCGCGGCGTGGTCGTCAAGCGCCTCGAGCCGATCATGATCGAGGCGGTCGTGCGCGGCTACCTGGCCGGCAGCGGCTGGAAGGAATACCAGGAGTCGGGCGCCGTGTGCGGCGTGAAGCTGCCGGAAGGCCTGCAGAACGCGCAGAAGCTGCCCGAGCCGATCTTCACGCCGGCCGCGAAGGCCGAGCTCGGCGAGCACGACGAGAACATCACGTTCGAGGAAACCGAGCGCCGCATCGGCACCGAGCTGGCCGCGACGATCCGCGACATCTCGATCCGCCTGTACAAGGAAGCGGCCGACTACGCGGCGACGCGCGGCATCATCATCGCCGACACGAAGTTCGAATTCGGCCTCGACAATCACGGCAAGCTGTACCTGATGGACGAAGTGCTGACGGCCGATTCGTCGCGCTTCTGGCCGGCCGACCAGTACCAGGTCGGCACCAACCCGCCGTCGTTCGACAAGCAGTTCGTGCGCGACTGGCTCGAGGCGCAGCCGTGGGGCAAGACCGCGCCGGCACCGGCACTGCCGGCCGACGTCGTCGAGAAGACGGCCGCGAAGTACCAGGAAGCGCTCGAGCGCATCACCGGCCAGCCGCTCGCCTGAAGGAAGGAACGCACGAAATGAGTGAAGTCCAGACTGCCCACACGCACAGCGCGCCGCTCGTCGGCGTGCTGATGGGTTCGAGTTCCGACTGGGACGTGATGAAGAACGCGGTCGCGATCCTGCAGGAATTCGGCGTGCCGTACGAAGCGAAGGTCGTGTCCGCGCACCGGATGCCCGACGAGATGTTCGACTACGCGGAGAAGGCGCGCGAGCGCGGGCTGCGCGCGATCATCGCGGGCGCCGGCGGTGCCGCGCACCTGCCCGGCATGCTGGCCGCGAAAACCACGGTGCCGGTGCTCGGCGTACCGGTCGCGAGCAAGTATCTGAAGGGCGTCGATTCGCTGCACTCGATCGTGCAGATGCCGAAGGGCGTGCCGGTCGCGACGTTCGCGATCGGCGAGGCCGGCGCCGCGAACGCCGCGCTGTTCGCGGTGTCGATTCTGTCCGGCACGTCGGTCGACTACGCGAACCGCCTCGCCGCGTTCCGCGTGCGCCAGAACGAAGCCGCGCACGCGATGGTGCTGCCGCCGCTCGCATGACGGCGCACCGGCGGCCGCACTGCCGTTCCAGCGACCGCCAGATCCTCATCACTGCGGCGGGCAGCGCCCGCCGCGACCGACCACTGACATGACCGCAACTCCTGATTCCGTTTCCCCGATCCTGCCCGGCGCGTGGCTGGGCATGGTCGGCGGCGGCCAGCTCGGCCGCATGTTCTGCTTTGCCGCCCAGTCGATGGGCTATCGCGTCGCCGTGCTCGATCCCGATCCGACGAGCCCCGCCGGCGCGGTCGCCGACCGTCACCTGCGCGCGGCCTACGACGACGAAGCCGCGCTCGCCGAACTGGCGGACCTGTGCGATGCCGTGTCGACGGAATTCGAGAACGTGCCGGCCGCGAGCCTCGATTTCCTCGCGCGCACGACGTTCGTCGCGCCGGCCGGCCGCTGCGTCGCGGTCGCGCAGGACCGGATCGCGGAGAAGCGTTTCATCGAGGCGTCGGGCGTGCCGGTCGCACCGCACGTCGTGATCGAATCGGCGGCGGCGCTCGCCGCGCTCGACGATGCCGCGCTCGACGCGGTGCTGCCGGGCATCCTGAAGACGGCGCGCCTCGGTTACGACGGCAAGGGCCAGGTGCGCGTGAACACCGCGCGGGAAGCGCGCGACGCGCATGCGTCGCTCGGCGGCGTGCCGTGCGTGCTCGAGAAGCGCCTGCCGCTGAAATACGAAGTGTCCGCGCTGATCGCGCGCGGCGCGGACGGCCGCGCGGCCGCATTCCCGCTCGCGCAGAACGTGCATCACAACGGCATCCTCGCGCTGACCGTCGTGCCGGCGCCGGCCGCCGATGCCGCGCGCGTCGAGGAGGCGCAGCAGGCAGCCGTCCGGATCGCCGATACGCTCGGCTACGTCGGCGTGCTCTGCGTCGAATTCTTCGTGCTGGAAGACGGCTCGTTCGTCGCGAACGAAATGGCGCCGCGCCCGCACAACTCCGGCCACTACACGGTCGATGCGTGCGCAACGAGCCAGTTCGAGCAGCAGGTGCGCGCGATGACGCGCATGCCGCTCGGCAATCCGCGCCAGCATTCGCCGGCCGCGATGCTGAACATCCTCGGCGACGTGTGGTTCCCGAACGGCGCCGCGGCCGAGGCCGTCACGCCGCCGTGGGACACGGTCGCCGCGATGCCGGCTGCGCACCTGCACCTGTACGGCAAGGAAGAAGCGCGCGTCGGCCGCAAGATGGGCCACGTGAACTTCACGGCCGAGACGCGCGACGATGCCGTTGCCGCCGCCACCGCGTGCGCGCAGCTGCTGCGCGTGCCGCTCGACTGAGGCGCCAGCCGATGTCCATCGATCTCCCGAACTCCGTGACGCCCGCGCAGATCGACGCGGCTGCCGCGCTGCTCGACGCGGGGCAACTCGTCGCGTTCCCGACCGAAACCGTGTACGGGCTCGGCGGCGACGCGGCGAATCCCGAGGCCGTCGCGCGCATCTATGCGGCGAAGGGGCGTCCGGCGAACCATCCGGTGATCGTGCACCTGCCGCCCGGCGGCGATCCCGGTTACTGGGTCGAAGACCTGCCGGCCGATGCGCGGGCGCTGATCGATGCATTCTGGCCAGGCCCGCTGACGCTGATCCTGAAACGCCATGCGCGCATTCCGGACGCCGTGAGCGGCGGCCAGGATTCGGTCGGCCTGCGCTGCCCGTCGCATCCGGTCGCGCAGGCGCTGCTGGCCGCGTTCAGCGCGCGGCGCGGCGGCCACGGCGGCGTCGCCGCGCCGTCCGCGAACCGCTTCGGTCACGTGAGCCCGACCACCGCCCAACACGTACGCGACGAATTCGGCGACACCGTGCACGTGCTCGATGGCGGCCCGTCGGAAGTCGGCATCGAATCGACGATCCTCGACCTGTCGCGCGGCTTTCCGGCGCTGCTGCGCCCCGGCCACGTGACGCCGCAGCAGATCGCCGACGTGCTCGGCCGCGCGCCGCGCCTGCCCGACGGCAGCGACGCGACCGCACCGCGCGCGTCGGGCACGCTGAAGGCGCATTACGCGCCGCGCACGCCGCTCGCGCTGCTGCCGTTCGATGCGCTCGAGCCGCTGCTCGTGGCGGCGCAGACCGATGGCGAACGTGTCGCGCTCGTCGCACGCGCGTCGCGCGTGGGACGCTGGGCGCAGGCCGACGGCGTGCATTTCGTCGCGGCGCCGGAAGATCCGCAGGCGTATGCGCGCGACCTGTACGGCATGCTGCGCGCGCTCGACCGCGCGCAGGTCGCCCGCATCCTCGTCGAGAAACTGCCCGAGACCGTCGAATGGATCGCGGTCAACGATCGCCTCGGTCGTGCGGCCGCCGCGTTCGAAGCGCGCGACTGACGCAGCCGTTCGTATCCGCTCGTGAAATGAAAAACGCCCGACCGGCGAACCGGTCGGGCGTTTTCGTTTGCGCGCGTGGCGCGCGGCTTACTTGCCGACGCCCGAGGCCGCGATCTGCTGCTGGACGTACTGCGCGAACAGCGCGTGCAGACGCGTCGTCGGGTGGACCGTGTCGGCGAACATGTAGGTCTGGTCCGCGTTGGCGGTCGTGTAGGTCTGCGGCGAGCAGAACAGCGACGAGCCGAAGGCGGTCGCGTCCGCGACGCCGTACTGGGTCGCCGCCGCGACCATCGCCTTCAGGTTGCATGCGGTGTCGGTGTTCGACACGCTGAAGCCGTTCGCCTGGTAGTTGGCCGCGATGCCGTCCTGCCACTTGAACGCATCGACCACCGCGTACTTCGTCGTGTCGACCTTCAGCGCGGCGAGCGTGCCGACCAGCGTCTGGTTGAACAGCCCCGACAGCTGCGTGAACGCGGCTTGCGTCTGCGGGCCGCCTTGCAGCGCGAGCGGCGTGCCGCCGATGTCCGGCACCGTTGCGACGAACACGTGCGCCGCGCCGGCCGCGACGATCTGCTGGACGATGCCGCCGAGCTGCTGCGCGGCGAGGCCGATCGCCTGCGCGGCCGCGAGCTGCGCGGCCGGCGTGTTGCCCTGCGCCTGCGCGACCTGTGCCTGATAGAAGATGTCGTTGGCGCCGCCGTTGATCAGCACGATCTGGCCGGCGTTGAAGCTGCCGTGCTGCGTCAGGTATTGCTTGACCTGGTCGGCGATCGGGGTCGTCGTGGCCTGCGCGTAGTCGGCGTTCGGCACGCTCGAGGCCGCGTGGCCGATACCCGGTTGCAGCGTCACGCGCGAGCCGCCCTGCGCGTAGCCGAGGCCGCCCGTGGCCTGCAGCGGAATGCCGAAGCCACCCTGGTTCGCGGGCTGCAGCGTGTCGCCGTAGTACTGCGCGACGTCCTGCGTCCACACCTGGCCGGGGTTGGTCGTGAAGCGGCCGCCGCCGAATCCGAGCTTGATCTGCGAGTAGGTGCCGGCGTCCGACAGGCTGTCGCCGAACGACACGACCTGCATCTTCACGCCGGACGGCGGCGTGTTCGACGCGCTGCTGTTGTTGTCGTCCCCGCCGCCGCACGCGGCGAGCAGGGCGAGCGCGGCGCCCGCGATCGCGACCTGCGCGGTGCGCAGCAGGCGTTGACGGGTGCGCGACGGGAATTGTCGTTGTGACTGCATCGTTCGATCTCCTCGTAGATATGGCCCGATGTGTTTCTCATCTGCCGCGCGCCGGCTCGGATCCGGGCTGCGCGGCGGCCGTTGGCTGAAACGGTTATTGGTCGCGCACGGCCGCAAGCGGCACGGTGCGCGGATCGCGATTCGCGGCCTCGGCGATCTGCGCATGATAAGCGCTCGCCCATTCGGGCGGGCCGAAAATCGCGCGCAGCTTGTTGCGCCATCCGTGGACGCGCAACGCGTCGGCCGCCATCGACACCCACTCGTGAAACGTCGCGACGAGCGGATTGTTCGAGCCGAGCGGCTCGACGATTCCGTATTGCGGCGGATCGTCGGGCGACTCCTCGACGTAGCTGCCGAACAGGCGGTCCCAGATCACGAGCACACCTGCGTAATTGCGGTCGATGTAGCGCGGATTACGTGCGTGGTGCGCTCGATGAATCGACGGCGTGTTGAACACGTATTCGAGCCAGCCGAGCTTGCCGATCGCCTGCGTGTGCACGAAGAACTGGAACGCGAGGTTGATCAGCACGATGCCGACGATCTGCTGCGGCGGAAAGCCGAGGAACGCGAGCGGCAGCCAGAACGCCCACATGCCCGCGACGGGATACATCAGGCTCTGCCGGAACGCGGTCGAGAAATTCATCCGCTCGGACGAGTGATGCACGACGTGCGCGGCCCACAGCCAGCGCACGCGATGGCTCGCGCGATGGAACACGTAGTAGAGGAAGTCCTGGCCGACGAACAGCACGGCGAACGACAGCCAGCCGTCGTGCCACGTGAACAGCCGGAAATGTGCGTAGCAGTACGCATAAACGGGGATCACGAACAGCCACGCGAGCTTGTCGGCGCCCTGGTGCATCAGGGCGAGCGCCGCGTTGCACAGCGTGTCGCGCCACGCATAGACATGGTCCTGCGCACGTGTGCGGGCGAGGTGCCAGGCTTCCCACGCGATGCAGAGCAGGAAGACGGGCGCCAGCGCGAGCAGAAGCAATTCGACGTCGAATCGCATGGACGTGTCTCCTCCTTTCCCCTGCAAGCCGTGTGGCCGGGCGTACGGCCCGTTGTAGATATCGGTCAGGCCAACAGCCTACGCAATCGCCACGCGCTAGGCGAGGGGGCAGCGTAGAGGGTTCCCTCAGAGCGCCCCCAAACCTGTCGCTTCGCGCCAGGCCCCCCGAGGGGGCAAGAAAACTTGGGGCGGCCCGGCGTTTTCTTGAGGACAGGGTTTCTACGGAAGTCATGCGCAACGGGGCCGCGCGGTGCGGCCCCGTTTTGCGGGCACGGCTGGCGGCCCGTGCGCGGCGCGCTGGCGGCCGGGGCCGTTTCAAACCATGCGGGGCGAAACCCCGGGGGCGGGGCGTCTTGCCGTGATCGACGCAAGCCGACAGCCGGGCATGCGTGCGCCGCGTCGCGGCGAGTGCATCGTCAGTGCGCGCCCGCGTAGATCCATTCGAGCAGCGTGTCGTGCGCGGCGCGCGCGGCTTCCGCGTGATCGTCGTTGATGAAGCTGACGACGATGTAGCTCTGGCCGTCGGCGCCCGCGACGTAGCCCGCGATCGCGCGCACGTCGCGCAGCGTGCCGGTCTTGATGTGCGCGTTGCCGAGCACGCCGGCGTTGGTCAGGCGGTTCTTCATCGTGCCGTCGATGCCGGCGATCGGCAGCGAATCGATGAACGCCTGCGCGACGGGGCTCGCGTTCGCGGCTTGCAGCAGCGCGGCGAGCGACTGCGCGCTCACGTGCTCCTCGCGCGACAGGCCCGAGCCGTTCTCGAGATCGAGGTCGGGCATCGCGATTCCGCTCTTCTGCAGGAACGCGTGAATCGCGCGGCTCGACTGCTCGGGGCTCGCGGGCGGCTTGCCGGCGGCCGCGCCGATCGTCAGGAACAGGTTGCGCGCCATCACGTTGTTGCTGAACTTGTTGATGTCGTAGACGATGCTGCCGAGCACGGGGCTGTGATGGACGGCGAGCGGGCGCGCGGCGGTCGGCACCTTGCCTTCGCTGACCGGGCCCGCGATCGTCCCGCCGTCCTGCTGCCACAGCGCGAGGAAGCCGCGCGCGAAGAACGTCGTGTGATCGAGGATCGCGAGGTTGGTCGTGTGCGCGCCGCAGCGCAGCGGATAGTCGCCGGCGAACGACGCGGTCATGATCCCGCCGCCGGCCGACAGCGTCGGGCGCGCGGCAGCGGCAGCCGCGCCGCACGACCCGGTGCCTTCGTACAGCTGGTTGTCGATCGACAGGTTCGCGAGCGGCGGCAGCACGTCGACGGCGATCTTGCCGTCGTCGCCCGGCGTGACCGTGAACGACACGGCCTTGAACGCATACAGCAGCGGATCGGGGCCGACGTTGTACGGTGCGCTCGCGTCGTCGTCGAACGACGGCAGGTCGCGCGTCGACGCGGCGAAATAGCTCTTGTCGAGCACGAGCCCGCCGGCGACGCGCTTGACGCCGGCCTTGCGGATCTTGTCGACGAGGTCGATCAGTTCCTCCGGTACGAGCTTCGGATCGCCGGTGCCCTTGATGTACAGGTTGCCCTGCAGCGTGCCGTCCGGATCGACCGGGCCGTCCGCGTACGCGGTCGTGCGCCAGCGGTAGTCGGGGCCGAGGATCGACAGGCCCGAGAAGGTCGTGACGAGCTTCATCGTCGACGCCGGCATCATCGGTCGGTTCGCATTCCATGCGATCAGCGGCTCGGGGTCGCCGACGCGCTCGACGACGACGCTCATCGCCGATGCCGGCACCTTCGCGCGCTGCAGCGCGACGAGCACGGACGCCGGCAGGCCGGCCGCCCGCGCGGCGGGCGACACGACGGCGGTCTTGCGCGCTTCCTTGTGGGGCTTCTTGCGGGCCTGCGCGGACGGTGCGAACGCAAGGGCCGTGCAGGTGGCGACGACGGCGGCCGCGCGCAGGAACGGGCGGGCGCGGGGGGCGAACCGGGCGGAAAGATCGGAAATCGGCATGGGCGAATACGGGAAAAGCACGGGATTCGGGCAGGGCGCGCGCGGCGCCGGAGCGCACATTGTAGAGACAAGTGCGCACACGTCCCTTGCAATCCGCCTTTCTGTTGCATTGCACGGGGCGCACGCGTTTCGCGGCGCTACAATGGTCGCCATGTTTCACTCGCCCGATGGGTTCCAGCTCCGATGCGGATTCTGCTTGTTGAAGACGATCGAATGATTGCCGAGGGCGTACGCAAGGCGTTGCGCGCCGACGGCTTCGCGGTCGACTGGGTGCAGGACGGCGACGCCGCGCTCACGGCGCTCGGCGGCGAGACGTACGACCTTCTGCTGCTCGACCTCGGCCTGCCGAAGCGCGACGGCATCGACGTGCTGCGCACTTTGCGCGCGCGCGGGCTGTCGTTGCCGGTGCTGATCGTCACCGCGCGCGATGCGGTGGCCGATCGCGTGAAGGGGCTCGACGCGGGCGCCGACGACTACCTCGTCAAGCCGTTCGACCTCGACGAACTGGGCGCGCGGATGCGCGCGCTGATCCGCCGCCAGGCGGGGCGCAGCGAGTCGCTGATCCGTCACGGCGCGCTGACGCTCGATCCCGCGTCGCATCAGGTGACGCTCGACGGCGCGCCCGTCGCGCTGTCCGCGCGCGAGTTCGCGCTGCTCGAGGCGCTGCTCGCGCGGCCCGGCGCGGTGCTGTCGAAGAGCCAGCTCGAGGAAAAGATGTACGGCTGGGGCGAGGAGATCGGCAGCAACACGGTCGAGGTCTACATCCACGCGCTGCGCAAGAAGCTCGGCTCGGACCTGATCCGCAACGTGCGCGGGCTCGGCTACATGGTCGTCAAGGAAAGCTGACGCGTGAGGTCGATTCGTCATCAATTGCTGATCTGGCTGCTCGCGATCGTCGTCGCGGGCGTGGGCGCCGCGGGCTGGCTCATCTATCGGCAGGCGCTCGCCGAGGCGAACGAGCTGTTCGACTACCAGCTGCAGGAAATCGCCGCGGCGCTGCCGTCCGAGCCGTTTTCGCAGGTGTTCGGTTCGCGCACCAACGGCGACGAAGGCATCGTGATCCAGATCTGGAACCGCAACGGCGTGCTGATGTACTTCTCGCATCCGCGTGCGCCGATCGCGCCGCGCGCGGAGCTCGGCTTCTCGACCGAGCGCACCGATCGCGGCGAATGGCGCGTGTACGGCGCGATCGTCGGCGACAACGTCGTGCAGCTCGCGCAGCCGCTGTCGGTGCGCAACCGGCTCGCCGCGAACGTGGCGCTGCGCACGCTGTGGCCGCTGATCGTGCTGCTGCCGTTCCTCGGCGCGGCGGTCTGGGTGATCGTCGGGCGCGGGCTCGCGCCGCTCGGCCGCGTGACGCGCGCGGTCGAGGCGCGCCGGCCGGAAGCGCTCGATCCGTTGCCCGATGCGCGTCTGCCGCTCGAGGTGCAGCCGCTCGTGCGTGCGCTGAACGGGCTGCTCGCGCGGCTGTCGGCGGCGCTCGACACGCAGAAGGCCTTCGTCGCCGATGCCGCGCACGAACTGCGCACGCCGCTCGCGGCCGTGCAGATCCAGGCGCAGCTCGTCGCGCGCGCGAAGGACGACACGTCGCGCCGCGAGGCGGTCGCCGATCTGCAGGCCGGCGTCACGCGCGCGACGCGCCTCGCCGAGCAGTTGCTCGCGCTGGCGCGCGCCGAACCGGACGGTGCGACGATGCGCGAGCCGGTCGATCTGCAGGCGCTGCTCGTCGAATGCGTGGCCGCGCATGCACCGCTCGCGCAACGGCACAGCATCGATCTCGGCTTCGAGGAAAGCAGCGCGGCGACCGTCGTCGCGGATGTCGGCGCGCTGCGCGTGATGTTCGGCAACCTGCTCGACAACGCGGTGAAGTACACGCCGGACGGCGGCCGCATCGACGTGTCGCTGACTCGCGACGCGGCCGGCCGCGTGTGCGTGCAGATCGGCGACAGCGGCCCCGGCATCCCGGCCGACGAGCGCGAGCGCGTGTTCGACCGCTTCTACCGCGACAGCTCCGCGCGGGCGCGCGCCGACGTGTCGGGCAGCGGGCTCGGGCTGGCGATCGTCAAGCGCGTCGCGGCGCAGCAGGGCGCGACGGTGACGCTTGGCGACGCGGCCGCGGGCGGCCTGCTCGTGAGCGTCGTGTTCCGCGACGCCGAGATGCCGGCGCAGGTGCCGCAGGCATCCGAATCCGTATGACGAACGGCGCCGGCGGTGGCCTAAGCCCCGTTTAAGGTCGATTAAGCCTCCTTTAAGTCAGGGTCGTTACGCTGCGTCCTAACAAAGAGGAGGTCCTACGATGAACACCCGATTCCTTGCGCGCGGCGCCGTCGCGGTCGCCGTGGCTGCTGCCCTGTCCGCCGGCTATGTCGCAGGCACCCGCCGCGCCGATCCGCAGATCATCACGCCCGCGCAGGCCGCCGCGCTGATGCCGGCCGAGGCCGCGGCGAAGACCGGCATTCCCGATTTCTCCGGGCTGGTCGAAACCTATGGCCCGGCGGTCGTGAACATCAGCGCGAAGCACGTCGTGAAGCAGGTGTCGCGGCGCGTGCCGCAGCCGCAGCTGCCGATGGATCCGAGCGATCCGTTCTACCAGTTCTTCAAGCACTTCTACGGCCAGATTCCGGGCATGGGCGGCGACACGCAGCCGGACGACCAGCCGAGCGCGAGCCTCGGTTCGGGATTCATCGTCAGCGCGGACGGGTACATCCTCACCAACGCGCACGTGATCGACGGCGCGAACGTCGTCACGGTCAAGCTGACCGACAAGCGCGAGTACAAGGCGAAGGTCGTCGGCGCCGACAAGCAGTCCGACGTCGCCGTGCTGAAGATCGACGCGAGCGGCCTGCCGACCGTGAAGATCGGCGATCCGGCACAGAGCAAGGTCGGCCAGTGGGTCGTCGCGATCGGTTCGCCGTACGGCTTCGACAACACGGTCACCTCCGGCATCATCAGCGCGAAATCGCGCTCGCTGCCCGACGAGAACTACACGCCGTTCATCCAGACCGACGTGCCGGTGAACCCCGGCAACTCGGGCGGCCCGCTGTTCAACCTGCAGGGCGAGGTGATCGGCATCAACTCGATGATCTATTCGCAGACGGGCGGCTTCCAGGGCCTGTCGTTCGCGATCCCGATCAACGAGGCGATCAAGGTCAAGGACGAGCTCGTGAAGACGGGCCACGTGAGCCGCGGCCGCCTCGGCGTCGCCGTGCAGGGGCTGAACCAGACGCTCGCGAGCTCGTTCGGGCTCCAGAAGCCGGACGGCGCGCTCGTCAGTTCGGTCGACCCGAACGGCCCGGCCGCGAAGGCGGGCTTGCAGCCGGGCGACGTGATCCTCGCGGTCAACGGCTCGCCGGTTGCCGATTCCACGTCGCTGCCCGCGCAGATCGCGAACCTGAAGCCGGGCTCGAAGGCCGATCTGCAGGTGTGGCGCGACAAGTCGAAGAAGTCGATCAGCGTGACGCTCGGCGCGATGTCCGACGCGAAGCTGGCCTCGAACGACGGCGGCCCCGTCGAGCAGGGGCGCCTCGGCGTCGCGGTGCGTCCACTCACGCCGCAGGAGCGCAGCGCCACCAGCCTGTCGCACGGGCTGATCGTGCAGCAGGCCGGCGGCCCGGCAGCCAGCGCGGGCATTCAGCCCGGCGACGTGATCCTCGCGGTGAACGGCCGCCCGGTCACGAGCCCCGAGCAGTTGCGCGACGCGGTCAAGGGAGCGGGCAACAGTCTTGCTCTCCTGATCCAGCGCGATAATGCACAGATCTTCGTGCCGGTCGACCTGAGCTGACCGGCGGCCGCTGCGGGCCGGCTTCGCCGGCCTTGGCGGGCGCTGCCGGCGTTCGGCCCGTGGTGCTGTGTTCCGACCCGAAAAGGAGGGAGCCATGCAATATCTACGCAACGTGTCCCGATTTGCCGCCGCCGCGGCGCTGGCCGCCGGCTTCGCCGTCGCCGCGCCCGGCGCGTACGCGCAATCGGACGGCTTGCCCGCGGCGAGCCAGCAGGGCGATGTCAGCTACGTGTCGGGTGGCATCGGCAAGGATCAATCGACGGCATTCGAGCAGAGCGAAGCGGCGTGGCCGCTCGCACTGCGCTTCACCGGCAAGGGTGGCGAATTCCTGGCCGACGTCCATGTGCGGATCGTCGACGGCAAGGGCACCGAGCTGCTGACGACGGACGCGCGCGGGCCGTACATGCTCGTGAAGCTGCCGCCTGGGCGCTACACCGTGCACGCGTCGTACCAGGGCAGCGACGAATCGCGCGCGGTCACGGTCGGTGCGAAGGGCGGGGCGAAGGCCGCGTTCCAGTGGAGTGCGCAGTAGCGTATCGCGCGCGGGCGCGGCCAGGCCGCGCAATCGGAGGCGGTTTCGCCCATAATGAGAGCCACGGCACCTGTGCCGTGGCTTTTTCGTTTCCTGCGCCCGGCTTGCCCGCCGGGGCCGCCGTCCGGAGGAGAAACGATGTCCGACGCTGCCGACCCTCGCCTCGAGATCGTGCCGAACCGCCATCGCGTGCGCGTGATCCATCGCGGCATCACGTATGCCGATTCGCACGGCGCGCTGACCGTGCGCGAAACGGGCCTGCCGGACATCCATTACCTGCCGCGCGGCGACGTCAACATGCACCGGCTCGTGAAGTCGAGCGTCACGACGGATTGTCCGGTGAGGGGCCGTGCGGTGCATTTCAACCTGCAGACGGAAGACGGCGTGATCGAGAACGCCGCATGGAGTTACGAGGAACCGGGGGAGACCGCGTCCGCGCTGGCGCACTACGTCGCCTTCGATGTCGCGCGAGTCGACAGTCTCATCGAGACGTCCTGATGCGGCGCGCGTTCATCGGGGAGGCATCATGGAACTGAACGACACGTTACGCGTACCGCTCGCGCCGGCCGTCGTGCGGGAAGCCCTCGAGGATCTCGCGTTGCTGCGGGCGAGCTTCGACCATTGCGAATCCTTCGTGAAGCACGCGCACGGCGAATTCGCGCTGACCATCACGGTGCCGCTCGGCCCGCTGCGTGCGCGCTACGACGTGCGTGCGCATTCGGCGAGCGAGCAGGGCGACGCGGAAGGCCAGCCGCGCCGCGTGCTCAACTTCAAGGCGCGGGCCGACGGCCTCGGCGCGCTGCGTGGGCAGGTCGAGCTGGTGCTGCGGCCGGACGATGACGACGCGGCCGCGACGCGCATCGAATACGTCGTGTGGGCGACGGCGAGCGGGCCGCTCGCCGAACTGCCGGCACGGCAGATCGAGAATGCGCTGCACGCGTGGACCGACGATTTCTTCCGGGAATTCTGCGCGGTCGTGCAGGCGAAGCACGGTCTCGTGCCGAACCGCGCGCGTTCGAGCCCGCAGCGTCGCCAGCATGTGTTCCTGCGGCCCGCGTCGCTGATGGCCGCGGCGAAGCGTCCGCTACCGCCGCACCTCGGCGGCGCGCTGAGCGGCCGCGTCGCGAGCGCCGTGCATCATCGCGAATCCGGCCCGCTGCCCGTCTGGGCGTGGGCGGCGATCGTCGTGTTCGTCGCGCTGCTGCTGTATGCGGCGCGCTGGATCAACGGCGTCTGAGCGGCCGGCGGCCACCGCGATACGCGGTCGAGCGCCGGCGGCGCGGCGGCCATTAGCGCCGCGCATCGGGCGCGGCGCCGCGAAATTCCCTCCGATAGGCCGACGGCGACGTGCCGAGCGCGCCCGCGAAATGCTGACGCAGCGACACGCTCGAGCCGTAACCGGCCGCCTGTGCGACCGCGTCGATCGATTGTCCCGTCGTTTCCAGAAGATGCTGCGCGCGCGTGAGCCGCTCGGCCTGCAGCCACGCGGTGACGGTCGTGCCCGTCGCCTGGCGGAAGTGGCGCGTGAACGTGCGCCGGCTCATCAGCACGCGTTCGGCGAGCGAATCCACACTGTGCGCGATGTCCAGATGCGCGCGCACCCAGTCGAGCAGGCCCGCGAGCCGCGCGTCGCGCGGATGCGCGGCGACCGGCTGCGGCACGTATTGCGCCTGCCCGCCCTGGCGGTGCGGCGGGATCACGAGACGGCGCGCGATCCGGTTCGCGGCGTCCGAGCCGAAGCGCCGCCGCACGACGTGCAGGCAGCAGTCGAGCCCCGCGGCCGTGCCGGCCGACGTCATCAGGTTGCCGTCGTCTACGTACAGCACGTCGGGGTCGAGCTTCACGCGCGGAAAGCGCTGCGCGAAGTCGTCGGCCCACGCCCAGTGCGTCGTGGCCGGGCGCCCGTCGAGCAGCCCGGCCGCGGCGAGCACGTATGCGCCGAGGCACAGGCCGACGACCTGCGCGCCGCGCGCGGCGGCCGCGCGGACCGCATCGACCAGCACGTCAGGCGGTGCTTCGTCGGGGTCGCGCCATGCCGGGACGATGACGATGTCCGCGTCGTCGAGCGCCTCGAGCCCGTACGGCGCGGTGATCGTGAAGCCGCCCGTCGTCGACAGCGGGCCGCGCTCGGCCGAGCACACGCGGAACTCGAACGCGGGCATCGCGGCCGCGTCGCGTTCCTTGCCGAACACGACGGACGGCACCGACAGGTGAAACGGGCTGATGCCGTCGTACGCGATCACGGCGACGACGGTCGGGGCAGGGGCAACGGACGACGCGGCGGCGCGCATGGCGGGCTCCGGAAGGGTGATGGCCCGATTCTATCGAAGAATGGCTATCGGGCCACTGTCCGTCAGCGCGATGCGATCCGACAATGCATCGCATCGCGCTGCTGGCCGCCCCGTTCCGGAGCGGGGCGGCGCCGCCGAAACCGGAGCCTGCCATGTCGAATGCCCAATTGCCTTCCGCTTCCCGCCGTGCGCTGATCGTGATCGATGTCCAGAACGAATACGTGACGGGCAACCTGCCGATCGAATATCCGCCCGTCGACGCATCGCTGGCGAACATCGGCCGCGCGATCGACGCCGCGCACGCGGCCGGCGTGCCCGTGATCGTCGTCCAGCACGTCGCGCCGGCGGGCGCGCCGATCTTCGCGCCGGGCACGGACGGCGTCGCGCTGCATCCGGTCGTCGCCGACCGCCCGTATGCGCACCTGATCGTGAAGGCGCAGGCCAGTTCGTTCGCCGGCACCGATCTCGCCGCATGGCTCGACGCGCGCGGCATCGACACGCTCGCGGTCGCCGGCTACATGACGCACAACTGCAATGCGTCGACGGTCTATCACGCGGCGCACGCGGGGCTCGCCGTCGAGTATCTGGCGGACGCGACCGGCGCGTTGCCGTACGAGAACGAAGCGGGCGCGGCGAGTGCCGAAGAGATTCACCGCGCGTACACGGTGGTGTTTCAGTCGAATTTCGCGGCCGTGATGTCGACCGATGCATGGATCGCGGGACTCGGCGGCGCGGCGATGCCGGCGCGCGATTCGGTGGCCGCGTCGAACCGGCGGGCCCGCGCGCAACGCGCGAAGGCGGCCTGAGCGAATCGGGGAGGGCAGGGGGGCGACCGGGCGGAGCGGCGCTGCCGCCCGCGCGTGGCCGGATCGACCGGCCGGTCGCGATGCCGCGATGCCACGGTGCGTGGCGCGCCGGCGGAGGGGTAGCCGGTCAGTCGCCCGTCTTCAGCATCGCCGGGCTGTAACGCATCATGTCGAAGCAGCCGTCGACGAGCTGTTCCGCATGCTGCTCGGCGTCGATCTCGTCGGGCAGCATCAGCATGTCACGCACGAAACCGCTGACGAGCGTGTGCAGCATCAGCGTCGCACGCCATGTGTCGAGCCGCTCGGGCAGCAGCTTGAGCCGCACGGCGCCGGCGAGATCGGCATCGATCGCGTGCAGCGCCTCGCTCATCCCCGCACGATTGCGCTGCAGCAGCGGCTCCATGTCCGCGACGTACTCGCACTTCATGAACAGGATGCTGAACACGCGCCGCAACTGCGAGTCGCGCTGCACGCCGAGCAGGCACCAGATCAGGATCCTGCGGATTTTCTCCAGCGGATTGCCGCCGGGCGCATCGAGCGGCATCCGCTTGAGCTCGTCGATCGGCAGGAACACACGGTCGAACATCGCGTCGAACAGCTCGCTCTTGTTCGCGAAATGCCAGTAGATCGCGCCGCGCGTCACGCCGGCGTGCTGGGCGATGTCCGCGAGTGAAGTGTGCGACACGCCCTTCTCGAAGAACACGTGTTCGGCGGCGTCGAGAATGCGGTTGCGCGTCTCGAGCGCCTCCTCCTTGGTGCGTCTGACCATGTGCAGGCCTGAATGAATCGATCGTGGATGAATATAGGGTCCGTAACCCTCGTCGTCGCTGTGCGGACGGGCTATGCTTGCGACTGGTAATAATTCGTAAGACCTAGCGGTTGGCGAAGGGCGAGCGGGCTTTTTACATACATTCGTGAATGTATATACAATACCACCCTACGATCGAATGACCAAAGTGGCAATCAGTTAATATCCCACTCTGCTGATTCCCGCCAAAGTACCAGTCCGCAGTTCGCGGCATCTCGTCGGCATGGAGGTCTCGTGCCGACTTGCTGTATCCAGCAGTCCAGTAATTCAGGTGTTCGATCTGCGCCGCGAGGCGCATCCGTGTTGCGCTCCCGTCGGGTGCTGCACTTATTCCATTGGTTACACACAGAGGTCGCTCCATGCGCGTCGAACGGGTTCCATACCGCTTGATCACTGTCGCGGCAGCCGCGGTTTTCCTGGCTGCATGCGGAAAAAAAGAATCGGCACCGCCGCCGCAAACGCCGGAAGTCGGCGTCGTCACCGTCCAGCCGCAAGCCGTGCCCATCTTCAGCGAACTGCCGGGCCGTACCAGCGCATTCCTCGTCGCGCAGGTGCGCGCGCGGGTCGACGGCATCGTGCTGCGCCGTGAATTCACCGAAGGCACCGACGTCAAGGCTGGCCAACGTCTCTACAAGATCGATCCGGCGCCGTACATCGCGGCATTGAACAGCGCGAAGGCGACGCTCGCGAAGGCGCAGGCGAACCTCGTCACGCAGAACGCACTGGTCGCGCGCTACAAGGTGCTCGTGGCCGCGAACGCGGTCAGCAAGCAGGACTACGACAACGCGGTGGCCACGCAGGGGCAGGCCGCGGCGGACGTCGCGGCCGGCAAGGCGGCGGTCGATACCGCACAGATCAACCTCGGCTACACGGACGTGGTCTCGCCGATCACGGGCCGCGTCGGCATTTCGCAAGTGACGCCGGGCGCCTACGTGCAGGCGAGCCAGGCGACGCTGATGTCGACGGTGCAGCAGCTCGATCCCGTGTACGTGGACCTCACGCAATCGAGCCTCGAGGGGCTGAAGCTGCGCCAGGACGTGCAGAGCGGCCGCCTGAAGACGAGCGGTCCGGGCGCGGCGAAGGTGTCGCTGATCCTCGAGGACGGCAAGACGTATTCGGAAGCCGGCAAGCTGCAGTTCTCCGACGTGACGGTCGACCAGGCAACCGGCTCGGTGACGATCCGCGCGGTCTTCCCGAACCCGGGCCGCGTGCTGCTGCCGGGGATGTTCGTGCGCGCGCGGATCGAGGAAGGCGTGAACGAGAACGCGTTCCTGGTGCCGCAGATCGGCGTCACGCATGACCAGAAGGGCCAGGCGATCGCGATGGTGGTGAACGCGAGCAACAAGGTCGAGCCGCGTCAGCTGAAGACGTCGGGCATGCGCGGCCAGGACTGGATCGTCGAAGGCGGTCTGCAGGCGGGCGACCACGTGATCGTGCAGGGCGTCGAGAAGGTGCGTCCGGGCGCGACCGTGAAGTCGGTGGAGGCACAACTCGCACCGGCGGCCGGCGCCGCATCGGGTGTCGCCGCTGCCACCGCCGCGCCGGCTGCCGCCGGTTCCGGCGCCGCCGCCGCGTCCGGTGCCGCCGCATCGGGCGCCGCGCCGGCGAGTGCTGCCGCTGCTTCGAGCGCGCAATAACAGGGAGCCTGTTTCATGGCAAAGTTTTTTATCGATCGCCCGATCTTCGCGTGGGTGATCGCCATCATCCTGATGCTGGCCGGGGTCGCGGCGATCTTCACGCTGCCGATCGCGCAGTATCCGACGATCGCGCCGCCATCGATCCAGATCACCGCGAACTACCCGGGCGCTTCCGCGAAGACGGTGGAAGACACGGTGACGCAGGTGATCGAGCAGCAGATGAGCGGTCTCGACAACTTCCTGTACATGTCGTCGACCAGTGACGACTCGGGCAACGCGACGATCACGCTGACGTTCGCGCCGGGCACCAACGCCGACATCGCGCAGGTCCAGGTGCAGAACAAGCTGTCGCTCGCGACGCCGGTTCTGCCGCAGGTCGTGCAGCAGCTCGGCCTGTCGGTGACGAAGTCGAGCAGCAGCTTCCTGCTGGTGCTCGCCTTCAACTCCGAAGACGGCAGCATGAACAAGTACGACCTCGCGAACTTCGTGGCGTCGCACGTGAAGGATCCGATCAGCCGGCTGAACGGCGTCGGCACCGTCACGCTGTTCGGCTCGCAGTACGCGATGCGGATCTGGCTCGACCCGACCCGCCTGACGAACTACGGCCTCACGCCGGTCGACGTGAGCTCGGCGATCACCGCGCAGAACGTGCAGATCGCGGGCGGCCAGATCGGCGGCACGCCGGCCAAGCCTGGCACCGTGCTGCAGGCGACGATCACTGAATCGACGCTGCTGCAGACGCCCGAGCAGTTCGGCAACATCCTGCTGAAGGTCAACCAGGACGGCTCGCAGGTTCGCCTGAAGGACGTCGCGCAGATCGGCCTCGGCGGCGAAAACTACAACTTCGACACGAAGTACAACGGTCAGCCGACCGCGGCACTCGGTATCCAGCTCGCGACCAACGCGAACGCGCTCGCGACCGCGAAAGCCGTGCGCGCGAAGATCGACGAGCTCGCACCGTTCTTCCCGCACGGCCTCGTCGTGAAGTATCCGTACGACACGACCCCGTTCGTGAAGCTGTCGATCGAGGAAGTGGTCAAGACGCTGCTCGAAGGTATCGTGCTCGTGTTCCTCGTGATGTATCTGTTCCTGCAGAACCTGCGGGCGACGATCATCCCGACGATCGCGGTGCCGGTGGTGCTGCTCGGCACGTTCGCGATCATGTCGCTGGTGGGCTTCTCGATCAACACGCTGTCGATGTTCGGCCTCGTGCTCGCGATCGGCCTGCTGGTCGACGATGCGATCGTGGTGGTCGAGAACGTCGAGCGCGTGATGGCGGAAGAGGGCCTGTCACCGAAGGAGGCGACCCGCAAGGCGATGGGCCAGATCACCGGCGCACTCGTCGGCGTGGCGCTGGTGCTGTCGGCGGTGTTCGTGCCGGTCGCGTTCTCCGGCGGTTCGGTCGGCGCGATCTATCGTCAGTTCTCGCTGACGATCGTGTCGGCGATGGTGCTGTCGGTGCTGGTCGCGTTGATTCTGACGCCCGCACTGTGCGCGACGATCCTCAAGCCGATCCCGCAAGGGCATCACGAAGAGAAGAAGGGCTTCTTCGGCTGGTTCAACCGCACGTTCAACAACAGCCGCGACAAGTACCACGTCGGCGTGCACCACGTGATCAAGCGTTCGGGCCGCTGGCTCATCATCTACCTGGTCGTGATCGTCGCGGTCGGCCTGCTGTTCGTGCGCTTGCCGAAGTCGTTCCTGCCGGATGAAGACCAGGGCCTGATGTTCGTGATCGTGCAGACGCCGTCGGGCTCGACGCAGGAAACGACCGCGAAGACGCTCGCGAACATTTCCGACTACCTGCTGAAGGACGAGAAGGAAATCGTCGAATCGGCGTTCACGGTCAATGGCTTCAGCTTCGCGGGCCGCGGCCAGAACTCCGGTCTCGTGTTCGTGAAGCTGAAGGACTACTCGCAGCGTCAGCACGCGAACCAGAAGGTCCAGGCGCTGATCGGGCGGATGTTCGGTCGCTACGCCGGCTACAAGGACGCGATCGTGATCCCGTTCAACCCGCCGTCGATTCCCGAACTCGGTACGGCCGCGGGCTTCGACTTCGAGCTGACGGACAACGCCGGTCTCGGCCACGACGCGCTGATGGCCGCGCGTAACCAGCTGCTCGGGATGGCCTCGAAGGATCCGACGCTGCAGGGCGTGCGCCCGAACGGCCTGAACGACACGCCGCAGTACAAGGTCGACATCGACCGCGAGAAGGCGAATGCGCTCGGCGTGACGGCGGAGGCGATCGACCAGACGTTCTCGATCGCGTGGGCGTCGAAGTACGTGAACAACTTCCTCGACACCGACGGCCGGATCAAGAAGGTGTACGTGCAGGCCGACGCGCCGTTCCGGATGACGCCGGAGGACATGAACATCTGGTACGTGCGCAACGGGTCGGGCGGGATGGTGCCGTTCAGCGCGTTCGCAACCGGCCACTGGACGTACGGTTCGCCGAAGCTCGAGCGCTACAACGGCGTCTCGGCGATGGAAATCCAGGGTCAGGCCGCGCCGGGCAAGTCGACCGGCCAGGCGATGACCGCGATGGAAGGGCTCGCGAAGAAGCTGCCGGTCGGTATCGGCTATTCGTGGACCGGCCTGTCGTTCCAGGAAATCCAGTCGGGTTCGCAGGCGCCGATCCTGTATGCGATCTCGATCCTCGTCGTGTTCCTGTGTCTGGCGGCGCTGTATGAAAGCTGGTCGATCCCGTTCTCGGTGATCATGGTGGTGCCGCTCGGCGTGATCGGCGCACTGCTCGCGGCGACGATGCGCGGCCTCGAGAACGACGTGTTCTTCCAGGTCGGCCTGCTGACCACCGTGGGCTTGTCCGCGAAGAACGCGATTCTGATCGTGGAGTTCGCGCGCGAACTGCAGATGACGGAGAAGATGGGGCCGATCGAGGCCGCGCTGGAAGCGGCGCGCCTGCGGCTGCGTCCGATCCTGATGACGTCGCTCGCGTTCATTCTCGGCGTGATGCCGCTCGCGATCAGCAACGGCGCGGGTTCGGCGAGCCAGCACGCGATCGGCACGGGCGTGATCGGCGGGATGATCACGGCGACGTTCCTCGCGATCTTCATGATCCCGATGTTCTTCGTGAAGATCCGCGCGATCTTCAGCGGCGAGAAGGAAGACGTCGACCAGGCGCTGCGTCTGGCTCAGGAGCACTCGCACCACGAAGAGAAGCCGGGCAACGGCGACGAAGGCAACAAGGGACAGTGATGATGCAAAAACACGCTTTGACTGCAATCGCGGTCGCGCTCTTTGCCACGGGCTGCACGATGGCGCCGCATTACACGCGGCCCGACGCGCCCGTCGCGCAGGCGTACCCGGCCGGCGGCGTCTATGCGACGCAGCCGGGCGCTGCCGGCGCGCGCAGCGCGAACGGCCAGGCGGCGACCGCCATCGGCTGGCGCGAATTCTTCGTCGATCCGCGCCTGCAGCGGCTCATCGAGATCGCGCTGAAGAACAACCGCGACCTGCGCGTGTCGGTGCTGAACATCGAGGCGGCGCGCGCGCAGTACCAGATCACGCGCGCGGGCCTGTTCCCGACGCTCGACGGCACGGGCACGGGCAGCATCCAGCGCGTGCCGCAGGGCCTGTCGCAGACCGGTGCGCCGTATATCTCGCGCGCCTACAACGTCGGCGTATCCGCGTCGTGGGAACTCGACCTGTTCGGTCGCGTGCAGAGCCTGAAGGACCAGGCGCTCGCGCAGTACCTGTCGACGTCGTATGCGCGGCAGGCGACCGAGATCTCGCTCGTGTCGCAGGTCGCGGACCAGTATCTGACGCTGCTGTCCACCGACGACCTGCTGCAGGTCACGGAAAACACGCTGAAGACGGCACAGGCGTCGTACGACCTGACGAAGCTGCAGTTCGACAACGGCACGGGCTCCGAGCTCGAGCTGCGTCAGGCGCAGACGGTCGTCGAGACGGCGCTCGCGAACCAGCAGGCGCAGGCGCGTGCGCGTGCGCAGGCGCTGAACGGGCTGGTGCTGTTGATCGGCGAGCCGCTGCCGGACGACCTGCCGCCCGGCATGCCGCTCGACGCGCAGAACCTGCTGACGGACGTGCCGGCCGGTCTGCCGTCCGACCTGCTGACGCGTCGTCCGGACGTGATGCAGGCCGAGCAGACGCTGCTGGCCGCGAACGCGAACATCGGCGCGGCACGCGCGGCGTTCTTCCCGCGCATCTCGCTGACGGGTGCGTTCGGCACCGGCAGCCCGACGCTCGGCGGGCTGTTCAAGGCCGGCACGGCGGCGTGGTCGTTCGCGCCGCAGATCACGATGCCGATCTTCGAAGGCGGGCAGAACATCGCGAACCTGAACCTCGCGAACGTGCAGAAGCGCATCGAGATCGCCAACTACGAGAAGGCGATCCAGTCGGCGTTCCGGGAAGTGTCGGACGGGCTGGCCGCACGCGGCACGTACGATCAGCAGATCGCAGCGCTCGAGCGCAACGAGCACGCGCAGCAGCGACGCTTCGACCTGTCGGACCTGCGCTACAAGAACGGTGTCGACAGCTATCTGTCGGTGCTGACCGCGCAGACCGACCTGTACTCGGCGCAGCAGTCGCTGATCAGCGCACGTCTGGCACGCTGGACGAACCTGGTCACGCTGTACCGCGCATTGGGCGGCGGCTGGATCCAGCGCGCCGGCGAGACGCCGCGTGCACCGGACGAAACGGTCGACTACGACAAGGCGGCCGCACCGGCGCCTGCGTCGGCAGCGGCGACGAACGGGTAAGCACGAAGGCGGACAGGGGCGGGCGACCGCTCCGGTTCGCTGAAGTCTCGGTCTCCGGGATGCGACGACGCCACGGACGAAAGTCCGTGGTTTTTTTTTTGCGACCGGTTTGGGTAAGCCGCGACCGTGGATCGTCATCGCCGCCACCGCCGGCGCCACCGCTATCGTCGCCCAATCAACTCGCCACAAAGCAAAACGCCACGGCAAGCCGTGGCGTTTTTCCTCTACCGTATCGCGCCATGCCCTGGCGCATCCGGTGCGGATCGATCAGTGATGCGCGTCGGCCGGGCGTCCGTCGAAGTCGTGCCCTGCGCGGCGGATTTCGCAACGTGCATCCTTCTCGCCCTTCACGCCGTTGAACACGATGTTCAGGATCACGGCGGAGGCGGACGCAAGCAGGATGCCGCTGTGCAGGATCGGTGCGAGCGCGGGCGGCAGCTTCGAGAAGAAGTGCGGTGACACGACCGGCACGAGGCCCATCCCGACGCTCACGGCGACGATGAACAGGTTGTGCGAGTTGTTCACGAAGTCGACCTTCGACAGCACCTTGATGCCGTTCGCGGCCACCATCCCGAACATCACGATGCCCGCGCCGCCGAGCACGAACGGCGGCACCGAGGCGACGACCTGCGCCATCTTCGGGAACAGGCCGAGCAGCACCAGGATCACGCCGCCCGTCGCGCAGACGTACCGGCTCTTCACGCCCGTCACGCCGATCAGGCCGACGTTCTGCGAGAACGACGTATGCGGAAACGAGTTGAAGATGCCGCCGATCAGCGTACCGAGGCCGTCGACGCGCAGGCCGCGCACGAGGCGCTCCTGGTTGACCGGACGATCGACCATGTCGCCGACCGCGAGGAACATGCCGGTCGATTCGATGAACGTGACGAACATCACCGTGACCATCGTCGCGATCGACAGCGGGTCGAAGTGCGGCAGGCCGAAGTGGAACGGCATCACGAAGCCGACCCACGGTGCGTGCGCGACGCCGTCGGTATTCACGCGGCCGATCGCGAACGCGATCACGAAGCCGGCGACGATGCCGAGCAGCACCGAGATGTTCGCAAGGAAGCCGCGGCCGAACTTGTTGATCAGCAGGATCAGCGTGAGCACGAGCAGCGACAGGCCGAGGTAGACGGGGCTGCCGTATTCCGGATTGCCGACGCCGCCCGCCGCCCAGTTGATCCCGACTTCCATCAGCGACAGCCCGATCACCGCGATCACGGTGCCGACGACGACCGGCGGGAAGAACCGCAACAGCTTGCCGATCATCGGCGCGAGCACGATGCCGATGATGCCGGCCGCGATGGTCGAGCCGAAGATGTCGAGAATGCCGAGGCCGGGGTTGGTGCCGATCGCGATCATCGGGCCGACGGCCGCGAACGTGCAGCCCATTATGACGGGCAGGCGGATCCCGAAGATCCACAGGCCGAGCGTCTGGATCAGCGTGGCGATGCCGCACGAAAACAGATCGGCGCTGATCAGGAACGCGATCTGGTCTTTCGGCAGCTTCAGCGCGCCGCCGACGATAAGCGGCACGGCGACGGCGCCGGCGTACATGACGAGGACGTGCTGGAGACCAAGCGTTACAAGCTTGCCGGTCGGCAGCACCTCATCGCACGGATGGACCGTGTTCGATTGCATCTGTCTCACTCCATGATCTTGTTTTCGGGGTGATACGAAGTTATGCGGAATGGAACATCGCAACAAGAGCGCTGGGTTCTATTCCGTTCTTTGCTGGTTCGATATGCCATTTCGGCATGAAACAGGGTGTCGATCATCGGGAAACGCCGCTGGAGTGAGGTTCCCCGGTTTTATAGCCCTTCAAAATAGTGCAGGCCCCCATGTCAAATATCGGCGGCTTTATGGTGTGTATCGCGACCGCGGCATAGTGGAAAAAACGACCGGCGGAAAATCGCGCCGGGTTAACCCGCTGGCGGCCGTTTTGGCACGCCATGTGCAGCCGGGTGAAACCGGTCGTGCGCGGCTTCGTTCTATCGCGTCGCCAGCGCGTCAAAATCGCCGCGCAAATCGGGCCGCATGTCGCGATCCCGCTATCATCGATATCTGTTTATTCGAATACGCCAACCCGTCATGCGCCTGCTCGGAATCGACCTCGGTACCGGCTCCGTCAAACTCGTCACGCTCGATGCCGATGGCGTCGAGCGCGCGGTTGCGAGCGAACCCTATGAGTTGTCGTCGCCGCAGCCCGGCTGGGCTGAAATCACCCCCGACGTGTGGTGGCAGGCGCTCGTGCGCGCCGCTGCGCGATTGCCGGCCGACGAGCGCGCGCAGGTCGCGGCGATCGGCTTCTCCGGCCAGATGCACGGCGTCGTGCTGATCGATGCGGCCGGGCAGCCGGTGCGGCCCGCGCTGTTGTGGCCCGATACGCGCGCGGCGCGCGAAGCGGACGCGGCCGACTGGCCGGGCGCGCCGAATCCCGTCGCGCCCGGCATGGCGGGCCCCCTGTTGCGCTGGGTGGCCGCACACGAACCGCAGGCGTTGCGGGACGCACGCTGGGCCGTGCAGCCGAAAGACTGGCTGCGCGTCGCGCTGGGCGGCGAGGTCGCGGCCGATCCGAGCGACGCATGCGCGACCGCGCTCGCGACGCCGGACGGCGCGTGGGACACGGCGCTGATCGACGCGCTCGGCTTGCCCGTCGACCGGTTCGCATCGGTGCGGGCGTCGGGTGCGCGCTGCGGCGTGCTCGATGCGAAGGCGGCGGCGGCACTCGGGCTGCCGGCCGGCGTGCCGCTCGCGACGGGGGCGGCCGATACCGCGTGCGCGGCGCTCGGCAGCGGGCTCGTCGCGGCGGGCGACGCGCTGCTGACCACCGGCAGCGGCGGCCAGATCGTCGTGCTCGCGGATGCGTTGCCGCCCGCACGGGGCGCGGGCTGCACCGTTATCGCACGGCGGCTGGCGGCGGCTATTACACGATGGCCGCGATGCAGAACGTCGGGCTCGCGCTCGAAGCCGTGCGCGGCTGGCTCGGCTATCCGGGCTGGCCGGATGCGTACGACGACGCGTTCGCGCAGCCGGCGTCGGCGCGGCTCTGCTTCCTGCCATACCTGACGGGCGAGCGTTCGCCGTGGATGAATCCCGACGCGCGCGGCGGCTGGCTCGGTCTCGGCCTCGGCGACACGCGCGGCGCGATGATGCGCGCCGCGTTCGAGGGCGTCGCGTTCGCGTTGCGCGCGGGGCTCGATGCGATCCGCGATGCGAATCGGGCCGATCCGGTGACGACGTTGCGCCTCGCCGGTGGCGGCTCGGTCGATCCGCGCTGGCGCCAGTTGCTCGCGGATGCGCTCGGCGCGTCGCTCGACGCGGTCGATTGCCCGAATGCCGCGACGCGCGGTGCCGCGCTGCTCGCGGGCGTCGCGATCGGACACTGGCGCGACGACGCGCTGCGCACGCTGGCGCCGACCGCGTCGCCGGTCGCCGCACCGCACGACGATCGCGCGCTGGCCGCACGCCACGCGCGTTTCGTCGATCTGTATGCGCGAACGGATGCGTGGTTCACGACCGGCGTTTAAACTCGGGCACGTGTCCTGTCGCGACAGCGGTGACGCGTCGCGGCAAGCCGGCGGCTGTTTCCCGCACGCGACGGGCGGCGGGATCGGGGATCATGACGGGCACGCCACGGTATCGCCGTGTCGCGCGGCGCGGCTCGACCTGATCACGCACGCGCTGCCGCTCGAGACGCTCCACGGCGCCGCCGACCCGATGAAGAAGGGCGAATCGATTCGCCCGATCGTGCTGTATTGAACGGAAGGGAACCCCATGCTCGAACTCGTTTCTTCGCATGCTTGCCACGGTGGCGAGCAACGCTTCTATCGCCACGATTCGAAGGCGATCGGCCTGCCGATGAAGTTCTCGGTGTATCTGCCGCCGCAAGCGGCGCACGGTCGCGTGCCGGGGCTGTTCTATCTCGCGGGGCTCACGTGCACCGAGGAGACGTTTGCGATCAAGGGCGGCGCGCAGCAGTACGCGGCGCAGCACGGCCTCGCGCTCGTGATGCCCGATACGAGCCCGCGCGGCGCGGGCGTGCCGGGCGAGGCCGATGCGTGGGATTTCGGCGTCGGCGCGGGCTTCTATGTCGACGCGACGCAAGCGCCGTGGTCGACGCATTACCGGATGGAGTCGTACGTGACGGGCGAGCTGCGCGAGCTCGTCGCGGCCGAGCTGCCGATCGACGGCGCGCGGCTCGGGATCTTCGGCCACTCGATGGGCGGGCACGGCGCGCTGACGCTCGCGCTGCGTCACCCCGATTTGTACCGGTCGGTGTCGGCGTTTGCGCCGATTGCCGCGCCGACGCGTTGCCCGTGGGGCGAAAAGGCGTTCTCGGGGTACCTCGGCGATGATCGCGAAGCGTGGAAGCAGCACGACGCGAGCGAACTCGTCGCGCGCGCGGATGCGCCGAAGTTCGCGGACGGCATCCTCGTCGATCAGGGCTTGGCCGACCAGTTCCTCGCGAACCAGCTGAACCCCGACGTCTTCGAAGCCGCGTGCGCGAAGGCCGGCCAGCCGCTGACGCTGCGCCGTCATGCGGGCTACGATCACGGTTACTACTTCATCTCGACGTTCATCGCCGATCACGTCGCGCATCATGCGCGGGTGTTGTCACGTTAGTGCGGCGAACCGGCCACGCTATCCCGCATCAGCGAGTGGCGTGGCGCTTCGACTTTCGCAGCAGGCGCAAGGCGAGCCATGTCGCCGGTATCACCATCGCAAGCGCTATCAGCAAATGCACGACGATGACGAGATCATCGCCCGCCTCGCCGTCCCAGAACCCGGGAACATGCGTGAAGAGCCAAACCCACGCGCGATCGGGTATCGGTAGTGCGAACGACGCGTGAGTGAGGCATAGCCTCGCAAGTGACACGGATGCCACGAGTACCCACGCGGTGACTGCGGCTCGGTACACGATTCGCTTCATTTGACGGTAATCGTGCCGTATGCCCGCACGGAGGAGCCCGGGATCGGAATGGGCTTCTGCGCGGTCAGCAAGTCCTTCAGTCGCGCGTAATCGATCGTCGATTCGATGGTCACGCATCCCCTGCTGATTCCCCGTACGCCTTTTGGGTGAAGGCGAAAACTTCCGCGTCGGACGTCGTCGCAAAGTACGTAGTCGTCGATGCTGTCGTCGGCGGCGTAGAGCGCAAACCAGTCTCTCTTGTCGCTGAAGAGTTCTCGCAGCGGGCCCAGCATGCCGCCGGTTGGCCGATCGACGATGTAGTAGCGGCCTGGCGGAATGGCGCCTTCACCGACGAGGCACGACGACGAGCGGCGATTGCGGTGACGCGCGCTGCCCGAAAAGGCTGGAAAGGACATGGCGCCGCATTGCAGACGACTCATGTCCTGATCGTTCAGATCGAATGTGCATTCGAGCATGGCAGGTATGGCTCAGCCGGAGTGGGGGCTGAACATCCTGCCATGGTCGATGTGGCGCGCGCGATCGGATTGGTCCGAAAATATTGGGTGCGCCGACAGGCACGGTTGCGAGGCATGCCGAGAACCGGCTGAACGTCATGTGCGTCGCCGCAACAGGCTCGCGCCATACACGAGCGCGGACAGCGCGGTGATCCAGAAGCTCGTCGGCCAGTCGGTGTGATATGCGAGCGCGATCCCGGCCCACGCTTCGAACAGCGCGAACAGCGCGGCGAGCAGCACGCCGGTCGACAGCCGCGTCGACACGTTCTGCGCGGCCGCGGCCGGCCCGACCAGCAGCGTGAACACGAGCAGCACGCCGACGATCTGCGTCGCCGCGGCCACCGCGAGCGCGCACACCGCGAGGAACAGCATCGACACCGTGCGCAGCGACACGCCCTTGGCTTCGGCCAGTTCGGGCTGCAGCGACGCGAACAGCAGCGGCCGCGCGATCAGCGCGAGCGCGACGAGGCTCACCGCGCCGATGCCGGCCAGCACCGCGAGCGTGTCGTGGCTGACCGCGAGCACGTTGCCGAACAGCAGTGCGGTGACCTGCGTCGCGAACGACGTGTAGAAGTGCAGGAACAGCAGGCCGAACCCGAGCGCGCCCGACAGGATCACGCCGATCGCGACGTCGCGGCCCGCGAGCCGTTCGCCGAGCGCGCCCATGCCGATGCCGGCCGCGAGCGTGAAGCCGACCATCCCCCAGATCGGCGAAATGCCGAGCAGCACCGCGCCCGTCGCGCCGGTGAAGCCGACGTGCGACAGCGCGTGGCCGGCGAAGGTTTGTCCGCGCAGCACCAGGAAGTAGCCGACGATGCCCGCGAGCACCGCGACGATCCCCGACGCGGCGAACGCGTTGATCATGAAGTCGTATTCAAACATCGTGCGAATGCCCCGGATGAGCGTGTCCGTGGTGGTGATGGTCGTGGCCGCCGCCACCGCCGTGCGAGTGGCCGTCGTCGTCTTCGTGTTCGTGATCGTGCTTTTCGATTTCGACGTCGCCCGACATCACGAAGATCTTGCCGTTCACGCGCATCACGTCGATCGGCGAGCCGTAGAGCCGCGACAGCACGGGCTTGGTGATGACCTCGTCGACGGTGCCGAGCGCCGCGACGCCGTTGCCGAGATACAGCACGCGGTCGAGCGCGTTCAGGAGCGGATTCAGTTCGTGCGCGGAAAACAGCACGGTGATGCCGAGTTCGCGCTGCACCTTGCGCACGAGTTCGACGACGCCGCGCTGGTGGTTCGGGTCGAGGCTGATCAGCGGTTCGTCGAGCAGCAGCAGCTTCGGGTTGCCGAGCAGGCACTGCGCCAGCAGCAGGCGCTGCCGCTCGCCGCCCGACAGCTCCGACAGCGGCCGGCGCGCGAGCGTCCGGCCGCCGACGAGGTCGAGCACGCGGTCGACGTCGCGCCGCGTCGCGGCGTTCGTGTGCGGCAGCCCCCAGCGGTGGCCGTCGGCGGCCATCGCGACGAAGTCGTAGCCGCGCATCCGGCGATTCGCGAGGCCGCTCCTGATCTGCGGCATGTAGCCGATCGACGCGTTGCCGCGCGCGACCGGCACGCCGCCGACCGACAGCGTGCCGCCCGCGACGGGCACGAGACCGAGCACCGCGCGCATCAGCGTCGTCTTGCCGGCGCCGTTCGGCCCGAGCACGCCGACGAATTCGCCGGGTTCGATCGAGAAACTCACGTCGCGAAGGATCGTGCGTCCGCCCAGTTCGAGCGTGACGCGATCGAGTGCGAGTGCGTGGGGAGTGTCGGTCATGGCGTTGCGTAAGTCATTTCTTGCTGGCGGCCAGCGCGGCGGCGAGCGCGTCGAGCTGGCCGGCCATCCATTGCTGGAAGGTCTTGCCGGCCGGCTGCGTCTCGGTGACGCTCACGCCCGGCACGCCGCTGTCGCGCGCGATCTTCAGCAGGCGCTTGGTCATCGGCGCTTCGGCCTGGCTGTTGTAGATCAGCACGCGCACCTGCTTCTTGCGCAGGTCGTTCTCGAACGCGGCGACGTCCTGCGCGCTGGCTTCGGTGTCGTTCATCGTCGCGAGCTGGAAGCGCTGGTTGCGCATGTCGAGGCCGATCGCGTCGGACATGTAGCCGAACACAGGCTCGGTGGCCGTCACCGGCACGCCCTTGTATTGCGCGCGCAGCGCGGCGACCTTGTCGTCGACGGGCTTCAGCGACGCGACGAACTTCTGCAGGTTCGCGTCGTAGTCGGCCTTGTTCGCCGGATCGGCGCGGCCCAGCTCGGCCGCGATCGCGCGCGCGGCGGCCGGCATGGTCGCCGGGTCGTACCACAGGTGCGGGTTGTCGCCGGCCTTCTTGCCGACGAGATCCGCGACGACGATCGTCGCGCGCTTCGCCTGCTTCGACGCGCCGAGCAGCTTGCCCATCCACGGATCGTAGTCCGCGCCGTTGTAGATCACGACCTGCGCGTGCTGCAGCGCGCGCGCGGTCTTCGGGCTCGCTTCGAACAGGTGCGGATCCTGATCGGGATTGCTGAGGATGCTGGTCACCGCGACGTGGCGGCCGCCGATCTGCGATGCGACGTCGCCATAGAAATTCTCGGCGGCGACGACGTTGACGGTTGCGGCCTGCGCGAAGGCGGGTGCGGCGATCGACAGCGCGGCGGCTGCGGCGGCGAACAGACGGGCAAGCGGCAAGGCGCGCCGCGGCGCGCGCTTCAGGGCAATGGACATGAAACTCCTCGTTGGAAGGGGCGGCGCGTGCGCCGCGCGTGTGCGGTGTCAGCGTTGCGCGGGCTTGCCCTTGCAGTGCCCGCACAGGCCGTTCAGCTCGACGACCTGGTGGTGGACTTCGAACCCATGCGCGGGCGCGCTCGCGGACAGCTGTTTCGCGAGGTCGCTGCCCGGAATCTCGACGGTCTCGCCGCACGAGTCGCAGATCAGGAACTGGCCTTCGTGCGGCACGCCGATCTCGCAGCACGCGAAGAACGCGTTCTTCGATTCGATCCGGTGGATGAAGCCGTGCTCGACGAGGAAATCCAGCGCGCGATAGACGGTCGTCGGCGGCACGCGGCCGCGCTGCGGCTCGAGCTCGGCGAGCAGGTCGTACGCGCCGATCGGGCGCTGCGCGGCCAGCACGCGTTCGTAGACCTGGCGGCGCAGCGGCGTCCACGCGAGCCCGTGCTCGGCGGCGAATGCGTCGGCCCGGGACAGCCGGGCGTCGATAGGCGATGAGGTGGCCATGGCGTGAAGCAGGCAATGAAACGAAGTATCGCGATGATATAACGTATCTTCTCGTCGTGCAGCCCGAATTCCGCCCCGCGCACCGGCTCCGTCCCCTTCATCGCCGTTTCAGCCGCGCCGCACCCAGCGCGCCGCGCCTTGCCGCGCGCGGTTTTCCACGCGACGCGCGGCGCGATCGTGCCGCAGCGCATCATCGAAAGCCGCCGTGCCGCCTTGACAGCGTGAATCGCGTATCCGATCATTCGACCAACAACAGAGCAATTGATCGGTCGGCGAGCGTTCGCTCACCTCGCTGCCTTCGCACAGCAGAACGAACCGGAGACAACCAGTGAGACTGGAAGACAAGGTCGCGATCCTGACGGGCGCGGCAAGCGGCATCGGCGAAGCGGTCGCGCAACGCTATCTGGACGAGGGCGCGCGCTGCGTGCTGGTCGACGTGAAGCCCGCGGGCGGTTCGCTCGCACGGCTGATCGAGGCAAACTCCGGCCGCGCGGTGGCCGTCACCGCGGACGTCACGCGCCGCGACGATATCGAGCGCATCGTCGCGACCGCCGTCGAGCGCTTCGGCGGCGTCGACATCCTGTTCAACAACGCGGCGCTGTTCGACATGCGCCCGATCCTCGACGAATCCTGGGACGTGTTCGACCGGCTGTTCGCGGTCAACGTGAAAGGGCTGTTCTTCCTGATGCAGGCCGTCGCGCAGCGGATGGTCGAGCAGGGCCGCGGCGGCAAGATCGTCAACATGTCGTCGCAGGCGGGGCGTCGCGGCGAGGCGCTCGTTTCGCACTACTGCGCGACCAAGGCCGCGGTGATCAGCTACACGCAGTCGGCCGCGCTCGCGCTCGCGCCGCACCGGATCAACGTGAACGGCATCGCGCCGGGCGTGGTCGACACGCCGATGTGGGAGCAGGTCGATGCGCTGTTCGCGCGCTACGAGAACCGGCCGCTCGGCGAGAAGAAGCGGCTCGTGGGCGAAGCCGTGCCGCTCGGCCGGATGGGCGTGCCGGGCGACCTGACCGGCGCCGCGCTGTTCCTCGCGTCGGCCGACGCCGACTACATCACCGCCCAGACGCTGAACGTCGACGGCGGCAACTGGATGAGCTGACATGGCGCCGCTCGCACGCGCAACCCGGGCGTCCGCGCCGCGCGCGGCCGCCGCCGCACGAGGGCACGCATGATGGCCGAGATCGTCGTCGCCGGCGAACTGCTGGCCGAATTCGTCGCCGCCGAGCGCGGCCAGGGCTTGGACACGCCGGGCCTGTTCGCGGGGCCGTTTCCGAGCGGCGCGCCGGCGATCTTCGCCGACCAGGCCGCGCGGCTCGGCGCGCGCGTCGCGTATGCGGGCTGCGTCGGGCGCGATGTGTTTGGCGACGCGATCGTCGCGCGGCTCGAGCGGGACGGCGTCGACGTCGCGCGCATTCGTCGTGTCGCGCGTCCCACCGGCACTGCGTTCGTCGCGTATCGCGACGACGGTTCGCGCAGCTTCGTGTTCAGCCTGTCGACCAGCGCGGCCGCGTGCGTCGATGCATCCGACGTCGACTCCGCGATGTTCGACGGCTGCCGCTACTTCCACGTGATGGGCTCGTCGCTGACGAGCGAATCGGCGATCGCGGCGGTCCAGCGCGGCGTGATCGAAGCGGCGCGCGTCGGCGCGAAGGTGTCGTTCGACCCGAACGTGCGGCCCGAGATGCTCAGCTTCCGTCCGATGCGCGCGGCGCTCGACGCGATGCTCGCCGCGTGTCATCTGTTTCTGCCGAGCGAAGCCGACCTGCCGTTCTTCTGCGGGCCGCAACCTGCCGAGCGCGCGATCGCGGGGCTGCTCGCGACGCATCCGCTGCTCGAGCGCGTCGTGCTCAAGCGCGGCGCGGCCGGCAGCGCCGCGTTCGACCGTGCGAGCCGTGTGGACGTGCCGGCCTGGCCGGTCGACGAACTCGACCCGACCGGCGCCGGCGACTGCTTCGGCGGCACGTTGGTCGCGAGCCTCGTCGCCGGCCTGCCGGTCGACGTCGCGCTGCGCCGCGCGAACGCGGCCGGCGCGATCGCGGTCACGCGGCGCGGCCCGATGGAGGGCAACAGCAGCGCGACAGAAATCGACCGCTTCCTGACCGAACGAGGTGTCGCATGTCCGGCCTGACCCCCGTCGCCGAACGCCCGCGCAACGCGCACGCCGACACCGTGCTGCGGATGATCTTCGACGCGAACCGCGCGGATGCGCAGCGCGGCATCTATTCGGTCTGCAGCGCGCACCGGCTCGTGCTGGAGGCCGCGTGCGAGGCCGCGCGCGCGGACGGCTCGCCGCTCCTGATCGAGGCGACCTGCAACCAGGTGAACCATCTCGGCGGCTACACGGGCATGACGCCCGCCGATTTCCGGCGCGACGTCGATGCGATCGCGCAGCGCTGCGGGCTCGCGCCGTCGGCGCTGGTGCTCGGCGGCGACCATCTGGGCCCGAACCCGTGGCGGCACCGCCGCGCGGCCGATGCGATGCGCGAAGCGGCCGCGATGGTCGCCGCATACGTCGAAGCCGGTTTCGAGAAGATCCACCTCGACGCGAGCATGGCGTGCGCGGACGATCCGGCGCGGCTCGACGACCGGACCATCGCCGCCCGCGCGGCCGAGCTGTGCCGCGCGGCCGAAGACGCGGCGGCGCGCGCCGGCGTCGCGCCCGTGTACGTGATCGGCACCGAGGTGCCGACGCCGGGCGGCGAAGTGGCTGGCGATACGGGCGGCGATGCGATCGCGCGGATCGCGGTCACGCGCAGCGACAGCATCGCCGCGACGCTGGACGCGCATCGCAGCGCATTCGAGGCGGCCGGGCTCGACGACGCATGGACGCGCGTGGTCGCGATCGTCGCGCAGCCGGGCGTCGATTTCGACGATCGCCACGTGCTCGACTACGACAGCGCGAAGGCCGCGTCGCTCGGCGCGAGCATCCTGCGCACGCCGCGCCTCGTGTTCGAAGCGCATTCGACCGACTACCAGACCGAAGGCGCGCTCGCCGCGCTCGTGCGCGACCACTTCGCGGTGCTGAAGGTCGGGCCCGCGCTGACCTTCGCGTTGCGCGAGGCGCTGTTCGCGCTCACCTTCATCGAGGACGCGCTGATCGACGACGTCGCGCAGCGCTCGCGGTTGCGCGACGTCGTCGACGCCGCGATGCGCGCGCAGCCCGAGCACTGGGCGCCGTATTACCGCGGCGACGAAACCGAGCAGCGGCTCGCGCGCCAGTTCAGCTACAGCGACCGGATCCGCTATTACTGGCTGCAGCCGGCCGTCGCGGCGGCGGTCGAGCAGTTGTTCGACAACCTTGCGCGGCAGCCCGTGCCCGAGACGCTCGTCGCGCAGTGGCTGCCGGACGTGTACGCCGCGTGCCGCGCGGGCGGCCTCGCGAGAGAGCCGCGCGCATGGGTGCGCCACCGGATACGCGACGTGATCGCGCACTATGCGCGCGCGTGCGGGATGCAGCGGCCGGCGTGACGGGCCGCGAAGGAAGCGAGGCAATACGAAACGCGCAATACGCAACACCGACGACAGTTCGAACAATCACAGGAGACATGCCATGCAACGAAAGATGCTCGATGCCGCCGCACGCTGCTTCGCCGGAGCCGCGCTCGCGACGGCCGCGTGCGCGGCGTCCGCCGGCACGCTGACGATCGCGACGCTGAACAACCCGGACATGATCGAGTTGAAGAAGCTGTCGCCGGCGTTCGAGAAGGCGAACCCGGACATCAAGCTGAACTGGGTGATCCTCGAGGAAAACGTGCTGCGCCAGCGCGCGACGACCGACATCACGACCGGCAGCGGCCAGTTCGACGTGATGGCGATCGGCACGTACGAGACGCCGCAGTGGGGCAAGCGCGGCTGGCTCGCGCCGATGACGGGCCTGCCCGCCGACTACGACCTGAACGACATCGTGAAGACGGCGCGCGACAGCCTGTCGTACAACGGTCAGCTGTATGCGCTGCCGTTCTACGTCGAAAGCTCGATGACGTTCTACCGCAAGGACCTGTTCGCGGCGAAGGGGCTGAAGATGCCCGACCAGCCGACCTACGACCAGATCGCCGAATTCGCGGACAAGCTCACCGACAAGGCGAAGGGCACCTACGGCATCTGCCTGCGCGGCAAGGCCGGATGGGGCGAGAACATGGCGTACGTGTCGACGGTCGTGAACACGTTCGGCGGGCGCTGGTTCGACGAGAACTGGAACGCGCAGCTGACGTCGCCGGAATGGAAGAAGGCGATCAATTTCTACGTGAACCTGCTGAAGAAAGACGGCCCGCCGGGAGCAAGCTCGAACGGCTTCAACGAGAACCTGACCCTGACCGCATCGGGCAAGTGCGCGATGTGGATCGATGCGACGGTCGCGGCCGGGATGCTCTATAACAAACAGCAGTCGCAGGTCGCCGACAAGATCGGCTTCGCGGCCGCGCCGGTCGCCGCCACGCCGAAGGGCTCGCACTGGCTGTGGGCATGGGCGCTGGCCGTGCCGAAGACGTCGAAGCAGCAGGACGCCGCGCGCAAGTTCATCGCGTGGGCGACGTCGAAGCAGTACATCGAGATGGCCGGCAAGGACGAAGGCTGGGCGTCGGTGCCGCCGGGCACGCGCGCGTCGACCTACCAGCGCCCCGAGTACAAGGCCGCCGCGCCGTTCTCGGACTTCGTGCTGAAGGCGATCGAGACGGCCGACCCGAACGATCCGTCGCTGAAGAAGGTGCCGTACACGGGCGTGCAGTATGTCGGGATTCCTGAATTCCAGTCGTTCGGTACGGTGGTCGGACAGGCGATCGCCGGTGCGGTGGCCGGCCAGATGACGGTCGACCAGGCGCTCGCCGCCGGGCAGGCCGCCGCCGATCGCGCGGTGCGTCAGGCCGGCTACAAGAAGTAACGCGGCCCGCACCGTGCGCGCCGCCGCGCACGGTGCACGTCGCTGAAGCAGACAGGCCGGGCGGCCGTTCGCGCCCGCGCCTCAACCGGAGGGACTCCGATCATGCGTCATTTGCGTCTTCCCTTGAGCCACGCGCCGTCGGTCGGCGACGCGTCGTCGCCGCCGGGCGCGCCGCGCCGCGCGCGCGGCGGCGCCAGCTGGCTCGTGTCGCCGTCCGTCGCGGTGCTGCTGCTGTGGATGTCGATCCCGCTCGCGATGACGATCTGGTATTCGTTCTCGCGCTACAACCTGCTGAACCCGGACGTGAAGGGCTTTGCCGGGTTCGACAACTACCGCTTCCTCGCGACCGATCCGTCGTTCCTGCCCGCGATCTGGCACACGCTCGTGCTGATCGGCGCGGTGCTCGCGATCACCGTGGTCGGCGGCGTGCTGATGGCCGTGCTGTTCGACCGCAAGTTCTACGGGCAGGGCGTGGCGCGCCTGCTCGTGATCGCGCCGTTCTTCGTGATGCCGACGGTCGCCGCGCTGATCTGGAAGAACATGATCCTGCATCCGGTGTACGGGCTCGTCGCGAACGCGATGCGCGCGCTCGGGATGACGCCGATCGACTGGTTCGCCGACTACCCGCTCACCGCCGTGATCATCATCGTCGCGTGGCAGTGGCTGCCGTTCGCGTTCCTGATCCTGTTCACCGCGATCCAGTCGCTCGACCAGGAACAGAAGGAAGCCGCGCGCATCGACGGCGCGGGCGCGATCGCGATGTTCTTCTACATCACGCTGCCGCACCTGAAGCGCGCGATCGCCGTGGTCGTGATGATGGAGACGATCTTCCTGCTGTCGATCTTCGCGGAGATCTACACGACGACGGGCGGCGGCCCCGGCAACGCGACGACCAACCTGTCGTACCTGATCTATGCGCTCGGCCTGCAGCAGTTCGACGTCGGCCTCGCATCCGCGGGCGGGATCATCGCCGTCGTGGTCGCGAACGTCGTGTCGTTCTTCCTGGTGCGGATGCTCGCGCGCAACCTGAAGGGGGAGTACGAGAAATGAGCGACCTGACTCTCGAAGGCCGGCGCGCGCCGGCCGCGTTCGCCCTCGTGCGGCGTGCGCTGCCCGGCGCGCTCGCGTGGCTGCTCGCGCTGCTGCTGTTCTTCCCGATCTTCTGGATGGCGATCACCGCGTTCAAGACCGAGCAGCAGGCATACGCGTCGTCGCTGTTCTTCATGCCGACGCTCGACAGCTTCCGCGAGGTGTTCGCGCGCAGCAACTACTTCGCGTTCGCGTGGAATTCGGTGCTGATCTCGGCTGGCGTCACGGTGATTTCGCTGCTGCTCGCCGTGCCTGCGGCTTATGCAATGGCGTTCTTCCCGAACCACCGCACGCAGAAGGTGCTGCTGTGGATGCTGTCGACCAAGATGATGCCGTCGGTCGGCGTGCTCGTGCCGATCTACCTGCTGTGGAAGAACGCGGGGCTGCTCGATACCGTGTCGGGCCTCGTGATCGTGTACACGCTGATCAACCTGCCGATCGCGGTCTGGATGACCTTCACGTATTTCAACGAGATCCCGAAGGACATCCTCGAAGCCGGGCGCATCGACGGCGCGTCGACGTGGCAGGAGATCGTCTACCTGCTGATGCCGATGGCGCTGCCGGGTCTCGCGTCCACCGCGCTTCTGCTCGTGATCCTGTCGTGGAACGAGGCGTTCTGGAGCATCAACCTGTCGAGCTCGAACGCCGCGCCGCTGACCGTGTTCATCGCGTCGTACTCGAGCCCCGAGGGGCTGTTCTGGGCGAAGCTGTCCGCGGCTTCCCTGCTGGCCGTCGCGCCGATCCTGATCGTCGGCTGGCTGTCGCAGAAGCAGCTCGTGCGCGGGCTCACGTTCGGGGCGGTCAAATGAGCGCGGCCGGCGAAGGCGCGGGCGGAAAAGGCGCGGTCGGCCACGGGGTGAACGTGCTGATCTGCGATTGCGACGGCGTGCTGATCGACAGCGAGGCCGTCGCCGCCGACGTGATCGTGCGCGAGCTGGACGCGCGCTGGCCGGGCGTCGACGCGCGGCCGGCGGTGATGCCGCTGCTCGGGCTGCGCATCGAGCGCGTGCTGGCCGGCGCGAGCGAGGCGGTCGGCCGCACGCTGACGGAGGTCGACGTCGACGCGATCCGCCGCGCGGTCGAGGCGGCGGCGGTCAACGCGCCGATGGTCGCCGGCATCGATACGGCACTCGCCGCGATCGGTCTGACGACGGCATGCGCGAGCAACAGCTACCGCGCATACGTCGAGGCGGCGCTCACCCGCACCGGCCTCGCGCGCTTTTTCGGCGACCGGCTGTTCTGCGCGGATGCCGTCGCCAGGCCGAAGCCCGCGCCCGACGTGTATCTCGCGGCCGCACGCGCGCTCGGCGCGGTGCCCGCGCAATGCCTCGTCGTCGAGGACAGCGTGACCGGCATCACCGCGGCCGCCGCGGCCGGCATGACCGTGCTCGGCTTCATCGGCGGCGGGCATGCGTCGGCCGCGCAGATCGACGCGCTGCGCGGGATCGGCGCGCGTCACGTATTCGACGACATGCACGAGCTGCCCGGCTACGTCGCGCGCTGGCAGGCGACCGGCGCCGTGCTGCCGAATTAGTACCACGAACGATCGCGCCGCATCGAACGCGGCGCATCACGAACGAACGGAGACAGATCATGGCAAGCGTGCTCCTGCGCAACATCGCGAAGCGCTACGACGACACCGAAGTGCTGCGCAACGTGAACCTCGACATCGCCGACGGCGAATTCGTCGTGTTCGTCGGGCCGAGCGGCTGCGGCAAATCCACGCTGATGCGGATGATCGCCGGGCTCGAGGACATCTCGAGCGGCGACCTGCTGATCGACGGCGCGAAGGTCAACGACGTGCCGAGCGCGAAGCGCGGCATCGCGATGGTGTTCCAGTCGTATGCGCTGTACCCGCACATGACGCTGTACGACAACATGGCGTTCGGCCTGAAGCTCGCCGGCGCGAAGAAGCCCGAGATCGACCAGGCGGTGAAGCAGGCGGCGAAGATCCTGCACATCGATCACCTGCTCGACCGTAAGCCGAAGCAGTTGTCGGGCGGCCAGCGGCAGCGCGTCGCGATCGGCCGCGCGATCACGCGCAAGCCGAAGGTGTTCCTGTTCGACGAGCCGTTGTCGAACCTCGACGCGGCGCTGCGCGTGAAGATGCGGCTGGAATTCGCGCGGCTGCACGACGAGCTGAAGACGACGATGATCTACGTGACGCACGACCAGGTCGAGGCGATGACGCTCGCCGACAAGATCGTCGTGCTGTCGGGCGGCGCGGTGCAGCAGGTCGGCACGCCGAACGCGCTGTACCACGCGCCGGCCAACCAGTTCGTCGCGGGCTTCATCGGCTCGCCGAAGATGAATTTCCTGACGGGCACGGTCGAGTCGACCGATGCGACCGGCGTGCTGGTGCGCTTCGGCAGCGGCGAGACGCAGCGCGTCGCGGTCGACGCGGCCGGGCTGCAGCGCGGCGCGGCGGTGACCGTCGGCGTGCGGCCCGAGCATCTGATGGTGGCGCAGGCGGCGACCGGCGTCCCCGCGCGGACGATGGCCGTCGAATCGCTCGGCGATGCCGCGTATCTGTACGCGGAGTCGGCCGTCGCGCCGGACGGGCTGATCGCGCGGATTCCGCCGCTCGACACGTACCGCACCGGCGAGGCGCTGCACGTGCATGCGCAGGCCGAGCACTGCCATCTGTTCGACGAACACGGGCAGGCGTTGCGCCGGCTGAGCCCGCACGCGAAGGCGGCGTGACGGCCGGGCGCGGTCAGATGCGCAGGTGCTCGACCATGTAATCGACGAAGGCGCGCAGTTTCGGCGTCGGATGTCGCCCCGACGGCCACAGGACGTAAATCGGCGTGCGGCTCGCGACGTATTCGTCGAGCACTGCATGCAGCGTGCCGTCGTCGAGCGCGTCGCGCACGAAGAATTCCGGCAGGCACGCGATGCCGAGCGAGATCGGCCGGCGTGCGCGGCGCGCCGTGCCGTTCGAGATAGCCGGGCGACGCGACGAGGTGCTGCCGGAAATGGCCGAGCAGCCGCGACGACAGTCGCGAATCCGTCGGCCGCCCGGTGCGCAGCACCGCGTCGAAGCCTTCGTCGACGACGTCGACGAGGCGGTCGCTGAAATCGATGTCGAGTTCGATTTCCGGATACGCGGCCATGAAATCGGCGAGCAGCGGCAGCAGCAGCGTGCCGATCGTCGGCAGGCTCACGCGCAAGCGCCCGCGCGGCGCTTCGGCGCTGTGCGTCAGTTCCTGCTCCGCCGCGTCGATCTCGGCGATCACGCGCCGACAGCGTTCCAGGAAGCGCGTGCCTTCCGCGGTCAGCGTGATGCTGCGTGTGCTGCGGTGGAAGAGCCGCACGTTCAGCCGGGCCTCGAGCCGCGCGATGCGCTTGCCGATCGCGGACGCCGACAACCCGAGCGCACGGCCGGCCGCGACGAAACTGCGCGTTTCCGCGACCTGGACGAACACGACGAAACCGCCAAGATTTTCCATGCAGGTTCCCGATTGCGGACATCGACGTCCGGAGTGTCCGGAACTCTAACCCGGTTTTTCTTCTTGCGCCGGTTCCCTACGATGGGCGTTCCTTCTTTCTTCGAGGTCACGCCATGTCATCCCTGCCTGTCTCCGCTCGCCGCACCGAACCGGACGCCGCGCTGCCCGAGCGCCTCGATGCCGCGCTCGACCGCGCGCTGGCCGACGCGCGCGTGGTCGGCGCGGTCGTGCTGGTCGCCCGCGACGGCGAGCTTCGCTACGCGCGCGCGGCCGGTCTCGCCGATCGCGAGGCCGGCACGCCGATGCGGGAGGACACGCTGTTCCGGCTCGCGTCGGTATCGAAGCCGATCGTGACGGCCGCCGCGATGCGGCTGGTCGCGGCGGCACGCATCGAACTCGACGAGCCGGTCGCGCGCTGGCTACCCGCGTTCCGGCCGACGCTGGCCGACGGCACGCCGGCCGATATCACGTTGCGTCATCTGCTGTCACATACGGCCGGGCTCGGCTATCGCTTCCTCGAAGCCGACGCCGACGGCCCGTATGCGCGTGCCGGCGTGTCCGACGGGATGGATCGCGCGGACCTGTCGCTCGCGGAGAACGTGCGGCGCATCGCAGGCGTGCCGCTGCGGTTCGCGCCCGGCACGTCGTGGGATTACTCGCTCGCGACCGACGTGGTCGGCGCGCTGATCGAGGCGGTCGACGGCAGGCCGCTCGCCGACGCCGTGGCCGCGCTCGTCACGACGCCGCTCGGGATGACGGACACCGCGTTCTTCTCACGCGATGCGGCGCGCTTCGCGACGCCGTACGTGAGCACGCCGGGCGCGCCGCGGCGGATGGCCGACGACGATCTCGCGCCGGTGTACGACGGCACGGTCGGCATCCGCTTCGCGCCGGCGCGCGCGTTCGACGCGGCCGCGTGGCCGTCGGGCGGCGCGGGGATGGTCGGCACCGCGCGCGACTGCCTGACGCTGCTCGAGACGTTGCGCACCGGCCGCGACGGCTGGCTCGCGCGCCGCTGGATCGACGAGATGGCGCGTGTGCAGCCGGGCGCGCAGGACCTGCCGGACGCGCCGGGATTCGGCTTCGGGCTGGGTTTTTCGGTGCTGCGCGATCCGGCGGCCGCTCAGTCGCCGGAGTCGGTCGGCACGTGGCGCTGGGGCGGTGCATACGGGCATGCGTGGTTCGTCGATCGCGCGGCCGGGCTGACGGTCGTCGCGCTGACCAATACGTTGTACGAAGGGATGCACGGGCGTTTCGTCACCGACGTGCGCGATGCGGTGTACGGCGTCGACGAACGGAGCGCGACATGAGCGAGTGCGTAGCCGTTTCCGATCGCGTGTCCGACCGCATCGCCGACCCGGCGTCCGGATTGTCCACGCCGGTGCACGAAGGCTTGCCGGTCGCGAACCTGCTGGCGCTCGCGACCGCCGGGTTCATCACGATCCTCACCGAAGCGTTGCCGGCGGGCCTCCTCCCGTTGATGAGCGTCGACCTGCGCGTGACCGAGGCGCTGATCGGCCAGCTCGTGACCGTCTATGCGCTCGGCTCGATCGTCGCGGCGATTCCGCTCGTCGCCGCGACGCGCGCGATGCGCAGACGCCGGCTGCTGCTCGCGGCGCTCGCCGGGTTCGTCGTGTCGAACGCGCTGACGGCCGCGTCGTCGTACTACGCGCTCACGCTCGCCGCGCGCTTCGTCGCGGGCATGTCGGCCGGGCTGCTGTGGGCGCTGCTGGCGGGCTACGCGAGCCGGATGGTCGACGCATCGTTGCGCGGCCGTGCGATCGCGGTCGCGATGCTCGGCGCGCCGGTCGCGATGTCGATCGGCATTCCGGCCGGCACCGCGCTCGGCGCGATGTTCGGCTGGCGCGTCGCGTTCGCGGGCATCACGGTCGCGGCGCTCGCGCTGATCGGCTGGATCCGGCTGCGCGTGCCCGACTTTCCGGGGCAGCAGGCCGGCGCGCGCGCGCCGGTGCGCCGCGTGTTCGCGCTGCCCGGCGTGCGGCCGGTGCTGGTCGTGATGTTCGCGTACGTGCTTGCGCACAACATGCTGTACACGTACGTCGCGCCGTTCCTCGCGGGCGTGCGGATGGGCGCGCAGGTCGATGCGGTGCTGTTCGTGTTCGGCGTCGCGTCGCTGGTCGGCATCGCGCTGACGGGCGCATGGATCGGCGCCGCGCAGCGGCGGCTGACGCTCGCGAGCATCGCGCTGTTCGCGCTTGCGGCGGCGATGCTCGGCGCCGGGTCCGGCATGACGATCGTGTATGCGGGCGTCGCGCTCTGGGGGCTCGCGTTCGGCGGCGCGCCGACGCTGTTCCAGACGGCTGCCGCGAACGCGGCGGGAGACGCGGCCGATGTCGCGCAGTCGATGCTCGTGACGGTGTGGAATCTGGCGATCGCGGGCGGCGGCATCGCGGGCGGGATGCTGCTCGGCGCGACGGGTGCAGGGGCGATTCCATGGGTGCTCGTCGCGCTGCTGGCGGCGGCGTGGATCGGTGCGTGGCGCGCGCGCCGGCACGCGTTTCCGGCGCCGCGCGCGGCCGCGTGAGCGTGCGGCGGCGTCAGGCCGCCTTCGCCTCGAGCGCCGCGCGCGCGCAGGTCTCGTCGGTGACGAGCCCCGACAGCCAGCCGCCGCGCAGCGCGGCGATCACGGCGTCGCGCTTCTTCGGGCCGCCCGCGAACGCGATCGTCGGGCGCTTCGGCGGCGCGTCGAGCGCGACGCTCGTCACGCGCGCGCTGGTCGACACGTCGACCAGCTTGCCCTGCGCATCGATCGGCACGCCGAGCAGTTCGGCCACCGCGCCGAGCGCGGTCATCTCGTCGCGTTCCTGTTCGGTGATGAAGCCGTCCTCGTAGAGCGGGCAGTGCGGGCCGATGTTGCCGATCCCGACGAACGCGACATCGGCCTGCGCCGACAGCGCGTCGACGATCCGGTACAGCCGGTGATTGCACCATTGCGCGCGCTCGGCGTCGCTGTCGGCGAACAGCGGCGCGGGCAGCAGGAAGTGCTTGCCGCCGGTTTTCTCGGAGATGTACTGCGCGACGTCGTAGCGGTTCGACGAGCCGTCGGCCGCGATCGCGCCGACCATCGACACGAGCCGGTGCTGCGGCCGCTCGATCTGCGCGATCTGCGCGACCGCGGCCTTCAGCGTCCGGCCGCTGCTGACGGCGATCACCATCGGCCGCGTCTCGTTCAGGTAGCGCTCCATCACCTGCGCGCCGGCGACCGCGAGCTTGCGGTCGATCGCTTCGGGCGCGTCGGCGTCGACGGGCACGACTTCGCACATCGCGAGCCCGTAGCGCTTCGACAGCTGCGCGCCGAGGTCGAGACAATCGGCGAGTTGATGATCGACGCGCACGCGGATCAGGTTCTTCTCGACCGCGAACGCGACGAGGCGCTGCGCGACCGGGCGCGACACCTGCAGCTTCTCGGCGATTTCGTTCTGCGTGTCGCCCGCGACGTAGTAGAGCCACGCGGCGCGCGTGGCGAGATCGAGTTTTTCTGAGGACTTGGACACGATAGCGGTTCGGTTCGGTTCGGATCGGGGTCGGCCGTCGGGCGGCGCAACGGCATCCACTGTAACGCATGCCGGATGCGCGGCCGCCGGCCGCTGCGCGTCGCCGCTTACGCGAGCCGCGCGCGCGACGGTTCGTAAAGCGGGCGCACGTGGCGATACAGCGCGCGGAATGCGTCGAGGCGCTCGCGCAGCAGCGCATGACGGTCGGCGTCCGGCGCGTATTCGGCGCGCACCGGCGGCTTGGTCAGCACGGCATGCGGATCGCCGCCGACGGCGAGCCAGCCCAGGCGCGCGGCGCCGAGCGCCGCACCGGTTTCGCCGCCGCCGTGCTGGCACGTGCGCACGTTCAGCGCATCGGCGATCAGCTGCGCCCAGAACGCGCTGCGCGCGCCGCCGCCGATCAGCGACAGGCGGTCGGTTTCGACGCCGGCCGCATGCAGCGCGTCGAGGCCGTCCGCGAGGCCGAGCGTCACGCCTTCGAGCACCGCGTAGCCGAGGTGCGCGCGTTCGGTCGCGTGCGTCATCCCGAAGAACACGCCCTGCGCGTAAGGATCGTTGTGCGGCGTGCGTTCGCCGGACAGGTAGGGCAGGAACAGCGGCGCCGTCGCGAGCGCGTCCGCGTCGAGCGCCTCGATTTCGGCGAGCAGCGCCGGCTCGTCCGTGCCCGTCAACTTGCAGACCCAGCGCAGGCAGCTCGCGGCCGACAGCACGACGCTCATCAGTTGCCAGCGATCGGGAATCGCATGGCAGAACGCATGCACGGCCGATGCGGAGTTCGGCATGAAGCGGTCGCCGACCACGCTCAGCACGCCCGACGTGCCGAGCGACACGAAGCCGTCGCCCGCGTGGATCGCGCCGATGCCGAGCGCGCTGGTCGCGTTGTCGCCGCCGCCGCCCGCCACCACGACGGCCTCCGACAGCCCGAGCTCGCGCGCGAGATCCGCGCGCAGCGTGCCGGACGGCGCGTTGCCTTCGACGATGCGCGGCATCTGCGCCCGCGTCATGTCGCACGCGGCGAGCAGCGCGTCGGACCAGTCGCGGCGCGCGACGTCGAGCCACAGCGTGCCGGCCGCGTCGGACGGGTCGGACACCTTCGCGCCGGTAAGACGGAAACGCAGGTAGTCCTTCGGCATCAGCACGCACGCGGTTGCCGCGAACACGTCGGGCTCGTGCTTCGCGACCCACAGCAGTTTCGGCGCGGTGAAGCCGGGCATCGCCAGGTTGCCGGCGAGCGCGTGCAGATCGGGGGCGCGTTCGGTGAGCAGCGCGCATTCGTCGGCGCTGCGCATGTCGTTCCACAGGATCGCGGGGCGCAGCACGCGGTCGTCGCGGCCGAGCAGCACCGCGCCGTGCATCTGGCCCGACAGGCCGATCCCGCGCACCTGCGCGAATGCGTGCGGATGCCGCTCGCGCAGCGCCGCGAGCGCGGCGAGCGTGCCGCGCCACCAGTCGTCCGGATGCTGTTCCGCCCAGCGCGGGTGCGGCCGCGACACGCTGAACGGCGTGCCCGCGGTGCCGACCACCGTGCCGTCCGGGGCAAGCAGCAGCACCTTCACTTCCGAGGTGCCGAGGTCGATGCCGAGATACATGAGCGATCCGTTCCGTCAGTGAGGAGCCGCTACTTTAGCCGCACGCGCGCGCACCTGCCAACGCAGGTTCGCCCGGATGCGCGGCCGCTCGCGGCGGCCGGTTGCGGGGCTGCCGGCCGTCGCGCGTCAGCGCTGCGCGAGCCATGCGTCGACGCGTGCGAGCCCGGCGCGCAGCGCGTCGAACAGCGCCGCGTTGCCGGCGAGCGAGCCCCACAGCGCGCGGCTCGCGCACAGCGCGACGACCGGGTCGTCGGCTTCGACGATCGCGCGCGCGGCGCCGTCGTCCATCACGCCGTCCTGGTACGCATACGGCAGCAAGCCGCGCGCCCAGCGTTCGAGAAAGCGCAGGAACAGCGCCGGCAACACGGCGGTGGCGACCGGCGCCGCGCCGCGTGTGAGCGATTCGGCGAGCGTCGGCGCGATGAAGCCGGGAATCTTCGAGAAGCCGTCGGCCGCGACGCGCTGGTTCGTGTCGAGCACGTACGGGTTGCCGAAGCGTTCGAGCACGACGTCGCGGTAGCGCTCGAGATCGAGCGGGCTCGGGCTGAGACACGGGATCACGTCCTGCGTCACGTAGTCGTGCGCGAACCGGCGGATCGCCGCGTCGTGCGTGCCCTCGTGGATGTACGTGTAGCCCGCGAGCGTGCCGGCCCACGCGATGCAGCTGTGCGTTGCATTGAGGATGCGGATCTTCGCTTCCTCGTACGGGTGCACGTCGTCGACCAGCTCCGCGCCGGCCAGTTCCCAGCGCGGCCGGCCGGCCGCGAAGCGGTCCTCGATCACCCACTGGATGAACGATTCGCCCATCACCGGGCATGCGTCGTCGACGCCGGTGGCCGCGCGCACGCGTTCGCGCACGTCGGCGGTCGGGCGCGGCGTGATGCGGTCGACCATCGCGCTCGGCGTCGCGACGTTCGCATCGAACCACGCGAGCAGGCCGTCCTCGCCTCGCCGTTCGAGAAATTCGCGCATGCCCGCGCGAAAGCGCGCGCCGTTGTTGCGCAGGTTGTCGCAGCTCTGCAGCGTGAGCGGGCCCGCGCCGCGCTTCACGCGCTCGGCGAGCAGCGCCGCGAGCGCGCCGTACAGCGTCGTGCGCGCGCCCTGCAGGTCGGCCGCGAGATCGGCGTTCGCGAGGTCGAGCCGGTTGTGTTCGTCGAGGTAGTAGCCGCCTTCGGTCACGGTGAACGACACGATCCGGCAGGCCGGGTCGGCGCCGGCGTCGATCAGCGCGGCGAGGTCGATCGACCACGGCAGCACGCGCGAGATCGCGCGGACCGTCTCGTATGCGCGCTCGCCCTGCGGCGTGACGGTTTCGAGCGTGTACGCGCCGTGCTGCGCGGCGAGCGCGTCCATCGTCGCGCGCATGTCGTCGCGGATGTTGCCGACGGTCAGCGACCAGCGTTCGTCGGCCGGCACGGCCGCGTTCACGCGATGCAGATACCACGCCTGGTGCGCGCGGTGGAACGAGCCCGCGCCGATGTGCAGCAGCACGGGCGCGCGGGCGGAGGACGATTCGCTCATCCGGTGTCTCCTGTTCGTGGCAGTCTTTCCTGTCGAATACGATCATTTGCTCTTTGTGTGAGCGAATGATCGTATTCGGGCGAACGAAAGTCAAGGCGGGGACACGGCATTTCGATGGTGCGCTGCGGCGGCGCGCGCGGCGCGAGTGCGGGGCGCGAAGGGGGGCGGTGTCAGCGACCTTCGCGCGTGAGCGCGACGAGTTCGTCGAGCAGCTTGCCGGCCGGCCCCGGCAGGATCCCGTGGCGGCGCCGGAACGCGGTGAGCGTGCGCACCGCGACGACCTCGCGCACCGGCAGCGTGTCGATCGTGCCGGCGCGCTGTTCGGCGCCGTACATCGGTTCGGCCATCCAGCTCAGGAAGCCGGCATGCGCGACGAGGCTCTTCAGCGTCGTGACCGAGCGCGTCTCGACCGCGATGTCGGGAAGGGCAAGCCCGTGCGCGTCGAAGGTCGCGCGCATGTGGTTGAACGGCGCGGTGCCGCGCGGCGGAATCGCCCAGCGCGCGAGCAGCGTGTCGGCGAGCGTCGGTGCGCGGCCGAGCGCGCGCAGCGGATGGTGCGGCGCCGCAACGATATGGCTGCGATCTTCCCAGCGGCACTCCGGAATCGCGACGATCTCGTCGGTGTCGGGCCCGTGCGCGGACAGCGCGAGATCGATCTCGTGCTTGTTCAGCCCTTCCGCGAGCCGGTCCCACACGCCTTCGAGAATCTCGACACGCAGGTTCGGCCAGCGGTCGAGCACGCGGCCGACCGCGACCGGCAGCACGAGGCTCGCGATGCTGCCCACCGTGCCGACCTTGATCGTGCCCTTCGCGAAGCCGCGCATCGCGTCCAGTTCCTCGCGCGCGTGCTCGGCCTCGTGCTGCAGCAGCGTCGCGTGCGGCAGCAGCGTCTCGCCGAATGCCGTCAACTGCACGCCTTTCGAATGACGCTCGAACAGCGGCGCGCCGACCTGGTCCTCGAGCCGCTTCAGGATCCGGCTCAGCGCCGGCTGGGTCACGTGCAGCGCGTCGGCCGCGCGGCCGAGGCTGCCGCACGCGACGATGGTCGTGAATGCCCGCAATTGCCGGAGATCGAAAGTCATGCCGAACCGTAATGGCTTTTCGCAAAAAATACAGTATCCGTGAATGACTCGCGCTTCGATACTGTGGAAACCGCCAAGCCACCAAGGAGACGCCCGAGCATGTCCTGCACCCCGTCCCATTCCGCCGCACCGGCCGCCCCGATCACCGTTCGCGATGCCGTCATCGACCTGTTTCGCCAGTTCGGCATCGATCGCGTGTTCGGCAATCCCGGCTCGACCGAGCTGCCGATGTTCCGCGATTTCCCCGCCGATTTCCGCTACGTGCTCGGCCTGCAGGAGGCCGTCGTGGTCGGCATGGCGGACGGTCATGCGCAGGCCACCGGCAACGCGGCGGTCGTCAACCTGCATTCGGCGGCCGGCGTCGGCAACGCGATGGGCAACCTGTTCACCGCGTTCAGGAACCGCACGCCGCTGATCGTCACCGCGGGCCAGCAGGCGCGCGCGATCCTGCCGTTCGATCCGTTTCTCGGCGCGACGCAGGCCGCCGAGCTGCCGAAGCCGTACGTGAAATGGAGCATCGAACCGGCGCGCGCGCAGGACGTGCCGGCCGCGATCGCGCGGGCGTACCGGATCGCGATGCAGGAGCCGCGCGGGCCGGTGTTCGTGTCGATCCCGGTCGACGACTGGGACCAGCCGGCCGAGCTGCTGCCGCGCCGCGACGTGAGCAGCGTCGTGCGGCCCGATCCCGATGCGCTCGCGCGGCTCGGCGACGCGCTCGATGCGGCGCGGCGTCCCGCGCTGGTGGTCGGCGCGGCCGTCGATCGGGCCGGTGCGTGGGACGACGTCGTGCGGCTCGCCGAGCGGCACCGGGCCAGCGTGTACGTCGCGCCGATGTCGGGGCGCTGCAGCTTTCCCGAGGATCATCCGCTGTTCGCCGGCTTCCTGCCCGCGATCCGCGAGAAGATCGTCGCGCGGCTCGACGGGCACGACCTCGTGTTCGCGTTCGGCGCGCCCGCGTTCACCTATCACATCGAGGGCAGCGGCCCGCACGTGCCGCCGGGCGCCACGCTCGTGCAGCTCGTCGACGATCCCGGCACCGCCGCATGGACGCCGTCGGGCGACGCGGTCGTCGGCAACCTGCGGCTCGCGGCACGCGACCTGCTGGCGCGGCCGGCGCCGCCCGAGCGGCCGATGCCCGCGCCGCGGCCGCCGCGCCCGCGCGCCGAAGCGCCGGCCGCCGGCGAGCGGATGTCGGTGGCATTCGCGCTGCAGACGCTCGCCGACGTGCGCGACGCGCACGACATCGTCGTCGAGGAAGCGCCGAGCGCGCGGCCGGTGATGCAGGCGCACCTGCCGTTCACGCGCAGCGGCACGTTCTACACGATGGACAGCGGCGGGCTCGGCTACGGGATGCCGGCCGCGGTCGGTGTTGCGCTCGCGCGGCCGGGGCGGCGCGTGATCGGGCTGATCGGCGACGGGTCGAGCCTCTATTCGATCCAGGCATTGTGGAGCGCCGCGCAGCTGAAGTTGCCGATCACGTTCGTGATCCTGAACAATCGGCGCTACGCGGCGCTGCAGGATTTCGCGCCCGTGTTCGGCTTCGGCCCCGACGATCCGGTGCAGGGCACCGATCTGCCCGACCTGGATTTCGTCGCGCTCGCGCAGGGGATGGGGTGCCGCGGCATCCGCGTCGCCGATGCCGTGCGCCTGCACGACACGCTGACCGATGCGCTGCGGGCCGATACGCCCGTCGTCATCGACGTCGAGGTTGCCTGACGCGCGTTGCGCGTCGTTCCGGAGAATCCATGCAAACCGTATCGATGCTGATCGGCGGCGAACGCCGCCATTCGTCCAGCGGCGCGACCTTCGTGCGCCGCAACCCGCTCGACGGCGAAGTCGCGTCGGCCGCGCCCGCGGGCACGGTCGACGACGCGCGCGCGGCGGCCGACGCGGCCGCTCGCGCGTTTCCCGAATGGGCCGCGCTCGGCCCCGGCGCGCGCCGCGCGCTCCTGCTGAAGGCTGCCGCCGCGCTCGAAGCGAAGCACGAGCAGTTCGTCGCCGCGATGGCGGCCGAAACCGGCGCGTCGGCGCTGTGGGCAGGCTTCAACGTGCACCTTGCCGCCAGCGGGCTCGTCGAGGCCGCGTCGCTGACCACGCAGGTCGGCGGCGAGCTGATCCCGTCCGACGTGCCCGGTTCGCTCGCGATGGGCGTACGGCAGCCGGCCGGCGTGGTGCTCGGCATCGCGCCGTGGAACGCGCCGGTGATCCTCGCGACGCGTGCGCTCGCGCTGCCGCTCGCTTGCGGCAACACGGTCGTGCTGAAGGGCTCCGAGCTGTGCCCCGTCACGCACGGGCTGATCGTCGAGGCCCTGCAGGAGGCCGGGCTGCCGCCGGGCGTCGTCAACTTCGTGACGAACGCGCCCGAGGATGCGGGCGCCGTCGTCGACGCGTTGATCGCCCATCCGGCCGTGCGCCGCGTGAATTTCACCGGCTCGACGCGCGTCGGGCGCATCGTCGCCGAAGCGTGCGCGCGTCATCTGAAGCCGTCGGTGCTCGAACTCGGCGGCAAGGCGCCGTTCGTCGTGCTCGACGATGCGGATCTCGATGCGGCGGTCGCGGCGGCCGCATTCGGCGCATTCGCGAATTCCGGGCAGATCTGCATGTCGACCGAGCGGATCGTCGTCGATGCGTCGATCGCCGATGCATTCGTCGCGAAGCTTGCCGCCAAGGCCGCGTCGCTGCCGCTCGGCGATCCGCGCCAAGGGCCGGTCGTGCTCGGTTCGCTGATCGACATGAAGGCCGTCGAGCGCTGCAACGCGCTGATCGACGATGCGCTCGCGCACGGCGCGACGCTGTTGTGCGGCGGCAAGTCGGACAGCACGCTGTTCCCGGCGACGCTGCTCGATCACGTGACGCCCGCGATGCGGATCTACGCGGAGGAATCGTTCGGGCCGGTGAAGGGCATCGTGCGGGTCGATGGCGAGGCGGCCGCGATCCGCTGCGCGAACGACAACGCGTTCGGGCTGGCGTCGGCCGTGTTCAGCCGCGACGTCGCCCGCGCGATGCGGGTCGCGGCGAGCATCGAATCGGGCATCTGCCACGTGAACGGCCCGACCGTGCACGACGAGGCGCAAATGCCGTTCGGCGGCGTGAAGGACAGCGGCTTCGGCCACTTCGGCGGCAAGGCCGGCATCGCCGCGTTCACGGACCTGCGCTGGATCACGGTGCAGACCGCGCCGCGCCAGTATCCGTTCTGAGAGGCCGCCGACGATGAAGATTGCGATTCTCGGCGCCGGTGCGATGGGCTCGCTGTTCGGCGCGCTGCTGGCCGAGCACGGCGAGGCGGTCACGCTGATCGACGTGAACGATGCGCATCTCGATGCGATCCGCCGCGACGGGCTGCGCATCGACGACGATCGCGGCGAACGCCGCATCCGCGCGCTGCAGGCCGTCCGGCCGGAAACGGCGAATGCGCAAGCAAGCGCGTCGCCCGACGCCCCGTTCGATCTGCTGATCGTTTTCACGAAATCGCTGCACACGCGTGCGGCGCTCGACGGCGTGCGCGCATTGCTGACGTCGCGTACGTACGTGCTGACGCTGCAGAACGGCCTCGGCAACGTCGAGACGCTGAACGCGTTCGTGCCGCTCGAACGGATTCTGGTCGGCGTCACGACGTGGCCGGCCGACTTCGCCGGCGCCGGGCACGTGCGCTCGCACGGTGCCGGCGCGATCCGCATGATGACGGCCGATGGCGTGGCGCGCCCGTTCGCGGCGGCCGTGGCCGACGCGCTGTCGCGTGCCGGGCTCGCGTGTTCGCTCGATGCCGACGTGTGGGCCGCGATCTGGGAAAAGGTCGCGTTCAACGCGGCGCTCAACACGCTGTGCGCGGCGACGGGCTGCACGGTCGACCAGCTCGGCCGTGAACCCGACGGCCCACGGCTCGCGCTGGCGATCGCGGCGGAGACGGCCGCCGTCGCGCGCGCGAAAGGCATCGCGGTGGACGGCGAGCGCATCGCGCGCAACGTCGAGCATGCGATTTACGCGCATCGCGGCCATCGGCCGTCGATGCTGCAGGACGTGCTCGCGGGTCGTCGTACCGAGATCGACGCGATCAACGGCAAGGTCGTCGCGGCCGCGCGCGAGACGGGTATCGCGGTGCCGCATACCGATACGCTGCTCGCGCTCGTCAGGCTGATCGACGCGCGGCGCGACTGAGCAACACGCCGGCGGCGGGCTCGCGCCGCATGACGATACGGGCGTGCCGCATGCAGGCGATGTCGCCGGATCGGATTGGATTGGACGAGACGGGGGCCGGCGCCGATGCACGGATGCCGACCGCCCGTGCAACACGAGATCCGGGCACGCGCAAGCGCCAGCCCGGGCAACTGGAGACGCCATGAAAGTCATCGAATGCCGTTGTCTTGCCGCGCGCCGTGCGCGCACGTTGCCGCCGACGCGTGGCGCACGGGAGGTCGCATGAGCACGCGCGACGGATTGCAGCCGCCCCCGGTCGACATCGGCGCGACGCTCGACGACGGACCGTTCACGACGATGCAGCGCTGCGTGGTGCTGCTCGCCGCACTCGCGATCGTGCTCGACGGCTTCGACGGGCAGTTGATCGGTTTCGCGATTCCCGTGCTGATCCGCGAATGGGGGATCACGCGCGGCGCGTTCGCGCCGGCGGTGGCCGCCGGGCTGATCGGGATGGGCATCGGCAGCGCGTGCGCGGGCATCGTCGCGGACCGTTTCGGGCGCCGCCAGGCCGTGATCGGCAGCGTGTTCCTGTTCGGCATCGCGACCTGCGTGATCGGCTTCGCGCCGGATGTCGCGACGATCGCGATGCTGCGCTTCTGCGCGGGGCTCGGGATCGGTGGCGCGCTGCCGACGGCCACGACGATGACGGCCGAATACACGCCCGCGCGGCGCCGCACGATGATGGTGACGGCGACGATCGTCTGCGTGCCGCTCGGCGGCATGCTGGCCGGGCTGTTCGCGCACGAAGTGCTGCCGCGCTACGGCTGGCGCGGGCTGTTCTTCGCCGGCGGCGCGCTGCCGCTCGTGCTCGGCTTCGTGCTCGTGCGCGCGTTGCCCGAATCGCCGCGTTTCCTGGCGCGTCGCCCCGCGCGCTGGCCGGAACTCGGCGCGCTGCTCGCGCGCATGCAGCGGCCGGTCGCGCCCGGCACCGCGTTCACCGATCTGCGCGATGCACGCGCGCCCGGTGCACGCGGCGGGTTCGGCGCGCTGTTCGCCGGCGGCCAGGCGCGCGACACGATCGCGCTGTGGTGCGCGTTCTTCATGTGCCTGCTCGCCGTGTATGCGGCGTTCAGCTGGCTGCCGACGATGCTCGCCGCGAGCGGGCTGAGCGTGTCGGTCGCGGGCGCCGGGCTCACCGCGTACAACCTCGGCGGCGTGATCGGCGCGCTGCTGTGCGCGTGGGCGATCGCGCATGCGGGTTCGCGCTGGCCGCTCGCGCTGTGCAGCATCGGCGGCGCGGCGAGCGCGGTGTGGCTGATGGGTGTCGATGCCGGGCGCCACACGGGCTGGCTGATCGTCGGGCTCGGCGTGCACGGGCTGTTCGTCAACGCGGTGCAGTCGACGATGTATGCGCTGTGCGCGTACATCTATCCGACGGCGGTGCGCGCGACCGGCACCGCGAGCGCGCTCGCGTTCGGCCGGCTCGGCGCGATCCTCAGCGCGTTCGCGGGCGCGATGGTGATCACCGCGGGCGGCGCGACGGCGTACCTGACGATGCTGGCCGCGGCGATGAGTGTGGTGTGCGTCGCGCTGCTCGCGATGCGGCGGCACATTCCGCGACTCACGCGCGAACGCGCGTTGCCGCGCGACGGGGAGGAACTGGCCCGCACGTCGTCGTGACGCGCGGGCGCATGATGCACGAGCGCGTTACAGCGTGGTGCGCACGTGCCAGAGCTCGGGGAACAGCACGACGTCGAGCATCTTGCGCAGATACGGCGCGCCGCTCGTGCCGCCGGTGCCCTGCTTGAAGCCGATGATGCGCTCGACGGTCGTCACGTGACGGAAGCGCCACTGGCGGAACGCGTCCTCGAGATCGACGAGCTCCTCGGCCATTTCGTAGAGCTCCCAGTGCTGCTGCGGGTGGCGGTAGACCTCGAGCCACGCGGCTTCGACGGTTTCGTCGTGCCGCATCGGCTGCGTCCAGTCGCGCTCGAGCCGCTCGGGTGCGATCGGGAAACCGCGCCGCGCGAGCAGGCGCACGACCTCGTCATAGAACGACGGCGCCTCGAGCGTCGCGCGCACCTGTTCGAGGATGTCGGGCCGGTGCGCGTGCGGCTGCAGCATCTGCACGTTCTTGTTGCCGAGCAGGAATTCCAGCTGCCGGTACTGATACGACTGGAAGCCCGACGACTGGCCGAGGTACGGCCGCATCGCCGAATACTCGGACGGCGTCATCGTCGACAGCACGTTCCACGCCTGCACGAGCTGCTCGAGAATGCGCGACACGCGCGCGAGCATCTTGAACGCGGGCGGCAGCGCGTCGCCGCGCACCGCGTCGAGCGCGCCGCGCAATTCGAACAGCGCGAGCTTCATCCACAGCTCGCTCGTCTGATGCTGGATGATGAACAGCATCTCGTTGTGATCGGGCGACAGCGGATGCTGCGCGTCGAGGATCGAATTCAGCGACAGGTAATCGCCGTAGCTCATCGACTTCGAGAAATCGAGCTGCGCGTTGTGCCAGCCGGCTTCGTCCGAGGCATCGCCTGGCACGTGCGGTGCTTCGTGTGCCGGTTGGGTCGCGCGTGCGCCCGAGAATGGACAGCCCGCCGGCGCATCGTCGCCGGGTGGCTGCATATGACCAGAATTCACGACTCTCTCCAGAATTGAATGACGGGGGCGCGGCGCGCAATCCACATGTCATCGCGGCGCGCGCCGGGCAAAAAGCCGGTCAGGTCACCGCGCCGCGCTCGGCGAACTCGGGTGCTTTCCACGCATCGGTGGCCAGGATGTCGCGCAGCGTCTCGACGGCATCCCACACGTCGACGAAGCGCGTATAGAGCGGCGTGAAGCCGAAGCGCAGCACATACGGCTCGCGGTAGTCGCCGATCACGCCGCGCGCGATCAGCGCCTGCATCACCTCGTAGCCGTGCGGATGCTCGAAGCTCGCCTGCGAGCCGCGCTGGTGATGCGCGCGCGGCGTGACGAGCTTCAGCGACAGGCCCGCGCAGCGTGCCTCGACGAGCGCGATGAACGCATCGGTCAGCGCGAGCGACTTGCGGCGGATCGCGTGCATGTCGGTCTGCAGGAACACGTCGAGCCCGCATTCGACCATCGACATCGACACCATCGGCTGCGTGCCGCAGAGGAAGCGCGCGATGCCCGGATCGGGCGCGAAGTCTGGCTGCATCGCGAACGGCGCGCGATGGCCCCACCAGCCCGACAGCGGCTGCGAGAAGTGCGCGTGATGACGGTGCGGCACCCACACGAACGCCGGCGAACCGGGGCCGCCGTTCAGATACTTGTACGTGCAGCCGACCGCGCCGTCCGCACGCGCGCCGTTCAGGTCGACCGGCACCGCGCCGGCCGAATGCGCGAGATCCCACAGCATCAGCGCGCCCGCGTCGTGCACGAGCTGCGTGACGGCCGGCATGTCGTGCATGTAGCCGGTGCGGTAGTTCACGTGCGTGATCATCGCGACGGCCGTGTCCGCGCCGAGCGCGTCGGGCAGGTCCGCCGGATCGTCGATCAGGCGCAGTTCATAGCCGCCGCCGAGCTGTTCGATCAGCCCTTGCGCGATGTACAGGTCGGTCGGGAAGTTCGAGCGCTCCGACACGATCACGCGGCGTTCCGGCGCGCGCTCGGCCTGGTGGCGCAGCATCGCCGACAGCAGCTTGAACAGGTTGATCGAGATGGTGTCGGTCACGACGGTCTCGCCGGGCGCGCCGCCGATCAGCGTCGCGAGCTTGTCGCCGAGGCGGCGCGGCAGCGCGAACCAGCCGGCGGTGTTCCAGCTGCGGATCAGGCCTTCGCCCCATTCGGCGCCGATCACCTGTTGCGCGCGGGCGGCCGACGCGCGCGGCTGCGCGCCGAGCGAGTTGCCGTCGAGATAGATCACGCCGTCGGGCAGCGCGAACTGGTCGCGCAGCGGGGCGAGCGGGTCGTCGCGGTCGAGGGCGAGCGCGTCTTCACGGGTCTTGATCATGATGTCGGGTCAGTGGTTCTCGGGTCAGTGGTTCGGTGAATCAGGAGGATCGGCCGGGCAGCGCGCGCAGCACCGCACGCACGGGGCTCGCGTCGAGCGTCGCGAACTTCAGCGGCAGCGCGATCAGTTCGTAGTCGCCGGGCGGCACGTCGTCGAGCACGATCCCTTCGAGGATCGCCATCCGGTGCGCGCGCACGCGGTGATGCGCATCCATGGTCTTCGATTCCTGCGGGTCGAGCGACGGCGTGTCGATGCCGATCAGCTTCACGCCGCGCGCGGCGAGCAGGTCGACGGTTTCGGGCGCGACCGCGCAGAAGCCGCTGTCCCATTGCTCGACGCTGGCGCGCGCATAGGTGCGCAGCAGCACGCGCGGCGGCACGCCGTCCAGCGCGGCGTCGATGTCGGCCGGGCGTACGACCGGCGACGCGCCGATGCAGTGGATCACGCGGCACGGGCCGAGATAGGTGTCGAGCGGCACCGCGCCGATCGGTGCGCCGTCGGCGTCGTAGTGGAGCGGCGCGTCGCAGTGCGCGCCCGTGTGCGGCGACAGCGTCAGGCGCGCGACGTTGACCGGCGAGCCGGCCTCCATCCGCCAGACGCGTTCGACGGAAACCGGCGTGTCGCCCGGCCACACGGGGGTGGCGGGGCTGACGGGCGGCGAGATGTCCCAGAGTGTGTCCATGGCATGACGAATCGGTGAATCGATGCTTCGAATGATAGGTGGACGCTCGCAGAAAGTGCTTGCGAAATAAACATGGACAATCCGCCCGATTGGCAGATAATTCGACTCAGAGGGAAAACGGGGACCAAAAATGCACGCGATCACGCTCGATGCCACCGACTGCCGGATTCTGGCGGTACTGCAGGAGGAGGGCAGAATCAGCAATCTCGACCTGGCGGAACGGATCTCGCTTTCGCCGTCCGCCTGTCTGCGCCGGATGCGCCTGCTCGAGGAGCAGGGCGTGATCGAGCACTATCGCGCGTGCCTGAGCCGCGAGAAGCTCGGCTTCGAGCTCGAGGCGTTCGTGCAGGTGTCGATGCGCAACGAAGAGAATCAATGGCACGAGCGCTTCGCGGAAGCGCTGCGCGAATGGCCGGAGGTGGTCGGCGCGTTCGTCGTGACGGGCGAGAGCCACTATCTGCTGCGGGTGCTCGCGCACAACCTCAAGCACTACTCGGATTTCGTGCTGAACCGGCTCTACAAGGCGCCGGGCGTGATGGACATCCGTTCGAACATCGTGCTGCAGACGCTGAAGGACGAAGCGGGCGCGCCGGTCGGGCTGGCGCGCATGGGGGCGATCAAAGCGGTGTGAGGCCGTGGAAGCCGCCGCCGTGGAACACGAGCGGCGCCGCGGCATCCGACGCGGCCCGCACGCCGCAGCGTTCCACTTCGCCGACGAAGATCACGTGGTCGCCTTCGTCGTAGCGGCTGCGGTTGTGGCATTCGAACCACGCGAGCGCGCCGTCGAGCACCGGCATGCCCGAGTTGCCGGCCGCGTGCGCGATCCCTTCGAAGCGGTCGCCCTTGTAGGTCGAGAAGCGCTTGCACAGGTCGAGTTGCGACGCCGCGAGCACGTTCACCACGTAATGGCTGTTGTTGCGGAACACCGGGGTCGACGCCGATTTGTGCGCGAGGCTCCACAGCACGAGCGGCGGGTCGAGCGACACCGAGTTGAACGAGCTCGCGGTGATGCCGATCAGCTGCCCGGACGGCGCACGCGTCGTGATGACCGTGACGCCGGTCGCGAACTGCCCGAGCGCCTGGCGAAAGGCGGCCGAGTCGAAATCCGGCGGGGTGGCGTGGTTCATCGGGCGGCCATCCGGAACGAAACGGACGGGCGCGGCGCGCGGCGGATGCAACGGGCGCGGCGGACGAAAGGCGACAAGGCCAGGGCGGTCGGTTGGGAAGTGGTGCGCATGGCCCGATTTTAGCGGAATCGCGACCGCCGGATCCGTGCGGACGGCGCATCGCGGGGCGAGCGTGAGGTAGCGAACACTGTCGCGCGACGCCGACGCCGTGCTGGACCGGTCGTTTTCGCGTCTTTCGTTGCGCGTCACACGAGGCCGCTCCCCGAGCCGGGCGCTAGGCCGTCGCTGCCAGCCCGAGCGACAGCGCACCCGTCAGGATCAGGCTGGACGCCCACACCGCATCGAGATTGAACCAGCTCCGCGCGACGAACTTCAGCCCGAGATAGCGGTACACGAGCCACGCGAGCACGCCGCCTGCGCCGATCATCGCGGCCGCGTGCACGGCCGCGACGACGAGTGCCATCCCGAGATGCGCATCGACGAGCGTGGCCGCCGCGCGATGGCCGGCGTCCCGGTCGAGCCCGCAGAGCCCGAGGTAAATCGGCACCAGCATCAGCCCCGCGCCGTGCGCGAGCGCAACCGCGAACGACCACAGGCCGAGCCGCGCGGGCGGAATCCGCGCGAGCGCACGCGGATGCCGCCGCCGGATCAGCAGCACCACGCCGAAGCCGATCACGAGCGCGCTCGCGCCGATCCGGATCGCCGACTGCCACGCAAGCAGCGCGGCAAGCAGCCCGAACGGCAGCATCACCATGAATACCGCGAGCGCGTGGCCGAGCGCGAGATAGCCGAGCGCGGCGACGAGCGCGCCGTCGCGGCGCGTCATCAGCGCGTTCGACACCGCGAGCGGCCAGCCCATCGCCGGATTGAGCCCGTGATAGACGCCGCTCGCGAGCACGGCCGCCCACAGCGCGAGCGGCGCGGAGAGGCCTGCGCTCAACGCTTGACCGACGGATAGCAGAACGAGTCGGTCGAGCAGTCGCCGCCTTCGAGCCGGATCTGGTGCGCGCGATAGCCGTCGGGGAACTCGACCCAATAGTCGTCGGCGAGCGTCAGCCCGCCGTCCGGCCCCGCATGCGCGAGCACTTGCGCGGCCGGCACGCCGTCCGGATAGAACTGGTCGTCCCACGTCGAGTAGAGCGAGTTGGTCCAGTACACGCGGCGGCCGTCGCGGCTGATTTCCACCATCTGCGGGCCGCCGGCGAACGCGCGGCCGTTCGTGTGCGGCGCGCGGCGCACGATCCCGCCGATACGCACCGACCCCGCGAGCACCGGGTGATGCGGATCCGACACGTCGTACTGGCGCATCTCGCCGGTGCCCCAGCACGACACGTACAGGAAGCGGTCGTCGAGCGACAGGTCGATGTCGGTCACGAGTGGCGGCACCGCGCCGAAACTCTTGAGCAGCGGCGGCAGTTCGTCGGCCGCGGCCGGTTCGGGCGGAATCGTCGCGGTCTTCTTCACATGAAACTGGCCGTCCTCGCGCCACCAGGTCCAGATCGATCCTTCGAGAGTGGTCGTGTCGACCACGACGCCGACGAAACCGTATTCGCGTACCGGATCGTGCGCGGGCCGCACCTCGAGCGCCATCTGGTGATGCGCGCCGAGATCGATCGTCTGCACGTTGCGCCGCGCGCGCAGGTCCCAGAAATGCAGCCGGTGGCCGTAGCGGTTCGCGAGCAGGTCTTCCGGCACGATACCGTTCTCGAATTGCGGCGGCAGCGCCCATTCGCTCGACACCATGTAGTCGCGCGGCAGGTTCCACCAGAAGTCGTAATGCTTGTCCTGCGGGCCACGGTCGATCTCCCAGCGGCCGAGCACGTCGAACGTCTCGCAGTCCATGATGAAGATGCCGGGCGCGCCGTCGGTGCCGTCCTTGCCCGCACCGCCGAGCGTGCTCACGTAGATGCCTTCGGGGCCGCAATGAACCGTATGCGGCCGCGAATAGCCGGTCTTCGCGAACACCTCGTCGGGCTCGATGATCTTGTGGATGCGCGCCTGCGTCGGGTGCGGCTTCGTGTCGATCACGTAGATCCGCGACGAACGCAGGCCCGGGATGATCAGGAAGCGGCGCTCGAGGAACGCGTGGCCGGTCAGCGGCGACAGCGACGACGAACACGCATTCCAGCCGAAGTGGTGGAATTCGTCGCCGCTGTTCGGCATCGTCACCGTGTGCACGATCTTGCCGTAGGTCGCCGAGCCGGGTTTCACGTCGATCACGGCGAGTGCGTCGGGTCTGGAAAAGTCGGGGCTCAGCAACAACGTATAGGCGAATTCCTCCGCCGGCGCCTGCATCGCAAGTTCCGGCGAAGCGTGAAATGTTGGGTCAGGCCGCATGCTCATCGTAGTGCCTCTTTCGGTCGAATCGGATCACGGGCGCACGGACGTTCGCTGCGAACGTGCGGGTCGAACGGGTTGCGTGACGGGAACGCACTGGCGGCCTCGCGCGATTGGAGGGCGCGCCGCGCGGTACATCAGGTCGGGAAAGGTGGGAAAGGCGGTGCGCCGGAACGCCGCGCACGCAGCGCAACGGGCGCACGGCGGCGCGAGGGCGCGGTGAAAGCGCCGGCGGTCGGGCCCGCGATGCGGGCGAATTCTGCTGAGGCGTGCATATCGATGTTCCGGCGGATGATGTTGGCATCAGGACGGGCATGCATCGGACGCTGCGCGCAGCCGGACGGTGTGCCGTCACGGCGAAGCGTGCCTAAGTGTAGACGAGAAACGCGCGGCCGGTGGTGCGCGGCACGCATGCGGTTCTGCCGGATTCGCGCACGAGTGAGATACTTGAACGCTGCCGCTGCGCACCGGGCAACCGGGCCGCAGCCGGGCAGTGGCGACAAGGACCGGCGATGCCGGCGCGCGCCCGCGTGCCGGCCGTCGTCATCAACGAGGTGATGATTTCATGGTGAACGAGATGCTTGAAACCGCGACTGTTGGCGGCGGGTGCTTCTGGTGCACGGAGGCCGTGTTTCTCGACGTCGACGGCGTGACGGCCGTCCAGTCGGGCTATGCGGGCGGCCATACGCGCAATCCCGGCTATCGCGACGTATGCGATGGCGATACCGGTCACGCGGAGGTCGTGAACGTGACGTTCGATCCGGCGCGCATCGGTTATCGCGAGATCCTCGAGATCTTCTTCGCGACGCACGATCCGACCCAGCTGAACCGCCAGGGCAACGACGTCGGCACGCAATACCGTTCGGTCGTGTTCACGCATTCGGACGCGCAGCGCGACGTCGCGCTCGACGTGATCCGCGAACTGGAGCGCGAGCAGGTGTTCGGGCAGCCGATCGTCACGCAGGTCGTGCCGCTCGACGACAACTACTGGCCGGCCGAGGACTATCACCAGAACTATTACGCGCGCAATCCGGAGCAGGGCTACTGCTCGGTCGTGATCGGGCCGAAGCTCGCGAAATTCCGCCAGAAGTTCTCGCACCGGCTGAAGTCGCTGCGCGGCGCGTAATCGGTTTGCCGGCGCGGTTTGCCGGCGCGGTTTGCCGGCGCGCAAACGGCGCCCGCGCCCGCGATGCTTACGCCGCCTCGCTGCGCCAGTGCGCGCACGCGGTGGCGATCTCGCGCGCGAGCGCGAGGCACGACAGCGGCGCGGAGCCTTCCGCCTTGTTGTTGATCGTGATGATCACGGGCTGTCCGGCCAGCGCGTAGCGCGCGGCCAGCTCGGCGAGCGCCGAGCGTGTGGCCGGATCCTCGTCGACGAGCTTGTCGAACGGCTCGTATTTCGCTTTGGCCTGTTCGTACTTGAAGCCGCCATGCAGGCTCCAGCGCACGATCAGCGGGCCCGGCGCGTCGCCGTCGAGCAGCGCGAGCGCGGCCGCCTGGCGCAGCGGGTCGGGCATCCGCGCATGCAGACCGACGCAATAGCGCACGCCGAGCGCCGCGAGCGCGCGGATGAAGCGCGGCGTGAGCAGGCTCGCGTCGCGGATCTCGATCGCGTAGCGCGTGCCGTCGGCGTCCGGCGGCAGCGTCGGCAGCGCCGCGAAGAACGCCGACAGCCGGTCGATCAGCGCGGCCGGTTCGGCGAGCAGTTGATCGGGCATCGGAGAAAACTGGAACACCAGCACGCCGGCCTTCCTGCCGAGCCCTTCGAGGCACGGCTGCACGAATTCGCGCGTGGCGAGCTGCGCGTCGAGAAAGGTCGGATTCGGGCCCGACGGCTCGCCGCGCCGCCCGCGCACGACCGCATCGGTGACGGACGCCGGCGCCTTCACGACGAAGCGGAAGTCGTCCGGCACCTGTTGCGCGTAGCGCAGGTAGTCGGCCACCGACAGCGGCCCGTAGAACGACCGGTCGAGGCTCACGCTCTTCAGCAGCGGATGTGCGCCGTACGCCTCGAGCCCCTCGCGAGACAGCTTCGTCTGCGCGAAATCGCCGTCGTAGACGATGCCGTCCCAGCCGGGGAAATACCACGACGACGTGCCGAGCCGCACGTTCGGCGGCAGCGCGGCCGCGGCGGCGGCGACTTCCGCGGAAACCGGTGCGGGCGGCACGCCGCGCCGACGCCGGGCCTTTTTCGGCGGCGCGGCCGGCGGCGGTTCGTCCCACAGCATGCCGGAGGCGGGCGGCGGTTCCGGTTCCTGGTCGGCGGGAAGGCGGGGCGATGCACGGCCGGCGCGTGCGGGCGACTTTGCCGGTCGCGCGGTGTCGTGTTCGTCAGGCGTCGCGCGATCGCCGGCGCCTGCGGGGTTGCCGTCGTCCGCGGGCGCGGACGCGCGTGCGTCGTCGGGCGACGCGCCGAACAGGTCGAACTGCCCGTCGGCGTGCGACTCGTCCGGTTCGTCGCGCTGCTGTCGTTGCGGCGGCGTGCCGCGCCGCGTCCTGCCGTCACCCATGCATGCCCAACGTGAAGTGCCGCCTAGCGCGGCAGCGTGTGTTCGTACATGTAGCGCCGCGACCACGGCAGCGTTTTCGCGCTGCGTCCGGCCTTGCGGCACACGATCTGGAAGATCGACACGTCGTCGTGCTCGAACGCATACGCGCAACCGGCGAGATACACGCGCCAGATGCGGAACTTTTCGTCGTCGACGAGCGTGCGCGCCTCTTCCGCCTTCGCCTCGAAGTTCTCGGTCCAGATTTCGAGCGTGCGCGCATAGTGCCGCCGCAGGCTTTCGACGTCAATCGCCTCGAGCCCGCCGCGCTGCGCCGCTTCGAGCGCGAGGCTGATGTGCGGCAGCTCGCCGTCCGGGAACACGTAGCGATCGATGAATTCGCCGCCGCCGAGCGCCGTTTCGCCGCTTTCCGCGTCGGTCGACGTGATTCCGTGGTTCATCGCGATGCCGTCGTCGGTGAGCAGATCGTGCACGCGCGAGAAATAGAGCGGCAGGTTCTTGCGGCCGACGTGCTCGAACATCCCGACGCTCGTGATGCGGTCGAACTGTCCCTCGATCTCGCGGTAGTCCTGCAGACGGATCTCGATCTTGTCCTCGAGCCCGGCGGCTTTCACGCGCGCGGTCGCGAGATCGAACTGGTTCTGCGACAGCGTCACGCCCAGGCACGTCGCGCCGAACTTCTGCGCGGCGCGCAGCACGAGCGCGCCCCAGCCGCAGCCGATGTCGAGCAGGCGCTGGCCGGGCTCGAGCTGGATCTTGGTCAGGATATGGTCGATCTTCTTGATCTGGGCGGTCGAGAGATCCTCGTCGCCGTTCTCGAAGTACGCGCACGAGTACACCATGTTCTCGTCCAGCCACAGCTGGTAGAACGCGTTCGAGACGTCGTAGTGATACTGGATCGCCTTCCTGTCGGTGTTTTTCGTGTGATTGAAGTAGCGCTTCACGCGAGCGAGCTTGCTTGCGCTGGTGACCGTGCTGCGCGCGAGCGAGTAGCTGATGTTGATGATGTCCGACAGCCTGCCCTCGATGTCGATCTTGCCCTTCACGTATGCTTCGCCGAGATTGTCGAGACTCGGTTCGAGCAGCAGCGGCAACGCCGACGCGCTGTTGACCTTCAGCGTGACCTGCGGCGCGCTGAAGGTGCCGAAATCGAGTTGATCGCCGTTCCACAGCACGAGTCGCGCCGGTATGTTCGCTTTCGCCCGTACTTCGTCCGCCCACTGTGCCAGCTTCTTTTCCCAGAACATTTGGATTCTCCGTTTGTTCGTTGAATCGAATACAGCCAAGTATCTTGACCGGCGCCCATGCCTTGCGACGTGGGCGCCCGGATGCAACACGAGACACGGCCGGCGCGCGCCGGCACTGCGGCAGCCGCGCTTACGGTGACAGGCGCGAGATCGTCCAGCCCGACCCTGCCGCGGCGTCGCGCGTATAGAGCAGGCGGTCGTGCAGCCGCGACGGGCGGCCCTGCCAGAATTCGATCGCGTCGGGCACGACGCGGTAACCGCCCCAGTGCGGCGGGCGCGGCGGGTTCTCGCCGTAGCGTTCGGTCACGGCCTTTTCGCGCGCTTCGAGCGTCGCGCGGCTGTCGATCACGGCACTCTGCTCGGACGCCCACGCGCCGATGCGCGAGCCGAGCGGGCGCGACGCGAAATAACGGTCGCTTTCGTCGGCGCTGGTTTTCTCGATCCGGCCTTCGATGCGCACCTGACGCTCGAGCTCGATCCAGTAAAACAGCAGCGCCGCATGCGGATTGGCGGCGAGATCGCGGCCCTTGCGGCTTTCGTAATTGGTAAAGAAGACGAACCCGCGTTCGTCGACACCCTTGATGAGCACGATTCGGGCCGACGGCCGGCCGTCGTCGCCGACGGTGGCGAGCGTCATCGTGTTGGGCTCGGGGAGCTTGGCGGCGAGCGCCTCCTTGAACCAGCGATCGAACTGGGCGAAGGGGTTGGGGGCGGCATCGGCTTCGTCGAGCGAAGCACGCGAATAATTGATGCGGAGATCGGCGAGAGTCGTCATGTTATGCAAACGCTTCAATCTGGGGCCAGTATAGCGAACGCGCGAGAATCGTGCGTGCACAGGGACGCGTGTCGGCGGGGAGTTCAGGCAAAATAGAGGGCTGCACGACTTACGTTTTCCTTGCTGCCATGTCCGCTGCCGACACCGCCCCGCACAGTTCCTCTGATCTTACCCCGAGCCCGACAATCCAGCTTGACGTGGATCGCGAGCGCCGCTTCGGCGGCATCGCGCGCTTGTACGGCGCCCCCGCGCTCGCCGCGTTCGAACGCGCGCACGTCGCCGTGATCGGCATCGGCGGCGTCGGGTCGTGGACGGCCGAGGCGCTCGCGCGCAGCGCGATCGGCACGCTGACGCTGATCGACCTCGACAACGTCGCGGAAAGCAATACGAACCGGCAGATCCATGCGCTCGACGGCAATTACGGCAAGCCGAAGGTCGACGCGATGGCCGAGCGGATCGCGCTGATCGATCCCGCGTGCCGTGTGAACCGGATCGAGGATTTCGCGGAACCCGACAACTTCGACGCGCTGCTCGGCGGCGGCTTCGACTACGTGGTCGACGCGATCGACAGCGTGCGCACGAAGGTCGCGCTGATCGCGTGGTGCGTCGCAAAAGGGCAGCCGCTCGTCACGGTCGGCGGCGCGGGCGGGCAACTCGACCCGACGCGCATCCGCATCGACGATCTCGCGCTGACGATCCAGGATCCGCTGCTGTCGAAGGTGCGCGCGCAGTTGCGCAAGCAGCACGGCTTTCCGCGCGGGCCGAAGGCGCGTTTCAAGGTGAGCGCCGTGTATTCGGACGAGCCGCTGATCTATCCGGAAGCGGCCGCGTGCGACATCGAGGACGGCGCGGAGCCGTCCGCCGCCGCGCATGTCGCGGGGCTCAACTGCGCGGGGTTCGGTTCGAGCGTATGCGTGACCGCGAGCTTCGGCTTCGCGGCCGCCGCGCATGCGCTGCGGGCAGTCGCGGCGCGCGCCGCGGGCTGATCGGCGAGCAGATCGACACGCGGAAGAATGTCGCGGCGCGGCAGATCCGCCGTGCCGCGACAAGGCGAGTCGGCCAGGCCATCGCGGCCCGGCCGGTCGTTCGTCAGTTGAGCGCCATGCTCAGCTTGCGCCGCCATGCGGCGACGAGTTCGGGGCGATCGCCCGCCAGCTCGAACACCGAGATCATCGTGCGGCGGCCGAGGTCGTCGCCATACGCGCGGTCGCGCAACACGATTTCCAGCAACTGCTCGAGCGCGCCTTCGTATGCGCGTCGCGCGATCAGGCTCTGCGCGAGGTCGAAGCGTGCGTCGAGATCGGCCGGATTCGCCGCGATGCGCGCTTCGAGCGCGTCGGTCGGCGGCAGGTCGGCCGTCGCGTCGAGCGCATCGAAACGGGTCTTGATCGCCTGGTAGCGCGGATCGCCGCTCTGTATGGTCTGCGGCGACAGGCGCTCGGCCTCGGCGCGCGCGGCGTCCACCTGGTTGTTCGCGAGCAGCAGTTCGATCAGGTCGAGCCGTGCCTCGTCGAAGCCGGGGTTCAGCGCGAGCGCCGCTTCGAGGTGGGTCAGCGCATCGTCGTAGCGCGATTCGGCGATCGCGTCTTGCGCGGCGCGGCGCTCGGCTTCGTCGGGCGCCGGCAGCAGCCGGTCGAGGAACGCGCGCAACTGGCCTTCCGGCAGCACGCCGATGAACTGGTCGACGGGACGCCCGTCGGCGAACGCGATCACGTGCGGGATGCTGCGCGTCTGGAAGTGCGCGGCGAGTTCCTGGTTCTCGTCGACGTTCACCTTCACGAGCTTCCAGCGGCCTTCGTAGTCGGCTTCGAGCTTTTCGAGCAGCGGACCGAGCGTCTTGCAGGGGCCGCACCACGGCGCCCAGAAGTCGACCAGCACGGGCGTGTCCAGCGACGCCTCGATGACGTCTTTCTCGAAAGTGGCAAGCGTGGTGTCCATGTCGTTCTCTTCCGTTCGAATGTCGTCAGGATGGGGGCAGCGTGCCCCTTTTTCAACGCGGCTTCGATTCGGGCAGCGGAATCCACTCGGTTTCGCCGGGCACCTTGCCCATTTCCTGGTTCGTCCACGCCTGTTTCGCGCGCTCGATCGCGTCGCGGCTGCTGGCGACGAAGTTCCATTCGATGAAGCGCTCGCCGTCGATCTTCGCGCCGCCCAGCAGCATCGCGCGCGCGCCGCCGCCGCTCGCGAGCGTGACGGTGGCGCCGGGCGCGAGCACGGCCATCTGTTCGGCCGGCACCGGCGTGCCGTCGATCGAGAGGTCGCCGTCGACCACGTAGACCGCGCGCTCCTCGTGCGACGCGTCGAGTTCGAGGCGGCCGCCGGCCGCGAATTCGGCGGCCACGTAAAGCGTGCGCGAGAACGTCGTGACGGGCGAGCGCAGGCCGAACGCGTCGCCGGCGATCACCGTCAGCGATACGCCGTTCTCGTCGCGCTTGGGCAGCGTGTCGGCCGCATGGTGCTCGAACGACGGCTCGGCGGTCTCGTGGGCGACGGGGAGCGCGACCCAGGTCTGGATCCCGTGCACCGTGTGGCCGCTCGCGCGCTGAGCGTCGGGCGTGCGCTCCGAATGGACGATGCCGCGACCGGCCGTCATCCAGTTCACGTCGCCCGGCACGATCTCCTGCAGCGAGCCGAGGCTGTCGCGGTGCAGGATCGCGCCGTCGAACAGATAGGTGACGGTGGCGAGCCCGATGTGCGGGTGCGGGCGCACGTCGAGCCCGGTGCCGGCCGGCAGCGTCGCGGGCCCCATGTGATCGAAGAAGATGAACGGACCGACGAGGCGCGCGGCGAGCGCGGGCAGCGTGCGGCGCACCTGCAGGTTGCCGATGTCGCGAACATGCGGCTTGAGCAGGGCTTTGATCGAATCGGTCATGACGGGCCTCGTGGGCAACGGCTGGAATGCCGGTCATTGTACTGGCGGCGCGGTGGCGACGTGCGTGGCGGGGCGCGGGCGCAATGCCTTCCCCCGCGATGCGGACGTGCGGGCACGCGTCGTGCGGCCGCCATGTGCGTTGCCCGTCGCCGATTCCATGCGCGCCGCGCGGGTATCGGGCCGCACGGCGAAATTGGGTAGACTGAGCGGCTTCAGGAAACCATCCGACAATTGAGGAGACGCCGATGATGGCCCCGAAGGACTTGCTGCTCGCGCTGGTCGTGATCCTGGCGTGGGGCGTGAACTTCGTCGTGATCAAGGTCGGCCTGCACGGCATGCCGCCGATGCTGCTCGGCGCGCTGCGCTTCACGCTCGCGGCGGTGCCCGCGGTGTTCTTCGTGCGCCGGCCGCAGATTCCGTGGCGGATGCTGATCCTGTACGGCGCGACGATCCAGCTCGGCCAGTTCGCGTTCCTGTTCACCGGCATGTACGTCGGCATGCCGGCCGGCCTCGCGTCGCTCGTGCTGCAGTCGCAGGCATTCTTCACGCTCGTGTTCGCGATGGTGTTTCTGGGCGAGCGGCTGCGCGTGCAGAACCTGATCGGGCTCGCGATCGCCGCGGGCGGGCTCGTGGTGATCGCGGCGCAGGGCGGCCGCGCGATGACGCTCGCGGGCTTCCTGCTGACCATCTGCTCGGCCGCGATGTGGGCGTTCGGCAATATCGTCACGAAGAAGGTCGGCAAGGCCAATCTGGTGTCGCTCGTCGTGTGGGCGAGCCTCGTGCCGCCCGTGCCGTTCTTCCTGCTGTCGCTCTGGTTCGAGGGGCCGCAGCGGATCGGTGCCGCGCTGGCCGGGCTCGACGGCGCGTCGATCTTCGCGGTCGTCTATCTCGCGTTCGTCGCGACGCTCGTCGGCTACGGCCTGTGGAGCCGCCTGATGTCGCGCTATCCGGCCGCGCAGGTCGCGCAGTTCTCGCTGCTGGTGCCGGTCGTCGGGCTGGCGTCGTCGGCGCTGCTGCTCGACGAGCATCTGACGGACGCGCAACTGATCGGCGCCGCGCTCGTGATGGGCGGGCTCGCGGTGAACGTGTTCGGCGGAAAGCTGGTGCGCCGCTTCGCGACGTCGTGACGCGCCGGCACGCAGCGCGTGCCGGCGGCGGGGAGGGGCGGCCGGTCAGGCCATCCGGTTCTTCGCGAGCGGCGGATTCGCGGCGAAGTAACGCTTGATGCCGCGGAAGATCGCGTCGGCCATCTCGTCGCGATAGCTGTCGTCGTTGAGCCGGCGTTCTTCGTCAGGGTTGCTGATGAACGCGGTCTCGACGAGGATCGATGGAATGTCGGGCGCCTTCAGCACCGCGAACCCGGCCTGCTCGACCGAGCCCTTGTGCAACTTGTTGATGCCGCCGACTTCCTTCAGCACGTAGTTGCCGTAGCGCAGCGAATCGCGGATCTGCGCGGTCGTCGACATGTCGAACAGCGCGCGGCTGACTGCCGCGTCCTGTGTCTTGATGTTGATGCCGCCGATCAGGTCGGACGAGTTCTCCTTGTTCGCGAGCCAGCGTGCCGCGGCGCTCGACGCGCCGTGATCGGACAGCGCAAACACCGACGAGCCGCGCGCGGACGGTGTCGTGAATGCATCGGCGTGGATCGACACGAACAGGTCGGCGCCGACGCGGCGCGCCTTCTGCACGCGCACGTTCAGCGGCACGAAGAAATCCGCGTCGCGCGTCATCATCGCGCGCATGTTCGGCGCGCCGTCGATCTTCGCGCGCAGCTTCTTCGCGATGTCGAGCGCGATGTGTTTTTCGTACGTGCCGCCGCCGCCGATCGCACCCGGATCCTCGCCGCCGTGGCCCGGATCGATCGCGACCGTCAGCAGGCGCACGGTGCCGCCCTTGCCCGATTTCGGCGCGGTGAACTTGTAGGTGTCGCCGTCGTCTTCGCTGTCGTCGCGGCGTGCGATGACGGGCGGCGGCTTGACGGCCGGCTTCGCGGGCGCCGAAGGTGTCGCGGCGGCCGGCGGCGTGCGCGGTGTGGTCGGCGTGTTCTGCGCGAAGCGCTGGAAGAATGCGTCGCTGTTGTCGCCCGCGGCGGGCGGCGGCGCGGCGGGGCCCGCGAGCGCGGTCGGCGGCTGCACCTGCTGCGCGCGCGCGCTGTCGTTGAGCGCCTGCTCCTTGCGCTCCGTCTGCGCGATCAGGTCGGTCAGCGGATCGGGCGCGACGGCCGGATACAGGTCGAACACGAGTCGGTACTTGTAGGTGCCGACCGGCGGCAGCGTGAACACCTGCGGCTTCACCGAGCCTTTCAGGTCGAACACCATCCGCACGACGTGCGGTTGATACTGGCCGACGCGCACCGACTGGATCTGCGGATCGTTCGGCGCGATCTTCGACACGAGGTCGCGCAGCGCCTGGTCGAGATCGAGTCCGTTCAGGTCGACGACGAGCCGGTCGGGACCCTGCAACAGCTGTTGGCTATTCTGCAGCGGCTGGTCGGATTCGATCGTGACGCGCGTGTAATCGCGCGCGGGCCACACGCGCACGCCGAGCACCGACGATGCGTGCGCGAGCCGCGGCGCGGCGAGACCGAGCACCAGCGTCGACGCGCCCGCGCACAGGATCTGACGGCGCCGCCAGTTGTGCGTCGCGGTGGCCGCCGATTCGATCGAGCGGAACGGTTTGATCAACATCTTTCGAGACATGCCTTTCCTGAAGCGCTGAACGCCCGGACGGTGAGGGCGCGGCCGTCGCCATCCACGTCGAGCGAGAAAACCAGATCGGGCACGCCGAGCAGGGTGCCCGCCTGTTGCGGCCATTCGACGAGGCAGATCGCGCTGGAATTGAAATATTCGCGAAAGCCGGCGTCGGACCATTCGGCCGGATCGTTGAATCGATACAGATCGAAGTGATAGACCTCAAGTTCCCCATCGTCGCGTGCGAACGCGTATGGTTCGACGAGCGTGTAGGTCGGGCTGCGCACGCGCCCCGGGTGGCCGAGGCCGCGCAGGATCGCGCGCACGAGGGTCGTTTTGCCCGCGCCGAGGTCGCCGATCAGCTGGATCTGCAACCCGTCGAACGCGTGTGCATGGGCGAGTTCGCTGCGTGCCGCGTCGAGCGCGTGCGCGAAGCGGGTGCCGAAGGCCTCGGTCGCCGCTTCGTCGGCGAGTGCGATCACGCGCTCCGCGAGCGGGACGGGCAGCGTGTCGGCATGAGGCGTATGGGGCGTGGCTGGCATTCTCGTAAAATAGTGCGATGAACCGATTACCGGAACTCGCCGCATCCGACAGACCTTCGACACGTGCCGAAGGCGCGGCGCCATGCGCGCTCGATGATGCGACGTTGACAGCGCTCGCCGCGCGCATCAGGGCGTGGGGGCGCGAATTGGGTTTCGGGGCGATCGGCATCAGCGATACCGATCTCTCGGATGCCGAAGCGGGCCTCGCCGCCTGGCTGGAAGCCGGGTACCACGGCGAAATGGATTATATGGCGAAACACGGGATGAAACGCGCGCGGCCGGCCGAACTTGTGGCCGGTACGCGACGCGTGATCTCGGCGCGACTCGCCTATCTGCCGGCCGAAACGCTCGCCGCCGACACCCCCGACGCGTCATCCGGCGCGCTCGTGCCGCACGACTGGCGCGCACGCGAGCGCGCGCGTCTCGACGATCCGCAGGCGGCCGTCGTGTCGATCTACGCGCGCGGCCGCGACTATCACAAGGTGCTGCGCAACCGGCTTCAGACGCTCGCGGAGCGCATCGAGCGCGAGATCGGCGCATTCGGCTACCGCGTGTTCACCGATTCGGCGCCGGTGCTCGAGGTCGAGCTCGCGCAGAAGGCCGGCGTCGGCTGGCGCGGCAAGCACACGTTGTTGCTGCAGCGCGACGCGGGTTCGCTGTTCTTCCTCGGCGAGATCTACGTCGACGTGCCGTTGCCGACCGACGCGCAAACCGCGCCCGACGTCGCGCCCGAGACGCCCGGCGCGCATTGCGGCAGTTGCACGCGCTGCATCGGCGCGTGCCCGACCGGCGCGATCGTCGAACCGTATCGCGTCGACGCGCGTCGTTGCATTTCCTACCTGACGATCGAACTGAAAGGCAGCATTCCGGAGCCGCTGCGGCCGATGATCGGCAACCGCGTATACGGCTGCGACGACTGCCAGCTCGTGTGCCCGTGGAACAAGTTCGCGCAGGCCGCGCCCGTCGCCGATTTCGACGTGCGGCACGGGCTCGACCGCGCGACGCTCGTCGAGCTGTTCGGCTGGGATGCCGACGCGTTCGACACGCGCATGCAGGGCAGCGCGATCCGGCGCATCGGATACGAAAGCTGGCTGCGCAATCTGGCGGTCGGCCTCGGCAATGCGTTGCGCGCACCGGCCGGCCGGCTCGCGCCCGATGCGCGCGACGCGATCGTCGCCGCGTTGCGTGCACGGGCCGACGATCCGTCGCCGGTCGTGCGCGAGCATGTCGAATGGGCGCTGCGTGCCGCATGAAGGCGGCGTAAAGTGTCGTCGGCGCGCGGGGGCGCCGCGCGTTTCACCGGTGAGGAGAAGCTCATGTTCAACGCAGTCATCGACGCACCGTTCGGCAAGGTCGGCATTCGCACCGATGCCGCGGTGGTGCGCGAGATCGTCTATCTGCCCGAGTCGGTCAAATCGGTCGATCCGGACTCGCCGCTCGCGCAGCGCGCGGTCGAGCAGATCGAACGTTATTTCGAGCGCGCGTCGGCGCGTTTCGACCTGCCGCTCGCCGACGTCGGCAGTGCTTTCCAGCATCGCGTGTGGAACGTGATCAGCGACATTCCGCCGGGCACGGTGCTGACCTACGGGCAAGTCGCGAAGCGGATCGGCAGCGCGCCGCGCGCGGTCGGCCAGGCGTGCGGCGCGAACTATTTCCCGCTCGTGATTCCGTGCCATCGCGTCGTGGCGGCAGGCGGCCTCGGCGGCTTCGCGAACCACGACGACAATGGCTATTACCAGAAAGTGAAGCGCTGGCTGCTGGCGCACGAAGGCGTGCCGTACTGATGAGTGAACCCTTGCTTTCCCCCGATTCCGACTCCGCGCCCGACGCCAATGGCGACGAGGCCGCGGCTTCGCCCGCGCTGCTCGCGAGCCGCGCGTCGATCGACGTGTTCTGCGACGCGCTGTGGCTCGAACACGGGCTCGCGCGCAACACGCTCGATGCGTACCGGCGCGATCTGATGCTGTTTTCGCACTGGCTGGCCGCGACGCACGACGCGTCGCTCGACTCGGTCGACGAAGCGATGGTGACCGGCTACATCGCCGCGCGCAGCGACGGCAAGGCGACGTCGTCGAACCGGCGGCTGTCGGTGTTCCGTCGCTATTACGGCTGGGCCGTACGCGAGCATCGCGCGAGCGCGGACCCGACGCTGCGGATCACGTCGGCGAAACAGGCCGCGCGGTTTCCGTCGACGCTGTCCGAGGCGCAGGTCGAAGCGCTGCTCGGCGCACCCGACATCGGCACGCCGCTCGGCCTGCGCGATCGCACGATGCTGGAGCTGATGTACGCGAGCGGGCTGCGCGTGAGCGAACTCGTCACGCTGAAGACCGTCGAGGTCGGGCTCAACGAGGGCGTCGTGCGGGTGATGGGCAAGGGCTCGAAGGAACGGCTCGTGCCGTTCGGCGAAGTCGCGCACGGCTGGATCGAGCGCTACCTGCGCGACGCGCGGCCCGCGCTGCTCGGCGCGCGCGCGGCCGACGCGCTGTTCGTGACCGGACGCGGCGACGGGATGACGCGCCAGCAGTTCTGGAACATCATCAAGCGCCACGCGCAGCAGGCCGACGTGCGCGCGCATCTGTCGCCGCATACGCTGCGGCACGCATTCGCGACGCATCTGCTGAACCACGGCGCCGACCTGCGCGTCGTGCAGTTGCTGCTCGGCCACAGCGACATCTCGACCACGCAGATCTACACGCACGTCGCGCGCGAGCGGCTGAAGACGCTGCACGCGCAGCACCACCCGCGCGGCTAGCGCGGCGCGCGTCGGCCACACGCGGGATGGGGCCCGCGCCCGCGCGTCACGCGAGTTCGCGCAGCTTGTGCTTCAGCACCTTGCCCGTCGATGCGGCGGGCAGCGCATCGAGCACGCGGATGCGCGCGGGGCGCTTGTAAGGCGCGAGCCGTTCCGCGCACCACGCCTGCAGCGCGGCCTCGGTCGCGGTCGCGCCCGGCACCAGTTCGACGAATGCGAGCACTTCCTCGTTGCCCTCGACCGCGCGGCCGACGACGGCCGCCTGCACGACGTCCGGGTGCGCGTTCAGCACCTGTTCGACTTCGACCGGATACACGTTGAAGCCCGAGCGGATGATCAGCTCCTTGCTGCGGCCCGCGATCGTCACCGAGCCGTCGGCTTCCTGGCGCGCGAGATCGCCGGTGCTCAGCCAGCCGTCGGGCGACACGGCCGCGCGCGTGGCCTCCGCGTTGCGGTAGTAGCCGAGCATCACGTTCGGCCCGCGCACGCGGATTTCACCCACTTCGCCCTGCGGCACGTCGGCGCCGTCCGGCGCGACGATCCGCATCTCGACACCCGGGATCGGCATGCCGACCGAGCAGTCGGCACGCGGCGCGTCGAGCGGCGTCTGCGTGATCGTCGGGCTGCTCTCGGTCATTCCGTAGCCGTTGTGCAGCGGCACGCCGTACACGCGCTCGACGCGCGCCTTCAGGTCGGCGTCGAGCGGCGAGCCGCCCGAATACGCGAAACGCAGCCGTGGCGCGCGCCACGCGTGCGCATGCGTGTGCAGGTGCTCGAGCAGCTTCGCGTGCATCGCGGGCACGCCCTGGAAGATCGTCACGCCTTCGTCGGCAAGCGCGACGCGCACGGCTTCCGGCGAGAAGCGCGGCGCGAGCCGCAGCGTCGCGCCCGCGTACAGGCTGCCGAGGCAGACCGACGCGAGCCCGTATACGTGCGACACGGGCAGCACCGTGTAGACGAGGTCGTCCGGCGACACGCGGCGCAGCGCGCTCGACGTCGCCGCGATGAACAGCAGGTTGCGGTGCGACAGCATCACGCCTTTCGGCGAACCCGTCGTGCCGGTCGTGTAGATCAGCGCCGCGCATTGCGCGGCGCCATCGGCCGCCACCGGTTCGTCGGGCGCGCTCGGGTCGATGCGGTACGACCACGCGCCGATGTCGACCGGCAGCGCGTCGGCCGGCGTCGCGTCGTGGCGCGCCGCGTGTGCGCGCGCATCGGGCGATGCCTCCGTCGCGAACGCGATCAGCTTCGGCCGCGCATGCGCGGCGATCGCGTCGAGTTCGCCGGCCGACAGCCGCGCGTTCGACACGAGCGCCCATGCGTCGACGCGCGCCGCTGCGAACAGCAGCACGATCTGCGCGATGCTGTTTTCCGCGACGATCATCACGCGATCGCCGCCGTGCACGCCGAGGCGCGCGAGCCGCTCGGCAGTCGCATCGACCGCGCGCGACAGCTCGCCGTACGACAGGCGGCGCGCGTCCTCGATCAGCGCCGGATGCGCGGGCGCTTGCGCGGCCCAGCGGGCGGGCACGTCGGCGATGCGCTCGGGCAAGGCGGCGAGCAGCGCCGGAACGTCGAGCAGCGCGGATGAACGGACAGGCGAGGACATGGCGTCTCCAGAAGAAGGGCCGGGCGGCGGCGCGGCAAGTTTTGCGAACGATCGTGCCATGACGGCGGGCGCGCCACAATCGGCCAATCGGGCAATAGCACTTCGCGATGTGCGCAATGATGATGGACGGGCGCACCGCGGCGACGGGTGCTCGCCCGGGACACCGGTGCAAAAGGGCCGCGAGTATACCGCCGGTGCGCGGCATGCCGCCCCGAACACGGGACGGTGCGATCGCGTGTCGACGCCCGCCCGCCGGTCGTTCGCCATTAAAATGGCGCCATGAGCAAATCCAGACACGTGTCCGAGACACCCGCGACCCAGCTGCTGCGCCGCCACGGCGCCGCCTTCGGCGAGCATCCGTACGATTACGTCGAGCACGGCGGCACCGGCGAGTCGGCGCGCCAGCTCGGCGTCGACGAACACAGCGTCGTGAAGACGCTCGTGATGGAGGACGAGCACGCGAAGCCGCTGATCGTGCTGATGCACGGCGACCGCACGGTGTCGACCAAGAACCTCGCGCGGCAGATCGGCGCGAAGCGCGTCGAGCCGTGCAAGCCCGACGTCGCGAACCGCCATTCCGGCTATCTGGTCGGCGGCACGTCGCCGTTCGGTACGCGCAAGACGATGCCCGTGTACGTCGAGTCGACCATCCTCGAATTGCCGACGATCTACCTGAACGGCGGCCGCCGCGGCTATCTCGTCAGCCTCGCGCCGACGGTGCTCACGACGCTGCTCGGCGCGACGCCCGTGCAGTGCGCGAGCGTCGACTGAGGGTTTCACCTTCGTGGCAGGCCGTGCTCGTTCGGTAGAATGAGCGCCGTTTCGGCCGGTCGGCCCGCACGGCCGGCCGCCACGGCCTGCCGGCGGTTCGCCGCAACCGGCCGGCATGCCGTGCCCGGCCGCCCCTTCACCGATACGTTGAAAGAAGAGTTCTCCGCATGCAGATCCTGCTCGCCGCACTTGTTGCCTACCTGATCGGTTCGGTGTCGTTCGCCGTCGTCGTCAGCGCCGCGATGGGCCTGGCCGATCCCCGTTCGTACGGGTCGAAGAATCCCGGCGCGACCAATGTGCTGCGCAGCGGCAACAAGAAGGCCGCGATCCTGACGCTCGTCGGCGATGCGTTCAAGGGCTGGCTCGCCGTCTGGCTCGGGCGGCACTTCGGGCTGTCCGACGTCGCCGTCGCGTGGGTTGCGATCGCCGTGTTCATCGGCCACCTGTATCCGGTGTTCTTCCGCTTCCAGGGCGGCAAGGGCGTCGCGACCGCGGCCGGCGTGCTGCTCGCCGTGCATCCGGTGCTCGGCCTGGCGACCGCGCTGACCTGGTTGATCGTCGCGTTCTTCTTCCGCTATTCGTCGCTCGCGGCGCTGGTGGCGGCCGTGTTCGCGCCGGTGTTCGACGTGTTCCTGTTCGGCACCGGCCACAACCCGGTCGCGTGGGCCGTGCTCGCGATGAGCGTGCTGCTCGTGTGGCGCCACCGCGGCAACATCTCGAAGCTGCTGGCGGGGCAGGAAAGCCGGATCGGCGACAAGAAGAAAGCAGCGTCCGACGGCGGCGCGCAGGACGGCGGGAAGGTCTGAGGAAGGGGATGACTGCTGCCGCCCGCCGGGGCGCCCTGCGTGCGGGGCCCGGCGGCGCGGCATGACCGGTCGACGGCGTCGATCAGTCGCGGAAGTTGTTGAAGTCGAGCGGGGTGTCGGTCACGTCCTTGCGCAGCATCGCGATCACGCTCTGCAGGTCGTCGCGCTTCGTGCCGGCCACGCGCACCGCGTCGCCCTGGATGCTCGCCTGCACCTTGATCTTGCTGTCTTTCACGAGCCTGACGATCTTCTTCGCGAGGTCGCCCGTCACGCCCTTCTTCACGGTGACGATCTGCTTGACCTTGTCGCCGCCGATCTTCTCGACCTTGCCGTAGTCGAGGAAGCGCACGTCGACGTTGCGCTTCGCGAGCTTGTTGATCAGCACGTCCTTGACCTGGCCGAGCTTGAAATCGTCGTCGGCGAACAGCGTCAGCTCGCGCTCCTTCTGCTCGACGCGCGCGTCGGAGCCCTTGAAGTCGAAGCGCGTCGAAATTTCCTTGTTCGACTGCTCGATGGCGTTCTTCACTTCGATCATGTTCGCTTCGGAAACGACGTCGAACGATGGCATGGCATTCTCCCTTGAGATGCGGGCGCCCGGCTCGCGCGCGGGCACTCGCTATAATTGCGGACTGTTTGCCATTTTACCGATGCCCCTCCGTTTGCCCAAGGCCGGCCATAAGGCCGCCCGGCGGACGTGACCGCGAATGCCGATGCCTCCTGACGATTCCGCCCTGTCGCTGCTCCCCGACCATCCGCTTGCCGCGCACAATACGTTCGGCATCGCCGCGAAGGCGCGCTTTGCCGCGCGCATCACGCAGGCGGCGCAGTTCGAGGCGCTGCACCGCGACCCGCGCGTCGCGTCGCTGCCGCAGCTCGTGCTCGGCGGCGGCAGCAACGTCGTGTTCACGCGCGATTTCGACGGCGTCGTGCTGCTCGACGAGATCGCCGGCCGCCGCGTCGTGCGCGAGGACGACGACGCATGGTACGTCGAGGCCGGCGGCGGCGAGATCTGGCACGCGTTCGTCGCGTGGACGCTCGAGCACGGGATGCCTGGCCTCGAGAACCTTGCGCTGATTCCGGGCACCGTCGGCGCCGCGCCGATCCAGAACATCGGCGCGTACGGCCTCGAGATGAAGACGTATTTCGACTCGCTGGTCGCCGTCGAGCTCGCGACGGGGCGCAGCGAGCACTTCGACGCCGCGCGCTGCGCGTTCGGCTATCGCGACAGCTTCTTCAAGCGGGAAGGGCGCGGCCGCTTCGCAATCGTGGCGGTGACGTTCCGGCTGCCCAAGCGCTGGACGCCGCGGCTCGGCTACGCCGATGTCACGCGCGAGCTCGACGCGCGCGGCATCGCGCCGGACGCGGCGACGCCGCGCGACGTGTTCGACGCGGTCGTCGCGATCCGCCGCGCGAAGCTGCCCGATCCGCTCGTGCTCGGCAACGCGGGCAGCTTCTTCAAGAATCCGGTGATCGACGCCGCGCAGTTCGACGCGCTGCGCGCGCGCGTGCCGGACGTGGTGTCGTATCCGCAGCCGGACGGGCACGTGAAGCTCGCGGCCGGCTGGCTGATCGACCGCTGCGGCTGGAAGGGGCGCGCGCTCGGCGCGGCGGCCGTGCACGACCGGCAGGCGCTCGTGCTGGTGAATCGCGGCGGCGCGACGGGCGCCGAGGTCCTGGCGCTGGCGCGCGCGATCCAGGACGACGTGCGTGAGCGGTTCGGCGTCGAGCTCGAACCCGAGCCGGTGTGCCTGTAACGCGGCGCTTCGTACCGCGCATTTCATTCGCTTTCGCCCCGTACAAACAAAAAGCGCCGATCGTCGATCGGCGCTTTTTTCGCATGCCGCCCGATGCCGGCGGCGCGCGGGTGCTGCGATCAGTGCTTGAGGCGGCCGAGCAGCAGGAACTCCATCAGCGCCTTCTGCACGTGCAGGCGGTTTTCCGCCTCGTCCCACACGACGCTCTGCGGGCCGTCGATCACGCCGGCCGTCACTTCCTCGCCGCGGTGCGCGGGCAGGCAGTGCATGAAGAGCGCGTCCGCGTTCGCGTGGCCCATCATTTCCTCGTCGACGCACCAGTCGGCAAATGCCTGCTTGCGCGCTTCGTTCTCGGCTTCGAAGCCCATGCTCGTCCACACGTCGGTCGTCACGAGATCGGCGCCCTTGCACGCTTCGTTCGGATCGTCGAACACCTCGTAGAACGGCGCGCTGTCCGGCGACACGAGCTTCATGTCGAGCGCGTAGCCCGGCGGCGTCGACAGGCGCAGCTTGAAGCCGAGGATCTGCGCGGCTTCGATCCACGTGTACAGCATGTTGTTCGCATCGCCGACCCAAGCGACCGTCTTGCCGGCGATCGGGCCTCGGTGCTCGTAGTACGTGAAGATGTCGGCGAGCACCTGGCACGGGTGGTATTCGTTGGTCAGGCCGTTGATCACCGGCACGCGGGAGTTTTCCGCGAAGCGCGTGATCACGTCCTGCTCGAACGTGCGGATCATGATGATGTCGACCATCCGCGAGATGACCTGCGCGGAATCCTCGACCGGCTCGCCGCGGCCGAGCTGCGTGTCGCGCGTGCTCATGAACACCGCGTGGCCGCCGAGCTGGAAGATGCCGGCTTCGAACGACAGGCGCGTGCGCGTCGAGCTCTTCTCGAAGATCATCGCGAGCGTGCGGTCGTGGAGCGGGTGATAGGTCTCGTAGTTCTTGAACTTGCGCTTCAGGATACCCGTGCGTTCGAGCACGTACTCGTAGTCTTCCAGCGAGAAATCCTTGAACTGCAGGTAGTGACGAATGGTTTTGGCGGTCATGAAACGAAATACGGCGGGTCTGGACCGGCAGCGGGGCCGGACGGCGCCGCCGGTCGGGTGTGGATAACTCAAAGCAGCATAAAGGATTTTCTGTGCTTTGACGAGCCGCGCCGAAAACCGGGGCGGGATCGTCGCGCGCACGGGAGGATGCCGGAAGAGGGGCCGCGAGACGACGCGCGATGTCGCGCTGCGGTATAATCAAAAAGTTTTCTCCAGCCCGGCAGGCAAGGCTCTTCGCGCTCTGCCGGACACAAGCCATGCGCTGCACAAATCCGGTGCGGCGCGCCGGCGGCACGCAGCGACGTCCTGTTTTCGGGATATCGGAGCGCATGTGTCGCCGTCCACTCCAGCTTTGTGTTCGCGTATCCAGGCGCCGTCGCCTGGACATCGCCGGGCCGTCACTTGGGTAACCACATGGCTGAAACCCCTCCGACCGAATTCTTCATCCAGGGCATCACGAAAGACGGGAAAAAGTTTCGCCCGAGCGACTGGTCGGAGCGTCTGGCCGGCGTGATGGCCTGTTTCGGGCCGGGTGCGAGCGGGCCGAACGCGCGCCTGAAATATTCGCTGTACGTGCGCCCGACGATGCTCGGCGATCTGAAGTGCGTGATCCTCGATTCCCGGCTGCGCGACATCGAGCCAATGGCGTTCGATTTCGTGCTGAACTTCGCGAAGGACAACAACCTCGTCGTCACCGAGGCGTGCGAATTGCCGGACTACAACGAGAAGAAGTGAGTTGGGCGGGCGAGGGGAGCATCCCGCGCCTGCATTTGATGGTCGCCCGGCGCGATGCGCAGGCGACGCACGACAAAAAGCCCGCCTAGGCGGGCTTTTTTGCGATCGCAGGAAACAGGAACGCCCGCGAGAGCGGGCGCACCGGATTTACGCTGCTGCCTGCAGACCCTTGACGGCTGCGGCGAGGCGGCTCTTGCTGCGAGCGGCCTTGTTCTTGTGAACGATCTTCTTGTCGGCGATCGTGTCGATCGTCTTCACGGCAGCCTTGAACAGCTCGGCAGCCTTTGCCTGGTCGCCGGCTTCAACAGCCTTGCGAACCGACTTGATCGCGGTACGGAATTTCGAGCGCAGCGCCGAGTTGTGCGAATTTGCCTTCGCGGCTTGGCGGGCGCGCTTGCGTGCTTGTGCGGAGTTAGCCATGACGGTTCCTTATCCTGTCCTGTTTCCAGAGCTTGGAGCCTGACGGCCAAGCGCTGCTTTTCGATCCGTCCCCTGAGAACGATTGCCCAGGGGCGCATAAAAAACGGTGATTTTAACCGAGGCCGAGACATGAAAACGACAGGCGCCGTGCATGTAACAGGCTCAGAAACCGGCGATTATAGCAACAAAATCAAGCGCGTGGCAAGGTCAACGTGACGTCGGCCGGACGGGGGCGCCGGCGACGTGGGCCCTTTTCGGCATCCGCCCGTGCCGGGACACGCAACGTCCGTATAATAAGCGCCCCATGAATCTATTCCGAGCCCTGCTGACGGTCAGCGGCTTCACGCTGCTGTCGCGCGTGACCGGACTGGCCCGCGAGACGCTGATCGCCCGTGCGTTCGGCGCCAGTCAATACACCGACGCGTTCTACGTCGCTTTCCGCATCCCGAACCTGCTGCGCCGCTTGTCCGCCGAAGGCGCGTTCTCGCAGGCGTTCGTGCCGATCCTGGCCGAGTTCAAGAACCAGCAGGGGCACGATGCGACCAAGGCGCTCGTCGACGCGATGTCGACCGTGCTCGCCTGGGCGCTCGCCGTACTGTCGGTCCTCGGGATCGCCGGCGCGTCGTGGGTCGTGTTCGCGGTCGCGTCCGGCCTGCATACCGACGGGCAGGCGTTCCCGCTCGCGGTCACGATGACGCGGATCATGTTCCCGTACATCGTGTTCATCTCGCTGACGACGCTCGCGTCCGGCGTGCTGAATACCTACAAGAGCTTCTCGCTGCCGGCGTTCGCGCCGGTGCTGCTCAACGTCGCGTTCATCGCCGCGGCCGTGTTCGTCGCGCCGCACCTGAAGGTGCCGGTCTACGCGCTCGCATGGGCCGTCATCGTCGGTGGCGTGCTGCAGTTCATCGTGCAGCTGCCGGGGCTGAAGAAGATCGACATGGTGCCGCTGATCGGCCTCAACCCGGTGCGCGCGCTGCGTCATCCCGGCGTGAAGCGCGTGCTCGCGAAGATGGTGCCCGCGACGTTCGCGGTGTCGGTCGCGCAACTGTCGCTGATCATCAACACCAACATCGCGTCGCGGCTCGGGCAGGGCGCCGTGTCGTGGATCAACTACGCCGACCGCCTGATGGAATTCCCGACCGCGCTGCTCGGGGTCGCGCTCGGCACGATCCTGTTGCCGAGCCTGTCGAAGGCGCACGTCGACGCCGATTCGCACGAGTATTCGGCACTGCTCGACTGGGGGCTGCGCGTCACGTTCCTGCTCGCGGCGCCGAGCGCGCTCGCGCTGTTCTTCTTCGCGACGCCGCTCACCGCGACGCTGTTCAACTACGGCAAGTTCGACGCGCATACGGTCACGATGGTCGCACGCGCACTCGCGACCTACGGGATCGGCCTCGTCGGCATCATCCTGATCAAGATTCTCGCGCCGGGCTTCTACGCGAAGCAGGACATCAAGACGCCCGTGAAGATCGCGATCGGCGTGCTGATCGTCACGCAGATCTCGAACTACGTGTTCGTGCCGCTGATCGGCCATGCGGGCCTCACGCTGAGCATCGGCGTCGGCGCATGCCTGAACTCGCTGCTGCTGTTCCTCGGGCTGCGCAAGCGCGGCATCTACCAGCCGTCGCCGGGCTGGCTGCGCTTCTTCATGCAACTGATCGGCGCGGCGCTCGTGCTCGCGGGCCTGATGCACTGGTGCGCGATCAGCTTCGACTGGACCGGCATGCGCGCGCAGCCGCTCGATCGCATCGCGCTGATGGCGGCGTGCCTGGTGCTGTTCGCTGCACTATATTTCGGTATGTTGTGGGTGATGGGCTTCAAATACGCTTACTTCAGAAGGCGCGCCAAGTGACGACCGCAATGACCCGCGTCCTCGACTACTTCAGCACGCTCGTGGCGGACGACGACAGTCTGCCCGTCACGGAAACCGCGCTGTCGCTCGCACAGGACGCGTATCCCGACCTCGACCTGCAGGGCACGCTGGCCGAAATCGACATGCTGGCCGCGCGGCTGCGCCGCCGGCTCGCCGACGATGCGGACCTGAAGGACCGCGTCGCCGCGCTGAACGAGTTCTTCTTCCGCGAACTCGGCTTCGCGTGCAATCACAACGATTACTACGACCCCGATAACAGCCACCTGAACGCGGTGCTGAAGCGGCGGCGCGGGATTCCGATCTCGCTGTCGGTGCTGTACCTGGAGCTCGCCGAGCAGATCGGCGTGCCGGCGCGCGGCGTGTCGTTTCCCGGCCACTTCCTGCTGCGCGTGACGCTGCCGGACGGCGACCTGATCATCGATCCGACCAACGGTCATTCGCTGTCCGAAGCCGAGATGGTCGAGATGCTCGAGCCGTACGTCGCGCGTGCGGCGGGCGCGGTCGACAGCGCATTGCGCGCGCTGCTGCAGCCGGCCACGAGCCGCGAGATCATCGCGCGGATGCTGCGCAACCTGAAGACGATCTACCTGCAGACGGAACGCTGGCAGCGGCTGCTTGCCGTGCAGCAGCGGCTCGTGATCCTGCTGCCGGAACAGCTCGACGAGGTGCGCGACCGCGGCTTCGCCTATGCGCGGCTCGACTATCTGCGCCCGGCGCTCGAGGATCTCGAGCAGTATCTCGGCGAGCGGCCCGATGCGGACGACGCGACCGTCGTCGAATCGCAGGTGACCGAGTTGCGGCAGCGGATGCAGCGCGACGACGAGGACTGAGCCGTCGCGGTAGCGCCGAAACGCCGAACGTGAAAACGCCCGCATCGCGGGCGTTTTTCATTTGCAATTGCGAGGCCCTTACTTCGGCTGCATCCGGATCGCGCCGTCGAGGCGGATCACTTCGCCGTTGAGCATCGGGTTTTCGACGATCTGGCGCACCAGCATCGCGTATTCGTCCGGTTTGCCGAGCCGCGGCGGGAACGGCACCATCGCGCCGAGCGCGTCCTGCACGTCCTTCGGCATGCCGAGCAGCATCGGCGTCTCGAACAGCCCGGGCGCGATCGTCATCACGCGGATGCCGCTGCGCGACAGGTCGCGTGCGATCGGCAACGTCATGCCCGCGACGCCGGCCTTCGACGCCGCGTACGCGGCCTGGCCGATCTGTCCGTCGTAGGCCGCGACCGACGCGGTGTTGACGATCACGCCGCGCTCGCCGCCGTCGTTCGGCGCGGTCGCCGCCATCGCAGCGGCCGAAAGCCGGATCATGTTGAAGGTGCCGACCAGGTTCACGTTGATCGTTTTCGCGAATACGTCGAGCGGATGCGCGCCGTCCTTGCCGACAGTTTTCGCGGCGGGCGCGATGCCCGCGCAGTTCACGAGGCCGCGCAGCGTGCCCGCGCGCGTCGCGGCGTCGACGGCCGCCTGCGCATCGGCCTCGCTCGACACGTCGCAGCGCACGAACAGGCCGCCCAGCTCGGTCGCGAGCGCCGTGCCGGCCGCCTCGTTCAGGTCGGCGAGCACGACCTTGCCGCCGGCCTGCGCGAGCATGCGGGCCGTTCCGGCGCCGAGGCCCGATGCGCCGCCCGTGATCAGAAAGACGTTGCCGCGAATCTCCATCACTGTCTCCTTGGTTTTGGGTCCGATGCCGGTCGATCGGAGGAAGGGCCGGTGCGCCGGTCCACACGGCGCACGCGTTCGATCGATTGTACGGGGCGCCGTTGCGCACCGGCCATTGCGGCACGGTCGTGCGAACCCAGGTCAGACGAAACGGCTGCAGCAGACGAAAAAAAGCCGCCCGGAAGGGCGGCTTGCGGTGCACGACGCTGTGCTTACTTCAGTGCGTCGAACGCACGCTCGCGGATTTCGTCGACGCTGCCGAGGCCCGAGATCTTGCGATACTGCGGGGCCTTCAGGCCGTTTTCCTCGCCGCGCTGCGCCCAGTCGCCGTAGTACTTGATGAGCGGCTTGGTCTGCGCTTCGTACACTTCGAGACGCTTCTTGACGGTTTCTTCCTTGTCGTCGTCGCGCTGGATCAGCGGTTCGCCCGTCACGTCGTCCACGCCCTCGACCTTCGGCGGATTGAACTTGACGTGGTACGTGCGGCCCGACGCCGGGTGCGTGCGGCGGCCGCTCATGCGCTCGACGATCTCCGAGAACGGGACGTCGATTTCGAGCACGTAATCGATCGCGACGCCGGCGTCCTTCATCGCGTCAGCCTGCGCGATCGTGCGCGGGAAGCCATCGAACAGATAGCCGTTCGCACAATCGGCTTCCTTCAGGCGCTCCTTCACGAGACCGATGATCAGGTCGTCCGTCACGAGCTTGCCTTCGTCCATGAAGCGCTTCGCCTCGATGCCGAGCGGCGTGCCGGCCTTGACGGCCGCGCGCAGCATGTCGCCCGTCGAGATTTGCGGGATGCCGAACTTTTCCTTGATGAAGTTTGCCTGGGTGCCCTTTCCCGCGCCGGGCGCGCCCAACAGGATCAAACGCATGGTGATATCTCCAGTATGTAGATTCGTATGGCGAGACGTAAAAGCGTCGGCGACAGCGTGCGCGGGGCTTGCCTTGCGCGCGGCGGACCGGTCTGATGCGGCGCGTCGGCGAAAAGCGACGCGCGGCTGCCGGGGCGGGCCGTGGCGGGGTCAAGCGAGGACGCGCGGGTCGCGGACGGCTCGCACAATCGCCTGATTATGCCACGGGTTATTTTGAACCCGGCCGAAAAAGGGCCTGCACGCGTGCGAGATCGGCCGGCGTGTCGATGCCGGCTTCGGGCGCATGCTCGGTGATCAGCACCGCGATGCGCTCGCCGTGCCACATCGCGCGCAGCTGTTCGAGCTGCTCGGCCTGCTCGATCGGCGCCTGTGCGAGCGACGGATAGGTGCGCAGAAAACGCGCGCGATACGCGTAGAGGCCGATGTGACGATGGACCGGAAAGGCCGGTGCCGGCATGGCCGCGACGTCGGGCCAGTGCGGCTGGTACGCATCGCGGCTCCACGGAATCGGCGCGCGCGAGAAGTACATCGCGACGTTGCGCGCGTCGAGCGCGACCTTCACGATGTTCGGGTTGAACACGTCGGCGGCGGCGTGGATCGGGTGCGCCGCGGTCGCGATCGCGCAGTCCGGATGCGCGGCGAGGTGCGACGCTACGTCGCGCACGAGCGCCGGGTCGATCAGCGGTTCGTCGCCCTGCACGTTGACGACGACGGTGTCGTCGCTCCACCCGAACGTCGCGGCGACTTCGGCGAGCCGGTCGGTGCCCGACGGATGGTCGGCGCGCGTCAGCACCGCTTCGAAACCGTGCTCGCGGGCCGCGTCGAGCACGCTCTGCGCGTCGGACGCGACGAGCACCTGCTGCGCGCCCGCTTCGCGCGCACGCTCGGCGACGCGGACGACCATCGGCTTGCCGCCGAGATCGGCGAGCGGCTTGTTCGGCAGACGCGTCGACGCGAGCCGGGCAGGAATGACGGCGATGAAGGGCTGCGGATGAGTCATCGGGGCTGGGCGGTGAGAAGAGCGGGGCGGGCGGCGCGTCGAAGGCGGGCCGCCCGGGGCAGGGGCCGGCACGCGGCCGCGGCGAACCGCGGCCAGGCGTCGGTGCGGCGCTGCGGCGTCAGCTGCCGGCCGGGCCGGCGGGGTCGACCGGCGTGCCTTCGACGGTCTGGCGTGCTTCGTCGACGAGCATCACGGGGATGCCGTCGCGGATCGGGTAGGCGAGCTTGTCCGCGTTGCAGATCAGCTCCTGCGCGGCGCGGTCATAGTGGAGCGGGCCTTTGCAGATAGGGCACACAAGGATTTCAAGCAGGCGAGCGTCCACGGAGTTTCTCCACAACGAGGGCAATGAGGCGAGGATCGAGCGCGGCTTCGACGGGGACGACCCACAGCCGAGCGTCGCGCCAGGAAGCGCCCAATTTTACTGCATCCTTCTCGGTGATCAGGATCGCATCGACCGCGTCGTCGACGAACGGATTGTCGGCGAACGCGTAGTGATCGGGCAGCGCGCGCGTCGCCGGTGCGAGGCCGGCCGCGCGCAGCGTCGCGAAGAAGCGTTCCGGCGCGCCGATGCCGGCCGCGGCGAGCACGCGCTCGTTCGCGAATTGAGACAGCGGGCGGCGCAGCGCCGGCTGGTCGAGGTGCCACGCGGCGCCCGGCGTGAGCGCGAGCGCATAGGTGTCGGGCCACGGCGGCAGCGCGCCGCTGTACGGATCGTTGACGAGCGTCGCGTCGCGGTGGCGCGACAGCGGCTCGCGCAGCGGCCCGGCCGGCAGCAGGAAGCCGTTGCCGCCGAGCCGGTGGTCGAACACGACGAGCTCGACCGTGCGGGCGAGGCGATAGTGCTGGAGGCCGTCGTCGCTGACGATCACGTCGACGTCCGGGTGCGCGGCGCGCAGCGCCTGCGCGGCCGCGACGCGGTCGGGGCATACCCACACCGGCGCGCCGGTGCGGCGCGCGATCAGCAGCGGCTCGTCGCCGGCCGCGCTCGCGCGCGATGCCGGCGTGACCGCGGTGGGGGCCTTCACGTTCGCGCCGTAGCCGCGCGACACGATGCCCGGCGTGAACCCGGCCGCGCGCAACGCGTCGACGAGCGCGATCACGGTCGGCGTCTTGCCGGTGCCGCCGACGGTCACGTTGCCGACCACGACGACGGGCACGCCGACGTCGACCGGTTGCTTCCAGCCCTGCGCGTAGGCCGTGCGGCGCAGCGCCGCGCACAGGCCGAACACGCACGCGAACGGCGTGAGCGCCCAGGCGAGGGCGCCGCGTCGCTGCCATTCGCGCGTGAGCCGTGCTTCGAGCCGCGCGAGCGGGCCGCCGGGCGCGCTCATCGGACCGGATGCGGCGCGTCGTGCACCGCGGCGTGGGACGGATTCATCAAGACGGATTCTCCGTTGGGCGGCGCGTGCCGCAAGGTCTTCGGAAGGCGGCACTCTAGCGCGCCGCACGCGGGCGCGGCAAGCGCGGCCGGGCGACGCATCCGATGGGGTCAGATCGGAGTGGGTTGTGGATAACTCTGTGAAAAACTCCCCGCCCATCCGCGTCAAACGCCCGCCGGATGGACTTCGAATCGGCGTCGAACAAAATTGTAAGGTTTAAAAATATATAAAAATCAACGCGTTACGCGGAATTGTCTGGTTTTTTTCGCGGTTTTCAAGCGTTTTTGGCGGACGATTGCCAGAGTGTGGACACCTTCCGTGTGTTGCAGTGCGCGCGGCCGGCGCTGGACGCCGCGCGCGTGTCGGACTATCGTGTCGCCGCCAGCATTCATCCGACCGCCCATGCTTTCCGACTCCCCTTTTTCCGCTCCCGGCGCCGCGCGTGGCGGCGACGAAGTGATTCCCGTTTCGGCGCTCAATCGCGCGATTTCGACGATGCTCGAGCGCTCGTTTCCGCTGCTGTGGATTTCGGGCGAAGTGTCGAATTTCACGCGTGCCGCGAGCGGCCACTGGTATTTCTCGATCAAGGACCAGCAGGCGCAGATGCGCTGCGTGATGTTCCGCGGTCGCGCGCAGTACGCGGAATTCACGCCGCGCGAAGGCGACCGGATCGAGGTGCGCGCGGTCGTCACGATGTACGAGCCGCGCGGCGAAGTGCAGCTCAACGTCGAGGCCGTGCGGCGCACGGGCCAAGGGCGCTTGTACGAGGCGTTCCTGCGGCTGAAGGCGCAGCTCGAGGCGGAAGGGCTGTTCGCAGCCGAGCGCAAGCGGCCGCTGCCGGCGCACCCGCGCGCGATCGGCATCGTCACGTCGCTGCAGGCCGCCGCGCTGCGCGACGTGCTGACCACGCTCGCGCGCCGCGCGCCGCACATTCCGGTGATCGTCTATCCGGCGCCCGTGCAGGGTGCCGGTTCCGCCGAAAAGCTCGTCGCGGCCGTGCAGACCGCGAATGCGCGGCGCGAGGTCGACGTGCTGCTCGTCTGTCGCGGAGGCGGGTCGATCGAGGATCTGTGGTCGTTCAACGACGAAGCGCTCGCACGAGCGATCGCGGCGAGCGAACTGCCGGTCGTCAGCGGCGTCGGCCACGAAACCGATTTCACGATCGCGGACTTCGCGGCCGACCTGCGCGCGCCGACGCCGACCGGCGCGGCCGAGCTCGCGAGTCCGCAGCGCGCGTTGCTGTTGCGCGAGGTTGCCGACCGTCAGCGCGCGCTTGCGCGCAGCCTGGAACGCGGGCTCGAGCAGCGTGCGCAGCAGCTCGACTGGCTCGCGCGCCGGCTGGTCAGCCCGGCCGAACGGCTGCAGCGGCAACGCACGCACGTCGAACAGCTGGCGGTGCGGCTCGCGTCGGCGGCGTCGCGGCCGGTGCGCGACGCGCGCGCGCGTTTCGCGCTCGCGCAATTGCGCTGGCAGCGCGCGCGGCCCGATCCGGCGCAGGCGCGTCAGGCGCTCGCCGGGCTGTCGCAACGTCTCGCGGTGGCGCTGCAGCGCCGTCACGAGCGCGATACCGCGCGCGTGTCGGCCTGCGCGGCGCGGCTCGAGGTGCTGAGCCCGCAGCGCACGCTCGAGCGCGGCTATGCGGCGCTGATCGACACGCAGACCGGTCGCGCGGTGCGCGCGCCGAGCGCGCTGAAGCCGCAGCGCCGACTCACCGTGCATCTTGCGGAAGGCTCGGCCGACGTGTCGCTCGCCGACGTGCAGCCGCGGCTGACCGACACGATGTGACGACGGCGGCGTAAGCGAAACGAAGGTCGCGCGCCCGGCGGTCCGGATATACCGGTCGCCGGACGCGGGAACGGATGCTGCGCATCGTCGTCTCGTCCTGCCGGATGAAGCGCCAGCGGCGATTTTCTGCATACCGCGGATAAATGCCCGTGAGTTTGCGGGGATATTCGGACTCGCCTACAATCGGACGCTCGGCAGCATTCAACACAGCCTCCCTACATACTCAACGAAGGAATCGCCATGGCTCATACGCTCCCGCCGCTCCCGTACGCTGAAGACGCACTCGCGCCGACCATCTCGAAAGAGACGATCGAGTACCACTACGGCAAGCATCACCAGGCATATGTGACGAACCTGAACAATCTGATCCCGGGCACGGAATTCGAAAACCTGTCGCTGGAAGAGATCGTGAAGAAGTCGTCGGGCGGCATCTTCAACAACGCCGCGCAAATCTGGAACCACACGTTCTTCTGGAACAGCCTGTCGCCGAACGGCGGCGGCGCACCGTCGGGCGCGCTGGGCGACGCGATCAACGCGAAGTGGGGTTCGTACGACGCATTCAAGGAAGCGTTCACGAAGGCCGCGGTCGGCACGTTCGGTTCGGGCTGGGCATGGCTCGTGAAGAAGGCCGACGGTTCGCTCGACATCGTGTCGACGAGCAACGCCGCCACGCCGCTGACGACGGCCGACAAGCCGCTGCTGACGATCGACGTGTGGGAACACGCGTACTACATCGACTATCGCAACGCACGTCCGAAGTTCGTCGAAGCGTTCTGGAACATCGTGAACTGGGACTTCGCAGCGAAGAACTTCGCGTAAGTCCGGGCATCCTGCGCGCCTCCGCGGCGCGCGGCACACCCCAAAAAAAGCCCTCGTCAAGAGGGCTTTTTTGCTTTCGTCGGGCGTGAGTCGACGCGCGTCATTCACCCGATCAAACGATCATCCCCGACAACCAGCCGAGCGCCGCGCTCGCGATCACGACGGCCCACGGCGGCACGCGCCAGAACACGAGCGCGACGAATGCGACGAGCGCGGCCGCGAAGTCGCGCGGCGACACGATCGTGTCGCTCCACACCGGGTGATAGAGCGCGGCGAGCAGCAGCCCGACGACCGCCGCGTTCACGCCCGCGAGCGCGGCCTGCATGCGCGTGCTGCGGCGCAGGCGTTCCCAGAACGGCGCCGTGCCCGCGACGAGCAGGAACGACGGCGCGAAGATCGACACCAGCGCGATCGTCCCGCCGAGCCAGCCGTTCGGCGCGTCGCGCAGCGATGCACCGAGGAAGGCCGAGAACGTGAAGAGCGGCCCCGGCACGGCCTGCGCGACGCCATAGCCGGCGAGAAATGCCGAATCGCCGACCCAGCCCGGCGCGACGACGGCCGCTTGCAGCAGCGGCAGCACCACGTGGCCGCCGCCGAACACCAGCGCGCCGGTGCGGAAGAATGCGTCGACGACGGCGAGCGTGTGCGAGCGCAGCGCGCTCGCCGCCACCGGCAGCGCGACGATCAGCGCGGCGAACAGCACGAGCCACAGCACGCCCGCGCGGTGCGACACGTGCAGCGGCAACGGATCGTGGGCGCCGCGCTCGGGCTGCGGCAACAGCATGAGACCGGCGGCGCCTGCCGCGACGATCACGACCACCTGCAGCCACGCGGCCGGGACGAGCAGCGCGATGCAGGCCGCGATCGCCATCAGCGTGACGCGGCGCGCATCCGGACACAGCGTGCGCGCCATGCCCCACACCGCCTGCGCGATCACCGCGACCGACACGATGCGCAACCCGTGCAACGCGCCTGCCGCGACCGGCATGCCCGTCGCGTGGACGCCGAGCGCGAACAGCATCATCAGCAGCGCGGACGGCAGCGTGAAGCCGAGCCATGCGGCGAACATCCCCGCGTAGCCCGCGCGCGACAGGCCGATCGCCATCCCGACCTGGCTGCTCGCCGGCCCCGGCAGGAACTGGCACAGGCCGACGAGATCCGCATAGGCGCGCTCGGTCAGCCAGCCGCGCCGCGTGACGAACGCGTCGCGGAAGTAGCCGAGATGCGCGACGGGGCCGCCGAACGACGTGAGGCCGAGCCGCAGGAACGCGACGAATACGGGCCACGCATGGCGGGACGGAGTGGTGACGGTGGACGTGTTCAAGAGCGGATGCGGGGAGGGCGAACGAGCCGCCACGATAGCGCAATGCGATGACGGCGGGAATGCGGCGTGGCGGCGATTGCGCGGCGTCGTCGGGGTGCGGTCAGTGCGTACCGTCGGACAGGCCGCTCGCGCGGCGCAGCGCGTCGACGTCGACGAGTTCGATTTCGCCGACATGCAGCCGCACGATGCCGTCGGCCTGCAGCGCCTTCAACAGCTGGTTGGTGGTTTGCCGCGTGAGCGACAGCATCGCCGCGAGCTTTTCCTGCGACAGCCGGATGCGCGTGCGGCCGGCGCTGATTCCGCCGTAGCCGTCGGCGATCATCAGCAGCCGCGCGGCAAGCCGCTGCGCGGCCGGCATCACGCTCATCGATTCGACGGTCAGGAAGCTCAGCCGGAGCTTTTGCGCCATCAACAGCGCGAGCTGCCGCCAGTATTGCGGCGTCGCGTCGAGCATCGCGAGCAGCGCGGCCTGCGGGACGTGCAGCAGCAGCGTGTCGTCGAGCGCGATTGCGTCGTGCGTGCGCGGCTGGCCGTCGAACAGCGCGATCTCGCCGAACCATGTGACGGGTTCGGCGACCGTCAGCAGCGCTTCCTTGCCCTGCGGATCGACCGCGCCTATGGTGAGGGAACCGGCCAGCACCGCATACAGCCCGCACGGCGGGTCGCCGCGGCGGAACAGCGCCTGGCCGGCCGGCAGGTGCCGCAACGCGGCGCGGGCGAGCAACGCCTCGCGCAACGCGGGCGGCAGCGCGGCGAACCACGGGTGCGCTTCGAGCTGCGGCAGGTACGGGGCGAGCGGCGAGGGCATGGACACGCGATGTCGGGTAGCTGACAGAGGTTGTCGGGCGTGACGCGCATCATAGCGCCCAATGATCGTTCAGGAGACACCATGAAGACGCTCGAGGATCACCTTTCCCAGTATGCGGCCTACCATCGCGACGCGCGCAACATCGCGACGCATCTGGTCGGCATTCCGATGATCGTGTTTGCGGTCGAGGTGCTGCTGTCACGGCCGGCGATCGGTGTGCTGGTGGGCGTCGCGCTGTCGCCGGCGCTGCTGCTTGCGGTGGCGTTCGCGGTGTTCTACCTGCGTCTCGACCTGCGCTTCGGCTTGGTGATGACCGCGCTGTTCGCGCTCGGCCTGTGGGCCGCGCAGACGCTCGCGGTGCTGCCGACCGCGCAATGGCTCGGGATCGGCATCGGCGCGTTCGTGGTCGGCTGGATCGTGCAGTTCGTCGGGCACTGGTTCGAGGGGCGCAAGCCCGCGTTCGTCGACGACCTGGTCGGCCTGATGGTCGGGCCGCTGTTCGTCGTCGCCGAAGTCGCGTTCTTCGCGGGCCTGCGCGGCGACGTGCGCCGCGAAGTCGAGCGGCGCGCGGGCCCGGTTCACGGCGGCGTGCACTCGCATGTCTGACACGCCGGCCGCGCCGGTCTGCGGGTTCGGCGCATGCTCGACCGATCCGGCCGCCAGGGCCGCCGCGGCCGCCGCGTGGCTCGTGCTCGCCGCATAGGACCCCCGCGCCACACCACGCGCGATGCGCAACGGCTAAGATGCGGGATGCGTCGCACGACAGGACGCGTACGCGGAGCAATCGCCATGGTGGATCGCCCGACTCTCGATGCCTACGAAGCCCATGCCGCGCAATACGCGCAGGACTGGCTCGACCAGGCCGCCCCCGACGACATGTATGCGCTGCTCGAGCAGTATTTCTCGCCGGGGCCGACCGCCGACGTCGGCTGCGGCGCGGGGCGCGACACTGCGTGGCTCGCGTCGCAAGGATTCGACGTGCGCGGCTACGATGCGAGCGCGGCGCTGCTCGCCGAGGCACGCTTGCGTCACCCGTCGCTGACGTTCGAACTGGCCGCGCTGCCGGCGCTCGCGGGCGTGCCGTCCGGCGCGTTTCGAAACGTGTTGTGCGAGACGGTCGTCATGCATCTCGAGCAGGCCGATGCCGCCGCGGCGGCCGCGCGGCTGGCCGCGCTGCTGATGCCCGGCGGCACGTTGTACCTGAGCTGGCGGGTGGCCGGCAACGGCGCGTTGCGCGACGAGCGCGGCCGCTTGTACACACCGCTCGATTCGGCGCGCATGCACGCGGCGCTCGGCCCCGGCATGCACGTGATCGACGAGCACGAGGTGGTCAGCGCGTCGTCGGGCAAGCGCGTGCATCGGCTGATCGCGCGCCGGGACGACGCCATCGATGGCGCCGCATGAGCGCGGCGCGCGAACTCATTCGCGGTTGAGCGCCGCTTCCCAGTTGATGTCGACGCACAGCACCTGCATGCCGGTCGCGGCTGGCGCGGCGATCGATGCGGTCACGCACAGGTGCGCTTCGTTGATCGACAGGTACGGCGGCGTCAGATGCACGCGGCCCGGCGCGCGCATCGCGTGGATGAAGTAGGGGCGGCGCTCCCAGCTCGCGCCTTCCGAATGCAGCAGCGGCCGGAAGCGTTTCGCCCGCTGCGATACGCTGCCGCGCGCGAGCACGTTGTCGCCGATCTGGCGGCCCGATGCGTCGAGCAGGAAGCAGCGCGCGGTTTCCGGCAATCCGAGCACGGCGCCGGCGGCGTCGATCAGCGATTCGCCCGCGACGAGCTTCCGGCTCGCTTCCTCAAGCGCGGCGACATACGGCGCGAGGCGTTCGGCCTGCGTGCGCTCGCGTTGCGCGACGCGCAGCCGCAACGCGGCCGACAGCGTATCCATGCAGCCCGCGGCGGCTTGCGGTTGCACGGGGTCGACGCTCGGCCCCGCGAAGTACTGCCCTTGCACGAAATCGACATCGCATTCGAGCGCGATCAGCGCGTCGCGCTCGGTCGAGAGCCCGCCCATCAGCACGAGCTGGCCGGATTCGTGCAGCAGCGACACGAGCCCCGGCAGCACGCGCTCGAGATGCGAGTGTTCGCTCGCCTGGGCGAGGATCCCGCGGTCGAGCGTGACGATGTCGGGATGCAGGTGCCACACGCGGTCGATGTTCGAATGTTTCGCGCCGAAGCCGCCGAGCGCGATCAGGAAGCCGGCCTTGCGCAGGCCGTCGACGATCGCCGCATAGCGCGGCGTCTCGCCGCCTGCCTGCTCGGGCACTTCGAGCACCACGCGATGCGGCGGCAGGCCGAGCGCCTTCAGGTTCGCGAGCAGCGCGTCGCCGTAGACGGTGTCCATCAGCGCGGCCGGATGCAGGCTCAGGAAGAGCCACTCGTCGTGACTGTCGAACGCGTGGAAGTTGCCGAGATGCAGCGATTCGGCGAGCCGGCCGAGCTCGAGCAGGTCGCCGCGCCGCGCCGCCTGCGTGAACACCTCGTGCGACGCGACCTGGCGGCTGTCCTCGTCGTGCGCGCGCAGCGACGCGTGGTAGCCGATCGCGCGGCGGTGCGACACCGAGAAAACGGGCTGGAACACGCTGAACACGGTGTACGCACCGTACAGCACGGTGCGCCGCTTGCCGTCGTCGCCGGCGACGGGGCGGGGCGGCTGAAAGCCGGGTGGATCGATGTCGATCATGCTCATGATGTCGGCCGAAGGAAGACTGCCAGTTTACCTACAGAATAGGCGAGCAAGAAGCATGCACGGCATCGGGCCCCGTGCGGACGCACCGTCGCGGTCGCCGGGCGCCGCGCGGCGCAGCCATGCTGCACCGACATGGTGCGCGGCGCGCCGTCGTGGGGTTTCCCGGCCCGGCGCGCGTCGTGCGTCACGCGCGCTCGGACGGATCGGTCTTGTGCTGCGCGCGGGCGCGGATCTCGGGCGCGAGCTGCGCGAAGATCCACGCGGACGCGGCCGTGATGATCCCGACGCAGATGAAGGTCGCGTGGAACGCCGGCAGCGTGTTGCTCGGCGTCACGGTGCGCAGCATCCCGGTGAAGGTGGCGAGCAGCGCGCCCGCGACCGTGACGCCGAGGCTCATCGACAGCATCTGCACGAGCGAGAACAGGCTGTTGCCGCTGCTCGCGCCGCCGGTGCCGAGATCCTTCAGCGTCAGCGTGTTCATCGCGGTGAACTGCATCGAGTTGAAACCGCCGAACAGCGCGAGATGGACGACCTTCACCCACACGGGCACCGTGTCGCGCATCAGCGCGAAGCTCGCCATCATCACGCCGACCATGATCGTGTTCACGAGCAGTACCTTGCGGTAGCCGTGCTGCGTGATCAGCCGCGTGATGATCCGCTTCGAGAACATCCCGGCCGCCGCGACCGGCAGCATCATCAGCCCGGCCTCGAATGCCGAATAGCCGAGGCTCACCTGCAGCAGCAGCGGGATCAGGTACGGCATCGCGCCGCTGCCGATCCGCGCGAACAGGTTGCCGAGCAGGCCCACGCTGAACGTGTGGATCTTGAACAGTTCGAGCGAGAAGATCGGCTGCGGCGCGCGCACCGCGTACAGCCCATACGCGACGAAGCACGCGAGGCTCAGGATCAGCAGCACGAGCACGGCCGCGTGCTGCATGCCGAGATCGGCGAGCCCGTCGAGCGACAGCGAGATCGCGACCATCCCGATCGTCAGCAGCAGATAGCCCTTCAGGTCGAAGCGGCCGACGGCCGGGTTGCGCGCGTCGGGCATCGAGTAAAAGGTCGCGACGCAGCCGGCGACGCCGACCGGCACGTTGATCAGGAAGATCCAGTGCCACGACGCGATCTTCACGAGCCAGCCGCCGAGCGTCGGCCCGATCAGCGGACCGATCAGCCCGGGGACCGCGACGAACGACAGCGCGGCCAGGTAGCGTTCGGCCGGGAACGTGCGCAGCACGGCGAGCCGTCCGACCGGTAACAGCATCGCACCGCCCACCCCCTGCACGACGCGGAACACGACGAGCTGCGACAGCGTATGCGCGTTCGCGCACAGCAACGAACCGAGCGAGAACACCAGGATCGCGCTGAAGAACACGCGCCGCGTGCCGAACGTGTCGGCGAGCCAGCCCGAGACGGGAATCATCACCGCCATCGTCAGCGAGTATGCGATCACGACCGACTGCATCCGCAACGGCGATTCGCCGAGGCTCGCGGCCATCGACGGCAGCGCCGTGTTGACGATCGTCGCATCGAGCGTCTGCATGAAGAAGCCCGTCGCAACGAGCCAGAGCATCACGGTGAGGTTCTTTTCGCCGGGAGCGGCGGCGGGCGGGCGTTGGAACATGGGGACGGACCGAGGGCGCGGGACAGCCGCCATTGTAGGCAAAGCCGCCGTCATACGCAGGATGGGCAACGCGTGCGCCGGACGCCCGTCCGTGAACCGGCCGGTACAGTTCAGCCGAAAGTGTCCGCAGGCGTATCTGTCCGTGTGTTGCCGCTGTCCGAAATACTGGTGTCATCGAACCCACGCGACCCGGAGGCAGCCATGCGAGAACTGCGACTCTACGAGATGGACGGCAACGAGCCGGCCGCGCGGTGGCGGATCGTCGATCGCACCGCGCTGCAGGTCGCGGACGGCGATCTGTGGGTGACGATCGAGGGCCGGCCCGACGATCACTGGCTGCGCGCCGGCGAGACGCTGGCGCTGCTGCCCGGCATGCGCGTATGGATCAGCGCGGCGGCGGGCGGCGCGGTGTTCGCGTTCGGCCCGCAGGCGGCGCCGGCCCCGCAGGCCGTGCCAATCGCGTGGCGACGGTTCGCCGCCGCGTGGCGCGGCGGCCGTGGTCAGGCAGCCGCGTCGCTGCCGATGTAGCGCGCGCGGGGCCGGATCAGCTTGCCCTCCGCATATTGTTCGAGCGCGTGTGCGATCCAGCCCGCGGTGCGGCCGGCCGCGAACAGCGTGAACGCGGCGCCGTCCGGCAGCGCGAGCGTGCGTTCCAGCACCGCGAGCGCGAAATCGATCGACGGTCGCAGGCCGGTCGCGGCCTCGACACGCGCGGCGAGCGCACGGGCCATGCGCAGCGGCGTCCGGTCGGGCAGCATCGCGTGCAGCGCATCGAGCAACGCGCGGGCGCGCGGGTCACCGTCGGGATAGAGCGGGTGCGCGAAACCGGACAGCGCGGTGCGCGCACCGTCCGCCCGTTCGTCGTGCGCGACGCGCAGCGCGAGGTAGCGGTCGAGGTCGGCGGCGCGCGCCGCTTCGTCGAGCAGCGCGCCCGCGCGGAACGTCTCGCCGCCGTGGCGCGGGCCCGACAGCGCCGCGAGCCCGCCCGCGATCGCACCGAACAGGTGAGTGCCGGTCGACGCGATGCAGCGTACCGCAAAGGTCGACGGGTTCAGTTCATGATCGGCGCACAGCACGAGCGCGCGGCGCAGCAGGTCGGCTTCGTCGCGTCGCCGCAGCCGCCATGCCGCGGCGAGCTGCCGATGCACGGGGGCGTCGCCCGGCGCGATGCCGGCCAGCGCGGCCGTCGTCACGCGCAGCAGCAGCGTGGCCGCGTCGAACTGCGCGTCGCGCCCCTGCGCCCACAGGCGCGGCAGCGACGCGGCCGCGGCGGGGAGCAACACCAGCGTGCGCTCGAGCGGCGCGAGATGTGCCCAGCGGCGAGCCCAGTCGTCCCACTGCGCGGTGTCGAATCCGGTCGACGCGAGCGATGCCGCGCCAAGCCGCGCGGGCGGACAATCCCACAGCAGCGCGGCCGTTTTCTCGAGCGTCGCGTCGTTCGCGAGTGCGATCGCATCGGTGCCGCGATAGTGCAGGCGGCCGTCGGCGATCTGCGTGATCCGCGATTCGAGCACGGGCACGCCCCAGTCGAGCGAGCGTTCGGCGACGCCGCCCGCGCGTTTCGCGTCGGCGCGGCGGCGTGCGAGCAGGCGCACCTCGTCCGCGTCGTAGCGGCGGCGCTTGCTCGCGCCGTCGGGCAGCGAGTGCAGCAGGCCGCGGCTCACATACGCGTAAAGGGTGCTCACGCTGACACAGAGGATGTCGGCGGCTTCCGGCGCGCTGAGGGACGTCATGCCGATCGCTCCTGTCGGGGCGCATGAAGCGCGGCCCGGCTACAACTATTCGTTATGCATTGATTCGCGCAATCAAGATTGATCGCGCCCGTCGCGAATTCTAGACTCGAATCCGTCTCCTCAACGGTTCGCTTCCACCATGACACCCGAACTCGCATTGACCCGCTTGTGGCAACTCGCGCACGGCGAACCCGGCGCGCTGGCCCGCGCGGCCGTGACGGGGCAGGACCCGACGCTGCCGTCGACGTTTCACGTCGGCACGCTCGCCGCGGCGACGATCGCGGCAGCAGGGCTCGCGGCGGCGGAATGCCACCGGCTGCGCACGGGCATCGCGCAGCGCGTCGACGTATCGATGCGCGACGCGCTCGTCGCCTTTCGCAGCGAACGCTATTTGCGCGTGGACGACGGCCTGCCGCCCGAGCCGCGCCATCCGGTGACGGGCTTCTACGACACGCGCGACGGACGCTGGATCCAGCTGCATGCGAACTTTCCGCATCACCTGCACGGGATTCTCGACGTGCTCGGCTGCGGCCCGCAGCGTGACGACGTTGCGGCCGCGATCCGCACATGGGACGGCGCGGCGCTCGATACCGCGCTGGCCGAGGCCGGCCTGTGCGCGGCATTGATCAGAACCCCTGACGAATGGGCGGCGCACGACCAGGCACGCGCGCTCGCGTCGCTGCCGTTGTTCGAGATCGAGCGGATCGGCGACGCGCCCGTCGAGGCGATCGGCCGCGGCGAGCCCGACCAGCCGCTCGCGGGCGTGCGCGTGCTCGATCTCACGCGCATCATCGCGGGGCCGGTCGCGGGCCGCACGCTGGCATCGCACGGTGCGCAGACGCTGCTCGTCAACGGTCCGCACCTGCCGAACATCGCATCGCTCGTGATCGACAACGGGCGCGGCAAGCATTCGACGTGGATCGACCTGCGCGAGGCGGCCGGCGTTGCCACGCTGCGCGAACTCGCACGCGACGCCGATGTATTCCTGCAGGCCTATCGCCCCGGCGCGCTCGCGGCGCGCGGGTTCTCTCCGCAGGCGCTGGCGGAATTGCGGCCCGGCATCGTGTGCGTGTCGGTATCCGCGTACGGGCATGCGGGGCCGTGGTCGATGCGGCGCGGCTTCGACAGCCTCGTGCAGTCGGCGAGCGGTATCGCCTGGCACGAGCAGCATGCCGCGCACGCGGACGGCCCGCGCCATCTGCCGTGCCAGGCGCTCGATCATGCGACGGGTTATCTCGCGGCGTTCGGCGCGATGATCGCGCTCGCGCGCCGTGCGACGGAAGGCGGGAGCTGGCACGTGCGGCTGTCGCTCGCGCAGACGGGGCGCTGGCTGCAATCGTTCGGCACGGTGCCGGACGGCCTGCATGCACCGGATTTCACGTTCGACGACGTGCGCGACCGGATCGACCGGACCGCTTCGCCGTTCGGCGTGATCGATGCCGTGCGTCCGGCCGAACGCCTGTCGGCGACGCCGCCGCGATTCACGCGGCCGCCCGTGCCGCTCGGCACGGACGAAGCGCGCTGGCGATGAGCGCGGGCGGCGCCGCGCGCATTACTTGCGCAGCTCGACGACGAAGTCGTAGTAGTCGTTGCGGCAGTAGGTATCGGTGAGCTCGATCGCGCGCTGGTCGGCCGTATAGCCGATTCGCGTGATCAGCAGCAGCGCGTCGTGCGGCGCGATGCCCATCTGCTGCGCGATCTCGTCGGTCGCGTTGACCGCGCGGAAATGCTGCAGCGCGCGCACGATCGGCGTGCCGCGTGCTTCGAGATAGCTGTACAGCGACCCGCCGATCGCTTGCGGATCGGGAATCAGCGTGGCGGGAAACGTCGAGTTCTCGACGGCCATCACGATGCCGTCGGCGAGGCGCAGACGTTTCAGCCGTGTAACCGACGCGGCCGGCGACAGGCCGAGCTGGATGACTTCGTCGCGGTTCGCCGGCTGAATCTCGCGTTCGAGCCACTGCGAGCTCGGCTTGAAGCCACGGCGCTCGAGCATCTCGCTGAAGCTCGACAGCCGCGACAGCGGATCCTCGTAGCGCGGCTGGATGAAGTTGCCGGCGCCTTGCGTGCGGCGGATCAAGCCCTGCTCGACGAGCAGCGCGATCGCCTTGCGCGCGGTGATGCGCGACACGCCGAGCGCTTCGGACAGCACGCGTTCGGACGGCAGCGCCTCGCCGGCCGCCCAGCGATTGTCGTGGATCGCGTCGCCGAGCTTGCGGGCGAGCTGCAGGTAGAGCGGCGTATCGTTCTCGGGGTCGGGGCGCAGGTCCTGCCAGCGGTCGTCCGTGGGTGCCTTCATGGAATGGGTATCGATCAGATTGCCGGCCATTCTAAGTCATCATGCGGCGCCGTTATATCCGGTTTTTGCCGTGCAGCAGGTGGACGCCGCACCGATTGACTACACTGATGCGTCGTATTCGATGCTACGGCCGCGGGTGCGCGGCCACCAATCCGCAGCGAGGAGCGCATGACAGACACGATCGCCACGGTCGTCCTGCCGGACGGCGAGACCATTCCGAAGCTCGGCCTGGGCACATGGGAAATGGGCGAGCGGCCCGCGCGTCGCGCGGACGAGATCGCCGCATTGCGCGAAGGTATCGCGCTCGGGATGACGCTGGTCGATACCGCAGAGATGTACGGCGACGGCGCGACCGAGGTGCTCGTCGGGGAGGCGCTGACCGGATTGCGCGACGGCGTGTTCCTTGTCAGCAAGGTGTATCCGCATCATGCGAGCCGGCGGGGCGTCGTCGCCGCGTGCGAAGCGAGCCTCAAGCGTTTGCGTACCGACCGTCTCGACCTGTACCTGCTGCACTGGCGTGGTTCGGTGCCGCTCGAGGAGACGGTCGAAGGATTCGAGGCGCTGCGGCGCTCGGGCAAGATCCGCCATTGGGGTGTCAGCAACTTCGATACGGCCGACATGGCGGAACTCGTCGACGAGGCGGGCGGCGGCGCGTGCGCGACCAACCAGATCCTCTACAACATCGCGCGGCGCGGCCCGGAATTCGATCTGCTGCCATGGCTTGCCAAGCATCGGATGCCGGCGATGGCATACAGCCCGGTCGATCACGGGCGGCTGCCGAAGCGTTCGCCGCTTGACGAGATCGCGCGGCAACGCGGTGTGTCGGTGATGCGCGTCGCGCTTGCCTGGGTGCTCGCGCGGCCGGGTGTATTCGCGATCCCGAAGGCATCGCGGATCGAACATGTCCGCGACAATCGCGCGGCGCTCGATCTCGTGTTGAGCGATGACGAGCGCGCGCAGCTCGACGGCTATTTCCGTCCGCCGCGCAGCAAGCGCGCGCTCGAAATGCTCTGACCGTAGCGGGTCAGGCGATGCGTCGATCAGTGGCCATGGCCACCGGCCGATCCGCCGTTGCCGCCGGCGCCGCCATTGCCGTTCCCGACACCGTTGGCACCGCCGTTGCCGGCGCCGCCGCTCCCGTTGCCATTACCGTTGCCGCCGCCGTTGCCGTGGCCACCGTTGCCGCTGCCGCCGCCGGTGCCGCTGCCGCCGCCGGTGCCGCTGCCGCCGCCGGTGCCGCTGCCGCCGCCGGTGCCGCTGCCGCCGCCGGTGCCGCTGCCGCCGCCGTTGCCGCTGCCGCTGCCGCTGCCGCCGCCGTTGCCGTTGCCGCTGCCGCTGCCGCTGCCGCCGCCGTTGCCGCTGCCGCCGCCGTTGCCGCTGCCGCCGCCGTTGCCGTTGCCGTTGCCGCTGCCGCTGCCGCCACCGTTGCCGCTGCCGCCACCATTACCGTGACCGCCGTTGCCGCCGTTGCCGCCGTTGCCGCCGGTACCGCCGCTGCCGCCACCACCGTTGCCACCGCCGCTGCCACCGCCGGTACCGCCACCATTGCCGTGACCGCCGTTGCCACCGCCGGTACCGCCGCTGCCGCCGCCACCGTTGCCACCGCCGCTGCCACCGCCGGTACCGCCACCATTGCCGTGACCGCCGTTGCCACCGCCGGTACCGCCACCGCTGCCGCCGCCGTTGCCGCTGCCGCCACCATTACCGTGACCGCCGTTGCCGCCGCCGCTGCCGCCACCATTACCGTGACCGCCGTTGCCGCCGCCGGTACCGCCGCCGCTGCCGCCACCATTACCGTGACCACCACCGCCGCCGCCGCTACCGCCGCTGCCGCCGCCGTTACCACCGCCCCCATGCCCACCCGAGGAGCCGCCGCCCGAGGAGCCGCCGCCCGAGGAGCCGCCGCCCGAGGAGCCGCCGCCCGAGGAGCCGCCGCCCGCGGAGCCGCCGCCCGAGGAGCCGCCGCCCGAGGAGCCACCGCCCGAGGAGCCGCCGCCCGAGGAGCCGCCGCCCGAGGAGCCGCCGCCCGAGGAGCCGCCGCCCGAGGAGCCGCCGCCCGAGGAGCCACCACCCGAGGAGCCGCCACCCGAGGAGCCGCCACCCGAGGAGCCACCACCCGAGGAGCCACCACCCGAGGTACCACCACCCGAGGTACCACCACCCGAAGTGCCGTTACCCGAGGTCCCGCCGCCTTTACCCCCGTTGCCCGATGCACCGCCGCTACGACCTGTTCCGCTCGTACCACCGGATGTCGCCCCGATCGATCCACCGACGCCCGCAGGCCCGACGGCGCCGCTTCCGCCATTCCCGCTGTTCCCCGGACTGCTACCGCCAGAGGTACTTCCGGCACCGCTGCCCACAGCGCCGCGGCCGGCATATATGTGTACCGCGCAAGCAGCCGGACCGGCGGCGCAGGACGCCGAGTCCTCGGCGAGCATCATGACGGGGTCTGCGCTGGTGGTCGGGTCGGACGCGACGTCGGGCATCGAGTCCTGAGCAATCGCGTAGGAACAGCAGCACGCAAACGCGGCTGCGGCCAGCAGGGTCGTGCGATAGCACCGTCCCGCCGTGCGGGACCATTGATTCGTTCTGCTCATTATTGATCTCCCCGATGCGCGCGATGCCTCGTCACGCGCGACCATCAACGTGTGATGCAGGGGACCAGCAACGATGCATTGTCGTATCGGCGGCCGATGCGTGTCGGACTGGCGTCGGAGGCCAGCCGGGAACACGAATCGGCCCGCGGGCCCGCCGTGCGAATCTCTAACTGCGAGATTCGTGCCAACGGCCGGCCATGTCCGTGGCGCAAGGCGCGCACGTATCGCGTGACAGCGCGTGATACGCCGTCGTGAGCTTTTTGTTTCCGAAATGAAACGTCTGACTAGTTCTATCGCGCCGTCGTGTCGGCAGCGCGCGGCCAGCGGTGGCAGAGGATCGACGCGATCCAGGCGACGAGAAACAGCGCGACGATGCCGTAACCGATCGCGCCGAAGCGCGCGCCAAGCGCGTCGAGCACATCGCGTACGGGGCCCGTCAGCGACAGCTTGTCGGCGAGCAGGCCGGCGGCTTCGATCCCGCCGACCGCCAGTGCGACGGCCGCCGACAGCAGCGTGATGCTCGCGTTATAGAGCAGCTTGCGCCGCGGATCGTCCATCGCCCAGCCGTACGCATGGATCATCAGCACATTGTCGGTCGAGTCGATCAGCGTCATGCCGGCCGCGAACAGCGCGGGAAACAGCATGATCGAATGGATCGGCAGCGCGTGGCTCGCCTGCGTGGCCGCGATCGCGAGCAATGCGATTTCTGTTGCAGTATCGAAACCGAGGCCGAACAGCACGCCGACCGGATACATGTGCCAGCTTCTCGACACGAACCGGAACAGCGGGCGCAGCAGCCGCGATACGATGCCGCTCGCGCGATGCGTGTGCGCGGCGCCGTGAGCCGCGTCCGGTGCGCCGCGATAGCGCCGCCACACGTCGCGCAGGATCGCCAGGTTCATGCACGCGAGCACGAGCAGGAAGGTCGCGGACACCGCCGTGCCGATCGTGCCGCCGATCTCGCGGAATGCGTCGAAGCGGTCGCGCAGCGCGAACGCGCTCAGCGCGATGCCGAGCGTCGCGACGACCACGATCGTCGAGTGGCCGAGCGAGAAGAACAGGCCGACCGTCACCGGACGCTGGCCGTCCTGCATCAGCTTGCGCGTCGCGACGTCGATCGCGGCGATGTGATCGGCGTCGACCGCATGACGCAGCCCGAGGCCGTACGCGATCGCGGCGGTGCCCAGCAGCAGCGGATGGTCGTGCAGCACCGCGAGCGCCCACAGCCAGACGGCGACATTTGCGGCGATGAGGCCGGCATACAGCATCAGCAGTCGGCGCAGGGCAGGGGTGGGCGGCATCGGGGTGGTTCCATCGGACGAATCGCGATGCATTGTGGCATGCGCAAAAATGGCCTGGCGTGCCGATCAAAAACGGCGTCGGGGCGTCGGCCACCCAGCCGTGCCGCGTTGGACGGATGAAAAAAAGGCCCGTCCGGAACCGGACGGGCCTGAGGTCTGCGCGCAGCAGGGCGCGCACCCCGCGCTTACTTCACTTTCGCGTTGATCACGCCTTCCGACACGTTCGCCGGCGTTTCCGCGTACTGCTTGAACTCCATCGTGTACGTCGCACGACCTTGCGTCGCCGAGCGCAGCGACGTCGAATAGCCGAACATCTCGGCAAGCGGCACCTCGGCACGCACCAGCTTGCCGCCGCCGCCCGCGATGTCCTCCATCCCCTGCACGATGCCGCGCCGGCTCGACAGGTCGCCCATCACGTTGCCCATGAAGTCCTCGGGCGTTTCGACCTCGACCGCCATCATCGGCTCGAGCAGCACCGGCTTCGCGCGGCGCATCGCTTCCTTGAATGCCATCGAGCCGGCCATCCGGAACGCGTTTTCGTTCGAGTCGACGTCGTGGTACGAGCCGAACGTCAGGTGCACCTTCACGTCGACGACCGGGTAGCCCGCGAGCACGCCGCTCTTCAGCGTTTCGATGATGCCCTTGTCGACGGCCGGGATGAATTCGCGCGGAATCACGCCGCCCTTGATCTCGTCGAGGAACTCGTAGCCCTTGCCGGGGTTCGGCTCCAGCGTGATCACCGCATGCCCGTACTGGCCGCGCCCGCCCGACTGCTTGACGAACTTGCCTTCGACATCGGCCGCCGTCGTGCGCACCGTCTCGCGATACGCGACCTGCGGCTTGCCGACCGTCGCCTCGACGCCGAACTCGCGCTTCATCCGGTCGACCAGGATTTCGAGGTGCAGCTCGCCCATCCCCGAGATGATCGTCTGGCCGGATTCCTCGTCGGTCTGCACGCGGAACGACGGATCTTCCTGCGCGAGACGGTTCAGCGCGAGGCCCATCTTTTCCTGGTCGGCCTTCGTCTTCGGCTCGACCGCCTGCGAGATCACCGGCTCCGGGAATTCCATCTTCTCGAGGATGATCGGCTTGGCCGGATCGCACAGCGTGTCGCCCGTCGTCGCTTCCTTCAGGCCGACCGCTGCCGCGATGTCGCCCGCGCGCACTTCCTTGATTTCCTTGCGCTCGTTCGCGTGCATCTGCAGGATCCGGCCGAGCCGCTCCTTCTTGTCCTTCGTCGCGTTCAGGACCGTGTCGCCCGATTCGACGACGCCCGAATACACGCGGAAGAAGATCAGCTGGCCGACGAACGGGTCGGTCATGATCTTGAACGCGAGCGACGAGAACGGCTCGTCGTCGCTCGGATGACGTTCCGCCGGCTTCTCCGGATCGTGGAAGTCGTGGCCGAGGATCGCGGGCACGTCGACCGGCGACGGCAGATAGTCGATCACCGCGTCGAGCATCGCCTGCACGCCCTTGTTCTTGAACGCGCTGCCGCACAGCATCGGCACGATCTCGTTCGCGATCGTGCGCTGGCGCAGCGCGGCCTTGATCTCGTCCTCGGTCAGCGATTCATGGTCGTGCAGGTACTTCTCGAGCAGTTCCTCGCTGGCTTCCGCGGCGGCTTCGACCATCTTCTCGCGCCATTCGTGCGCGAGCTCGACGAGATTCGCCGGGATGTCCTCGTACGTGAATTTCACGCCCTGGCTTTCGTCGTCCCAGACGATCGCCTTCATCTTCACGAGATCGACGACGCCCTGGAAATGATCTTCCGCGCCGATCGGAATCTGGATCGGCACGGCGACGCCCTTCAGGCGCTCGCCGATCTGGCGCTGCACGCGGAAGAAGTCCGCGCCGATGCGGTCCATTTTGTTGACGAACGCGATGCGCGGCACCTTGTACTTGTTCGCCTGGCGCCACACGGTCTCGGATTGCGGCTGCACGCCGCCGACCGAGTCGTAGACCATGCACGCACCGTCGAGCACGCGCATCGAGCGCTCGACCTCGATCGTGAAGTCGACGTGCCCGGGGGTGTCGATGATGTTGATCCGGTGTTCCGGATAGTTGCCGGCCATGCCCTTCCAGAAGGCCGTGGTCGCGGCCGACGTGATCGTGATGCCGCGTTCCTGCTCCTGCTCCATCCAGTCCATCGTGGCCGCGCCGTCGTGCACTTCACCGATCTTGTGGCTCACGCCGGTGTAAAACAGGATGCGCTCGGTCGTCGTGGTCTTGCCGGCATCGATGTGAGCACTGATCCCGATATTGCGATAGCGCTCGATGGGGGTTTTGCGGGGCACGTGAACCTCCTGGTGGTTCGGATCGTAAGCGGGCCGGTTGCACCGGCCCGGGCTGGAACTAGCGAGATTTAAAGCATAGCGCTTGTCCGTGGCTTTTGCAGATGCGGGCACCATTGGCCGAATCAAGGCGCGCGTCGGCGTCGGCCGGCGAAAAAAAACCGGCGCCCAACACAAGAATGGGCGGCCGGCTTCGGTCGACGTGCGGCGGCGCCGCGGCAATGGCCGTTACTGGGCCTTGGGCAGGCCTTCGAGCTTCATGCCCGGCTTGATGCCCTTCGCCGCGAACCAGCCCTTGCTCATTTCGAGCGCATAGACGCCGTTGTTGCGCGGGCAGTGGTTGTCGGTCGTCTCGGCCTTCATCTCGTCGATGTCGGTAATCGTGCCGTCCGCGCGAATGAACGCGATCGACAGCGGGATCAGCGTGTTCTTCATCCAGAAGCAGTGCACGGCGTTCTCGTTGAACACGAACAGCATGCCTTCGTTCGGCGCGAGCTGCGACCGGTACATCAGCCCCTGTTCGCGGTCAGCGTCGTTCGCGGCGACGGCCGCGTCGATCACGTACATGCCGGCGCGCAGCTTCGCGCGCGGGAACTCGCTCGGCTGCTTGGCGCCGGGCGGCATCTGCGCGTGGGCGGTCTGCATGCCGAGCGCGAGGACGGCGAGCGCGGCGGGAAACACGGCGGCGCGCGCAAGGCGGCCGAGCGACGAGCGCAGGGAGAATCGCACAGCAGGGCTCCTATCGGGAAAACGAGACCCGCATGGTACGCGAAGCGCGCCGGCGGGCACAAAAAAGAAAAAGGCAGATCGCCTCGCGGTGATCTGCCTTTCAACGCCGTAAGAACGGCAAGACTGCGTGTTCTTGACTGCGTTATTACAGCTTGCTTACTTAGTTCGAAGCAGCTGCCGGTGCTTCGGCTTCGCTAGCTGCCTTCTTGGCTGCGTGGTGCTTCTTGGCAGCGTGGTGCTTCTTGTGCGTTGCCTTCTTAGCCGGTGCCGAAGCAGCTTCTGCCGGAGCAGCAGCAGCCGGAGCAGCCGGAGCCGAAGCTTGTGCGAAAGCAGCCGTTGCGAAGAGGCCAGCGACCAGAGCAGCGATCAGTTTGTTCATGTTGTGTTCCTCAGCTTTAGTTAATTAACCAAATGACCCGGCAATAGGAGTCATGTCGTCTAACGGTGCCATCCACCTTTCGGTTGACAGACGCTTCGAGAAATTTCTCATTGCGCTGCGGGCGCCGAATCGTATTCGATGAAAACGTCGCTTTCGTGACGCAAACACGGATTCGGCTGCCAATGCCGGATAGCTAAGGTTGGCATCTGCGTGGTTTAACGCGCGATCTTCGCAGGCGGTTGACGAAAAAGATGACGAAAAATTCGCGCGGCCGGAATGCGTCATTCAGCGCGTGCGAAACCATCCCACGGGGCGCGCGGCGGCAGCGCGATTGTTTCGCCCGGTGCAATGCCGAGCGCGAATATGTCGAGCGCGCCAATGCCGACGCGCACGAGACGCAACGTCGGGAAACCGATCGCGGCGGTCATGCGCCGCACCTGCCGATTCTTGCCTTCGGTGATCGCGAGTTCGATCCACGTGGTCGGGATCGCGGCGCGATAGCGGATCGGCGGATTGCGCGGCCACAGCGTGTCGGGCGGTTCGATGAATTCGGCGCGGCACGGGCGCGTCACGTAGTCGCCGAGATCGACGCCGCGCGCGAGCGCCTTCAGGTCGGCCGGGCCCGGCGCGCCGTCGACCTGCGCCCAGTAGCGCTTGACGAGCTTGTGGCGCGGCTCGGCGATGCGCGCCTGCAGCGCGCCGTCGTCGGTGAGCAGCAGCAGGCCCTCGCTGTCCGCGTCGAGCCGGCCGGCCGGGTAGACGCCGGGTGCTTTCACCCAGTCGCCGAGCGACGGCCGCGTCTCGTGCGCGGAAAACTGGCAAATCGTGCCGAACGGCTTGTTGAGGGCGATCAGGGTCATGTCGAGGCGCCCGCCCGACGTGCCGCGGGAAGCGGGACGGGCGGTCTATGGCAAATGGCGGAATCTTAATGCATAATACGGAACGGCAAGTCCTCTGTCTTATATAAGACATAAGGGAAGACTTGATACGCAGCGTCGCGCTTCGTGCCGCCGGCCCCGGTTGGGGCGCTAGAATAGCGCTCGCTGTTGCCGTCACGAGGGTGGCAGGGCCACCTCGCCGCGCGCGCAGTTTCGACCAGCATCACCTGCTCAGCCACGTCACTGGAGTCGATCATGCCGTATCAGCACATCAAGGTTCCGGAGGGCGGTGACAAGATCACCGTCAACAAGGACTTCTCGCTCAACGTTTCCGATCAGCCGATCATTCCCTATATCGAAGGCGACGGTACGGGCTTCGACATCACGCCGGTGATGATCAAGGTCGTCGACGCGGCGGTCGCGCATGCCTACAAGGGCAAGCGCAAGATCCACTGGATGGAGATCTTCGCGGGCGAGAAGGCGACGAAGGTGTACGGTCCGGACGTGTGGCTGCCGGACGAAACGCTGCAGGTGCTGAAGGAATACGTGGTGTCGATCAAGGGGCCGCTCACGACCCCGGTCGGCGGCGGCATCCGTTCGCTGAACGTCGCGCTGCGCCAGGAACTCGACCTCTACGTGTGCCTGCGCCCGGTCCAGTATTTCAAGGGCGTGCCGTCGCCGGTGCGCGAGCCGCAAAAGATCGACATGGTGATCTTCCGCGAGAACTCGGAAGACATCTACGCGGGCATCGAATGGGCCGCGGGCTCCGAGCAGGCGAAGAAGGTCATCAAGTTCCTGCAGGAAGAAATGGGCGTGAAGAAGATCCGCTTCCCGGAAACCTCGGGGATCGGCGTCAAGCCCGTGTCGACGGAAGGCACCGAGCGTCTCGTGCGCAAGGCGATCCAGTATGCGATCGACAACGATCGCAAGTCGGTCACGCTGGTGCACAAGGGCAACATCATGAAGTTCACGGAAGGCCTGTTCCGTGACGCCGGCTACGCGCTCGCGCAGAAGGAATTCGGCGGCGAGCTGATCGACGGCGGCCCGTGGATGCGCGTGAAGAACCCGAAGACGGGCAACGAGATCGTCATCAAGGATTCGATCGCCGACGCGTTCCTGCAGCAGATCCTGCTGCGCCCGGCCGAATACGACGTGATCGCGACGCTGAACCTGAACGGCGACTACATCTCCGACGCGCTGGCCGCTCAGGTCGGCGGCATCGGGATCGCGCCGGGCGCGAACCTGTCGGATTCGGTCGCGATGTTCGAGGCGACCCACGGCACGGCGCCGAAGTACGCGGGCAAGGATTACGTGAACCCCGGTTCCGAGATCCTGTCGGCGGAAATGATGCTGCGCCACCTCGGCTGGACGGAAGCGGCCGATACGATCATCGCCGCGATGGAGAAGTCGATCCTGCAGAAGCGCGTCACGTACGACTTCGCGCGCCTGATGGAAGGCGCGACGCAGGTGTCGTGCTCCGGCTTCGGCGAAGTGCTGATCGAGAACATGTAAGTCCCTTTCCGGGGCAGGCCGGCGGACCGCCGGCAGCCCCGGCGCCTACTGCCGGCGCCGGGGCATTTCATGAACGGCAGGTTTGTTGGCAGGGCGGTCCGGCATGCGGGCCGCGGCGCCGCGATGCGGCTCGCACGCCCTGCAAGGTAGAACATGACGGCCCTCGCAACACCACTGTCCGGCTAGCCGGCACGCCCCTTTCGCGATCGACCCGGTCGCTCCCCGCCGATTACCGTCGGCGCTCCTCAGTCCCAAATTTTCACGTAGCAACGCATCGACCATGTCCACTTCGCCCAAGATCATCTACACCCTCACCGACGAAGCGCCGGCGCTCGCGACCTATTCGCTGCTGCCGATCGTCAAGGCCTTCACGCGCTCGTCGGGCGTCGCCGTCGAAACGCGCGACATCTCGCTCGCCGGCCGCATCATCGCGGCATTCGCCGACGTCCTGCCGCCGGAGCAGAAGGGTTCCGACGATCTGGCCGAACTGGGCCAGCTCACGCTGAAGCCGGAAGCGAACATCATCAAGCTGCCGAACATCAGCGCATCGGTGCCGCAGCTCAAGGCCGCGATCGCCGAATTGCAGGCGCAGGGCTACAAGCTGCCGGCGTACCCGGAAGAGCCGTCGACCGACGAAGAGAAGGCCGTCAAGGCCCGCTACGACAAGATCAAGGGCAGCGCGGTGAACCCGGTGCTGCGCGAAGGCAACTCCGACCGTCGCGCGCCGCTGTCGGTCAAGAACTACGCACGCAAGCACCCGCACAAGATGGGCGCATGGAAGGCGACGTCGAAGGCGCACGTCGCGCACATGAGCGAAGGCGACTTCTACGGCAGCGAGAAGTCGGCGCTGATCGCCGATGCCGGCAGCGTGAAGATCGAACTCACGACGGCCGACGGCGTCAAGAAGGTGCTGAAGGAAAAGACGGCCGTGAAGGCCGGTGAAGTCATCGATGCATCGGTGATGAGCCGCAAGGCGCTGCGCAGCTTCATCGAAGCGCAGATCGCCGACGCGAAGGCGCAGGACGTGCTGTTCTCGGTGCACCTGAAGGCGACCATGATGAAGGTCTCGGACCCGATCCTGTTCGGTCACTTCGTGTCGGTGTTCTACCGCGACGCGCTCGCGAAGCACGCGGACGTGCTGGCGCAGGCCGGCTTCAACCCGAACAACGGCATCGGCGACCTGTACGCGCGCCTGAAGGACCTGCCGGCCGACACGCGCGAAGCGATCGAAGCCGACGTCAAGGCCGAATACGCAGCGCGTCCGCGCCTCGCGATGGTCAACTCGGACAAGGGCATCACGAACCTGCACGTGCCGAGCGACGTGATCGTCGACGCATCGATGCCGGCGATGATCCGCGAGTCGGGCTGCATGTGGGGCCCGGACGGCGAACTGTACGACGCGAAGGCCGTGATTCCGGACCGCTGCTACGCGGGTGTCTACCAGGCCGTGATCGAGGACTGCAAGCAACACGGCGCATTCGATCCGGTCACGATGGGCAGCGTGCCGAACGTCGGCCTGATGGCGCAGGCAGCCGAGGAATACGGTTCGCACGACAAGACGTTCCAGATCCCGGCCGACGGCGTCGTGCGCGTCACGGACGACGCCGGCAACGTGCTGCTCGAGCACGCGGTCGAGTCGGGCGACATCTGGCGCATGTGCCAGACGAAGGACGCGCCGGTGCAGGACTGGGTCAAGCTCGCGGTGAACCGTGCCCGCGCGACCGGCGCGCCGGCCGTGTTCTGGCTCGATCCGGCACGGGCGCACGACGCGCAGATCATCGCGAAGGTCGAACGCTACCTGAAGGATCACGACACGAACGGCCTCGACATCCGCATCATGACGCCGGAAGACGCCACGCGCTTCTCGCTCGAGCGCATCCGCGCGGGCAAGGACACGATCTCGGTCACGGGCAACGTGCTGCGCGACTACCTGACCGACCTGTTCCCGATCATGGAACTCGGCACCAGCGCGAAGATGCTGTCGATCGTGCCGCTGATGGCCGGCGGCGGGATGTTCGAAACGGGCGCGGGCGGTTCGGCTCCGAAGCACGTGCAGCAGTTCGTCGAGGAAGGCTTCCTGCGCTGGGATTCGCTCGGCGAATTCCTCGCGCTGGCCGCGTCGCTCGAACATCTCGGCAACGCGTATCAGAACCCGAAGGCGCTCGTGCTCGCGAAGACGCTCGACCAGGCGACCGGCAAGTTCCTGGACGAGAACAAATCGCCGGCGCGCAAGGTCGGCGGCCTCGACAACCGCGGCAGCCACTTCTATCTGTGCCTCTACTGGGCGCAGGCGCTGGCCGAGCAGACCGAGGACGCCGCGCTGAAGGCGCAGTTCGAAGGCGTCGCGAAGGTGCTGTCCGACAACGAGGCGCGCATCCTCGAAGAACTGTCGGCGGCGCAGGGCAGCGCGCAGGCGATCGGCGGCTACTACCGTCCGAACGTCGAGCTGACGAGCCGGGCGATGCGTCCGAGCGCAACGCTGAACGGCATCGTCGACGCAGTCGCCTGACGCGGGCGCGCTCCCGCGCGCGCCACGGCAGCGGCGGCGGCACCAGCCGATGCGGCGGGCCTGGCGGCTCGCCGTTCCGCCGAACATGAAAACGCCCCGGTCACCTGGGGCGTTTTTCGTTGCCGGCGTGCCATTCAGATGTGCACGATTTCCCACTCGGCGATTTCGTGCGGCACTTCGAGCGTGGCCGTATCCAGTTCGGACAGTTGCTCGCAGTCGCCGCGGGAGATGTGGTCGGCCGCCACTTCCGGGCACGAGAACGCGCCGAGCAGGGCGTTGCCGAACGTCGCTTCCCAGCCGCCGTTACCCGGCAGGATGTAGAACGACCCGAGCGCTGAACCAAAGCGAAATCCCTTCATTTCCGTTCTCCCTTTCTGATCACAAGCGATTCTGTTGTGCCGCCCGCCGGTTCGTCCGGCTGTGGCCCGACTGGCTGCTTGCGCCGGATTCCGTATCGACCGTCGTGGCGAAGCGTCAGTGCATGGAACAAAGTCTACGTCCGGGGCCGCGCCCGATGGCGCGCGTAGAGTGGTTTCTCGAAACAAAAATTCTTCCGTAAAAACAGTGGTTTATTTCGCACGTTTTGTATTGCGGAACGTTTTTTGGCATCGCGAAACAACGAATTTGTGCCGTGCACCACGAATTTTTATAACGCAGGGACTTGTTCCGCATCGTGAAAAATTGGCGGGTTCGCATATGAGTGGCGCCCGGCAAGCCGATCGCGGGATGAGCGGCAGGGGCGAATCGTCTCGACGGGGCGTGGCGAAAGCGGGCGGCGAAGGCCGCCCGTCGGTGCCGATTGCAGTGAGGCGCCGCAGCACCCGGCGACGATCGAAAACGCTCGACGATCCCGGTCTCCGGTCCGTTCGTCCGACCGGCCGCGCGCTGCGTCGTATCGACGCTCGCTCGCCGTCGCGGCGCCTCGGCCGGGGGCTGCGGTTATGATGACGCGGGCATCAGGATTCGCGTCGCGCACGAGCGCTTCTCCGTGCCGGCCGGCGCGAGCGTCGCGACGGCCGCGCGACGCAGCACGAATAACGAGGAACGATTGATGATACGGAGAACCTTCCTGTCGCACGCCATCGGCGTTGCGGCGGCATCGCTGTTTGCGCGCACCGCCTGGGCGCAGCATGCCGGTCATACGGGCATGGCCGGCATGGATCAGATGGACGACATGCCGGGGATGTCGGGCATGTCAGGGATGGCAGACCACGCGCAGCACGCGAAACCGGCGCCGGCCGCGCTCGCGGCGGCCGATGCGCTGCCGTCCGGCGCGCCGCTCGCGTCGCTGCGCACGCTCGCGAACGAAAGCCGCGAGCCCGGCACGTTCCGCGCGACGCTGGTCGCCCAGCCGGTCGTGCGTCCGATGCTGCGCGGTGCGCGTCCGACGACGTTCTGGCAATTCGGCGCGGGCACGCAAGGGCCGGTGGTCGGGCCGCTGATCGACGTGCGCGAGGGCGACACGGTCGAAATCCGCTTCGTGAACAAGCTGCCGCAGCCGTCGACGATCCACTGGCACGGCCTGCCGGTGCCGCCCGACCAGGACGGCAACCCGTCCGATCCCGTCGCGCCGGGCGCGTCGCGCGTGTATCGCTTCACGCTGCCGAAGGGGTGCGCCGGCACCTACTGGTATCACCCGCATCCGCACATGATGACCGCCGAGCAGGTGTTCCGCGGGCTGGCGGGCCCGTTCGTCGTGCGTGCCGCCGACGATCCGCTCGCCGGCTGGCCCGAGCGCAACCTGTTCGTGTCCGACCTGAAGCTCGCGCGCGACGGCACGATTCCGCCGAACGACATGATGGACTGGATGAACGGCCGCGAAGGTCAGTTCGTGCTGGTCAACGGTGCGCGCCGGCCGCGGATCGACGTCGCGGGCGACGAGCGCTGGCGCGTGTGGAACGCGTGCAGCGCGCGCTACCTGCGCGTTGCGTTCGACGACGGCCGAGCGTTCGAGCAGGTCGGCACCGACGGCGGGCTGTTCGATGCGCCGCGCCGCGTGACGTCGCTGGTGCTCGCGCCGGGCGAGCGCGCGGAACTGCTGGTGCGCGCGGGCGATCGCGCGTCACGCGCGGTGCTGCAGGCGGCCGAATACGACCGCCGCAAGATGGCGATGTCGCACGACGGCGGCCACGGCAGTCTGCCGCCCGATCCGGCGCTGCCGCTTGCCGACGTCACGTTCGCACCGGCCGCCGCCCGTGCGCTGCCGGCCACGCTGCGCGCGGTGCCCGCCCTGGGCGAACCGGTTACGCACAAGGAGGTCGCGTTCGGCGAGGAGATGGACATGGACGCGATGATGAACGGCCCGGCGCATGGCCGCCCGGCCGGGATGCGCTTCACGATCAACGGCGCGACCTACGCGCCGCACCGTGCGACGCTGACGAGCCGCCGCGGCGACGTCGAGCGCTGGGCGATTCGCAATGCCACCGACATGGATCATCCGTTCCATTTGCACGGCACGCAATTCCAGGTGATCGAGCGCGCATCGGACGGCACGCGCACGAGCGAACCGTTCCGCGCGTGGCGCGACACCGTGAACGTGCGCAGCGGCGAGACCGTGACGATGCTCGTCAGGCAGGACATGCCCGGCGAGCGCATGTTTCACTGCCATATTCTCGAACACGAGGATCTCGGCATGATGGGCACGCTGAAGGTCGTGTAACGAGTATTGAATATGTTTCACGCGTATGACGGCATTCGATCTGCGCGTGCGACAAGACAATACATGTTCAATTATCGGGATTGAACGAAAAGGCCGGCCAATCGAATTAACGCGTGGCCGGCCTGAAAAAAAAGAAACCCGGCGCAATGCCGGGTTTCTTCGTCTGATATCCGGTGCCTTTACGCGGCCTGGATGTTCGACGCTTGCTTGCCCTTCGGCCCTTGAACGACCTCGAAGCTAACCTTCTGGCCTTCCTTCAGGGTCTTGAAGCCCTGCATGTTGATGGCCGAGAAGTGCGCAAACAGATCTTCACCGCCCTCGTCGGGAGTGATGAAACCGAAGCCCTTCGCGTCGTTGAACCACTTAACGATACCAGTTGCCATTTTCCTACTTCCCCTGTCACACAGTCGCTGCTACTTACCACGAGCACGCTCGAAAAGCTAAACGACCGGAAAATACAGCCGTTCCCCCCTCACAAGCTCACCTTCGGCCTCTTTCATTTCGCCAACCGACGAGTTGAAAAAAGTGCCAGCTTGATTGTTGGCGCTCTTTATTTGAGTGTCAAGCGGAATTTTTAGACGGTTAGAGGGCCGTTGTAAAGAACCCATTTTCAGGGTTTTTCCGGCTTTGCTTTGCAGCATGCCGCCGAGCGCGCGGACTTGAAAAGTCGCATAATCGGCTCATATACCAGGCTCGAGTGACACGCGATCGAGTCGTCCCGGCTTGTGGGATACTGGATGCGGATGCGACGGTCCGGTGCGGTTTCCCCCTGACGGTTCGTGTTCCGCGCCACGCGTGAAAGCCGGCACCGCAGCCGGCTTTCGTATGGCACGAAGACGATCGCGAGTCGTCGGGAACCAGGGAGGGCGCCGGCCGGTCGGTCGGGTAATGGCAGGATTGCGGGCCTGTCCGAGTTGTTTAGAATGGGTGTATGGCGATTATCCCGGACAAGCAGGACAGCACCGTCCTGGAACGCAAGCAGCAGAAGCTCAAGCCGCCTTCGATGTACAAGGTGGTGCTGCTGAACGACGACTTCACGCCGATGGAGTTCGTCGTGATGGTCGTACAGGAGTATTTCAAGAAGGATCGCGAGACGGCCACGCAGATCATGCTGAAGGTCCATCGTGAAGGGCGAGGGGTTTGTGGGGTCTATACGCGGGACATCGCGTCGACCAAGGTTGAGCAAGTCGTTACCCATGCGCGGCAGGCCGGGCATCCGCTGCAGTGCGTGATGGAGGAAGCATGATTGCCCAGGAATTGGAAGTCAGCCTGCACATGGCGTTCATGGAAGCACGCCAGGCGCGCCATGAGTTCATTACGGTCGAGCATCTGCTGCTGGCCCTGCTGGATAATCCGACGGCAGCCGAGGTGTTGCGCGCGTGTGCGGCCAACATCGAGGACTTGCGTCAGAACCTGCGCAATTTCATCCACGACAACACACCTACCGTCCCGGGCACCGACGATGTCGATACCCAGCCGACGCTCGGTTTCCAGCGCGTGATCCAGCGCGCGATCATGCACGTCCAGTCGACGTCGAACGGCAAGAAGGAAGTCACCGGCGCGAACGTGCTGGTCGCGATCTTCGGCGAGAAAGACTCGCACGCCGTCTATTACCTGCAGCAGCAGGGCGTCACGCGCCTGGACGTGGTGAACTTCATTTCGCACGGCATCGCGAAGACGAACGGCGGCGAAGCCGCGAAGTCGGCCGACGCGAACGCGGAAAGCGAAGACGCGAACACGCAAAAGGAAACCCCGCTCGCGCAGTTCACGCAGAACCTGAACCAGATGGCGAAGGACGGCCGCATCGATCCGCTGATCGGTCGCGAGCCGGAAGTCGAGCGCGTCGTGCAGGTGCTGTGCCGCCGCCGCAAGAACAATCCGCTGCTCGTCGGCGAAGCCGGCGTCGGCAAGACCGCGATCGCGGAAGGGCTCGCCTATCGCATCACGCGCGGCGAAGTGCCGGACATCCTCGCGAACGCACAGGTGTATTCGCTCGACATGGGCGCGCTGCTCGCGGGCACCAAGTATCGCGGCGACTTCGAGCAGCGTCTGAAGACGGTGCTGAAGGAGCTGAAGGAACGGCCGCACGCGATCCTGTTCATCGACGAAATTCACACGCTGATCGGCGCGGGCGCCGCTTCGGGCGGCACGCTCGACGCATCGAACCTGCTGAAGCCGGCGCTGTCGTCGGGCACGCTCAAGTGCATCGGCGCGACCACGTTCACCGAATATCGCGGCATCTTCGAAAAGGACGCGGCGCTGTCGCGGCGCTTCCAGAAGGTCGACGTGACGGAGCCGACCGTCGAGCAGACGGTCGCGATCCTGCGCGGGCTGAAGTCGCGCTTCGAGGAGCATCACGGCGTCAAGTATTCGTCGGGTGCGCTGTCGGCCGCGGCCGAGTTGTCGGCACGCTTCATCACCGACCGTCACCTGCCCGACAAGGCGATCGACGTGATCGACGAAGCGGGCGCCGCGCAGCGCATCCTGCCGAAGTCGAAGCAGAAGAAGACGATCGGCAAGAGCGAGATCGAGGAAATCATCTCGAAGATCGCGCGCGTGCCGGCGCAGAGCGTGTCGCAGGACGATCGCAGCAAGCTGCAGACGCTCGATCGCGACCTGAAGAGCGTCGTGTTCGGCCAGGATCCGGCGATCGACGCGCTCGCGGCGTCGATCAAGATGGCGCGTGCGGGCCTCGGCAAGATGGACAAGCCGATCGGCGCGTTCCTGTTTTCCGGCCCGACGGGCGTCGGCAAGACCGAAGTGGCGCGCCAGCTCGCGTTCACGCTCGGCATCGAGCTGATCCGCTTCGACATGTCGGAATACATGGAGCGTCACGCGGTGAGCCGCCTGATCGGCGCGCCGCCGGGCTACGTCGGGTTCGACCAGGGCGGCCTCCTGACCGAAGCCGTCACGAAGAAGCCGCACTGCGTGCTGCTGCTCGACGAAATCGAGAAGGCGCATCCGGACATCTTCAACGTGCTGCTGCAGGTGATGGACCACGGCACGCTGACGGACAACAACGGCCGCAAGGCGGATTTCCGCAACGTCATCATCATCATGACGACGAATGCGGGCGCCGAGTCGATGCAGAAGGCGACGATCGGCTTCACGACGCGCCGCGAGACGGGCGACGAGATGACCGACATCAAGCGCCTGTTCACGCCGGAGTTCCGCAACCGTCTGGATGCGATCATCAGCTTCCGCTCGCTCGATGAGGAAATCATCATGCGCGTGGTCGACAAGTTCCTGATCCAGCTCGAGGAGCAGCTGCACGAGAAGAAGGTCGACGCGCTCTTCACCGACGCGTTGCGCAAGCATCTCGCGAAGCATGGCTTCGACCCGCTGATGGGCGCGCGGCCGATGCAGCGGCTGATCCAGGACACGATCCGTCGCGCGCTCGCCGATGAACTGCTGTTCGGCAAGCTCGTCAATGGCGGTCACGTGACGGTCGACGTCGACGAAAACGACAAGGTGCAGTTGTCGTTCGACAAGCTGGCGAATCCGCCGCACAAGCCGAACGAAGAGACGGTCGAAGTCGAGTAAGCGATAATTCGTTGTTCATGCGAACGGCGCGGGAAGTTTTCCGCGCCGTTTCGCTTTATCTGGCGCCGGTGGCGCGATGGTGGTGCAGGGGAGTGGTAACGCGGTGACACAACAACAACGGTCGTTCGACAACATCGTCGCGCGCGAACAAGGATTGCGCCATGCGCTGACGTCGGGGCAGATGGCGATGATCGCGATCGGCGGCGCGATCGGCACGGGGCTGTTCCTCGGCAGCGGGTTCGCGATCGGGCTCGCGGGCCCGAGCGTGCTGGTTTCGTACGCGATTGGCGCGCTGATCGCGCTGCTGCTGATGGGCGCGCTCGCGGAAATGACGGTCGCGCATCCGACGGCCGGCTCGTTCGGTGCGTACGCCGAGCATTACGTCGGCCCGCTCGCGGGCTTTCTCGTGCGCTATGCGTACTGGTTCGCGGTCGTGTTCGCGATCGGCACCGAGATCAGCGCGATCGCCGTCTTCATGAAGTACTGGTTCCCCGCCGTGCCCGGCTGGTACTGGGTGATCGGCTTCTCCGCGCTGCTGATCGCGGTGAACCTCGCGAGCGTCACGCTGTACGGGTCGGTCGAATATGCGTTCTCGTTGCTGAAGATCGCGGCGATCGTCGTGTTCATCGCGCTCGGCGCGTATCTCGTGTGGGCGGCGCCGGCGGCCTCGGGCATCGGCTTCGCGAACTACACCGCGCACGACGGCTTCATGCCGAAAGGGCCGTGGGGCACGTGGGTCGCGGTGATCGTCGCGATCTTCAGCTACATGAGCATCGAGGCGGTCGCGATCGCGGCCGGCGAGGCGCGCGATCCGCAGCATGCGGTCACGCGCGCGTTCCGCTCGACGGTGTTCCGGCTCGTGCTGTTCTACCTGCTCACGCTGTCGCTGATGCTCGCGATCGTGCCCTGGACGCAGGCCGGCACCGACGAAAGCCCGTTCGTGAAGGTGATGGCCGCGACGCACGTGCCGTTTGCGGCCGGCGTGATCAACTTCGTGTTGCTGATCGCGGCGCTGTCGGCGATGAACAGCCAGCTCTACGTGACGACGCGGATGATGTTCAGCCTGTCGCGCGCGCGGCTCGCGCCGGCCGTGTTCGGCCGGCTCGGCAACAACGGCGTGCCGCGTGCGGCGCTGTGGATCTCGACCAGCGGCGTCGCGGTCGCGGCGGTGCTGGTCGCGCTGTCGCCGGATACCGCGTTCACCGTGATGATGGCGATCGCGATGTTCGGCGCACTGTTCACATGGCTGATGATCTTCGTCACGCACCTGCGTTTTCGCGCGCAATATCGCGGCCCGGCGCTCGCGTTCCGGATGTGGGGGCACCCGTTCGGCAGCCTGCTCGGTGCGGGGCTCGTCGGCGCGATCCTGCTGACGACCGCTTTCACGCGCGAATTCCGGATGACGATGGTGGTCGGCGTCGTGTTCGTCGTGCTGCTGACGCTCGCGTACGCACTGCACTACCGGCACCGGCACGCGCGTTGACGCGTGGCTGCGCGCGCCGTGGGCCGCGCGGCGCTGCCACACCGCTAAGGTTCCGTTAAGCCGGCGGCGACTACATTCGAACCTGTCCGCGATCCGGGCTGGCGCACGCCAGTCCGTCGCCATCTGTATAAAGGGGTTCGAATGAACAAACTTCCTGAAATCACGCTCGCGTTCTGGATCATGAAGATCTGCGCGACGACGCTCGGCGAGACCGGCGGCGACCTGCTGTCGATGACGCTGAACGTCGGCTATGCGGTGAGCTCGATCCTGCTGTTCGGCTTCTTTCTCGTGACGCTGGGCGCCCAGCTCAGAACGACGCAGTATCGCCCGGCGATCTACTGGGCGGTGATCGTCGCGACGAGCACCGCCGGCACGACGATGTCCGATTTCATGGACCGGACGCTCGGCCTCGGCTATGCCGCCGGCTCGTCGATTCTCGTCGCGATCCTGCTGGCGATCTTCGCGGTATGGCGGCTGAGCGGCGAATCGCTGTCGGTCGACCTGATCCGCACGCGCAAGGTCGAACTGCTGTACTGGATCGCGATCCTGTTCTCGAACACGCTCGGCACCGCACTCGGCGATTTTCTCGCGGACAGCTCGGGCCTCGGCTTCGGCGGCGGCGCGCTGCTGATCGGCGGGCTGCTCGCACTGATCGTGCTGGCCCACTATTTCACGCGCATTTCGGGCGTGCTGCTGTTCTGGGCCGCGTTCGTGCTCACGCGTCCGTTCGGGGCGACGGTCGGCGACCTGCTGACGAAACCGGTTGCCAAGGGCGGGCTCGCGCTCGGCACCGTCGGATCGTCGGCGGTGCTGCTCGGCGTACTCGTCGCGATGGTGATCTACGCGATCATCGTGCAGGCGCGGCGACGCGAGCTCGTACCCGCGCGGATTGCGCAGACGGCCGATCGGTGAACGGTCGCGGAAAAAGGAAAGGGGCCGCGAGGCCCCTTTTTTGCATGGCGTCGTTCAGTGTCGGCCGGTGCTGCCGAAGCCGCCTTCGCCGCGATCGCTTTGCGCGAAGTCGTCGACGATGTTGAATTGCGCCTGCACGACCGGCACGATCACGAGCTGCGCGAGCCGCTCGAACGGGTTCAGCACGAACTCGGTCTGGCCGCGGTTCCACGTCGAGATCATCAGCTGGCCCTGGTAGTCGGAATCGATCAGGCCGACGAGGTTGCCGAGCACGATGCCGTGCTTGTGGCCGAGGCCCGAGCGCGGCAGGATCAGCGCCGCGTAGCCGGGATCCGCGAGGTGAATCGCGAGGCCGGTCGGCACGAGCGTCGTTTCGCCAGGCTGCAGCGTGACGGGCGCGTCGAGACACGCGCGCAGGTCGAGGCCCGCGCTGCCCGTGGTGGCGTAGGCGGGCAGGTAGTCGCGCATGCGCGCGTCGAGAATCTTCAGATCGAGTTTCATGCGGTCGTCGAATCGGTCGGGAAGGGCGCGGCGGCGCGGGCCGCCGCGCGGGTGATCAGATCAGGCGGTTGTCCGGCAGGCGCTTCGCGATTTCCGCGACGAGCACGTGCGCGAGTTCGTCCTTCGGGGCGCGCGGCAGGCGCGTGAGGCCGGCCGCCTCGAACAGCACGACTTCGTTGTCGTCGCGGCCGAACGTCAACGGGCCGAGATTGCCGACCAGGAGCGGCACGTTCTTGCGCTTGCGCTTCTCGTCGCCGTGCACGTCGAGGTCGCCGCTTTCGGCCGCGAACCCGACGCAATACGGCGGATCGGGCAGCGCCGCGACCGACGCGAGGATGTCCGGGTTCTCGACGAACGCGAGCGCCGGCATCTTGCGGTCGGCCGTCTTCTTCATCTTGTGCTCGGCCGGATGATCGACGCGCCAGTCGGCAACCGCGGCCACCGCGATGAAGATGTCGGCGTCGGACACGGCTTGCATCACCGCGTCGTACATCTGCTGTGCCGTCTGCACGTCCTGGCGGTATACGCCCCACGGCGTGTCGAGCGCAACCGGCCCCGCGACGAGATGCACGTCGGCGCCGGCCTGCTGCGCGGCGCGCGCGAGCGCGAAGCCCATCTTGCCGCTCGAGCGGTTCGTGAGGCCGCGCACCGGATCGAGCGGCTCGAACGTCGGGCCGGCCGTGATCAGCACGCGACGGTGCGCGAGCACCTTCGGCGCGAAGTGCGCGACGATCGCTTCGTAGATCGCCTCGGGTTCGAGCATGCGTCCGTCGCCGACTTCGCCGCACGCCTGCGCGCCCGAATCGGGGCCGAGCACCGTCACGCCGTCGGCGCGCAGTTGCGCGGCGTTGCGCTGCGTGGCCGGGTTCTGCCACATCTGGCGGTTCATCGCGGGCACGACGAGCAGCGGGCAGTCGCGCGCGATGCACAGCGTCGACAGCAGGTCGTCAGCGAATCCGTGCGCGAGCTTCGCGAGGAAATCCGTCGACGCGGGCGCGATCACGATCGCGTCGGCTTCGCGCGACAGGTCGATGTGCGCCATGTTGTTGTCGATGCGCGCATCCCACTGGCTCGTGTAGACGGGCCGGCCGGACAGCGCCTGCATCGTCACGGGCGTGATGAACTGCGTGGCGGCTTCGGTCATCGCGACCTGCACGGTCGCGCCCGCCTTCGTCAGCAGCCGGGTGAGCTCGGCGATCTTGTAGCAGGCGATGCCGCCCGTCAGGCCGAGAACGAGGTGTTTTCCTGCGAGTTCTGCGTGTGCCAACTCAGGCCTCCAAGGGTCAAACGGAACGGCCGGCGCAAAGCCGGCCGTCGACACCGAGTATGCGCGCTCAGCGCGAGCCGCGCACGCGACGCAGTTCGTCGTAGATCAGCAGCACCGCACCGATCGTGATCGCGGAATCGGCGAGGTTGAACGCCGGGAAGTGCCAGGCGCCGAGGTGGAAATCGAGAAAGTCGATCACGTGGCCGTAGATCAGCCGGTCGATCACGTTGCCGAGCGCGCCGCCGAGGATCAGCGCGAGCGACAGGCTGAACAGCCGCTGCTGGCCGTGACGGCGCAGCAGGAAGCAGATCACGAGCGTCGCGCCGATGCCGAGCGCGGTGAACGCCCAGCGCTGCCAGCCGCTCGCGGTCGACAGGAAGCCGAACGCGGCGCCGCGGTTGTACACCAGCACGAGGTTGAAGAACGACGTCAGCGCATGCTGCGCGCCGTACGCGAACGTTTTCAGGATCGCGATCTTCGACAGCTGGTCGAACAGAATCACGATCAGCGAAATGCCGAGCCAGGGCGCGAGCGCGCCGCTGGCCGGTTTCGACACAGTCTTCGCCATATTCAAGCAGCGCTCCGGTTTTCGCCGTTTTCAAACAGGTTCGAGAAGCAGCGGCCGCACAGCGTCGGATGATCGGCGTGCGCGCCGACGTCCTCGCGGTAGTGCCAGCAGCGTTCGCACTTCTGGTACTTCGACGCCGCGACGTCGACGCTTTCCTGCGCTTCGTCGTCGACCTTCACGACCGTCGCCGCCGACGTGATCAGCACGAACTTCAGATCTTCGCCGAGGCTCGCGAGGGCGTCGTAGCGCGCGCCGCTCGCATGCACGGCCACTTCCGCCTGCAGCGACGAACCGATGCGGTTCGCGGTGCGTGCCTCCTCGAGCGCCTTCGTCACGTTGCCGCGCACGTCGCGCAGCAGCGCCCACTTCTCGATCAGCGCGGCCGCCCCGGCGACTTCCGGATACGTGTAGTAGGTTTCCGTGAACACGGTGTCGCTGGCCGGCTGGAACACCTTCCACGCTTCTTCCGCGGTGAACGACAGGAACGGCGCGAGCACGCGCAGCAGCCCGTGCGTCAGGTGGTACAGCGCGGTCTGCGCGGAGCGACGGGCGCGCGAATCGGGCGCGCTCGTGTACAGGCGGTCCTTGAGCACGTCGAGGTAGAAGCCGCCGAGGTCTTCCGAGCAGTACGTCTGCAGCTTCGCGACGACCGGATGGAACTCGTACTTCTCGTAGTGGCCGAGCAGTTCCGTCTGCAGTTGCGCGGAGAACGCGACCGCGTAGCGGTCGATCTCGAGCCATTCGCCGACCGGCACCGCGTGCTGCGCGAAGTCGAAGTCCGACAGGTTCGCGAGCAGGAAGCGCAGCGTGTTGCGGATGCGGCGATAGCCTTCCGTCACGCGCTTCAGGATTTCCTCGGAGATCGCGAGCTCGCCCGAATAGTCGGTCGATGCGATCCACAGGCGGATGATTTCCGCGCCGAGACGGTTCGCGACTTCATGCGGATCGATGCCGTTGCCGAGCGACTTGCTCATCTTGCGGCCTTCGCCGTCGACCGTGAAGCCGTGCGTGAGCAGGCCCTTGTACGGCGCGCGGCCGTCGATCATCGACGCGGTCAGCAGCGACGAGTGGAACCAGCCGCGGTGCTGGTCCGAGCCTTCGAGGTACAGGTCGGCCGGGAACTGCAGCTGATCCTTGTGCGAGCCGCGCAGCACGTGCCAGTGCGTCGTGCCCGAGTCGAACCACACGTCGAGCGTGTCGCGGTTCTTTTCGTACAGGTTCGCGTCGTCGCCGATCAGCTCGCGCGGGTCGAGCGTCTGCCACGCCTCGATGCCCGACTGCTCGACGCGTTTCGCGACTTCCTCGAGCAGCTCGAGCGTGCGCGGGTGCAGCTCGCCGGTTTCCTTGTGCACGAAGAACGCCATCGGCACGCCCCATTGGCGCTGGCGCGACAGCGTCCAGTCGGGACGGTTCGCGATCATGCTGAACAGGCGCTGCTTGCCCCACGACGGATAGAACGCGGTCGCCTCGACGCCTTCGAGCGCGGTTTCGCGCAGCGTCTTGCCGTCGTCGCGCGGCTTGACGTCCATGCCGGCGAACCACTGCGACGTCGCGCGGTAGATGATCGGCGTCTTGTGGCGCCAGCAGTGCATGTAGCTGTGCGTGTACTTCTCGCTGCGCAGCAGCGAGCCGGCTGCGTTCAGCGCGTCGACGATCTTCGGGTTCGCGTCCCAGATCGACAGGCCGCCGAACAGCGGCAGCGATTCGATGTAGCGGCCGTCGCCCATCACCGGGTTGATGAAGTCCGAATCGGTCATCCCGTGCGCCTTGCACGACTGGAAGTCCTCGATGCCGTAAGCCGGCGACGAGTGCACGACGCCGGTACCCGTGTCGGTCGTCACGTAGTCGCCGAGGTAGACGGGCGCGGTGCGCTTGTAGCCGGGGTGGGCCGATGCGAGCGGGTGGTGGAAGCGCAGGTTCGCGAGCTTCACGCCGGGCGTGGTCGCGACGACGCGGCCCGTCAGCTTGAAGTCGGCCATGCAGGCTTCGACGCGTTCTTCCGCGATGATCAGCAGCCCGCGCTCGGTGTCGACCAGCGCGTAGACGATTTCCGGATGGAGGTTGAGCGCCTGGTTGGCGGGGATCGTCCACGGCGTGGTGGTCCAGATCACGATGCCGCCCTCGGCGCGCGGCAGCGCCGGCAGGCCGAACGCCTGCGCGGTCTTTTCCGGTTCCGCGAACGCGAACATCACGTCGATCGTCGGGTCGGTGCGGTCCTTGTACTCGACTTCCGCCTCGGCGAGTGCCGAGCCGCAGTCGAAGCACCAGTTCACCGGCTTCAGCCCGCGATACACGTAGCCCTTCTCGATGATCTTGCCGAGCGCGCGGATCTCTTCCGCCTCGTTGACGAAGTTCATCGTCTTGTACGGGTTCGACCAGTCGCCGAGCACGCCGAGGCGCTTGAAGCCGACCTTCTGCTTCTCGATCTGCTCGGTCGCGTACGCGCGCGCCTTGCTCATCACTTCGGCCGCCGGCAGCGACTTGCCGAACTGCTTCTCGATCTGGATCTCGATCGGCATCCCGTGGCAATCCCAGCCCGGCACGTACGGCGCGTCGAAGCCGGCCATGTTGCGCGACTTCACGACGATGTCCTTCAGGATCTTGTTGACCGCGTGACCGAGGTGGATGTCGCCGTTCGCATACGGAGGGCCGTCGTGCAGGATGAACTTCGGCCGGCCCTGGCTGGCCGCGCGGATCTTGTCGTAGATGCCGCGCTCTTCCCATTCCTTGACCCACTGCGGTTCGCGCTTGGGCAGGTCGCCGCGCATCGGGAACGGCGTGTCGAGCAGGTTGACCGGATACTTGGCCTGCGGTTTCGAATCGGCTTTCTTGTTGCTCATGATGGGATCGCTATCTAAATCGGGGGACGCTCGTGCGTCGTGAATCGGGGATGCGCGCGTGTCGGCGGCGCGAGGGTGCGGCGCGGGGCGCCGCCGGCCGGATCAGCTAATTCGGTCGGTCGCCGATGTCGCGAAGCCGGTCGCGCGGCTGCCCGGCGCGCGGTCGCGCTCGATGAAGTACGCGCGCGCGTTCGCGACGTCCAGCGCGATCGCGCGTGACAGCGCCTCGAGATCGTCGAACTTCGCCTCGTCGCGCAGCTTCTTCAGGAATTCGACGCGGATGAGCTTGCCGTACGCGTCGCCGTGCCAGTCGAGCAGGTGGACTTCGAGCAGCACGCGGCCGGAATCGTCGACGGTCGGGCGCAGCCCGAGGCTCGCGACGCCCGGCAGCGGGGCGGGGCCCAGGCCGTGCACCTGCACGACGAAGATGCCCGCGAGCGCCGGCCGCTTGTGTGCGATCGGCAGGTTCAGGGTCGGGAAGCCGAGGTCGCGGCCGAGCTTCAGCCCGTGCGCGACGTGGCCGCTGATCGCGTAGCCGTGGCCGAGCGCCTGCGCGGCCGCGTCGAGATCGCCCGCGGCGAGCGCGGCGCGCACGCCCGAGCTGGAGATGCGCGTGCCGTCGCTGCCGGCGACCGTGCCCATCTGCTCGACCTCGAAGCCGTACTGCTCGCCGGCCGCCTTCAGCGTGTCGAAGGTGCCCGCACGCTTCGCGCCGTAGCAGAAATCGTCGCCGACCATCATCCAGCGCGTGTGCAGCCCGCCGACCAGCGTGCGTTCGACGAACGCCTGCGGCGACTGGCTCGCGAACGTATGGTTGAAGTGCTCGACGACGACGCGGTCGACCCCGTGTTCGCGCAGCGCTTCCAGCTTGTCGCGCAGCATCGCGATGCGCGGCGGCGCGCCGGCCGGGTTGAAGAATTCGCGCGGATGCGGCTCGAAGGTCATCACGCACACGGGCAGGCCGCGCGCGTCCGCTGCCGCGCGCACGCGCGCGAGCAGGGCCTGGTGGCCGCGATGGACACCGTCGAAGTTGCCGATCGTCAGCGCGCACGGCGCGCGGCTCTCGGCGTTGGGCAGGCCGCGGAAGACTTTCACGATAGCGGATGCAGCGTCGGGGGAATGGGCGGTGGGATGCCGCAAAGCAGAAGATTATAAACGTTCGGGCGACCCGGCGGCCGAGAAGGGGGGGAACGCGGGGGCGAATGGTAAAATTCGCGGATGAAAAAACTCGTGATCCTGATTTCCGGTCGCGGCAGCAACATGGAGGCCATCGTCCGCGCGTGCGCGCAGGAGCGCTGGCCGGCCGAGGTCGCCGCCGTGATCGCCAACCGGCCCGACGCGGCCGGCCTGGCTTTTGCCGCGTCGCACGGGGTGGCGACCGCGGTGGTCGACCACCGGTCGTTCGACAGCCGCGACAGCTTCGACGCGGCGCTCGCCGCCGAAATCGACCGCTTTGCGCCCGATCTCGTCGTGCTCGCCGGCTTCATGCGCATCCTCACGCCCGATTTCGTCAGACGATATGAAGGCCGGCTGCTGAACATCCACCCGTCGCTGCTGCCGAGCTTCAAGGGCATCCACACGCACCAGCAGGCGCTGGATGCCGGCGTCGCGCTGCATGGCGCGAGCGTGCATTTCGTGATTCCCGAACTCGACAGCGGCGCGATCGTCGCGCAGGGCGCGGTGCCCGTGCGCGCCGGCGACGACGCGGCCGCGCTCGCGCAGCGCGTGCTGACGGTCGAGCACGTGCTGTATCCGCGTGCGGTGCGCTGGTTCGTCGAGGGGCGCCTGCGCCTCGAGAACGGCCGGGCAGTGGTGGCGCCGGAAGAGGCGCGCTGGATTTTCGCGGATCAACCGCATACCGAAACGAGCGAGGGCGTATGAAGCTGCACGGATTCCTGATTGGCCAGACCGAGACCTTGCTGGCCGAGGTGCTGAAGTTCACCGGCCCCGCCGACGCGACCACGAGCCGGTTCTTCCGCGCGCACCCGAAGCTCGGCCACGCCGAGCGCGGCGTGATCGCCGAGGCGGTGTTCGCGGTGCTGCGCCGGAAGATGGAGTTTTCGCACCTGGCCGAGAGCGGCACGGGCAGCCCCGCGCGGCGCCTGACGTTGCTCGGCCTGATGCAGACGCTCGGCCGCAATGCGCTCAAGCCGTTCGTGTCCGACACCGAGGCCGCGTGGCTCGAGCACGTGTCGAAGATCGATCCGGCGAGCCTGCCGGTGCGCGTGCGCACGAACCTGCCGGACTGGATCTACCAGGCGCTGTCGGCCCGTTTCGACGCCGAGGAGCTCGCGCAGCTCGCCGCGGCGCTGAACTACCCGGCGCCGCTGGACCTGCGCGCCAACGCGCAGAAGGCGACGCGCGAACAGGTGATCGACGCGCTGCGCGCGAACGGCATCGACGCGGGCGAGACGCCGTTCGCGCCGCAGGGCGTGCGCGTCGTCGGCAAGCCGGCGCTCACGCGCCTGAAGCTGTTCGAGGAAGGCCAGATCGAGGTGCAGGACGAGGGCAGCCAGCTGCTGTGCTCGCTGGTCGCGCCGCGCCGCGGCGAGATGGTCGTCGATTTCTGCGCGGGCGCCGGCGGCAAGACGCTCGCGCTCGGCGCGATGATGCGCTCGACCGGGCGCCTGTATGCGTTCGACGTGTCGGAAAAGCGCCTCACGAAGCTGAAGCCGCGCCTCGCGCGCAGCGGGCTGTCGAACGTGAATCCGGTGCTGATCGACAGCGAGCACGACGCGAAGATCAAGCGGCTCGCCGGCAAGATCGACCGCGTGCTGGTCGACGCGCCGTGCAGCGGCCTCGGCACGCTGCGCCGCAACCCCGACCTCAAGTGGCGCCAGACGCGCACGTCGATCGAGGAGCTCACGCCGAAGCAGGCGTCGATCCTCGCGAGCGCGGCGCGTCTCGTGAAGAAGGGCGGCCGGCTCGTCTATGCGACCTGCAGCGTGCTCGACGCGGAGAACGAAGCGATCGTCGAGCAGTTCCTCGCCGATCATCCGGACTTCGTGCTGGTGCCCGCGCAGAAGGTGCTGGCCGACCAGCGCATCGCGCTCGAGACCGGCGACTACCTGTCGCTGTGGCCGCACCGCCATGCGACCGACGGCTTCTTCGCCGCGGTCCTCGAACGACGCGCGCAGTAACGGCAGGACCCACGGATGATGCAGAACCGCCTGCTGTCGCACCGGCTCGCGTCGGTGATCCGCGACTTCAACCAGCCCGTGATGATCTGGCAGGCGGCGATCCTCGTCGGCGCGCTGTGTTTCGCGTGGGTCGCCGCGCGCTTCGTGCACGGCCGCATCGACGCGCGCCGGCGCGCGGCCGGCCGGACGCCGGGCGCCGGTGCGCAAAGCCTGAAGCGCGCGCTGTTCCCGCTGTTCGGCGGCCTGTTCGTGCTGGCCGCGCAGCTTGGGTTCGACCCGTTCATGTCGACGTCGCTGCTGTCGCTCGCGCTCGTGCCGCTGTTCGGCATCGGGCTCATCTACGTGCTGTTCTTCTTTGCGCGGCGCGTGTTCGCGCGCGACGGCCACACGCATGCGTGGCTGTCGATCGTCGAGAAGATCGTGTCGGTGATCGTGTGGGCGGCGATGGTGCTGACCGTGCTCGGGATCCAGCGCGACGTGATCGCGTGGCTCGACAGCGTGCAGTTCCGCGTCGCGAATGCGCACCTGACGCTGCTGTCGGTGATTTCCGGCGCGTTGTGGGTATGCGTGACGCTGATGGTCGCGATGTGGCTCGGCTCGGTGCTGGAGGAGCGCCTCGCGCGCGCCACCACGCTCGACGCGAACCTGAAGGTCGTGATGTCGCGGGTTGGCCGCGCGCTGCTCGTGTTCGCGGCGATCCTGATCGGGCTGTCGCTCGTCGGCATCGACGTGACGGTGCTCGGCGTGTTCGGCGGCGCGGTGGGCGTCGGCCTCGGCTTCGGGCTGCAGAAGATCGCCAGCAATTACGTGTCGGGCTTCATCATTCTGCTCGACCGCTCGCTGCGGCTCGGCGACGCGATCAGCGTCGGCGGGCTGCAGGGCGTCGTCACGCAGATCCGCACGCGTTATACGGTCGTGCGCGGCCTCGACGGCAACGAGACGCTGATCCCGAACGAGAAGCTGATCACCGACGTCGTGCAGAACCAGTCGTCATACCTGACGCGCGGCTACGCGAAGGTCGCCGTGCAGGTTGCCTATACCTGCGACGTCGAGCAGGCGCTCGCGGTGCTCGCGGAGGCCGCGAAGGACGTGCCGCGCGTGCTCGCGGACCCGGCGCCGGCCCCGTATCTGGTCAGCTTCGGCGCGGACGGGATCGATCTGGAGCTCGGCTTCTGGATCGAGGATGCGGCGAAAGGCACGTCGGGCGTGCGTTCGTCCGTGAACCGCAACATCTGGCGGCTTTTCGGCGAGCACGGAATCTCGATTCCGTTCCCGCAGCGCGAAGTGCGCGTGGTCGGCCTGCCGGACGGTCTATCCGCGACCGGCGCCGTAGCGGACGGGATGCCTGTGGCGGTGGTCGGCGGTGCGGCGGACGGGCGGGCGTCGGCGGCCTAGGCGCGAATCGGGCGAATCGGGCGAATCGGGCGGTCAGAACCGGATCGTGGCGCTTTCCCGGTCCGCCGATGGACTGTTTGCGTTGCGTCAAGACAAGAAAATATTCATTTTTTACAAAGACTTGGAACGGTTGAAGTAAAATTCCGGTCTACACGCGGTATGCTTTCATTTTTATGACGTCGGCTTGCGCCGGCATCGCTCTCACCACAGGTAACTGCCTTGTTGAATTCCCTGCTCGATTTTCTTTCCCACGGGCTCCTGCGCTTTTCGTGGTGGCAGGTCGCGTTGTTCGCGCTCGCCGTCACGCACGTCACGATCATCGGTGTGACGGTCTACCTGCACCGCTGCCAGGCGCACCGCGCGCTGGAGCTGCACCCGATCGCGAGTCACTTCTTCCGTGCCTGGCTGTGGATGACGACCGGCATGCTGACGGGCCAGTGGGCCGCGATCCATCGCAAGCACCACGCGAAGTGCGAAACCGAGGAAGATCCGCACAGCCCGCAGACGCGCGGCATCTGGAAGGTGTTCCTCGAAGGCGCCGAGCTGTATCGCGCGGAAGCGAAGAACGAAGAAACGATGCGCAAGTTCAGCCACGGCACGCCGAATGACTGGATCGAGCGCAATCTGTACTCGAAGTACCCGATCCTCGGCGTGAGCCTGATGATGGTGATCGACATCGCGCTGTTCGGCGTGCTCGGCCTGACCGTGTGGGCCGTGCAGATGGTCTGGATCCCGTTCTGGGCCGCGGGTGTCGTGAACGGCTTCGGCCACTTCTGGGGCTACCGCAACTTCAACTCGGCCGATGCGAGCACGAACCTGTTCCCGTGGGGCATCGTGATCGGCGGCGAAGAGCTGCACAACAACCACCACACGTTCGCGACGTCGGCGAAGCTGTCGAACAAGTGGTACGAGTTCGACATCGGCTGGATGTACATCCGCATCATGTCGGCATTCGGTCTCGCGAAGGTGAAGAAGGTTGCACCGACGCCGCGTCTGAACAAGCCGAAGACGGTGCTCGACCAGGAAACGCTGCAGGCCGTGCTGTCGAACCGGTACGAAGTGATGGCGCGCTACGGCAAGGCCGTGAAGCGTGCGTACCGCCAGGAGCTCGCGCATCTGAAGGAACTCGGTTCGAGCGAGAAGTACCAGCTGATGCGCGGCGCGCGCAAGTGGTTCCACAAGGACGCCGACGGCCTCGACGAGCCGCAGAAGAAGCTGCTGCCGGAGATTTTCGCGAACAGCCAGAAGCTGCATACGTACTTCCAGCTGCGCCAGGATCTGGCCGCGATCTGGGATCGCTCGACCGCCTCGCGCGAACAACTGCTCGCGCAATTGCAGGATTGGTGCCATCGCGCGGAACAAAGCGGCATCAAGGCGCTGCAGGAATTTGCGACGCGCCTGCGTCGCTACGCCTGATTCGAAATCGATTAGAATCTCAGGACGTCACAAACCCCGCGTTGGCGGGGTTTTTTCATTTGGGCGGCCGGTTTTCGAAGGGCGACCCGACGTGCCGGAATTCGCATGAGGCTCGGGGCCGCGCCGACGTGGCGCCCCGGGGCAAGCGTAGAGGATGGGGCCAGAGCAGGTGCTCACGCACTAACTCTGGTCGACCGCGAAGCATGGGACCCGAGTAAGTGCTGTAGCACTAACTCGGGTCGACAGGAGATATGGAGATGCAATCGACGATCAAACCCGTCGAGTACGACCGGCCGGTCTCAGCAGGGACCGTCTGCGGCGTGGGCCAGGCGTGGGCCAAGGTGCCCGAGGCACCGTCCGCCGAAGAACGCACCGCACTGAAGGCGCGCATCAAGGCGCTGCTCGCGCGTGAAAAGGCCGTGCTCGTCGCTCACTACTACGTGGATGCCGAGCTGCAGGAGCTGGCCGACGAAACCGGCGGCTGCGTCGCCGATTCGCTCGAAATGGCCCGCTTCGGCCGCGACCACGACGCACAGACGCTCGTCGTCGCCGGCGTGCGCTTCATGGGCGAAACCGCGAAGATCCTGAGCCCCGGCAAGCGCGTACTGATGCCCGACCTCGACGCGACCTGCTCGCTCGATCTCGGCTGCCCGGTCGACGAATTCTCCGCGTTCTGCGATGCGCATCCCGACCGCACCGTCGTCGTCTACGCGAATACCAGCGCCGCCGTGAAGGCGCGCGCCGACTGGATGGTCACGTCGTCGATCGGCCTCGAGATCGTCGCCGACCTGCACGCACGGGGCGAGAAGATCATCTGGGCACCCGATCGCCATCTCGGCAGCTACATCCAGAAGAAAACCGGCGCGGACATGCTGTTGTGGCAGGGTTCGTGCCTCGTCCACGACGAATTCAAGGGCATCGAGCTCGACCTGCTGCGCGCCGAGTATCCGGACGCGAAGGTGCTCGTGCATCCCGAGTCGCCGGAAAACGTCGTCGCGCAGGCGGACGTCGTCGGCTCGACGACGCAGCTGATCGACGCTGCCGTGAAGTTCGACGCGACGCACTTCATCGTCGCGACCGACCTCGGCATCCTGCACAAGATGCAGCTCGCGGCGCCCGGCAAGACCTTCATCGCCGCGCCGACGGCCGGCAACAGCGCGACCTGCAAGAGCTGCGCCCATTGCCCGTGGATGGCGATGAACGGCCTCGCGAACCTCGCCGACGTGCTCGAGCGCGGTCACAACGAGATCTTCGTCGATCCCGCGATCGGCGCGCGCGCGCGTCTGCCGATCGACCGGATGCTCGATTTCGCAGCGGCGCACAAGAAGCGCGTGCAGGCGAGCGGCGATCTGCAGCGCGATCAGCAACTGTTTGCGAACGTGGGGGCTGCATGACCAGCGCAGTCTCTCCGTTGTTCGAAGCCGTGCGCGCCCAATACGGCACGGCATTCGACGAAGCGATCGCGCGCAACGTCGCCGATGCGATCGCCGAAGACGTCGGCACCGGCGACCAGACCGGGCGGCTCGTGCCGGCAGGCGAGCGGCGCCGTGCGCGCATCATCGTGCGCGAGGAGGCGGTGTTGTGCGGCGTGCCGTGGTTCGAGGCCGTCGTCGCGCGGATCGATCCGTCGATCGTCGTGCAGTGGCGGTATCGCGAAGGCGACCGGATGACGCCGGATTCGACGGTCTGCGAACTCGAAGGGCCGGCGCGCGCGCTGTTGACGGCCGAGCGCAACGGGCTGAACTTCCTGCAACTGCTGTCGGGCGTCGCGAGCGCGACGCGTCGTTACGTCGATCGCGTCGAAGGCACGCGCGCGAAGATCCTCGATACGCGCAAGACCCTGCCGGGCCTGCGGCTCGCGCAGAAGTACGCGGTGCGCGTCGGCGGCGGCGAGAACCAGCGTCTCGCGCTGTACGACGGCATCCTGATCAAGGAAAACCATATCGCGGCGGCCGGCGGTGTCGGCGAGGCGCTCGATGCGGCGTTCGCACTCGATGCCGGCGTGCCGGTGCAGGTCGAAGTCGAGACGCTCGCGCAGCTCGACACGGCGCTCGCGCATGGCGCGCAGTCGGTGCTGCTCGACAACTTCACGCTCGACATGATGCGCGAGGCGGTGCGCGTCGCGTCCGGCAAGGCCGTGCTCGAGGTGTCGGGCGGTGTCAATTTCGATACGGTGCGCACGTTCGCGGAGACGGGCGTCGACCGCATCTCGATCGGCGCGCTGACGAAGGACGTGCACGCGACCGACTATTCGATGCGGATCGTCGACTGACCGCACGACATACCGTCTGACGAAAAAAGCCGCTGGCGCGCAAACGCCAGCGGCTTTTTCGTGGGCCGCAAGCCGGAAGGGCGTGCCGCTCAGCGGCGCGAGCGGGGCGTGAGCACGCTCGGCAGCGCCTTCGGCAACGTGTGCGGCCAGTCGCGGCTGTAGTGCAGCCCGCGGCTTTCGCGGCGCGAATACGCGCTCTTCACGATCAGCGTCGCGACGTCGACGAGATTGCGCAGTTCGAGCAGGTCGCGCGTGACGCGGAAGTTCGCGTAGTACTCGTGGATCTCGTCGCGCAGCAGCGACAACCGGTGCTTCGCGCGCTCGAGACGCTTGTCGGTACGCACGATGCCGACGTAGTTCCACATCAGCCGGCGCAGTTCGTCCCAGTTGTGCGCGACGACGACTTCCTCGTCCGCATCCGACACGCGGCTTTCGTCCCATGCGGGCAGCGTGCCCGGCGTGTCGGCGTCGAAGCCGGCCGCCTCGATTGCCTCGGCCGCCGCGCGGCCGATCACGAGACATTCGAGCAGCGAATTGCTCGCAAGCCGGTTCGCACCGTGCAGCCCCGTGTACGACGTTTCACCGACCGCATACAGGCCCGCGAGATCGGTGCGTCCCGCGAGGTCGGTGACGACGCCGCCGCACGTGTAGTGCGCGGCCGGCACGACCGGAATCGGCTGCTTCGCGATGTCGATGCCGAATTCGAGGCAGCGCGCGTGGATCGTCGGGAAGTGTTCGCGCAGGAAGGCTTCCGGCTGGTGGCTGATGTCGAGGTACACGCAGTCGATCCCGCGCTTCTTGATCTCGAAGTCGATCGCGCGCGCGACGATGTCGCGCGGCGCGAGTTCCGCGCGCGGATCGTGCGCGGGCATGAAGCGCGTGCCGTCCGGCAGCTTCAGCAGGCCGCCTTCGCCGCGCACGGCTTCCGAAATCAGGAACGATTTCGCGTACGGATGGAACAGGCAGGTCGGGTGGAACTGGATGAATTCCATGTTCGACACGCGGCAGCCCGCGCGCCACGCCATCGCGATGCCGTCGCCGGTCGCGGTGTCGGGGTTCGTCGTGTACAGGTAGACCTTGCCGGCGCCGCCGGTCGCGAGCACCGTGTGCGGCGCCTCGATCGTGATCGTGCGATCGTTGTCGACGTCGAGCGCATACAGCCCGTGACAGCGGCGGCCGGGCAGCCCGAGCCGGTCCGACGTGATCAGGTCGATCGCATGGTGGTTTTCGAAGAACGTGATGTTCGGATGCTGGCGCGCGCGGTCGGACAGCGTCGCGAGCACCGCATGGCCGGTCGCGTCGGCCGCGTGGATGATTCGACGGTGGCTGTGGCCGCCTTCGCGCGTCAGATGGAAACCGAGTTCGGCCGCATCGTCCTTCGTGAACGGCACGCCCTGCGAGATCAGCCACTCGATCGCTTCGCGGCCGTGCTCGACGATGTAGCGCGTCGCGCCTTCGTCGCACAGGCCGCCGCCGGCGACCAGCGTGTCGTCGACGTGGTTCTCGATGCTGTCCGCCGAATCGAGGACGGCCGCGATGCCGCCTTGCGCGTTATCGCTTGCCCCCTCCATCATCGAACGTTTCGCGATCAGCGCGACACGTCGCGTGCTGGCCAGGTTGAGTGCGACCGACAGCCCTGCCAGGCCGCTGCCGACGATCGCCACGTCGAATTTCATGCTGCATCTCCATCGTTACGCTTTAGCTCTTGTGCGTTCCGTCGGCCGTGGCCGCGGAAAGGGGAGAGCATACCGCGTCGGGCCCGCGCGTGCGCGCAAAACAAAAAGCCCCGCATGTGCGGGGCTTTTTGGTCGCCGTCAGGCTGGCAGAAACCGGAGATTACTTGATCTTGGTTTCTTTGTATTCCACATGCTTGCGGACGACGGGATCGAACTTCTTGATCGCCATCTTTTCCGGCATGTTGCGCTTGTTCTTCGTGGTCGTGTAGAAGTGACCCGTACCAGCGGTCGACTCGAGCTTGATCTTGTCGCGTGCGCCTTTTGCCATGATTGTGCTCCTTGGGCTTAGGCTTCGCCGCGTGCGCGCAGGTCAGCGAGCACGGAATCGATGCCGTTCTTGTCGATCAGGCGCAGGCCGGCGTTCGAGACGCGCAGGCGCACCCAGCGGTTTTCGCTCTCCACCCAGAACCGGCGGTTTTGCAGGTTCGGCAGGAAGCGGCGCTTCGTCTTGTTGTTTGCGTGGGAAACGTTGTTGCCGCTCATCGGCGCTTTCCCAGTTACTTGGCATACGCGTGCCATGAGAGCACTCCTAATACGCTAAATTCGGGGTTCGATCGCCGATGAAGGTTCCATCGTACCGCCACGTGATCCATGGCTGCACTCAGAACGCCGAAGCCTTTACAGACAAGGCCCTTCGATGGCTAGAACTGGTTGGAAAAAAGACAGACGACGATTCTAGCAGAAAAAGTTCAGAAAAATCAAACCCAATTTCGCTTCGTCGTTGCGGCCACCCCGGGGCGGGTCGCCGGGCCACAGTCTACAGCCAACCGGCGCGTGCGAACGAAAATGTATCGGCGGTGCCGACGACCACGTGATCGAGCAGCTTCGCGTCGACGAGCGTGAGCGCTTCGTGCAGCATCCGCGTCAGGCGGCGATCCTCCGCGCTCGGCTGCACCGCGCCGGACGGGTGATTGTGCGCGATGATCAGCGCGGCGGCATTCAGCATGAGCGCGCGCCGCACGATCTCGCGCGGATAGACGACCATTCGCGTCAGCGAGCCGCGGGCGCTCTCCTCCACGTCGATGAGGCCGTGACGGGCGTCCAGGTACAGCGTGACGAACACCTCGTGCGGACGCGTGCCGATCCTGAGCCGCAGATAATCCTCGACCGCGCCTGGCGAGCCGATCTGCATCCGCTCGCGGGCTTTCTCGGCCAGCGCGCGCCGCACGATCTCGGTCACCGCGATCAGCACCGCCGAGCGCGCGGGGCCGATGCCGGGGTGCATGGCGAACGCGCCGGGCTCCGCGTCGAGCATGTCGCGCAGCGAATCGTCGAAACGTGCGAGCAGCGCGCGGGCGCTGGCGAACACGTCGTGGCCGCCGCCGCCCGTGCCGAGCAGCAGCGCGATCAGCTCCGCGTCGGTCAGCGCGGCCGGCCCGCGTTCCAGCAAGCGCTCGCGCGGCAGATGGGGTTTCCAGTTTCGCGGGCGGCGCTTGCCCGGCGGCCTGGCTGCATCGATGAGGCGGGCCGGAGCGACGGGGGCATCGGCGGTGTCGCGACATTCGGTCGCCGGGGCGGCGGGACAGGGTGACAGCATGATCGAAACTCCATTGGCGGCGGGCGCGGGCGCGATGTCGTCGCACTTTCAGCCTTGCGCGCTCAGGTGACTTACAATATTGGCTTTGCGCCGGGCCTTTCGGCCAGTTCGGGCGCCGACGAACACGAGTCATTCATGAGCATCATCGATCTATCCGAAGTGAAGCCCGGTTCCCATGTCACGCTGCATTACCGGCTTGCATTGGCCGACGGCGCCGACATCGTCAACACCTTCTCCGACAAGCCCGCCACGCTGCTGCTCGGCGCGGGGCAACTGGCGCCCTCGCTGGAACAGATTCTGATCGGGCTCAGGGTGGGCGACCATTCGACTTATCAGCTAACGCCTGAGCAGGGGTTCGGTCCCCGCAATCCCGACATGCTCCAGCGCGTGACGCTGTCGACGCTGCGCGAGAACGGGATGGTCGGCGACGATTTCACGCCGGGCGACCTCATCGAGTTCAACGCGCCGGACGGCGGCCGCTATGCAGGGGTGCTGAAGGAAGTCAGCGAAACCTCGGCGCTGTTCGACTTCAATCATCCGCTCGCGGGCCAAGCGCTCACGTTCGAAGTGAAAATCATCGGAATCCTGTAATCATGAGCACCACCGATACGCTGTCCGGGCAGACCGTCGCCGCCGATGCCGAAATCCTGCTGGCCCAGCCGCGTGGCTTCTGCGCGGGCGTCGATCGCGCGATCGAGATCGTCGAGCGCGCGATCGCGATGCACGGTGCGCCGATCTACGTCCGTCACGAAATCGTCCACAACAAGTACGTGGTCGAGGATCTGAAGAAGAAAGGCGCGATCTTCGTCGAGGAACTCGAGGAAGTGCCGGCCGGCAATACCGTGATCTTCAGCGCGCACGGCGTGTCGAAGGCCGTGCGCGACGAGGCGGACGTGCGCGGGTTGCGCATTTACGACGCAACCTGCCCGCTCGTCACGAAGGTGCACGTCGAAGTGGCGAAGATGCGCCAGGACGGGGTCGACATCGTGATGATCGGCCACAAGGGCCACCCGGAAGTCGAAGGCACGATGGGGCAGGTCGAGCGCGGCATGCATCTCGTCGAAAGCGTCGAGGACGTGCAGAAGCTCGAGCTCGCCGATCCCGAGCGCATCGCGCTCGTCACGCAGACGACATTGTCCGTGGACGACGCCGCCGAGATCATCGGCGCGCTGAAGGCGAAGTATCCGAAGATTCGCGAACCGAAGAAGCAGGACATCTGCTACGCGACGCAGAACCGCCAGGATGCGGTGAAGTTCATGGCGCCGCAGTGCGACGTCGTGATCGTCGTCGGCAGCCCGAACAGCTCGAATTCGAGCCGCCTGCGTGAAGTGGCCGAGAAGCGCGGCGTGGCCGCGTACATGGTCGACGCACCCGATCAGATCGATCCGGCATGGGTCGCCGGCAAGCGCCGCATCGGCGTGACGGCCGGCGCATCGGCGCCGGAAGTGCTCGCCCAGGCCGTGATCGCGCGGCTGCGCGAGCTCGGCGTGCGCAACGTCCGCGCACTCGACGGCATCGAGGAAAACGTGTCGTTTCCGCTGCCGCGCGGGCTGAACCTGCCGCCTGCCGCCTGATTGCCGCATCGCACCCGTGGTACCCCGAAGCGCGCCGTTTGGCGCGCTTTTTTTTTGCGTTGCGAAAATGCGATCGCAACCATTATTCACACCAATGGTGCAACCCGGTTGCTATCGCTGCGCTTAACCGTCTCTCAAAAATGGTTGCAATGCAGGAAAACCCCATCGAATCAGGATTATTGGCGTCCTATAAATGGAGTTACAATGCGCCCGTTTTCAGGCCGGAATGGCTTTGAAATCGGGTTTTGGCAAGGCGCGGGAGACCTACTCGATGCATGTGAAGTTGGCTTACGCCATGTCCGTCGCCGCACCGGTTGCAATGCTTGCCGGCTGCAGCAAAAAGAGCGACGACGAGGCGGGCAGGGACGCTGCGGCACGCGCAGTACCGGCTGCCAGCGACGTGCGCGCTGCCGGAACCGGTCGTGCGGTGCCGTCGGCGTGCCGCGTTGCGCAATCGGACAGTGACAAGGACAACGGGGCACGTTTGGCGATCGAGGAAATCAACGCGCAGGGCTCGAAGATCGGCATGCATTCGGCACGGCGGGCAGCACGCGCCGGCGGCGCTGCCATCGACCGGGCGACGGGCATGCAGATTGTCCGACAACGAGCCGCGGACCGTGATGCGGCAACAGCAGGGCGCGTCGAACGACGGACGCCCGGGTTTCGGGGCAACGCAGGCGACGTGCGGATGTCACTGATCCCCTTTCATTTCGATTCGACGAAACGGCGTGTCGCCGCGACCCATCGCGTCGCGGCGGGCGGGCTGCTTCGTTTCACGGATTCCGACGCAGTCCTGACGAAAGTCGGGCGCCACCTTTGCGATGCCGGTTCGGGCGCCGCGCGGGCGGCGGCGGACGGCCCGCTTGCAGCGCAGGCGACGGCGTCCGGCATCGGAGCGCAAACCCTTGGCGACAACGGCATGTGCGCCGCCAAGGTGGTCGAGCCCGCGGGCGACGCGGCGCGGAACCTGATCTGCCCGGATGCAGGGTTCGCCCCGGCCCGGACGGAAAAAGGCACGGCGTTCGGGCAACCGGACACCGTTGCGGCACGCTGCCCTACGACTTCAAGGAGGCCAAGTACACCGTCCTCGATGTCGTGACGATTTAGCGACGGGACTCACGATGGCACCGGAACAGTGCGGTGCCGTTTCTGTATCCGCTCCGGCGGCAGGTCCGGCCGTACAGGCCGGGCGGCGCGCGCCGGGACGATCCACCCTTACCGGTATCGACTAGTACCCGCAGTGTCGCCGAGAAGGCGCGATTCCTCGCTTACCCGCGGGGCGCAACGTCCTCCGGCAGCATGGGCCAAGGAGCTTTAAATGGATATTTTCATCCAGCAGATCCTCAACGGGCTGGTGCTCGGCAGTGTGTACGCCATCATCGCGTTGGGTTACACGATGGTGTACGGCATTCTCGGCATCATCAACTTCGCGCACGGCGACGTGCTGATGATCGGCGCGATGGTCGCCCTGTCGGCGATCACCGTGCTGCAGAACCATTTCCCCGGACTCGGCAACGTCGCGACGCTGACGATCGGCCTTGGCATCGCCGCCGTCGTCTGCGCGTGCGTGGGCTACACGATCGAACGTGTCGCGTACCGGCCGCTGCGCCGTGCGCCGCGTCTCGCCCCGCTGATCACCGCGATCGGCGTGTCGATCCTGCTGCAGACGGCCGCGATGATCATCTGGTCGCGCAACCCGCTGCCGTTCCCGCAATTGCTGCCGACCGATCCGATCAACGTGATCAAGGCGACCGACACGACGCCCGGCGCCGTGATCTCGGTGACTGAAATCGTGATCATCGCGGTGGCGTTCATCGTGATGGCGGGCCTCCTGCTGCTCGTGCACAAGACCAAGCTCGGCCGCGCGATGCGTGCGATCGCCGAAAGCCCGAACACCGCGAGCCTGATGGGCGTGAACCCGAACTTCGTGATTTCGGCGACGTTCATGATCGGCTCCGCGCTCGCCGCGCTGGCCGGCGTGATGATCGCGTCCGAATACGGCAACGTGCACTTCTACATGGGCTTCATCCCCGGCATGAAGGCATTCACGGCGGCGGTGCTCGGCGGGATCGGCAACCTCGGCGGCGCGATGGTCGGCGGCGTGGTGCTCGGCCTGATCGAGCAGCTCGGCGCGGGTTACATCGGCAACCTCACGGGCGGCGTATTCGGCAGTAACTACCAGGACGTGTTCGCATTCATCGTGCTGATCATCGTGCTGGTGTTCCGTCCGTCGGGCCTGCTGGGTGAACGTGTCGCGGACCGCGCGTAACGGAAGGGGAGCAAACAACATGACATCCATTCAACCGATCGAATCCTCGACGTCGCTCGTCGAAGAGCGCAACACGGCCAAGACCGTCATCATCGGCATCCTGACCGCGGCCTTCGTGATCGCGGCGCCGATCATCATCGGCTCGGCAGGCGGCAACTACTGGGTCCGCGTGCTCGACTTCGCGATGCTGTACGTGATGCTCGCGCTGGGTCTGAACGTGGTGGTCGGCTTCGCCGGCCTGCTCGACCTGGGCTACATCGCGTTCTACGCGGTGGGCGCGTACACGGCGGCGCTGCTGAGCTCGCCGCACCTGACCTCGCAGTTCGAGTGGATCGCGGCGCTCGCGCCGAACGGCCTGCACATCCCGTTCCTGATCATCGTGCCGATCGCGATGGCGCTGGCGGCGACCTTCGGGATCCTGCTCGGCGCGCCGACGCTGCGCCTGCGCGGCGACTACCTGGCGATCGTGACGCTCGGCTTCGGTGAAATCGTCCGGATCTTCATGAACAACCTCGACCGTCCGGTGAACATCACCAACGGCCCGAAGGGGATCACGGGCATCGATCCGGTGCACGTCGGCGGCTTCAACCTGTCGCAGACGCACTCGATCTTCGGCTTCCAGCTGCCGTCGGTCTACATGTACTACTACCTGTTCGTGCTCTGCGCGCTGCTGGTGATCTGGGTCTGTACGCGCCTGCAGCACTCGCGTATCGGCCGTGCATGGGCCGCGATCCGCGAAGACGAAATCGCCGCGAAGGCAATGGGCATCAATACCCGTAACGTGAAGCTGCTCGCGTTCGCGATGGGCGCGTCGTTCGGCGGCCTGTCGGGCGCGATGTTCGGTGCGTTCCAGGGCTTCGTGTCGCCCGAGTCGTTCACGTTCTGGGAATCGATCGTCGTGCTCGCCTGCGTGGTGCTCGGCGGCATGGGCCACATCCCCGGCGTGATCCTGGGCGCGGTGCTGCTCGCGATCTTCCCGGAATTCCTGCGTTCGACGATGAGCCCGCTGCAGCATGCGATCTTCGGTCACGACATCGTCGATACCGAAGTGATCCGTCAGGCGCTGTACGGCCTCGCGATGGTGATCATCATGCTGTATCGCTCGGAAGGCCTGTGGCCGGCGCCGAAGCATGAGGACAAGATCGCGAAACTGGCGAAGCGCAACAGCAAGAAGCCGGTGCGCGCTTAACCAACGGACAAGGGGATATCACACATGAGCGACAAGCAAATCCGACTGTCCGTCAAAGGCGTGAACAAGCGCTTCGGCGGCTTGCAGGCACTGTCCGACGTCGGCCTCGAGATCAAGGAAGGCGAGATCTACGGCCTGATCGGCCCGAACGGCGCCGGCAAGACCACGTTCTTCAACGTGATCACGGGCCTCTACACGCCGGACTCCGGCGAGTTCAAGCTCGACGGCACGGAATACAAGCCGACCGCGGTGCATCAGGTCGCGAAGACGGGCATCGCGCGCACGTTCCAGAACATTCGCCTGTTCGGCGGGATGACCGCGCTGGAGAACGTGATGGTGGGCCGCCACGTGCGCACCAAGCACGGGCTGCTCGGCGCGGTGTTCCAGACGCCGGCCGAACGCCAGGAAGAGCGCGAGATCAAGGAACGCGCGATCGAGCTGCTCGAATACGTCGGCGTGCTGCAGTACGCGGACTACACGTCGCGCAACCTGTCGTACGGCCACCAGCGCCGGCTGGAAATCGCCCGCGCGCTGGCGACCGACCCGAAGCTGCTCGCGCTCGACGAGCCGGCGGCCGGGATGAACGCGACCGAGAAGGTCGAACTCACGCGCCTGCTCGACAAGATCCGCTCGGACGGCCGCACGATTCTGCTGATCGAGCACGACGTGAAGCTCGTGATGGGACTGTGCAACCGGATGACGGTGCTCGATTACGGCAAGGTGATCGCCGAGGGTCTGCCGCAGGACGTGCAGAAGAATCCGAAGGTGATTGAGGCATATCTCGGCGCAGGGGTGCACTGATGGCAGCGGCAATGTTGAAAATCAAGGGCTTGCAGGTCAACTACGGCGGTATCCAGGCCGTCAAGGGCGTTGACATGGAAGTCCGCCAGGGCGAGCTCGTGACGCTGATCGGCGCGAACGGTGCCGGCAAGACCACGACGATGAAGGCGATCACGGGTCTCAAGCCGTACTCGGCGGGCGACATCGAGTACGACGGCAAGTCGATCAAGGGCGTGCCGTCGCACGAACTGCTCAAGCGCGGCCTCGCGATGGTGCCGGAAGGCCGCGGGATCTTCGCGCGGATGTCGATCATCGAGAACATGCAGATGGGCGCGTATCTGCGCAACGACAAGGAGCAGATCAAGAAGGACGTCGACCGGATGTTCGGCTTCTTCCCGCGTCTGAAGGAGCGTGCGACGCAGCTCGCGGGCACGCTGTCGGGCGGCGAGCAGCAGATGCTGGCGATGTCGCGCGCGATCCTGTCGAAGCCGAAGCTGCTGCTGCTCGACGAGCCGTCGATGGGCTTGTCGCCGATCATGGTCGAGAAGATCTTCGAAGTGGTGCGCGAGATCTCGAAGGAGGGCATCACGGTGCTGCTGGTCGAGCAGAACGCCCGCCTCGCGCTGCAGGCGGCCGACCGCGGTTATGTGATGGACTCGGGCACGGTCACGATGGAAGGCGACGCGAAGCAGATGCTCGACGATCCGAAGGTGCGGGCCGCGTATCTGGGTGAATGAGCGAGGCCGGTGCGGCGCGGCGGCGGATGCCGGCGTGCCGCGCAAGGGCTTTCGAAAAGCTGTCACGGGATGCCGTGGCAGCTTTTTTTTCGTGCGGCGCGCCCGGTGGCGAACTTGTGCATGCGGAGGCGACTCCATTCATTCGGCGGTGACGCCGACCATGCGGCGCGGGACGCGGCAACCGGCCGTCCGCAACCGGCCGTCCGCAAACCGACACGCGGGCTGCGTAGCATGGTCGATCCATCGGGACACGGAGAGCGCGCATGAGTCTGGACTACGGTTTCGTGAAGGCGAAGGTGACGTCGGTGGCGCAGCTGAAGGGCTCGCCGCACGGCAGCGAGATCCAGTATCACATCCATCTGACACTCGCACTGCCGACGGGCGACTGGGACGTCGCGATCAACGTCGGCACCAACGACGCGGACGACTTGCTGAACTACAAGCTCGTCTACGATTTCCATCATCCGGTCACGGCGACGCTCGCGGCCGCGGCCGAAGGCTACACCGATCTCACCGGGCAAACCGCGCTGCCGGCGCTCGACTATCTGCGCAGCGACATCCTGAACGAGACTGGCGCATGGCGCGCCAGCGCGGTGATGGACGGTACCGAGAACGCGGAGCCGATCCCGTCGCTGCTGCGGCTCGTCAACGCCGCGCAGTCGCAGGGGCTCGACGTCGTCGTGTTCGGCCGCACGTATTCGGAAGGCAACGGCATTCACGACACGCACATGAACCAGGGGTCGACGGGCTCGCACTATCTGCACCGCGCGGGCGACGACCACAACGATCACAACGACGTCTGGCAGGACGGCGCGCTGATCGTGCGCGTGAGCGAGTCGCAGTGGGCCGCGTATTTCGCGGCGTTCGAGCAGCAGGCCGTGCCGACCGACGCGCTCGGCAATCCGCTGCCGGACGCGGGGCCGATCACGCGCTGATGGGGGGCTGCCGGCGTCAGGCGGCCGGCAGCGTCTTGCCGAACGAAATGCGTTCCTCGACGCGATAGCCGAGCGCCGCATAGAAGCGGCACGCATCGTCGTTGCCGGGCAGCACCTGCAGATTGATCTTCAGGCAGCCGCGCGCGGCGAGCGCGCGTTCCGCATGCGCGATCAGCGCGCGGCCGATGCCGAGTCGCCGTGCATCGTTCGACACGCCGAACGAGTAGAGCCAGCCGCGATGTCCGTCGAAACCCGCCATCAGCGTGCCGACGACCCGCGCGCCGCTGGTCGCGACGAAGAACAGTTCCGGCTGCGTCGCGAGCTTCAGCTCGATCGATCGCAGCGGATCGCGGTGCGGCGGCGCGCCGGCTTCGTCGTACTGCGGGAACGCGTCGCGCCAGACCGCGAGCACGGCGTCGGTGTCGGCGCGTTCGAACGGGCGGATAGCGACAGCATCGGCGGCGGCATCCATCGCGGCGGTCTCCTCAGAGCGTGTCGAGGATCGACCGCAGCATCGACATCATCTGGTCGATTTCTTCGGTCGTGACGTTCAGCGCGGGCATGAAGCGCAGCAGGTTCGGGCGCGCCGCGTTCAGCAGCAGGCCGTCGGGCTGCATGTCGCGGGCCTTCTCGACGATCTGCGGGCCGATGTCCTTGCCGAGCAGCAGCGCGCGCAGCAGGCCTTCGCCGCGTTCGCCCTCGAAACCGCGCTCCTCCGACAGCTCGAGCAGCTTGCGCTTCAGGTATTCGCCGCGCGCGCGCACGCCTTCGAGGAAGCCGGGCGCGACGAGTTGCGAGATCACCGAATGGCCGACCGCCGTCATCAGCGGGTTGCCGTTGTACGTGCCGCCCTGGTCGCCGGCCTCGAACACCGCGACGTCGGCCTTCGACAGCAGCGCGCCGAGCGGTGCGCCGCCGCCGATGCCCTTCGCGAGCGTCATGATGTCCGGCTCGATGCCGGACAGCTCGTACGCGAACAGCGTGCCCGCGCGGCCGCAGCCGCTCTGCACTTCGTCGACGATCAGCAGCAGGTCGTGCTGCTTCGTCAGCGCACGCAGCGCCTGCATGAATTCACGCGTCGCCGGAATCACGCCGCCTTCGCCCTGGATCGGCTCGAGCATCACCGCGACGGTCTTGTCGGTGATCAGCTTCTCGACCGAGTTGATGTCGTTCAGCTCGGCCTTCGGGAAGCCCGGCACCTGCGGTGCGTAGATCGTGTCCCAGCCCGGCTTGCCGCTGGCCGACATCGTCGCGAGCGTGCGGCCGTGGAAGCTGTGATCGAACGTGATGATCTCGTACGCACCGTTCTTGAACTTGCGGCCCCATTTGCGCGCGAGCTTGATCGCGCCTTCGTTCGCTTCCGCGCCGCTGTTCGTGAAGAACACCTTGTCGAACACGCTGTGCTGCGTCAGCAGCCCCGCGAGCTTCGCCATCGGTTCGTTGTAGAACGCGGGCGACGGGTTCAGCAGCTTCTCGGCCTGCGTCTTCAGCGCTTCGACGATGCCGTCGTTGCAGTGGCCGAGACTGTTGACGGCCCAGCCCTGAATGAAGTCCAGATAGCGCTTGCCGGTGTGATCGTAGAGCCACGAACCCTTGCCGTGCGTAAACACGATGTCGGGGCGGTTCGTGATGTACATCAGCGAGTCGATCGGGTAATCGTTCAGGGACATGACAGCAGACTCCAGCGGACGTTGAAAGGGAAACGGGCAATAAAAAAGCCACGGAAGGCCGTGGCTGGTAGGTCGAACAGCTTGTGCGTAACCGGTGAAGCGGAGGGAGGGTTACGCGCGAGTCCGTGACGAGCCGGCGGCATCCGGGCGGAGCGGCGAGCGGCGACGTCGGAGAGCGGACAGGAAGCGGTTCATGTGCGCAAGCATAAGGCATCCCGCGCCCCACTGTAAACCGCCGCGATGCCACGGATGTGACACGGCGGCGCCCAGCGGGGACGCGGGCGCGCCCAGTGCTCAGACCGGGTGCGCGAGATCGGCGGCGCTCGTGAACGAGTCCGCGTAGAACTCGTCGGCCGGCAGCGCGTGGTGCTGCGTGAAGTCGCGCTGCGCGGATTCGACCATCACCGGCGCGCCGCACGCGTACACCTGGTGGCCCGACAGATCGGGCAGGTCCTCGATCACCGCGCGGTGGACGAAGCCGGTGCGGCCCGTCCACTGGTCGGCGTCGTCCGGCTCGGACAGCACCGGCACGTACTTGAAGTTCGGGATCTCGCGCGCCCATTGCTCGGCGAGCTCGCCGAGGTAGATGTCCTTCTTGCGGCGTGCGCCCCAATAGAGCGTCATCGGGCGCGTGATGCCGGAATGCCTGACGTGCTCGATGATCGCCTTGATCGGCGCGAAGCCGGTGCCCGACGCGAGCAGCACGATCGGCTTGTCGGAATCCTCGCGCAGGAAGAACGTGCCGAGCGGGCCTTCGAAGCGCAGGATGTCGCGCTCCTTCATCGCGCCGAACACATGGTCGGTGAACTTGCCGCCCGGCATGTGGCGGATGTGCAGCTCGATCGGGCCTTCCTCGTGCGGCGCATTCGCCATCGAGTAGCTGCGGCGCGAGCCGTCCTTCAGGATGAACTCGACGTACTGGCCCGCGAGGTATTGCAGGCGCTCGTTGGCGGGCAACTGCAGCTTCACGACCATCACGTCGTCGGCGCGGCGCTCGAGCGCGGCGATCCGGCACGGCAGCTTCTTCACCTGCACGCCGTCGACGCCGGCGATTTCACGCACGTCGATCTCGAGGTCGCATTGCGCCTTCGAACAGCAGAGCAGCGCGAGGCCGCGCGTGCGTTCGTCGTTGGACAGCGCCGACGCGGCGTGCGGGCCCTGTTCGATCTGGCCCGACACGATCTGGCCCTTGCAGGAGCCGCACGCGCCGTTCTTGCATCCGTACGGCAGGTGGACGTTCTGGCGCAGCGCCGCCGCCAGCACGGTTTCGTCCGACTCGACCTGGAACTGCCGGCCGCTTTGCTTGAGAGTAACGTTGAATGCCATAGAACCAAATAGAACAAAATGTGGGGACCGTGCATGTCGGCACGGCAGCTACAATGCAAACCCGTTGCGCGCCGCGCAACGGTGGCTACTGATTTCGCAACCATCATGATCGCGACTCGAATCCTGCGCCGGCCGCGCGCACTGATCGTCGGCTGCGGCGACGTCGGCCTGCGTTGCGTCGCGCAATGGCGCGCCGCGCGCCGCAACCTGCGCATCGTCGCGCTGACGAGCCATCCGGGCCGCTGCGACGAATTGCGCGCGGCAGGCGCGACGCCGATCGTCGGCGACCTCGATCGCCGCGCGACGCTCGGACGTATCGCGGGGCTCGCCCGCACGATCCTGCATCTCGCGCCGCCGCAATCCGACGGCCGCGACGATCGCCGCACCCGCGCGCTGATCGCCGCATTGTCCGTGCCTGCACGGCGGCCATCCGCACCGCCGGTGTCGCCGGTCGGCCGGCTCCGCACGCTGCGTGCCGCGACCCGGCAGGCCGGCGTGCCGGCGCGGGCAGCGCGTATTGTACCCGACGCCCTTCGCGCGCCGACGCTCGTCTACGCCAGCACGACGGGCGTATACGGCGATTGCGGCGGGGCGCGAATCGACGAGACGCAGCCGCTGCGCCCCGCGAATCCGCGCGCGTTCCGGCGCGTGTCGGCCGAGCGTCAGTTGCGCGCGGCGACGGTGCGCGGCGTGCTGTCCGCGCGCATCGTGCGCATTCCCGGCATCTACGCGGCGAACCGGCTGCCGCTCGCGCGGCTCGAGCGCGGCACGCCGGCGCTCGACGCGGCCGACGACGTCTACACGAACCATATCCACGCGGACGATCTCGCGGCGATCCTGCGGCGCGCGGCCGTGCGCGGCAAGCCGGCGCGCGCCGTGCACGCGTCGGACGACAGCGAACTGCGGATGGGAGAGTATTTCGACCGGGTCGCGCAGGTGTTCGGCCTGCCGCTGCCGCCGCGGATCAGTCGCGCGGACGCCGAACATCGGCTCGAACCGACGCTTCTGTCGTTCATGCGCGAGTCGCGGCGCCTGTCGAATGCGCGGCTCAAGGCCGAATTGTGCGTGACGTTGCGCTATCCGACCGTAGACGAATTCCTTCAAACGCTCGCGCCGCGCGGCGCGTCAGGTGAGCGCCGGTAACGCCTCGATCAGCAGGAAGCACAGCAACGCGCCGATCAGCGCGCCGATCAGGTTCGGATGATATTTGTGCTTCATGTGCATCGTGGCCAGCAGCCCGCCGATCACGATGGCACCCACGACCGCGAAGGCGATCGTCACGTACGACAGTTCGAAAGAATGGTTGATGTTCATGATGTCTCCCCTGCATTGCTGCTCGTACAGCTTGTGATTTCAGTATAGCGGGGGATCGTGCGGCCGCGACGCGGCCGGACACCGAACGATCGTGCGGATTTTCCCTTACAGGGTTTTGACGGAATTGCGCAGGGCTGAAAGGTCGTCTTCCCCGAGCCAGCGCCATGCGCCCGGCGCCAGGTCGTCCGGCAGCGTGAAACCGCCGATGCTTTCGCGGTGCAGCGCCTCGACGCGGTTGCTGGCCGCGGCGACCATGCGTTTCACTTGATGATATTTGCCTTCGAGGACGGTCAGCGCGAGCGCGTGCGTGTCGCGCGCGTCGGCGGCGACCGCCGCGATCGGCTTCGGCTCGCCGTGGAGCTGCACGCCGGCGCGCAGCGCATCCAGTTGGGCATCGTCGAGCGGGTGGCGCACGGTCGCGACGTAGGTCTTCGGCACCTTGCGCTTCGGAGACGTGTACGCATGCACGAACTGGCCGTCGTCGGACAGCAGCAGCAGGCCCGTCGTGTCCTGGTCGAGGCGGCCGACGCACTGCACGCCACGTGCGACGAGCGGCGCGGGTAGCAGGCTGAACACGCTGGCGTGGTGTTGCGGGTCGCGCGAACATTCGTAGCCGGCCGGCTTGTTGAGCGCGAGATACGCGCGGGCGTGGAACGGCCAGGCGGTGTCGTCGACCGTGAACACGAGGCCGTCGGTGTCGAACGACGCGTCGGGATCGGTCGCGCTCGCGCCCGCGACGGTGACGCGGCCCGTTTCGATCAGGCCGCGGCACTGGCGGCGCGAGCCGAAGCCCTGCGTGTAGAGAATGCTTTCGAGATCCATAGCGCGCGCATTCTATCAAGCGGCGCGCCGGCGCCGGCACGAACTCGCCCGCGCTGGTAAGCTGCGGAGCGCTGGGCGCGACGCGGGGCACGTTCCTTCTTCATGGAAAGTGGACATCGCACGCAAGGTACGTACGGCTCCAGCGTGAAGCAGTGCCACCGCGGCGGCGGGTCCGTGACAGGGCTGTTGCCGTCTTCACCCGACACGGAGTTTGCCGCATGAATCCGACGACGCTCGATGCACTCGCCGATTTTCCCCGCCAGCTCGAAGCCCATTTTGCCGCCGTGCCGGACGGCTATGCACGCTGGACCCCCGACGACTGGAACGGCATCCCGAGCGAGCACTTCTCGCCGCTCGGGCAACTCTGCCACGTGCGCGACATCGAGATCGACGGCTACCACGTGCGGTTGAGGCGGATGCTCGATGAGGATCATCCGCTGCTCGTGTCGGTCGACGGCGACGCGCTCGCGATCGAGCGCCGCTACGACGCCGCGAACGCGTCCGACGTGCTCGCGGCGATCCGCGACGCGCGGCGCGAGACGCTCGACGTCGTGTCGCGCCTGACGCCCGGGCAGCTTGCACGCACCGGCGAGTTCGACGGTTACGGCGCGCTCACCGTGCGCGGCCTCGTTCATTATCTGTGCAGCCACGACCAGCAGCATCTGGCCGGGATGCAGTGGCTGCTCGGCAAGATCGACGCGGCGCTTTACGCACGCTGACTCACGCGTGCGCGGTGGCCGTGCGACGTGTCGCGCCAAGGCCAGGCAGATTTCGCCGCCCGCGTCGGTGGGGCAGCCCGCCATTTCGGATGCCTGATTGGATCGTTTTTCTGGATAATTCATCCAGCCATGCCCGGCTGACCGGCGCGTCGTGCGTGCCTACACTCCTAGCTTCACCCAACGCAAAAAGGAGTCAACCGTGGCTACTCACACGCTCGCAGACAAGGTCGTCCTGATCGCAGGCGGCGCCAAGAATCTCGGCGGCCTGATCGCCCGGGATCTGGCCGGCCACGGCGCGAAGGCGGTGGCGATTCACTACAACAGCGCGGCATCGCAGGCGCAGGCCGAAGAAACGGCCGCCGCCGTGCGCGCGGCCGGCGCGCAAGCCGCGACGTTCCAGGCCGATCTGACGACGGCCGCCGCGGTCGAGAAGCTGTTCGGCGACGCGAAGCAGCGCTTCGGCAAGATCGACATCGCGATCAACACCGTCGGCAAGGTGCTGAAGAAGCCGTTCACCGAAATCTCCGAGGCCGAATACGACGAAATGTTCGCGGTGAACAGCAAGTCCGCGTTCTTCTTCATCAAGGAAGCGGGGCGGCACCTCGAGGATCACGGCAAGCTCGTCACGCTCGTGACGTCGCTGCTCGGCGCGTTCACGCCGTTCTATGCGGCCTATGAAGGATCGAAGGCGCCCGTCGAGCACTTCACGCGCGCCGCGTCGAAGGAATACGGCGCGCGCGGCATCTCGGTGACGGCGGTCGGGCCGGGCCCGATGGACACGCCATTCTTCTATCCGGCCGAAGGTGCCGACGCCGTCGCGTATCACAAGACGGCGGCCGCGCTGTCGCCGTTCAGCAAGACGGGCCTCACCGACATCGAGGACGTCGTGCCGTTCATCCGCCATCTCGTGACCGATGGCTGGTGGATCACCGGTCAGACGATCCTGATCAACGGCGGCTATACGACCAAGTAACGGGCCGTGCCGGCGGTCGTCGCGTGCGCGCGGCGACCCGCAATGGACCGTTTGCATGGACAATGGACGGGCGCGCGGGCACGAGGCCGCGCGCCCGTTTCTTCTGTGCCGCCGGGATCGGCCGCGAGGCGCGGCGCTTGCCGGTGACGGTCGTCCGAACCCACGTTTTCCGCCCGCCGATGGACAAGCTGGACCAGGTCAGAATCTTCCTTCAGGTTGCCGAGATGGGCAGCTTCATCAAGGCCGCGCATGCGCTCGACGTGCCGCGCGCGACGGTGTCGGCCGCCGTCCAGCAGCTCGAGACCGCGCTCGGCACGCGCCTGTTGCACCGTACGACGCGGCAGGTGCAGCTGACGGCCGACGGCGCGCTGCTGCTGGAGCGTGGCCGGCGCCTGCTCGCGGAAGCCGATGAGCTCGACCGGCTGTTCCGGCGCCGCGATCGCGACGTGATCGGGCGACTGAACGTCGATGCGCCGAGCCGGATCGCGCGCCGCGTGATCGCGCCCGCGCTGCCGTCGCTGTTTCGCCGCTATCCGAAGCTGCAACTGTCGCTCGGCTCGACGGACCGCTCGATCGATCTCGTGCAGGAGGGCGTCGACTGCGCGATCCGGGTCGGGCGGCTCGCGGACAGCAGCCTCGTGGTACGGCCGCTCGGCCAGTTCGCGCTGATCAACTGCGCGAGCCCCGACTACCTGCGCGAATGCGGCGTGCCCGAGCACCCCGATGCGCTCGCGCACGGGCACTGGGCGATCGGCTATGCGTCGCCGACGACCGGCCGCGAGCTCGGCTGGGAATACTCCGTGGACGGCGAGCACCGCACACTGGCGCTGCCGAGCCGCGTGATCGTCAACAATGCCGAAACCTATATCGCGAGCTGCATCGCCGGGATGGGGCTGATCCAGATTCCGCGCTTCGACGTCGTGCATCTGCTCGACAGCGGGGCGCTGGTCGAGGTGATGCCCGGCCATCGGGCCGCGCCGATGGACGTGTCGGCCGTCTATCCGCATCGCCGGCACCGGTCGAGACGGCTCAACGCGTTCGTCGAATGGTTCGCGGAGTTGATGACGGATGCGCTGAACGACACGGGCGCGGCTGCGGCCGGCGACTGAAAAGGGCGCCGCGCATTCAGTCGGCGTGTGCCGAGAACTGCCGCGTGCGTCCGGTGGCCCGCACCGCGTCGATCAGCGCGGTGCCGGCACCGCCGGGCTTCGATGCGAACGCGTAAAAGCGTGCGGCCGGCAACGTCGGCAGGCCATCGTCCGGCCCGCATGCGCGCAGGCCGTCGCGCAATTGGCTGCGCGCGAGCGCCGTGACCGCGAAGCCGGCGAGCGCGGCCGACACGCAGCCGGCCATGCTCGCGCTTTCGAACTGCACGCGAAAGCGCCGCAGTGCGGCCGCGAGCGCGGATACCGCGGCTTCCCGGTACACGCATGGCTCCGGAAACAGCGCGAGCGGCACGTCGCTTTCGGCGTCGAGCGGCGTATCCGACGCGAACGCCCATACCAGCGGCTCTTCCCACAGCAGTTCGCCCGGCGCATCGACCTGCCGGCATTGCTTGCCGAACACGACGTCGAGCCGGCCCAACGTCTGCTCGCGCAGCAGCGCCGCGGTGATGCCGACCTTCAGTTCGATCGACGTGCGCGGATGGCTGTCGCGGAACGTGCGCAACACCTGCGGCAGCCACGTACCCGCGAAGTCTTCCGACGCGCCCACGCGCAGCCGGCCATACGCCGACGCGCCGCGCAACCGGGCGCGCACTTCGCGCTCCATGTCGACGATGTTGCGCGCGTACGCGTACAGCGTATCGCCGGCCGGCGTGAGCGCGATGCGGCGCGTGGTGCGCGCGAGCAGCACCGTGCCGGCCGCCTGCTCGAGCCGCTTGATGTGGCCGCTGACCGCGGACGGCGTCAGCGCGAGGCGTTCCGCGGCCAGCGCGAAGCCGCGGCTGTCGACGACTTCGAGGAAGGTGCGCAACAACGCGATGTCGAGCGCGGTCGACGCGGGATCGGTCAGCGGTTCCATGGGTAATTCAACGCGATATTCGAAGAATGAATGATGATACGCCGCGAATCGTGATGAAAGGCGGGTCTACCATGGGCTATTCAGGCTGATTCCCCGGAGTGCACATGACCGCTTATCGATATGCGACCACCGCGTCGCTCGAACTTGCCTATCTCGAATGGAATCCGCGCGGCGAACACGTGGCCGTGCTGCTGCATGGCTGGCCGGACAGCCCGGTCGGCTGGGAAGCCGTGGCCGAAACGCTGGCCGCGCACGGCTACCGCGTGCTCGCACCCGCGCTGCGCGGCTTCGCACCGACCCGCTTTCGGGATCCCGCGACGCCGCGCAGCGGCCAGCTCGCGGCGCTTGGCCGCGACCTGCTCGAATTCATCGACGTGCTCGGCATCGAACGGCCGGTCCTGGCCGGGCACGACTGGGGTGCCCGCGCGGTTGCGAACGCGTGCGGATTGCGCGACGGCGCGGCCTCGCATCTGGTGATGCTGTCGGTGGGATACGGCACGAACGACCCGGCCCAGCCGCTGTCGCTGCCGCAGGCGCGCAATTACTGGTACCACTGGTTCATGGCGACGCCGCGCGGCGAGCAGGCGCTGCGCGACGATCGCCGTGCGTTCGCGCGCCTGATGTGGGACACGTGGTCGCCGGCCGGCTGGTACGACGCGCGCGACTTCGACGCGGCGGCGACTGCCTTCGACGGGCCGGACTGGATCGACGTGGTGCTGCATTCGTACCGTTATCGCTGGGGATTCGTCGACGGCGGGGCCGCCTATGCGGAAGACGAAGCGCAATTGACGCCCGCGCCCGTGCTGTCGGTGCCGACGCTGGTGCTGCACGGCGGCGCGGATACCTGCAACGGGCCGGAGACTTCGGCCGGGCGCGAGCGGTTCTTCACGGGCCGCTATGAGCGAACCGTGCTCGATGGTGTCGGGCACTTTCCGCAGCGCGAGGCGCCGGCGGCCGTCGCGGACGCGATCCTGCGGTTCTGCGAGCAGGGTTGAACGTGCGGCGCGCGCCTTGGGGCGAGGTCGGTCGAGCCGGTCACTCGGTGCGGTGCGGAATGTTGTCCGGGAACGGGTAGGGCGCATGCGGCCCAGGCCAGTCGGGCACGGGCGGCTCGCGGAGCAGATCGCATCCGCCCAGCACGATCGACAGCAGCGCGACGAGCATGCTGCGGCCAATCCGGCTCGAAAAGACGACGCGCGTGGACATGAGCGGCCTCCGTGCTTGCGTGTCCTGATGCTTGGACTGTCGGCGGAGGGTGCGCGTTGCGGCGTGCGATGCGCGCGGGAAAAACGCACGGCAAAAACAAAAAACCCGCGAAGCGGCGAGCTTGCGCGGGTTTCGACAGGTGCAGCGCATGACGCTGCGAAATACTGGTGCCCAGGGCCGGACTCTAGGAATCGAACCGTGGGCCTCAAAGCCTTATCTGGCAGGCGTGTTTCTGCGGTGGGTTTAAAGAGTTACCACAGAGGTTACCACACGTTCTGCCAAGAAATCCGAACATGCAATTCACGCCAGTTTGTGCTCCGGACATGTTCATTTCTAACCCGGATTCGGGAGGTCGCCCCAGTCGTCCCAGTCGAAGAACGTATGTGTCAGCCTCGTGTCTGCCTCAATGACGGTTAAGTCCTCAGACCGGGGGCCGACATGCCGGGAGTCGATAATGTGCGTTATCGCTTCTTCCTTCCACGCGATGCCAAGCTGGGCTTCGAATGGCTCGCGACCTATGCTGCCCGAATAGCACCCCATGAACTGGAAGGTGCTCCCAAAGGTGGCTTCTCCAAAGTCAGCAACAGGGTCGGCACCCTCGGGAAAGCTCATCCCCTCTACGTGAGCAAATACTGGTGAGCCGGACATTCCGCGACGCGTAGAGGCATCCACGAGCATCTTCGGGAGTCGGTCCACATTAGCAGTGGGTTCCGAGGCAATGCTGCCGCGCTTCCATACCGGGAAGTGAGCGCCTCCGGAGATTCCATGCGGATATCCGAGAATAAAGGCGTCTGTCCCAGCTCCAACCGTAGCATTGCGAAAGTTCACGGTCTCGTCATTGACAGCTAGCACCGCGCTATTCTCTGCGAGCGGTTCAATTGGAATTACGGCAACGTCTATCTTGGAGCCAAG
>NZ_JBSAXA010000049.1:0-7738 GCF_053427615.1 Burkholderia sp. AW33-5 | reverse complement strand
CCTCGGCTGCTCGCGGTTTCGCTAGCAACACCGCATGCAGTCGATCCCACACGTCGGCAGGCTGGCAATCGCTCACCCTGCGCAAACAACTTACGTCCGAGCCGCATTCCATTTCGGACGGCAAGTCGCGCCAACAAATTCCCGTCTTCCGCACAAACAGGATGCCCGCCCAAGGCGCACGGTCCGCCACTGGCTTGCCACCGCGGTAGGCGTTCGAATTCACGCCTTTTCCTGGTTCCGCCGACGCCGTTCCACGAACCCGCGGAATGGAAATTCCCGGAATTCCACCCTCTGGCACTCCGTCGAACGAACCGGAACACCACCCGTACGCAAGAGTTTGACGACCGGTTTACTCGAACCCTGGTCTGCATTGAAAACGTGCCCCGCTATATCGGCACCGATGCTCCGCAGATGCACCAACGCAGCCTCGACGTCGGCGACGCGCGTCAAGCCGCTGCGCGAAACCAGCACGTTCGCGTCGCAGTTCGCGCCGATGATGCCGAGCGCGTCGTTGCTTGGCAATAACGGCGGTCCGTCAATCACGACGAAGTCGTAACGCTGGCGTAGCGATGCGATAAGCTTCGTGAGTCCAGCGCCTTCGAACAACTCGCCGGGTGACGTTTTGCCCGGTGAGCCCGCCGTCATGATCGAAAGTTGACTACCCGCCACGCGTAGCGTCACGGCATCGGGCAACATCGAGCCGTCGAGCACCTGAGTGAGACCAGGGCCGCCGGCCGTCGACGAAGCGCGCAAGTCAGCGTTGATCAATAGTACGCTGGCGTTCGTTCTCGCCAGCAGATATGCAAGATTCGACGAAACGAAACTGCAGCCGACTCCAGCTTTCACCCCCGTAAACAGCAAGACCTTGCCTCCACCACTCTGACGAGGTTCCGTGAGCACAATCTTCAGGCTGGCACGCAATGCGCGCAGCGAATCGACGCCCTCGTCGTCCGGATGCGTGGCTGCCAGCGGCAACGCCGCCGAGCGAGATTGTCCAGGCGCGGCCGCCAATGCTGGCGACGACGCCACGATCGCGAGGCACGGTCGGTCGGTCAGCCTCATCAGCGCAGCCGGCGAATACAGTTCACGGCGGTACAGCGACAACAGATGCACGCCCGTCAGTGCAAAGAACACTCCCGCGAACAACGCGCCTAGCACAATAATGCCGCGCTTGGGCCAGACAGGCCGAAACGGTGCTACTGCCCAGTCGATGGCTGTCACACCGGGCGCTGCGCTCGAGATAGCGATCTCGAGCTGCTGCGCGTTGGTGAGCACGCTCGTGTAAAGCTGTGTTGTGATCGCCACCTGGCGCGACAGGCGCACAAATTCTCGCTGAGTCGTGGGCAATTTGGCTGCCATTGCACTCGTATCGCGAATCTCTCGTTTCACGTGGTCGAGTTGCGTCTGCACCGTCTGATACTGGACACTTTTGGGCAAAAAGTGCTGCGTGACGTCGTCGAGCGAGATTTGCAACTCGGTCTGGTGCTCCGCGAGGGTATTGAGTCTGCTAATCAACGCAGCACCTTGTTGATCGACGTCGATCGCACCGTTCTGTGTCCGGTATTGATTCAGATCGTCCTCGGCCTTCTGCAAGTCGTGCTTCAGCCCCGGTAACCGCTGCCGCAACGAATCGAGGTTGCGACGTGCGCGATCCGTCCGGAACGCGAGGTCACGCTGCAGATACTGCTGCACGATCGCGTTGACCATTTTTTTCGCTTCCCGTGCACTGTCCGCCTGATAGCTGAGATGGATCATCGAAGGCGATTCCAATGTCGAGTCGCGGTTCGGCACGACCGTCTTCAGATGCTTCGATACGTTTTCGTAAACAAGTGGCTCCGGCTGCTTGCGCACCGAGTATTCGATACCGGGACGTGCCCGCAAAACGTCGATGCGTAGTCGACCGGCCGTTGCTTCTCCAGGAAGCCTGAATGACACTGTTTCGCCGACCTTGCCGCGCGCAAGCGCGTTGTTGTCGTCGTCATAGAGCGTCCAGATGTTCGGACCTTCTGCGACCACTCTGAATCGATCGCCGAGTGCACCTTTCGGAATCGAGAATTCGCCGATGTCGAGCCTCTCGCCACCCCACGCGTAGCCGGTCAGTCCGAGCAGCGCCGGCGCGAGTGCGTCTTCCGTATCGAAGCGCGACGCAAGAAGCGGACCGATCAGCGGAAACCGGCTCGCGCTGCGGATATCGAGATCGGCACCTGTTGCATCGATCGCGTTGTCGATGACCGCGCGCGAAATCAGCATCTCGCTTTCGTCGGACGCGGACGGGGACGCCATGATCGTTCCGGAGACGTCAGAGAGCGAACTGATCGACGAACCGGGCTTTGTCTGGACACGTAGAAGCGCTTCGGCCCGGTACTGCGGCGTGGCAAGCAGCGCATACAACACGCCCGTCACGAGGGTTGCGCCGATCGTAGCGAAGAACAGACGACGATGCTGCGTAACGGCATGCCAAAGCTGTCTCACCCCGGATTCGTCCGGTATCCGCTGCGGATATTGGATCTTTCGAGCGTTGAATTTCATGTTGGTTTCTGAATGATGCGACTGTTTCCGATCTTGCTCGCCGGCTATCAGCCAGTCGCTGAGACGATGAACACCGGGCCCTGCTCCTCGCGGATCGTCAGTCGACGACGCGAGATGTCGACCGGCGCTCCATACAGATCAGACGCGGACGTACCTGCGGCAGGTAACTGTGAAAGGTCAATGTCGAGCGTGTTGTTTTTTTCGTAACACCAGACCACGTATTTCACAATGCCTTCGGCACGGAATCGCAAGACCGCGAAACGCCGAACAGGATCGAGGAACAATTTCGCGCCGTGTGCATTCGCGGTGAACGAGAAAAGATGCCGGACCGCGACGTACGCCGGCAGTGGCATGTTGTTGGCGTCCAACAGGCCGAAGTTATGTTCCATGTTATTCGGGTCGCCCCCGTCATTGCGCATGTCGTAGTAGGCCGTGAGCCCGATCTGCGCAATCCAGTCGACCAGGAGGCGTCGCACCGCGTAGCGAGCCTGGCGCTCGCGCGCGGCAGGATCGTGGCCGTCGCTGGTGTGCGACACATACTTGTATCCATAGGTCGGATACGACCACTCGGTTGCCCAAATGGCGGGAACGGTACGATACATGGCAAGATCTTGTGCGAGCGTGGCGTAGTCGCGCAGAGCGGTCTCCGGTGCATCTTGCCGATACGGATGTACGCTGACCGCATCGGGCGCGGGCTGGGACGCGCTGCCGATATCGCCTACCGCCCGAATGAATGGCAAGTCGACCTGCTGAACGCCACCCGTCGCGACCACAGCATTCGGATTCGCGCTTTTGACAGCTCGAACGGTTGCCTGCAGCAAGTTCCGGTACTCGGCCGGCGATGGAGGCGCAAGCCAGTAGTCCTTGTGGTCTTGTTCGTTCCAAACTTCGAAGCGTACCGGCTGATCGCGAAAGTGCAGCGCGGACTGCGTCGCATACTCGGCGAACGCGTCGACCTGCGCGGGCAACGTTGGGGGCTGCTTGGGCGCGTGTCGCGGATGCTGATAGCCGAGGATGAACAGCGCACCGAGCCCCCGCGCACGCAGGTTGGCGACGAGTGCGTCGTAGCGCGAGAAATTCCAGCCCTGCGGCATTTCTACCGAATCCCAGAACAGGTCCGTCCGGACGAAGGAGAATCCGGCGTCTCGTACCGCATCCAGCAGCACCGGATCGTCGATCTCGTGAATCGCAACACCGGAATTCGCTCGTGTATTAAAAAAGCGCGGGAGAGCAACGAAAGGCAGCGTCGACGATTGCATAGTATTCGGCAGCACGAGCGCCGGTTCGTTCGAACTGGCGGTATTCGACACCGTCAATATGGCGGCTGCCCCAAGCAGCGCGGTTGCGAACCATTTCGCCAAAGATCTCATGCGTGCGTGTTCGATGGTCATAGTCACCGTTCGATGGTCATAGTCACTGATTCGCCGTCCAAGTCGCCGCTTGACTCAGGCCATCTTGATTGGATCGAGTCTCCTGACCGGCATGTACGGTAAGCGCACGGACTGCGAGGCCCGCGAAGAGCAGACAGCCAAGCGCTTCGAAGATATCGGTCGTCACACCGCTCAACAGCACGAACAGCAGCATCAGCCATGCTTTCGAGTTATCCGTACGACTAGCCAGCACGCGCTGCACGAACACGAGCATGACTAGCAAGGCACCTGCTACACCGATATTCGCGACGACATAGAGCGCGGCGTTGTCGGAGTAGCCGGTATTGAAACCGAAGTTGGCCGTGTAGTACGCCGTCGCGGAACCGAATCCGCCTGGCCCGATGCCAAACCAAAGCAGGTCTGCACGCGCCATGCCATCGAGCAGTTTCGGCCAGGTGTTCAACAGCCGATCCTGCATCGACGCGAGCGACCCCGAATCGGTGACTCCCACATTGGTCGTCGCGGAAATGACCCATCCCGCGAGTGGCAATACGATCATCAATACCGTCATGAAGATACAGGTGCGCTTGAGGCCCGATGTTTTCAGCGCAGCGAAACAAAGCAGCACGAGCGAAAGCGCAATGAGTGTCGTCTTGTTGGTGGTAGCCCAGATCGCGAGCGCCGACATCGCGAGTAGCGCCACGATTACCAGCGCATTGCGCTGGCGCGGGACGAGCCACGCGGTCAGCAGGCCGATCACGAGGCCGGTAGTCGCACTGCTTCGACCGAAACCGGGCAGGCGCGGTACAGTGCCGACATAGTTGGATGACGCGAGCTGCACATTGACGCCGTTGACGTCGATGCTACCGCCAACCCATGGCAGGTGTACAAACCAGTTGAGCATGACCCCTGCGCAGCAGGCTGTTGTCAGCACAACGAACGCGAACCGGATCGCGCTTGACTCGAGCATGTCAAGTGCGCCGGGAGGCATGAGGAGCACGAACATTAGGGGCGCTACCGTCCATATCCAGAAACATGCGGCCTCGAGACTGACACCGTTCGCGAGCGATACACACATCTGCATGGCCAGGAAACTTGCAACGAGTATGGTGGCGACGCGCGGGCGTATCACGAGGCCGAACACGATACAGCCAACCATCAGGGCCTTGGGCAGATAACCGAGCAATGAAATTCCCGCGAGCGACGTGTAATAGCGGATCGCGCCGGAAAATACGTCACTCGCAAGCGCGATCATGAATGTTGCAGCCCATAGCCGGCTAATCGATCGGTTTCCATTCATGACGCTGGGTACACACGTTTTCGAGCAGAGCGACGCGAAGATAGTGCACGCGACGTCATAGAGAAGAAGGACACCAGCTCGTTCTCGCGAGACGATCCTGGCGAATTGCACTGAGCAGGCGCGGTCAATCGTCGCCGTCCTGCTCGACTGCTTCGCAAGTATAGGGTCGTTCAATCGCAAGAAAGGTTCGACAACCCACACTTTCAGTGGCCGCGACGTGGAACAACGGTAGATTCGTAACATCACGCTGCCGCGCTCCGCCACCTCCTTAGGGCGTGTTCACACTACATAAATTTAAGGTTATGCTTCGGAGATGGAAATCTCCGAAGCCCAATTCAAACAGATCGAACATTGCTTGCCGCGACAGCGGGGTAATGTGAGCCTGTCGAACCTGCAAGTGATCAACGCGATCCTCTATGTTGCCGAGCACGGGTGTAAATGGCGCGGCCTGCCGCCACGTTTTGGCCGCTGGCACACGATCTACATGCGCATGAACCGCTGGTCTCGCAACGGCGTACTGGACCGAGTATTCACGAAGTTGCAGCGCGCACAGATCATCCGCGTTCGCATTGAAGCGGTGTCGCTGGATAGCACGATCGTGAAGGTTCATCCTGACGGTACCGGTGCGTTAAAAAAATGGACCCCAAGCGATCGGCAAGTCTCGCGGAGGATGGACAACCAAGATGCATATGGTTGCCGCGGATGCTCGAACAGCCATAACGTTCGCACTGTCTCCCGGTCAGGCCGGCGATGCGCCGCACGGCCGTGCACTACTCGAACGCCTGGGGCCGCCGAATCGACCGCTGCATCTATTGATGGACAAGGCGTACGAAGGGAATGAAACCCGGCAACTCGCGCTCGCTCTCGGCTTTATCCCTGTCGTTCCTCCGTTGAGCACGCGCGTCGAGCCCTGGGAGTACGACCGGGAAATGTACAAACGTCGCAACGAAGTCGAGCGGTTGTTTCGGCGGTTGAAGGGCTTTCGTCGCATCTTCTCCCGCTTCGACAAACTCGATTTGATGTTCATCGCCTTTATCAACTTTTCCCTGATCGTCGAAGCCCTACGCTAGTGTGAACACGCCCTAGTCGGCCCTGAACAATTCGTTTTAGCTCACGGATGAACTCACACCGCCGACGGTGCAGAGGTTTTGAAGCTGAGAAAAGCGATGAGAATCAGGACGTAAAAAAGCCGCAGCTTGCACAGGATCATCCGCAGATTGTGGTCGGCGCCGCACCGCACTGCGTGGATCGCGTCGCCCAACGAGCCCTTGAGCCAATTCCGATCGAGCTTGCCGTCGGCCTTCACGTGTCCGATGGTTGGCTCGATCGCGCTGCGACGCCAGATCATTGCTCGCAGGCCGCGCGTGATACCGCGTCGCAAGCCGGAGTGATAGACCTTCACACCATCGACGGCGACGCCCTTGTAGCCGCGGTCGACGACGGCGATCTCCGGCTGAATGTCGCTCAGGATCGCCGCTTGTTCCAACGCTTCGGCCAACGTGTGCCCGTCGTACGGATTTCCCGGCATTGAAAGAGCTCCGATCACGAGCCCTTCCTTGTGCGTCGTCATGATCGACACCTTTACGCCGAACTCGTACGGCTTGCGCGCTTTGCCTTTCGCCAGGCACTCCACTCCCGGCGCGTGCAGCGCGTACAGCTTGTTCTTGTCCTTCTGCTTCTGCGTGAGAATCCGCTTCGTGCGGCCAATCAGATCTTCCAGCGCCGCCCGACCTTGCTGAGCGACGCCATCTAGTTGTCGCTCGACGTCACGCATCACACGCCCTACGCGTGAACGCAAAGTGCGCAGCGCCTTCTTCATCCGCTTGTACTGTTTCGCATGCGCATAGCGCCCGATCTGGCCCGCCAGACGCGGCGCTTCACGGTTGCAGTTCTGCCGCAGCTTCAGCCCGTGTTGCGCGGCAGCCTTCACCAGATGTTCGCGGCAACGTTCGAGCAGACGCGAATCGGTCGGATGGGCAATCGCCTTTTCCATCACCGTCGTATCGACAATCACCCGCTTCAGGCTCGTCGTCTTGATGACCTTTGCACGTTTGGCCGCTTCGATCGTCTCGGCCAACAGTTTTTCAACGCCGGCTTCCCCCAGCCGCTTGCGCCAGCGCGTCAGGCTCGACGGATCGATCGGCGGCTTCGTCTGCAAGTACGTCTCGCCGGTGAACACCTGCCAATACGGGTTCTTCAGCCATTGCCAGACCACGTCCTCGTCCGACAGGTCGAAGGCATGCTGCAAATACAGCAGCCCTGCGATCAAACGCGGCGACGTTGCCGATCGGCCGCGGGGCGACACAAAGCTTGCACTCATCGCCGTGTTCAACCGCTCCCAGTCGATCAGATCGGCAAGGCGAACCAACGGATGCTCCAGGTTGATCTGCTCGCGAAGCGGTTGGCGAAAGAAATCTCCCTCTGTCACCGGCGTCTTCGGACCCATCCACACCTCGTCAGGATTTGCAGGATTCACGCGTCAATATGCCCGCTTCCTGCAAATCCAACAACACTGTTTCGCCCTCACAGCCTTAGAAGT
>NZ_JBSAXA010000048.1:0-7948 GCF_053427615.1 Burkholderia sp. AW33-5 | reverse complement strand
ATGTGAATGCTGCAGTTGTGGCTCGGGACGCCGAATTTAACGCCTCGGAGCTTCTCTGGGATCCCTCGATGAATCCCGGCAACAAGGCGACTGCCCTCAACCAACTCGCGAAGCAAGGCCTGATTAGCCGGTGAGTGCGAAGCCCCAGCCGGCGGTGGGCAAAAACACCGGCAACTGCTGACGTTCATGGAAGCGGGCGCTCATCCGGGCCTTTCGGCCGGCCAACCCCGCGGCGGGCGGCAGTAATCCTTGTTATCCAATATAGGAGCGCAGTAATGTCAACTGGCGCAGGCGTAAGACTTACGGGGTTCCCGCCAGCGAGCGGTTTCACCGACACCGACCTATTGTTTATGACGCAGTCCGGCGTGACGGTGAAAGGAACCGTTGCCCAATTACGAACGGCACTGGTTGCAAATCGACCTGTCGAAACGTTCGTCTCCGGAACGAATTTCACTCCGGGTACAACGACGTCGTTGACGCTCGCTGGCAGTTACGGATCTATCAACGCTATCGATGTCTATTTCGATGGTGTTCCGCAACTCGATTGCACTCTCAGCGGGAAAACGCTCACATTCAATCCCGTGATCCCGTCGGGCACCCAGCAAGTCGTTGTGAAGGGCGCGAATGCTGGATCAATCGGCACACCTTCCGACGGCACGGTAGGCGATTCGAAGCTCGCTCCGGGCTCGAAGACCTACAACCGCGCGAACGGTATGTTGGCAGTGGTCGATTTCCCGATGGTCAGCGTATCCGTTCAGGACGACACGAGCGCCGTGCAGGCGGCATTCAATCTCGCGCTGCACACCGGGCGTCCGGTCCAGTTGCCATTTGATCGCGACGTGTACATCACAAGGCCGATCGATCTCAAACCAATGGCCCCTCCGTCGACCTATAGCGGTCAGGTGGGAATCCACACGGCCCGCGCGAATGCCATTCTGCTGCAAGGTCAAGGTGGCAGGGCGATCAAGGCGGCGCCGAATTTCTCCGGCCAATACATGCTGCAGTTGATCTTCGATTCAACTAATAACTGGATCGCACCGATGTGGTCCGGGATGCAGGACTTCATTCTCGACGGTAGCGGCGTCGTGGATACCGCGCTCATCTCGAACTACTGCATGAATGTGCAGCTGCGCCGGATGCGTGCGACTGGCGTCAACACGGCGTTCCAATGGATTGGATACGGCGTAGCAGAGATTGACCGCTGCCAAGCCTTCGCGGGGACGTGCGTTGACATGTCCCAAGGCGGAGGCGACAGCTTCATTCAGAACTGCGACTTCTACCCGACCGGGAACGGCGTACTGATCGGCCCGAGTGGAGGCGACCTGTCGCTGCGCGATACCGTGTTCACCCGACAGGATGCTGATTTTCCGTCGAGCTCGCAGCCAATCGCGGTCGCCTCGACGATCACCGCGACTGAGCTTCGCGACATCCGAGTTCGCAACTGCGAATTCGCGGGGATGCTCTACGGGGTTTCGCTGTCAGGGTCTGGTGGCCAGACGGTGAAGCGCGTCGTGATCGAGGGATGCCATACCACGCCTTCTTCCGGCGGCGCATTGTGGACCGGCTCACTTGCGCTGATCAAGAACGCACAGGAAATCGATATTTCTGGGAACTTCGTTGGGTACCCGGGCAATCCGCCAACGAATGGCACGCCGCTCGCAGGCGTCGGCTTGGTCAATTGCAGTAACGTCGGCATTCGCGGAAACCAATTCAGCTACCTGACGGCGCCGGCCGTGATTGCGACGTCTTGCAGCGGCCTGAACATCAACGATAACCGGTTGAACAACGTCGCGATGACCGACGGGACGTGGACGGCGCTTTATCTGCAAAACGTCGCGAACTCGACGGTATCGATTAATACGGCGCAGAAGACGCAGCCAACGGCAGGCCAAGTCTTCATCACTGAGCTTGGCACCTCGACCGGCAACAAAGGCGTCGGAAACAACGCGACCGGTTTTACGACGTTTGCATCGCTCGCCTCCGGATCCACGTCCACCTATAGCTGACAACAGACACCTTCAATAAGGCTACATACGATATGAAAAGGATCTTACCGATCGCGCTGCTCGCGCTAGTCCAGCACATCGCGTTCGCCACGACAATGGTACCTCCGTCCCTGCTCAATCCAACTGGCTCGTCGGCCGGTCAGGCGATCGTTTCGACGGGCTCGTCCACCTCGCCGGCGTGGCAGTCAGTCGTTGATTCGATCATCGCAGGGTCAGGCGTTACCATCAGTGGCGCGACGGGCAACGTCACGATCTCAGTAACGACCAACGGCGTCACGCTCAGTCAGCTTGCTCAGCAGCCGGCCAACACGGTATTGGCCAACGCAACCGGCTCGACGGCGAACGTTACGGCATTCGCGATGCCGGGCTGTTCGACGAGCTCGAGCGCGCTCACGTGGACGAGCAGCACCGGCTTTACGTGCAACACCACCGTCAACGCCTCGACGCTTGGCGGAACAGCTGCCGCGTCATATGCGTTGCTCGCGTCGCCGACGTTCACTGGAACGCCGGCAGCGCCGACCGCAACGGCCGGGACGAGCACTACGCAAATTGCGACGACCGCGTTTGCGCAGAACGCCGTCACCGGCGGCGCTAACGCCGGATCGTTCACGACGCTGTCAGCTACGAGCCTGATCACTCCATCGAGCACAGCTGGAATAAAGGGCACCGCTACCAACGACAATGCGAACGCAGGTATGCAACACTGCAAACTGGGGCACCGATTTATGGGCTGGTAATCAGCATGAGCCCACCATTCACAAGCCCCTCTGAGCCTCGCGAAATCGATAGAATCCGCCGGATCCTCGCTGCGGTCGGCATGCCGTCGACCTTGATGGAGACGTTACCGCCCAAATCTCCGATGTTCGGGTGGAGCGACCATCCAGGGCCACATGCGGCAGTCTTGTTAGTTGCATCCAAGCTTTCAAAATAGGACATCGTCTAAAACGTGAGTGTTTCGATGGTCACGCCGTAGCACTGCGATGCGATGCAGGAAGAGGCTGCGTCCGATCGATCGGACGTCATTTCCCCGACAGGCGTTGGTAGCTTGGCCCTGCGAACTCGGCGTGTTGCATCGTCACCGCTGACGACACCCCGATCTCAGCAAGCTAGCTTGCTGCACTTGCAATCTGTTCTTCAAGCAAACGACTGATTAGACTTGTCAGAGAATCGAGGTCCAGTTGAACGCCACTGGCCTGAGAGCGATCCGCCACCTTTAAAGCGGCTACGTACTCGCCCCTGTTGTCACACAGCAACTCCGGGAGCGTCTTCTTACCCGGCAGCGCTCCACCGAGCTTCAAACAGGCGACGAAGTATGCAGCGGCGCGCGCGGTTCGCCCATTCCCATTTACGAATGGATGGATATGATTGAGGCGCCATAGAACAAAGGCGGCCAGCTTGGGCGCATCAAATTTGTTCCATCTTGAGTTGACATAGTGGACGAAGTGTTCCATCTGCGCCGGCACTGAATGAGGCATCGGGGGTCGATGGTCGCCCTCATCCTTCCCCAGTTCGACGACGCATGGCCGGTACTCCCCTGCATAGTCATGCAGGCAGGCGATAGCATGGTAGTTCAGCGCCTTAATGACTCTTTCCGAGAGCCATTGCTGTTGGGCGCCCTTGGCGACTTCGATCAGTGATAGCAGGAAAGAGAATTGGCGGGCAGTGTTGGCAACCTCTAGCTGCGTGTAATGCTCGTTCTTCTCGTTCTGCGCCAGCTCCCAAAGGATCATACCTTCAGACGGCAGCGTGCTGCTTCAGCAGATGCTCAACCTTCTCGCGCGTCATACCTTCGCGCTGCCCCATGACGCTATAAACAAACGACAGGCGCTGCTGTTCAATGTCCGCCGGGGTCAATTGCTTCTTTGCCGCTGCCGCAAGACGGGCGAGCAGCTTGCCATCTGTTTTCCTGGCAACAACCTTCATAGTTCGTTCCTTGGCACGACCGCACCTGTGGATAACCTGCTTACGAAGCTACGGATAGGTGCGAACGGCAAAATTTGGACGTGAAAAAAACTGCCAGAGGGCAGTTATCCACAGGTGACATCCGCGCATCGAAAAATTCAGCGGCGAGATCCGCTCGACCAGCGCAGTGACCGAACTATAGCAAATTGCTTATTTTTGAGCCTGGGAAAATTCGGTGCCAAATCGCCCATCGCGACTTAGGTGATATACGACGCCCAACTGTGTCGGTCGCCAGCCTCACGCATTCAGCCTGCAGATGCTCCATCGCATCTGCTGCTTTCCGGTCGAGCGACTGCTCGCGGCGCGCGCTACGCTCGACCCGAACGCGGAGCCATCGCACAAAGCCATCAAACTTGCCCAAGTCACTCCTTGGCGATTGCCGTTCCCGGATTGCTTGCTGCCTCGCTGGTGCATAATGCACGCGATTCAGGTGACGCCTCCACACGGCCTAGTGAGCACATCGTTAATGGGTAGCCAAATGGGTAGCTAGCGAAGCACACAAACTGAAAAATTAACACAAGTCATTGATTTTCAATAATTATTGCGATAACACCAAAGCAGTACGATATCGTGCTGATGTAGCATTCCGCCCATTCGCCGCCGGCCTCGCCGCGCGGCGAACCGTGCGGCAACCTCAGCCCTGATCCGTAGGGTTATAGCTCCAGATCACGAGCCCCCAGTTTGTCGATTTGATGTCGGGAAACCTCTCCCCCGCGTTGAAATAGCGCCGCCCCTGTTCGCTGCCCAGTGCGGGACTGACCCACCATCCGCTCTGCGGCACGACGTCACCGGGCCTCGCCTTCAGCTTCGCCGAGGCATTTGGCCGGACAGGTTCGCTCGAACCCGATGTAACAGGACACCATTCCACGGCGAGCTGGTTTTCCGTACTACCTGCGGCAACCACCCGGCGAGCCTCCGGCGTATCGTCGAACCGCGTCCGAAAAGTCGTCTCGCCCTGTTGTACGTCACCAAAGGTGCCTCCCATAAAGCGCACGCCCGACAGATCCGCCCCCCTGAAATCGACCCCGCTCATATCGCAATTCTCAAACACGGCGTCAGTCAGTCGCGCGGCGTCAAACCGAGATGCAGTGAGTCTGCACTCGACGAAACGAGTTGCCACGAAATCGCATCGCGTTGTCGTATTCCAGCGCCACTCGTTTCGCTCAGCCAGCACCCCGGAAAAATTGCATTCCACGAGCTCCGACGAATTCAGACTTCCCTCTGCCATCGTCACACCGGAAAGATCGCTATTGCTCAATTTGGCATGCTCGATGAACGATTGCCGGAATCGCGCATGGCGAAAGTCGGCACCCGCGCCGTAGACCGGGAGCATTTGCGCCAGGTGAAATCCGCACCTTTTGAAGGAGACACCGTCCAGAATCGCGTGTTGAAACCCGACTTCATCAAATTGCGCTCCATCGAACGTAGCAAAGGCGAGATGGCTGTAGCTCAAGTCGAGATTCGCGAGCTTGGTATCCGGGAGCGATGCTCCTCGAAGATCGATCGTCGGCGATCCATCCAGTACATGGGGCAGCGAATCGCACAGCGGCACCCATTCATCCTCCGGCAACGCGCCCTTGATCGCATCGAGTAGGTCCTTGTACTTCCCGACGTTCCATCGATCGCGCAATTCCCGCACTTCGGCGGCGTTCATCTGCATCCAATTTCTCCGGACAATTTTGTGATTACCTTGGCAATTTACGCGCCATCAATTTTCCGCTTCGGCTCGTCACCACTTCATAGACTGCCTCCACCTGCTCCGGCCTAATCCTTCCTGGCACTGCAATTTCCACCTCGCCGTGTACAGCGTTTCCGCCAAAGCTGCCGTCGGGCTTTCGAACGCGGCCTTCTAGTGCAGCATTCACGTCATAGCCCTTCACATTCTTCAGTTCGATCACAAATCCGCCTTCATCAGCCCACAAGATCGCACCTGCCTGACCGTCGGGTGTCATCAGCATGACCGTCGTCCCACGAAACGCGCGATCATGCGCACCGCCCGCATGTTCGACCAGGTCAATATTGTTGCCTCGTCCCGGCAGACCCTCTTTATAGATCTTTGCTGCGACCTCTTGGGCGGATATCTGCGCGTCGACGCCGAGCGTGGCCCGGTCGGCCCCGTGATACAACTTGTCATAGAGTAACGGCTTGATCTTTAAGCCGTTCACCACCGCATACTCTTCACCCGGTGTATGTACCTCCTCGATCTTCACGTTCGGCTGACCGGGCGGCGGCGGTGGCACATCCGGCTTGTCCTTGCGCACCGGCGCGGACCCTGTTCTCGAACTTCCGCCCCCGCCCTCAGCACGGTGCGTTGCAGGATCGCGAAGCGTCGCACCAGGCGTGTCATGGATCTCCTGCTTGAGCGGCGCAACGGCCTGCGGCTTCGTCGTCGTCACGCCTGCGGATACCACGTGGCTGTCCTTGGGTGCCTCCTGTGCCAGCAACCGGTCGAGACGCTGCTGCAACTCCGCCACGGCCCTCGGAATCTGCTGGATGCCTTCCTGCTGTACAGCGTAGAACCGCTGCTCCCACATTGATAGCTTCTGGATCAAACGCTGAACCGACTCGAGATGGTCTGCGATCCTGACATGCAACACACGGGCATTCAGAAGCTTGCTGCGGACTTCCTGCACGATACCGATCAGCTTGCCCGTGGTCTGCTGAAGAATTTCGAGCAGCGACTTTTCATAGTTGGCAAACTTCACACCCTTCAGAAACTCCAGGATATTGCCTTTGACGAACTTGTTGAGAAAGCGGACCATTTCCGCCAGCTTTCCCGATTCCTCGATCAGCATCAGCATCACGGCACGCAACGCCGCCGCGAGTTCGTCACCCATGATGCCGGTGACCACCGCGCCAACACCCGCGGCAACCGCACCGGCAGCAGCCATCACGAGCGGCAAGGCCAAGGCAATCAGGCACGCGCACAGCAGAATCCACTCCGATACTTCCTTGCGTCGCTCCGGATGCGTGGAAAGACGAATGATGATGGCGACTGCATCGCGCGCACTCGTGACGATGATGACGCCCGGCACGAAATTCGCGAGCATTTCAGCGACGATCACGGAGAACGGCCGGTCCGGAACGAATTCGCCCAATAGGAAATCCTTCAGCCAGTTGAAGGTAGCGGCTGCATCCCCCAGCACCTCTTCCCAGATTGCGTCCAACAGACCGCTGCTTGACGATTCGCTCATGCTCTCGCACCCGGATCGATATCGTTGGAATTACCTGTGTCGACCACAGGCTTTGCCGTGACCTTGATCGACTGAAACTGGCTCCAGTCGGAATCGGCCCTGATGCCGACTTCAGACTTCGGCGGACTCTTGTCTGTTAGGTATTGGACTTTTGCGCTAGTGCCGGCCGGTACGCCACTGATCTTCGCATAGCCGTCTGCATCCAGTACGCCATGTTTGACGGAACCGTCACTCAGCGTCATTTTGTATTCCACACCAGGGCTAGGGCGACCGTAGGGATCGACCAAGCGGAATTCCAGATCGGTCGGCGCCGCTGCACCTTGGGGTATATGCGGCATGACGAAGTTTGTGCTCGCCGGCCCAGCGAAGGTGTGTGACGCGCCTTTCACGTCGATTTTCCCGGGCGCATGGATTTCAACATCGCCACCTTTGATCCAGATATACGCACCGCCGCTCGTCAGCAGAATCCCCTGGTCAGCCGCGATTTCGATCCGATCGGTTGCGGACACAACCTTCATCGCCTTCTGCGCAGTGACTTCGACATTGTCCGACTGCGCCTGGATCTCGACCTTGCCCTTGCCCGCGAACAGCTTCATCCCCGCGTTCTGCGCGAACAGGCTCAGCTTCTGCCCGATGCTGCCGATCAGCGACTTGCCCGTCGCGACGTGCACGCTCTGTCCGCTCGCGACGTTCACGTGATCGTTCGCGACCAGGTGCAGCGACTGCTGCGTCGACATCCCGATCCCCGACGGGCTGCCGAACAGCATCACCGGTTCCTTGAACGCA
>NZ_JBSAXA010000047.1:0-8933 GCF_053427615.1 Burkholderia sp. AW33-5 | reverse complement strand
CTCCAATGCTTTAATGCAACGAACCCTCTATGACGGATTTCAAGAATCCCTTCCATCAATTATAATGAACTCGCGATCGAGCCTCGCATTCAGACTCGCCCGACTTTCTTCAATCAAATTTCTTTGCTTTTCAGAAAATTTTTGTAATTCCCGGTCATCCAAGTGTATTTCTTTTACATCCCGGTGCAAGAGGATGCGAGAATACACTTGCACATCGATGTAATTGCTTCTTCCGCCATATCCATAGTTTTGATGTATCTTGACATCTTCACCAAGCGCTTTCATCTTGAGACTTTTCAGGCAGCTATAGCCAAAAAAATCGTCCTGGCAGTTGGCAATTAACGCCTCAAGATGAAAGAAGGTAGACAATTTATCCGGACCGAGGCTGGTCCCCAAGCGCTGGGCGTATGTATCGACCGGACTGTATGAGCACACTTGCTTGAAGCGTTCGTGTAGAACAAGGAATGAGTGGCCGTAGGTTGGAGCTCCACCATTCGGCCCATGCAGGAAATCTAGAGCCGCATAGCAGGGGCGACTCGTCCATTGAAAATTTCGCGCCGGCCCGTTCCCGCCGCTGTCTGAATCATACCGTCCGAACTCGGCGTAGGGTTGGTTCTGCTGGAGCAGCTCACTCAAGCCAAGCACCATTTCTTCCATGTGCGCCCGGCCAGAATTGGAGCCCGGTAACGCTCCCGGTTTTTCACGGAACGCAAAGCAATTCACAACCTCATCGCCGAGGCGAGAGCTTGATGACTGATCTACTTGATGCAGATCGAAGTTGACCGTCAGCCTTGCTTTGCGCAGTACATCAAGCACACCATTGAGCAGTTGCTCATTGCCCCCTAACCGAGATAATGCATGTTGTCTATCGACCTTGGCGTTCCGCTCGCAACGGATGTCGATGTCGTACAGCACGCGACTGCGAAATAACTGCCCGCGCACCAACATATGCTCTTTATCAGCAGGCCGCGCCTGAATAACGGACGCGGCTTCGTGCGCCACGGGCTGCAATGCGTCGGTCACACCGCATGCTCTCAGCGTAGGCGTACTATTCATCATAGCTACCTTGACAGGTTGCCTCCCGGAAACACTCGACGACGAGTCGATCGATAGCAGACTATCAATGTGAACATTGTTCGTGGTGCGGGCGGGGGAGGCATTGTTCCCAAGCGCGGTGCGCGACACGGAGGGTAGCTCTTCGAGATTTGGTAATTGCAGGTTCCCTGTTCTGCCGATCCTGTACATGATGCAACTCCTTCTCCGATAATTTATTAATATGAACAGTCCCAATCTCAACGAAGCGCTGCGTTTGATTGATTGCCTGGTCATATTCGCGAGCCACAAGGACGACGGCGAACCCGTCGCGAAAGCCATGGGTTTCGGGCTCGAGGAAGTTCACGTCACCGCCAAAGCGTTTCAAGCATTACGCGTAGGAACTCACACTGATAATCGTCAACAGTCCGACGCATGTTTCATGCGACACACGCTCACCGGCTCGACGATTCATTGAAAGTACATCTGCATACAAATTATTCCACATCCCCCAATATATTACTTCTTGAGAATATATATTCAATATCTCAAAACCGAACCGGATCACTTCATTCTTGACCCACTCCGTTAAATTTACTGATTAACACCCGAGGAAAAGTCAACATCTCCATCTTGCGGCATCGCCTGAATCCGAGGCGGAAGCATGTCGATGTCTCCACCGTGTAACGCGAATGTACGCTGCGTCTGTGCGTCGTAGCACAACACGGCATCCACGGACATAACTGACTCTTTGCGCCCTGCCCCAGCATGCCTTACCATACGATCGCCCGTTACATCCAGGATTGCGGCCACGGCACCCGGCTTACCAAAACACTCAGCCGCGATTCTGACGATCGCGTCGCGATGCCCTGTTACATCAATATGACGCCTCAGTTCGCCGCCAGCCAATTCCGCCATCACTCGCTTCCGAGCCTCCATCACACGCCGACTCGTGGAACTCGATGTCGAATCGGTTTTTCCAGAAAAATGTTGACCGAGCGCATACAACATCGAATCGAGCCCGGACTTGCCGGGATTGTCGATCACAGCTAGTCCACTCGCCTCCAGATCTCTTCGCCACATCAGCGGCTCGCTGGTGTCCGTACAACGAGCGGGAATCTCGTGTATTCGAACCGCGACCTGCAGTGCACGGCTTCGTCCGTCCCGATCGAGTGTTTGTGAGGAGAAACGGCGTCGCAAATTCTCGCCGAACAAGTGCTTTTCCAGCCATGTTGCGGCTTGCGGCTTTTTCATACCCCGGAGTTGTGAGATTTCTGTCTCCTCGAAACGAAGATCTCGCAACATGTTTTGTGCGGCGGTCACCTGTTCGCCATCGCTAAATAGATCGGAAACAAAGAGCCGTATTGCGAATGACGGATTTTCTTGCGAAAAGCGCCGCAGCAGATCGCTCGCAACATACCGCTTCGGCAGATCCGCGTAGCTTTCCCCGTCAAGCCCAAAGTCATTTGCCGTGGCATCGTTGGAGAGGCTATGCGTCAATGCATCGCGCATAGCTTCCGGGTCGAACGAGACATCGTCGATGAAGTGCGCCTTCAACGTTTCATAAGTCCGCTCTGGGTCAAAATGACTTCTGATTCTCTGAAGAGAAGCATTGTTGCTACGTGTGGCTTCTCTAGCAATAAAGTCCAGCGCGTCATGACGTTGCGCGTCCGTTCCGTGTCCGGCGCACTCCTCCGCAAGTATGCGCATAGCGATCAATGCGCTGGCCTGGGGACTCTGCTGTGCGAGAATCGCACGCGCCCCGTCAAAATCTCCTGAGCGCTCGAGTTTTTCAATCTTGCCAATCTCCTTATCACTCAAGCCAAGCTCATCGCGAAGAAACTGTCGGTAATCGAGAATCTTGGTAGCGATCGCTCCACCTGACACAATGAGACTCCGTATCTGTGGCAACGCGCACAGCACGGCCTCCTCGCGCATCGAGGCATTGACGGGCCGTGCGTTCTTCTCGTTGAGCCAATTGACCACACCACGTCTTCCTGCATATGCGTAATAAAACGGACTGAGCACTGCCTGCGCTGCGCTGATACGAGATGCTGCCAAAGGGTTGATTGCCAATTCAGCAACGCCTAGCGCGGCATTGGCCGTACCATATGCCATCTGGATTTTTGCGTGTCGTTTCTCTTCCTTCAGCGAATCAAGCACGGTGTCCTGCCGCGCGAGGATATGCATTTTCAAGCTGTTCTCGGGAGTAAGTCGCAGATGCGTGCGGCCGGCCTGCAGTGGCACTATCTTCTGGTTGTAGCGAATCTTCGCCGCTTCAAGGTGATCAAGTGTTGCGCCGTTTGCAAATTTCCTTATAAGTGCGGCGCGAATATCTGAACGCTGATACTTGGTTGTCTGAAGCGTCGCATCACGTTTCCAGAAGCGCCAGGAGCCAAAATGCAGCACCGAATTCAGACGCGCCCGGTCGTCCTGAGGAAGGGTGCGATATCGGTCGACGAATACTTTTGCTTCGCCAGACGATGCAATAGCCCTCAACGAGTTCGTGTCGAACTCTTCCGGACCGATACCAGCGTCCTGCAAAAAGGTTCTGGTTTCTGCAACAATGGGAGCTGCTTTCCCACCCAGTGCCTCGCACCTGACCGCTTTAAGTTTAGTAAATAGATCAGCAGTCGAATCCGGCTGAACATCAGCCTCGATAAACGCATCGAGAATTTCTTCACGAGCGGACCGACGCATGCTTGCAGTGTTCAGAATGACAGAGCGACGTAAATCTAACGCCTTTGCTACGTTCCGCTCACCTGAGAAATGCATTACTTTCGCAAAGCGCCGCTGATCGGCTTGTCCCAACACTCTGAAATTGTCTAAAAACTGACCTATATCGCTTTCATGCCGCATACGTAGAATAGAATAGATATTCGATGAAATGCCGCCATTTGCGAATATTTCGTCGAGTTCCTGCATCGAATCGCCATTCTCCTCACCCCGTCCCCTCAAGGGATGAAGAATCGCGGATCGCAACGCCTGCGTCCGATCAACAGCGCGATCGACCTTATTGCTCAGCATGGCGGCACCTGCTACGTAAGTCGCTCCGGATGCAACTAGAAGCGCCGCACTTCCCACTGTCGCCTGCGCTGGCGTACCGAATAATGAATGCTTGGCCGCCGTCGTATAGATGCGTGACACTTGGTTCACTGCCCCAATGCCGGCGTCGCGTATGGCACCCGGCGTCGCTCGAGCAAGATTTCCGGCGGCCTGTTTTTTTGTACTTTGCGCGTCCTTGGCGGCAAGGCGATTGCTCGGCGTCGCTTCCTTAAACCCGCGCCGCGCAGTTGAATACGCTTCCGCTTTTCTTTCAAAACCGACGAGGGAGCTCAAACCATCCAACGTCGAAGGCAACACGGCGACACCCCGCGTTACTGTCGAAATAATATCTAGTGTGGGCTCTCCCCCCCCAATGGCAGCCGCCAGACCGCCCCCCGCAGCGAGAGCATTGTCGCCGGCCCACAATTCATATCCTGACGCCGCAGCGAATGCAATTTTTGGTTCGGCCGCAGCGGTAAAGGACTTCGCTGCGTTGGCGACCTTCTCTCCGGTGCGTTTGGCGAGTCCACTCAACTGCGGATGTTTCTCCGCAGTCGAAGCCTGCAGAGCGGAAGAAGCGGGCGCGCAACGTTCATCACACGGTGACGGAGTTGCGGCCCCCTCGTGTTCAATGTCGTTGGCACTCGGAGAGATCGAACCATTGTTAGTCAATCGCATATCGGGCCTGGCTTGTCGCAATTTCACGAAACGTGGCGCACATCGCTTCGTAACGGTTGGAAAATCTGTTCCGACAACACAAGAGACTTCTCCTCACCTAGGGCATATTTCGACTATCAGCCTTTTCTCCGATTTAGTCAGATCGAAAATTTAGTATCCGACCCGAAATCATTGCAGTCATACACGAGGCATTCATGACATCGCCGCCCCCCTCACAGGGAACGGCTTTCTCTCGCTATTTTAAATAAAACCCTTCAGCCAACGACAACGAAACAGGAGGTCAGGTATGCAGAAGCCTGCCCAGTGCGTGGACTGGTACAAGTCTCCATTTCGATCATGGCACGCCACACTTATTACTCAGTTCTAGAGACTCGTTTCATTTTCGACCCAATGCTCGTCAATTGCCCTGGATCCGGAAGGGGTTGAGGCAAGATTCGAAATTCCGGTCTCTTCGTCGGGCACCTGAGCTTGCTGTTTTTTGAATCCAGAACCGACAAATGCCGGATACAGAATTCCCATAGTAGCTCCAACCACCAGGTCTTCAATTACATGATTTCCCCCCACACTTTCTGTCGCGGCAGAAGGTAGGCTATAGGCATTTGAATAAACAGAAGAAAACAGTGTGCTACGTGCTGCGTTGGTAGTGAATGCTCTTTCCGCTATATTCGACCACGTTCGCTTGTTTTCCGGAACTAATCCTACGCTCAATTGAAGATCGGATGCTTTTCCCTGATTCCAGGCCGTCAGATAATTCGAAGTCAAATCATCGAGCACTTCTCCACCCAAGTTCGCAGCCGCAAATCCGGCACTTCGTGCTCCTACATAACCTCCGCTAGGCAGAGAAATTTCTCTGTGCGTTGTAACGTCGCCTAACGACTGAGTAGTCTCGCTGATACCGAGGGGCGCGGTTGCCGCGGCGCCGAAGCTTCTCGTGGCAGCGCCTGCGACTTGCGTCATACCCTCATTGACGAGCCCCTGATTCACTGCATAAGCCGCAGCAGATAGTCCGGTAGGTTTCGGTTCAAACCCCTCAGAGTCCTTGAGGTTGTTCGTCAAACCCACGTAATGTTGAACCGCATCTCTAAGCGGCGTATAGACCAAATTTGCAGCGATGATCGCCGGCGCTGCTGCTGCCATTGAACCGGTTGCGCACGCAACTGAAGCAGTCGCGACGTTTGCTAACATCAGACCGCTTCTACTAATGATACTCGTCTTCGTTCCAGTGCCGTTACGAATATCTCTCGCCAATCCAATGAAATTTGCCGCCGCTGGAAGCAAAGCAGCCGTTGCTCCGATACCTGTGGCGGCATTAGCGGGCAAGGCTGAAATTGCCGGTGTCAAGTATGAACGCACTGCTTCACGCGCTAACGTTGGTACAAATACGCTAGGCGCTCTCGCAGCCAATGCTGCCAAGACGTTTTTGCCGAGGTTCCCGACGGCTTTTGAAGCGGTCTGTTGCGAATGATCTCGCGTTTCCTCGTGGGTTGACACATCATCGCCGATTTGGATTGCGACATCATGAATTACGTTATCCGGTGCTGCAGCAATTTCGTCAGCCGGTACTGCAGCAACTTCGTTAGATTCCACGTTAGCGATTCCCGGATGCAATTGACTTTGGGCAGGCTGAACGCTTCGTCCGTCGAGTGGCTGAGATTTGTGCATCAACCCCTCAAAATTGCGTGGTAATGTGGACGCTCGAACTCGTTCATGCGCAATCGGACGGTCGCCAGGTGGCTGCCTCAACTCAGGGAGACTGCCAAAGATTTCCGGTCGTTCATTTCGGCCACGCGCTGGAATTAAGGTTTCCGCTTCTGGCAAATCATCGATTTTTACGTTTGCAGGAGCTGCCCTGGACACTGAGTTTGGTTTCATAAGTAACCTCCAATGCGGTTGAATCGTCTTTCATGACAGACATTTAGTGACAGCGCACATTGACTGTTCATGGCGCACACTCTGATTTTTTTGAACGACTGACACTTGGCAGACACCTCTTGTCCATTTTATGAACCTCGAAACAACGTGACAAAAAATACACGAAAATGAAGCTCGGTAAGCGAAGTCATATGGTGACCAGGAGAAAATCCGCTCGCGCCGCAATCAACGAAACCAGGGTGCCATTAAACGATGAACGACGATAATCGTGCCCCCATCAATTGCAAGCATTCCATGCTGTTGCTACTCGCCAAAACGATGCGGCGTCAATCGTCACACACCGCGTAAGCGCGTGAACCCGTAGCACTGAGTGCGCAGGACTGAGTGGGATGGCTTAATCATGTCCGGTTAACGAAACCTTTGATTCATAGACCGCCTGCTGCAGATGAAGCAAGCCATTTATTATCAGCACAATCATCGCCGCATCAGCATCAGCATCAACGAAAATCGACCAGCCCCCAACGTTCTCCCGTCAGGGGCATAATTCCATTGCAAACCCACGCAGATTTAAGCAGTCTGCTGAAGCTCTCGCAACTGATGTTCGAATTTCTGCGCTCGTACCATTTCGACAAGCTGAGCTCGAATTTTGTCAATTTGCGGCATGATGGTTGCGCGCGTCCCTCTAATATATAAAATGTGACATTCGTTCTCGCCCTGAATCGGAACGGTGAATCGACTTTCACCCAAGGATTTAATCGCATTTCGTGCCGGATCGGACAGAGCGCCCTCCGCTATCCATCCGATATCCCCACCCGAGCCTTTCGACTCGTCAGTGGAAAATCGTGCCGCAAGGGTCTCAAAATTTCCACCTTCATTGAGTTTAGCCAATATCTCCAACGCGTCCGCCTCCGAACCAACCGTGATGATGCTTAGCAGGTGTTCGTTCGCCCCCAGTCTGGACTTTAAAGCTTCGTATGCCTTTCTAATTTCACCGTCGTCGACCGGCGCTTCCTTGAAAAATATATCAACATAGGCCTCGACTAACGTCGTTTCAATAATTGATTTGAGTAAATGTTGTATTTCCGGTTGAAAAGCAAATCCGCTTTTTTTTACATGACCCAATATCAACGCATTATTTAACAGGCTCTTTTTTACGCTTTCCCTGAATTCTTCCGTATCTCGCTCCCCGCCGGATATTCCGACGGAAATTAATCGATCAATTGCCTCCTTTCCGATATTTTGTCGAGCAAGCAAGGCATCAATATCTTCGCGATGATTTACAATCATATAAACTCCCACTATAGCAAGCCACTTTGCTATAGAAACAAAATTAAAGATAGAATCCCCAACCCCTATCTGCCCAATAAAATTTATTCACTTCGTGAAATTCTGGCAGGTCATGCAGGTTCAGGGCATGTCACAAATCCGTCGATATCGACGTTTCGCGGTGATTCACACGGAACACCGCGTACGCGATGCCGAGCAGCACGATCCACGCCGGGCCGATCACAAGCGCGACACGCGTGTCCGGCGTGAATGCCATCAGCACGACGACCAGCGCGAGAAACCCGAGTGCGATGTACGAGCCGAGCGGATAGAACGGCACGCGGATCGGCAGGCGTGCGATCCTGTCGGCCGACAGCGTGTGGCGAAAGCGCATCTGCGCGATCAGGATCACGCACCACGTCCAGATCGCGCCGAACGTCGACACCGACGTCAACCACGTGAACACGTGCTGCGGCGCCAGATAGTTGAGCAGCACGCCGATCAGCAACAACGCGACCGACACGACGACGCCGTACACCGGCACGCCGTGACGGTTCACGCGGCCGAGCATGGCCGGCGCCTGGCCCTGCTGCGCGAGGTTGTAGAGCATCCGCGCGGTACTGAACAGACCGCTGTTGCACGACGACAGCGCCGCGGTCAGCACGACGAAGTTGATGATGCCGGCGGCGGCCGGGATCCCGAGCCGCGAGAACGTCATCACGAACGGGCTGCCCTGCGTGCCGATCTGGTCCCACGGATAGAGCGACATGATCACGAACAGCGCGCCGATGTAGAAGATCAGCACGCGCCAGAATACCGAGTTCACCGCCTTCGTCAGCGACTTCTCCGGATTGCGCGCCTCGCCGGCCGTGAGGCCGAGCATCTCGACGCCGAGATACGCGAACATCACGATCGGCAGCGCGCCGATGACGCCGTCGATGCCGTTCGGCATGAAGCCGCCATGGGCCCACAGGTTCGAAATGCCCGTCGCGACGCCGCCGTTACCGATGCCGAATGCGATCATGAGGCCGCCGCCGACG
>NZ_JBSAXA010000046.1:0-10852 GCF_053427615.1 Burkholderia sp. AW33-5 | reverse complement strand
TGACGCGAATCGCGTGACAAGCTCGATGCATTGGAAGAGGACGACAATGATACCTATGAGGCAGCCGAACGCTTCGACGCCGCGATCAGACAGATCGAAGCCGCGATCCGCGCCCTCGAAATCTGTGTCGTCATATGAGCTACTGCGCACATGGTGCAAGCCGGTGCGTCCGTGATCGTGGGCCCACCGGGCGAACCGATCATCGAGCGCTGTCTGGTGCGACACAAAAACAGTCCGGCCCTCGATGCGGCCGGCGCGAACGGCGCGCAATACCAGAACGGCGGGTTGCTCGTCGGCGCCGCGCGCCGCGTACATGCAGGCGAACCATCCTGGCGACGACTCGACCGGCGCGAACGACGCGAGCTATATCGCCGAACGCATGCGTGTGTGCGGCGCGGGCATCAACGACACGCTCGGTCCGGCGATGGTCGGCTTCGACCGACGCGCCGTCGTCGACGTCGAACCAGGTGGCCGTGCGTCTCGCGCTGTGTCACAAGTTCTGAAGCGTCGTCGCCCGCCGTATGCTCATGCGCCCCGCCAGGTGCCTTCACGCATGGAAGTTTAAAATGAAGCGTCGCTCCTGAACTGCTCTCGTGGAGACGGTTTCATAAAGTCTGCCAAGTCCGTCGCAAGACTTTCCAGCAGATCATACGGCTTCCATTTTGCTTGTCGGGAACACGACCGACAGGCAACTTCTTCAACAGCCTGAAGGACGAACGATTTCCCGCCGCGTGCTACCATCGCTCAACCCTGCTTCTCCCGAGCGGTTCCTTCCGGACCGGATCAAAGACGCATCGCATCGCGATCAGCACATTCCGGCGATGATCAACGGTAGCGGCGCCTCCAGACCAATCCGCGCGAATCGGATCGCCGGAACCAACCAACTGCCTGCCGCAAGCATCATCAATTTTCAATTGCATCACGCCCCAGCACGCCGGCTGCTCCCATCAATTGCAATCTCGCCGAATGCCACTCGGACACGCATCTCGCACGCTCCTGCAACGCATCCGATAATTCCTTCTCCGTGGACAACAACTCGACAATGTCTGCTGCCCCTTTCGTATAACGGGAAGTCGAAGATTCTACGGATGCACGTGCAGTATCGAGCAATTTCTCGGACGTATCGAGATTGGCCAGCGCCGATGCCGCGTCGGCATGCGCCTTGATCACAGAGGCCTGGATCTGATGCACGGTATCGTCGAATTGCACCGAACTCTGTTCAGCCTGGGCCGCTGCCTGCTGAATTTTATATTGGCGCGCAAAACCCTCGAACAGTGGAATCGTCAGTGTGACACCAATCGTGCTTACGTTACTGCGCTGCGGCTGCAACCCCTGATTGGGGTAGCCATTTTGATAGAGATTGGCGGAAAAATCGATCGTAGGGCGCCCTTCCGCGCGAACTTGGTCGATTTTCGCCCTGGACGCATCCCACTGAGACCGGGCGGCGAAAATGGCCGGATGAGCTTCCGTCGCCTCGCGCAACCACGCGTCGAGATCACCAACCGAATCGGCGCCCCTGACTGCCGGCATCCGCGCAAGGTCGATCGATCGATTCACCGGCAAGCCGATGTCATAGACCAGCATGGCAAGCGACTTGACATATGCCTGGTTCGCTCGTTGCTCATCGAGCGTCGCCTTGGCCAGCGCCGTCGTTGCCTGGAGTACATCACTTCGACCAACGGCCCCCAACTGCTGTCGATGAAACGTCGTGCTCAGCGTCTTCCTGGCAAGTTCGGACGACTCCGTGCGCGCCTCATTAGCCGCGCGCGCGGCCAACGCATCGAAATAGGCGCCGACCACGACAGCGAGCGTCTTCTGGACAGCCGCATCGCGTGATGCAAGCGCGGCTACCAATGATTGATTGGCGGCTTTCCGGTTCGCAGCACGGGCACCAAAATCGAATATGCGCCAATTGAACCCGACGAATCCCGTATGCCCGGTGACCGTACTGTTGAACAACGCGTCACCGGGGTACTGGGTGCGCGTCTGCAGTTCCGACATCGTCACTGAAACGGTGGGCAAATACGCCGCACGAGCCTCGCCGAGCACCCCCGACTGGAGCTTGATCGTCGCCCATGCAGCCTTGATCTGAGGACTGTTGCAGAGCGCCAGATCGACGACCTCGCCCAATGCAAGCGGATGATCCAAAAGCGCGCCATCGGGACAGAGAACCGGTCTCTGATCGCCCGGCAATGTGCTCTCCCCCAGATCGAGCGTCGGAGGGCGTGCGTCAAGAGGATCGTCAAGCCACCTGGTCCCGCTCCAGGCACTCGCGGACATCAGCATGAATCCGCACGCGACACACATCACGACACCAATACGCATCTTCATGTCATTACGTCGCCGTCTATCGTTCATGCAAACTTTCCTTCTCGCCTCGAATCAGCGGCGACAGCACGTATTCGATTATGCGACGCGTACCAGTCTTGACCTCAACTGTCGTGCTCATGCCAGCATCGAGCGTAACCGACTTGCCATCCACGCTCATCGTATTTCGGTCGAGCGCTACCCGGATCGAATAGTTCAACCGCTTCTTGTCGTCCTCGATCGAATCCCTGGAAACATGCGTTACGCGGGCAGGGGTGGTTCCATATCTCGTATAGTCGAATGCATCGACCTTGACCCGCGCCGGCATCCCTTCCCGTAGGAATCCGATATCCTTGTTTTCCACGGAAGCCTCGACTTCGTACGTATCGTGTAACGGGACGATCTGCATCAGGGGCTGGGTCGGTGGCACAACGCCGCCGATAGTATGGACTGCGAGTTGCTGAACGGTTCCATCGACCGGTGCAACGAGCTTGAGCAGTTCGCTATGAACCTCCGCGCGGCGAGCGTCCTGTGTCGAATCGCCCAGGATCTTTTCGCCTTCGTTCAGACTGTCTTGAGCCGTGCGGCGCGTTTCTGCAGTCAGCACCGCTTTCTGATTTCGAGCATCGGCCAACTGTCCTTGAACGTCGACGCGCGCCTGCTCCTTCTCGAGATATGCATGACGTGAGACGTCATCGCTTTCCAACAGCTGGGCATAGTCGTGAGCGCGTCGACTCACCAACGGCAAAAGCAACTCGTAATGTCGAATATCGCTGTCGTACCGATCGCGCTTTGCAACGTAATCACGCCACTGCGCAGACAAGAACCCCTGGCCTTCCTGCCAACGCACGTGTGGCACTCCGACGACTGGAGGCATTTGGGGTGCTTTGCCAGAATCGAGTGAATCGAGCAAGGCGCGCGCACGCGCGACCTGCAAACGAGCCACCTCCTGATCACCGAGCGCACGATCGCGCTCGCTATCGCTCATCCGGGAATCGAGATCGAGAAGCGGATCACCCGCTTTGACGAATTGCCCCTCCGCGACATGAATTGCACGCACGCTGGCGACTTCGACCGATGCGATCGTCTTCGTGTGCGCGGACGGAATGATCTTCCCCGTGGCGACCACAACAATATCGATCTTGCCGAAAACCGACCAGAGGAGCAGCACGGCGATCAGAAGCATCAGGACCCGTGCCACAAGACGCCCCACTGGCGATACCGGCTGGGCTTGAATGGAAAGCGCGGCCGGCAGGAATTCTGCCTCATGGGCCTCGAAGCGAGGCAGGGTCAGCGTGCGCCTGTTACGCCACGCATGCCCGAGAATTTCAAGATATCGGCGCGACAGATCGCGTAGCGCCGCCATCCGATGGTTCCGGTTCATGCATCACTCCCACGCTGTTGAAGCCCGTGGAAGTGCGTATAAATGCCATCTGGATTGGATAGCAACGCATCGTGCGTGCCAATTTCCGCAATTTGACCGCGCTCCATCACGACGATGCGATCCGCGTCGCGAACCGCGGACAAGCGATGAGCAATGATGATGACGGTTCGGCCACGGCAGATTTCGCGCATGTTCACCTGGATGATCTTTTCCGACTCGTAATCCAATGCGCTCGTCGCTTCATCGAAAATGAGGATGCGCGGATTGGTCAACAGCGCTCGCGCGATCGCGACCCGCTGCCGTTGCCCGCCGGACAGCCCGGTTCCCTGCTCGCCAACGATCGTGTCATAGCCTTCCGGCAATTCGCAGATGAATTCATGCGCGCCCGAAAGCTTCGCGGCGGCGATGATTACCTCGAGTGGTGCAGAAGGATTCTGCAACGCGATGTTGTCGCGAACCGAACGACTGAAGAGCGTATTCTCCTGGAGCACCACGCCGATTTGCTGGCGCAATGAAGCCGCATCGATCACCGCGATGTCCTGTCCATCGACCAGTACACGGCCGCGATCGGGAATGTATAGACGCTGAACCAGCTTCGTCAGAGTGCTTTTCCCTGACCCCGACCGTCCGACAATTCCGATCACTTCGCCCGGTGCGATGTTCAGCGACAGGCCGCGGATCACGTCTGCGGCATCGGGGCGGTAACGAAATGCCACCTGATCGAACGCGATTCCGCCTTCGAGTCTGGGTAATCTCGATTTGCGGCCGACAACCTCGGTCCGTGCGTTCAGAATGTCGCCCAACCTGGACATCGATATGCCGACCTGTTGGAAGTCGTTCCAGAGCTGCGCGAGTCGCAAGATCGGCGTCGACACTTGGCCAGCGAGCATATTGAACGCCACCAGCTCGCCAACGGTCAGCCTCTGGTCAATGACGAGCGTGGCCCCCCACCACATGATCGCGGCGGTAACCAGCTTGCTGACGAGCGTAACGCCGCTACTGGCAATCGTCGCGACGTTTGTGACGGAAAGCCCCGCAGCTACGTAGGCCGCCAGTTGTTGATCCCACTTCTGAATCCAGCGGGGCTCGACGGCCATGGACTTGACCGTGTCGATTCCGGAAATGGACTCGACCAGGAACGATTGATTCTCCGCATTTCGATTGAACTTTACGTCTAGCCTTGACCGAATAACCGGCGTGAAGGCGGCCGACAACAGGATGTAAACAGGAATCGAAATCACGACGATGAGTGTTAGGGGCGGGCTGTACCAGAACATCACCATCAGAAAGATGATCGAGAACACCAGATCGAGGACGACCGTCATCGCGTTTCCGGTAAGGAAACTCCGTATGTTCTCGAGTTCGCGCACACGGGCAACCGAGTCGCCGACACGGCGCGCCTGAAAATACGCGAGCGGCAGGTTCAGAAGATGTCGAAACAGGCGGGCGCCCAGCTCGACATCGATCTTGCTGCTCGTATGTGCAAATACCCAGGTACGTATGCCGTTGAGTGCGACTTCGAACACGATTGCGCCGACCAGACCGAAGGCAATGACATTGAGCGTGGTCATCGCATGGTTGACCAGCACCTTGTCCATGATGACCTGAAAGAACATCGGTGTAACCAGGCCGATCAACTGCAACGTAAGCGAAATCAACAGGATCTCGCCGAGCAGCCGTCGATACTTGACGATCACCGGCACAAACCAACTGAAGTCGAATTTCGCGAGCTGTCCCGCATAACTGGCCTTGCTCGTGCAAAAGATCAACTCTCCGGACCACTGCGCGAGAAAGTCCTGAAGCGCGACAAGTCGCGGCGGTTGACCCGCACGCTGTATCAGGAGGTTCACCGTTTCGCCATTTTCAACGTATTTTGCGACGATAAAGGCGCGGCCATGAGTATCGATGCCGATTGCGGGCATCGGCGCGGTCTTAAGTCGATCGGTCGGGTGACGGACGAGCTTCGCGGACAAACCAAGGTGCTTCAAAGCAAGCAACGTCGTCTGGATATCGAACGGTCGGTGGCCGAATTCATGGCGAAGCTGCGCCTCGTCCGCTGGCACTCCATGCACGCTTGCCATGATTAACACGCACACCAGCGCCTGATCCACCGCTCGCCCGGCATTCTGGGCGGTCTCGTTCACGGGTGACGCATCTAACATAGGACTCTGAAGATAAAAGGTGGAAATCCATGAACGCGTGGAGGCCGTGTTTTCGACACCGGGCAACGACACGAATGGGCAACGGAGCACGAGCAGCGAGCAGAAAATTTCAGCTTGTCGCCAGCCGAACCGACCAGAATTCGGTTATCCCATATCAGTCTTGATCGGATAACTCAATCATTTACTCTCGCGTGTTGCCTGATTCAACAGATATTCAATCATGCCATGCGGGTATTGAGAGTTATTGTTTAGCTTACGATCCCAGTCGCCCCAACGGGCATCAAAGGCATCTGCGTAGAGAAATCCGTAGACTCGGTCTCCTTGCTTGGCTTGCCATGGCTTTCCCGCCTGATTCTTGTGAATTGTCGTAATATCTGGCGGAAATTTTGTGTGAACAAATTCAATATGCGTTTTATTCCCGGTAATGTAGGGCTCTACAAAAGCCAGTGATTTTCCCAAGCTGCCGCCGCCAGGTGTCTGCCATCCATAAAGATCCGCGATGCCCGCTGACTTGAGTGCTTGAGCAAGTATCAGCAGTGCCCCCAGGTCGTACAGGTGATAGCCAAGGGCATCACGGTCTCTAAAATCGAGCGTGCTTCCGTCGGCGAACAAGCTCTCCTCCATGACTTCCATCGCCGTCTCTTTGACCCATTGCAACGAAGGTGCATCGTCCGCGGCAGTTGCGGCGACACCGGCCGTGGCGAGCGCCCACGCCATCCAGTTATCGACACGATGGTTATGTTTTGCCCAATTCTCCATACTGCTGACATACCGCATCATCCAGGCAGCGGTCTGTTGTTTTTCACGCTCGGTCAGCGCGCTGTTAATCTGCTGAATCGCAATTGCCGCATCAACAATTCGCTGGTCCTTAAGTGGTATTCCACTGGGCTGATCGGTCGCTGCCCAATCAAGCAAGGCGGGCTTTACAGTGTCAAGATAACGCCTATCTCCGGTGAAGCGCCACGCATAGGCAAGCGTACGCGCGCCACCAAAGCTCTCGGGCTTCATTGGATGTGCTTGCTCGGAGTTCATTGCGGCCCCGACAGCAGCGAGGCGGCTCTGCAGAAGGCCACGCGCACCAGGATTCCTTGCGACAATTGTCTGAACGGTTTGCCATTCCGTATTGTCGGGAAACATACCAAATGCCCTGGCGTCATTCGAGAGTGAAAAAAATATCATGGACATGGCCAATCCCATTAACCCACGAAATATTCCATTTAATGAAATTGACGACATTTTCCTCAAATCCAATATGAATTATTTTAAAAAAACTTCCACCGCAAAAACATTCTACCAATTTACCGAGCATTTATTCTCGACGAAATCATGGTGTACTAGGCGCGATCTCGTCACGGCCACCATCACATGTGCAACAACATGCAGGTAGATCTCCGATCTCGCCGTCATCGCGATGGAGGGGGGCTTGCGGAACTCGCTCGATGTGAATGTCACACAAGCCCCGGCAGCATGCTTCAATCGACTTGCCGGTTTTTAATGAGCATGCGCAAGAATCGGCTGGTTGGAGTTGAAGTACTGGCCATGCAGCAACCCCGATTCGGCGGCCTGTGCGGGGGAGTGGAGGCTCGCCATCGCTTGAACCAGTTGCTGCGCATGAACCGGGCCGGCTGCTCCAGCGTTGTCGGCCGGCCCCTGCCCGTTCGAGAGCAAGAAGCAGTCACCAGCCGAGTTCAGGGTATTCAACTGTGCCGCGGACAGTTCGACGCGTTCGTTCCCACCACCCCACGGATTCACCAGGATATAGTCCTCGTTGCTTGCATCGATACCGATACACGCATACATATGGCCACCGACCAGCCCCTCGGCACCGCGGTTCGAAGCAAACAGCACATCCTCATGTGCGGCCAATGTCGCGGAAACAGCGGTATACGTCGTGCCGCCGGCAGAGAGCGTTGCTACACTGTCCAGACCGGCATAATTGGTGCTCTTACCGGTAAAGGACTTCAATGGCGCGTCCCAGCCTCCATTCGCGATCGTGTTGTAGCTGTTCCCACCTCCCATGGAATAGGCAATTCCATTGGCCTGGGCTTCGATATAGGCTTTCTCGATCAAGCCAGCCCATATCGTACCGTCGCTGTCAAATGCACCGGTATAGGTCGGAAGCTCGGAGTCCACGGTAACGTAGCCGACACCAGTCGGGTTATAGAACCGGACGCTATAGGTGCCGTTTGCATTCTCGGAAATCATCGACTTCAATGCGGCAGGGTCCACTGCCGCTGTTTCGATGAGTGCCGCCACCAGATAACAATCGCCGTCGTAATAACCTTGGTGGACACTCTGGTATGCATTCGCGATATTTTCCGGGAACAACGGCGACGATTTTTTGCTAGCGAGGTGATCTCCCGACAGCGCAGTAGGATTGTCGGCCCCAAGAAACCATTTATCAGTGAGCGCATTGAAATCCGATGCGCTCGATCCCGCTTTCAATCCACCGTGGTTCATGCTGTTGAGCAACGAACCAACATACGATGAAGCGCCATCGATCGTCTTGACCGCGGTGACAAACGCATCGAATTCAGTCAATTGAGCACTCGACATTCCATTGGCACCGATCGTCTTAGCAAATGCCTGCAACGCACTCAAAACACTGGAATAAGACAACTGGCTTTTCGTCAGATAGCTGGGTTGCGCCGTCGCAAGCAGATCGAGCATCGCCACGTGCCCCTGATCGTCGATTGCACTCAGTTGAGCAATGTTGAGCGAAGCTACCTGATTAGACGTCAGGCTCTGCACCTGCGCGGTGGTCATGTGGTAAGGGTTGACACCACTGTACTGAGTCGCCGACAGGTCGGACAGCACGGTATGTCCGTTTGCATCGGCTGCACCCAGTTGCGCGGCAGTCAACATCCCGGCCTGACTGCTTGTCAGGCCCTGCACCTGCGCCGTAGTCAAATCCGAAAGGATATTTTTCCCATTGGAATCGGTCGCGCCCAACTGCGCCTCCGTCAGGCCGCCAACCTGGTTGGCGGTAAGGCTCTGCACCTGCGCCGTCGACAATGCCGAAATGACGAGCCCGCTGATTTGCCATGACGCCAAGCTCGCCAAAACGGTGAGACCCTTCGCGTCCTTCGTGCTCAGTTGAGTAGCGGTAAGGCCAGCGACCTGTTTGCGGCTCAGGCTACGTACCTCGCCGATTGTCATGCTCGATACATTGAGTTCCCCGACCTGGGCCGCAGTCAAAGACGACACAACTTTCTTACCGCTTGCGTCGATCGCAGCCAGTTGCGCCCCAGTCAATGCACCCACATGCGCTGCGTCGAGCCCACGAAGCGTGACCATGGAAATCTGCCCGAACGCGGACACCGGTATGGCTGAAAATGCCGTCGACGCGAGTGAATTGAACCATGCTGCCGTCAGCGCGCTCCAGCTCGTGTTGATCGACGGGATCTGCGCTGCAGTCAATCCCTTCACCGCAGTTGAAGTCAGCCATTCCGGGTGCTTCAGCGCTGCAATCTGCCCCGTGTTCATGGCGGCCAACTGGCCTGCAAGCAACCATTGGTAATGGTTCGAATCCAAAATTCCAAGTGCTGAATCGGTAATCCCCTGAATTTGCGACGCAGTCAATGCCTGGAATTCTTGCCGTGAAATTGAATTGAGATTAGCCAAGTCGACCATAATAGCCTCCAAGTAACAACCTGCAATTTTTTCACCGTGACACCCGACTCACCCCAACGATCAGGCATCGTTTACAATAAATCCAAAATCAGCAATCACGACCCATAAACGCCCCTCCCAATAGTCATCGCAGGCGATCGACGAAGAATTTTATCGATCACATTTTCTGATTTTTTCAAAAACTGCCTAGACGCATGATAGGATTTATATTAATTATTATTTTTCTTGATTTCCCCTCCGTTTATTTCATCAATGAATTAGAATTTTAATAATGAGACAGGCCATCTTTGAGACATCAGGGCGCGCGCATGTCTCAGCGTTGGAAACAATCGCCTCGGGGCCCGGATAACGCGGCAACCGCGTGCTGTCTCGACAGTCTGATATTCAATCGCATTCATACCCCCTTTCGGGTACACCTTGCGACTACGTCGAATTCGCTCCAGCAATTCGAATTGATCCGAAACCCCAATTGTTGTCTTCATATTAGCCTCGTGTCGCCAGTTGCCGTTCGCACGAGGCCGGCTCAAGCCTGAACTGACAAGAACCACGACGGAATAACCACTAGCTGCCAGGGAAAGGCTGCACAACTTGCCTTCCATTTCAAAGGGCTGGACAACTGAACGGTGTGCACAAGCACCTGGACTCCCGGTCCGGCGTGAACCCGCACGTGACAACGAAGCCGGGGTACCGCCGTGTTCCGGGCAAAAACAGCCCGATTGACACGCTCATCGATCAAGTCCGGAGAATCGAGTCCGATATCCAAGCTCGGATCGCACACCCGTTCAGGATGACTAATCGGCAATTGTGCTACCTCAAGCTCAGCTATCGATAGCTGATGAAAAGCACCAAGCAACTCATGACCTCGTTCTCTCCGCCCAACCTCTGGATGGCGTGCACCAAGGCACTGACTGCACGGACATGAGCATGCTCCGGAGCCGGGCCGACGCCTTGCGTGCAACCCGCGAATGCTGTTCGGCGTATGCCGGCCGGCTTCACTTCGGGTCGAGATGTTGGCGTCGTGGCGCATTCCGTTCCCTGTCAGGCGATCAAGCACATTCGGTTTGGTTGTGTGCGGATCCTTGCTGGAAGGGAGGTACCACTGGAGAAGCCACCCTGTCCCTCCGATACACCATCGGATCAGGACGGTGTGTGATCGAAGCGTAGCATTCGCCGTGCGAGCCAAATGTCGACGATTCTGAACATTCCGTAAACTGACCCTGAATCAGAATTAGTCCCGGTCGGAAATGGAGATTTCCGGCTTGGTTGAGTTGTCAGGCGAAACGGATGTCCTTGCCTGACGGGCGAATTCGGTGGGTGTCATCCACTGCAATGCGGAGTGGGGACGAACCTCGTTATAGTACGTGCG
>NZ_JBSAXA010000045.1:0-11141 GCF_053427615.1 Burkholderia sp. AW33-5 | reverse complement strand
ACTGTACGTGTTCGCGGATGCCGACACGCAGATCGTCAACGACGACGGCCTGCACGTGATCCGGATGCCGGAACACTACGGGCAGCTGTCGCCGATCCTGCACGTCGTGCCGCTGCAGCTGCTCGCATATCACACCGCATGCGCGCGCGGCACCGACGTCGACAAGCCGCGCAACCTCGCGAAGTCGGTGACGGTGGAGTAAAGCCGGCTTGCCGGGACGGCAATCGACTTACCGTCCCGGCGCCATATCTATTCGAACCTGATCGTTTGACCACGCTGAAATATCGGCCACGACGCTGTCTCGATTACACCACTCTGTTACTAGGGCCGAGCCCCACGGTAAGCAAGGCGCCGGTCATTCATTCGATACTGCTCGCATTCCAGCTGGCACGCTCTGCAGCACTGGCAAGACGGCTGTCTGATATTCTGGTACCCAACGTCGCAAATCCCGTCGAACTTCGTCATCGCTAAGCACACGATGCTGCATTAGCCATGGCAACAATTCATCAAGCAGATGGTCTGGCACTCCCCGAGCGCGAGCTATCCGCAACTTGGGATGCGGTGTACGCGTGGTCGTCTCATCGTCCGCAAGCAGTTCCTCGTAGAGCTTCTCGCCTGGCCTCAGACCCGTGAACTCGATCCGAATCTGTCCTTCCGAGAATCCATATAAGCGGATCAGATCGCGCGCGAGATCGACGATCTTGACCGGCTCGCCCATGTCGAGGATGAAGATCTCTCCGCCGCGCCCCATGCTCGACGCTTGCAGCACGAGCTGGGACGCCTCCGGAATCGTCATGAAGAAGCGCGTAATCTCAGGATGGGTGACCGTCACCGGCCCCCCTTTTGCGATCTGCTGCTGAAACTTCGGAATCACGCTGCCCGCGCTACCCAGCACGTTGCCGAAACGAACCGTCTCAAACTGCGTGCGCGCACTGGTCTGTTGCAGCGCTTGGCAGGCCATCTCCGCGAGACGCTTGCTCGCACCCATCACGTTGGTCGGATTGACGGCCTTGTCGGTCGAGATCAGCACAAAGTGGCGCACGTCATGGCGGATTGCCGAACGCGCGACCCTATATGTGCCCAGCACGTTGTTGCGCAGCGCCTGCCACGCGTTGTGCTCCTCCATCAGCGGCACGTGCTTGTACGCGGCCGCGTGGAAAACGATATGCGGCGCATAGCGTGACATCACCTGGTCGAGCAGCAGCGAATCCTTCGCGTCGCCGATGATCGGCACGACGGGCTGGTCGGGGAAGCGCTCGCGCAGTTCCTCGGCGAGCCGGTACATCGCATATTCGGAGAGATCGAACGCAACCAGTTGCGCCGGCTTGAAGCGGAGGATCTGCCGGCACAGCTCGGAACCGATCGAACCGCCCGCGCCGGTTACCATCACGACGCGGCCGCGCAGCAGCGCCTCGACGTGCGGCGTGTCGATCGTCACCGCATCGCGCCCGAGCAAGTCCTCGAGATCGATATTGCGTACCTGCGACAGGAACCCCTGCCCCGGCATCAGCGCGGTCAGCGACGGCAGCACCATCGCCTTCACGCCCGCGCGCACGCACAATGTCGCAACGCGGCGCTGTGTTTCAACGGATGCCGACGGAATCGCGATGATCGCGTATTCGACCTTCATCGCGTCGGTCCAGCGCTTCAGGTCGTTGAACGAGCCAAGCACCTTGTAGCCGTAGATCTCGCGCCCCTGCTTGGTCGGATCATCGTCGAGGAGGCCCACCAGACGCCATTCCCCCGAACGCGACAGTTCGCGCGCGAGGCTCGCGCCGGCCGTGCCGGCACCGAGCACGAGCACCGGCTTGCCCTGCCCGACGAGCCCGCCGTACAGGTAGAACTCCTTCGTCGCGCGGTACAGCGCGCGGGCGCCGCCCATCGCGAGGAACAGCATCAGCGGCGACACGAGCAACACCGAGCGCGGGATGATCGGCGACGGCTGGAACATCACGGCGCCGATCATCACGATCACACCGCCGCCAATCACCGCCTTCGAAATCCGAACCAGGTCCGGAAGGCTCGCGAACACCCACAGGCCGCGATACAGGCCGAACACGTGGAACATCAGCGCGTAGACGGGCAGCACCCAGACGAGCGCCGTCAGCGCGCCGACCATGAAATCGGACGGAACGCTGCCGTTGAATCGGACGAGATAGGCGAACAACCACGCGGCGGTGACCGCCGTCAGGTCAAACAGGAAAGCGCTCAGCGAAAGCCATGATGCTTTGGATCGCAACATCGGCGGGAAACCTCAAGAGTTATTTTCGGCGGCCGACTGAAACCGGCGCCAGCGCATGTCGATTAACAGTCCGATACATGCCAGGACGCCGTACCACGCGAAGAACGACAGCCACTGCTGCAGTTCCGGGCGGCCCTTTGCCCACACGGCGACGATTATGCCTGCGAGCATGATGAGGTACCAATAAAGAGCGGTCCGGCGGTGACCTACGCCCGCTCGGACCATTCTTTGATAATAATGCTCCCGGTGCGCTTGCCAGAACTTTTCGCCACGTAACAGTCGTCTCAAAAGTGTTACAGATGCGTCGGCAATAAAGGGCGCGAACACCAGCGCGGGAAACCAGATCGGCCAGACGCCGGCCCGCCAGCCCCAATAGCCGAGCGCACCGGCCAGGAATCCGAGCGGAATCGAACCCGCATCGCCGAGAAACAGCCGGGCCGGGTGGAAATTCAGCAGCAGAAAGCCGAGCGCGGCGCCGGCGACAGCCGAACCGGCCACGGCCAGATCGGGTGACGGCATCATGCCTGTCAGCGCCGCGACCGCATACGCGCCGAAGCCGAACAGCGCCATGCCGCCCGCGAGGCCGTCGGCGCCGTCCATGAAGTTGTACAGGTTCGTCAACCAGACCATCGCGAAGCCGACGCCGACCAGCCACCACCACGGTGCGTCGGCCGGAAACACGGCGATCAGCGCGACGACCGCCGCGAGGTGCGCCGAGAACCGCACGCGGGCGGGCAGCCCGCGCCGGTCGTCGATCTGCGACATCGCGGCGAGTCCGGCGGCTGCGACGGCGATCAGCCACAAGTGCGGCGCCAGCGCGAACAGCGCAACGACGCAGACCGGTACGATGCCCCATCCGCCGACGCGCGGCGTCGGCAGCGTATGGAGCGAACGGTCGTTCGGAATGTCGGTGGCAAGGCGCCACGCAAGGCCGGTCGCGAGCAGCACGCGCAGGATGGCCGTGGACGCGATGGCTGCGGCCAGCGCCACCGCGGCCGCTTCGGGCCACGTGGATATCGGGAGAAACATGGCGATTATTGTTGTGTGTCGCGCAAACGATACCATGCGGCCGTCGCTTCGAGGCCTTGTCTTGTCGTATAAGGCGGATGCCAGTCGAGCACGTGCGTAATCCGACTCGTATCGAGCTGGAGGCTGCCGGTCAGGCGGGCAATCGCCGCGCGGCGGCCGGTCAGTGCGCCGAGCGTCCGCAGCACGGCGGAAGGGACAGCAATCAGGCGCGCCGGCTTGCCAAGCGCGTCGCCGACCAGGCGCAACAGGCCCGTGACCGACGGCGCGTTGTCGTCGGCGACGTGGAAGCATTCTCCGGCCGCGCGCGGATCGATCGCGCATTGCAGCAGTGCGTCGGCGAGGTTGTCGACGTAGACGATGCTGCGGCGTGCCGGGATGGAACCGAGTGGCAGCGGCATCCCGCGCGCAACCGCATCCATCATGCGCAGGAAGTTGGCGCGGACGGTCGGACCGTAGACGAGTGGCGGGCGCACGACCACGACGTCGAGCCCGTTCGCCTCACCGAACTGTGCCAGTTGCCGCTCCGCGCGCAGCTTCGAGCGGCCGTAGGCGTCCTGCGGGTCGGGACTCACCGCTTCCGACAGCGGTACCCCGCCATCGCTCTCGCCGACTGCCTTGATGCTGCTCGCATAAACGATGCGGCGCACGCCATGCTGGCGCGCGGCTTTAGCGAGTCGCAAGGTACCGACGACGTTGGTCGCGTCGAATGCGGCGTCGGAATCCGGCGACTCGTCGCGCATCACGTGCACGCGAGCCGCGAGATGGATCACGCAGTCGGCTGCCAGATCCTTTGGCCATCCTTCATCGAGGCCATCGAAATCGGTGGCGTCGTGCACCCATTCACGCACGCCTTCGATGGATCCGCCCGGGCGCCTCACCAGGGCGGTCACGGTATGCCCGGCGTCCAGTGCGCGGCGGCATACCGCGCGACCGACGAAACCGTTTGCACCGGTAACGAGGAGATGGGTCACCACAGCCTCCAGCCGAAACGGTTGTAGAACTTGAAGGCCGACGAGGCGAACATGCGGATGTGCGCGAAGCCCTTGCGGGATGCGCCGCCGCCGTGGTGGATCACGCGAACAGACGGGACGTATGCGACACGGGCGAGTTCGTGCGTGCGCAGGCTCAGGTCATAGTCTTCGAAGTACAGGAAGTAGCGGGGATCGAACCCGCCCAGGTTTTTCAGGACATTGGTACGGAACAACATGAAGCAGCCGCTGACGATCGGGGGATCCCACACGACGTCGCGATCGTTGATGACATCGCGCATTTCGTAGCGCGCAAGGCGGTTCGTGAAAGGCTGGCGGAACCGCGCCGGCAGGAAGCCGCGCACGAGCAGGTCGATGATCGACGGATAGCGCCGGCAGAGATATTGCAGTTCGCCCGATTCGTCGCCGATACGGGGAGCGAGCGCACCTGCATCGGAATGCGAATCGAAGAACTTGCGCGCAACAACCAGAGCCTGCGCGTCCAGATCGATATCCGGATTCAGGATCAGGTGGAGCGGACGCTCCGAGAGGTCAATCGCGAGATTGTGCCCTCGCCCGTAGCCGACATTGCCGTGCCCAGTGAGTACCCGGCATGTGACGCCCTGCGCGTCGAGCCGGTGCGTCACGGCGCTAACATCGCCCAACCCGCCGTTATCGACCAGATACAGGTCGATCGGACATCCGGGTGATGCTGTGCGCAAGTGCTCGCAGGCCACGCCCAAGCTGACGAGCGTCTGCTCGAGTTGGGCGGCATCGGGACGATATACGACGGCGGAAACCGACAAGCCGTCGGCATCTCGAGACTGCGCGCTTATTACATTCATCCGTGGTTCGACAACGCGCTCTCATGACGAAGCGCCGGTTAGAAGGACTGGCGGAGCGCGACAGACCACAAGTGTTTGCGCGTATCCGCCGGACTGGGGCAAGCATACCCTCCATTCGTTACGCGGCGCCAGCCCTACGATTTTGGCGCCCGTCCGGTAGTCGGCAACAATGGATGCACAGCGATCGCGCGTGAGAGGACAAGCCAAGCAGGCCCCATCTGCTAAATCTGCATGTCGCGAATAGCTTTGAACTCGATCGGAGAATGACGTCTGGGTCAGCGAATTTCTAACGACTCGCAGCGGCGGGATCGGCTGCCACAAGGCTCGATACAGCGCATCTCATCCTGCCCCGCCCAAACACACGATCACCGCAAACGGGCCGCGTTCATATAGAGCGATTAATCGGTTTGTTGGAGAAGCAGTCGCTCATCTTCCTTGCCCGCCCGGTTTCGGATCGCGTTGCGGAACAAATCGGACGGCCTCGGGATGCAACCCGCAGCCGTCGTCTGCTTCACAAGGGAGGTGTGCCGGGTCCGGATTGCATGCGACGTATTTGGAACGATCTTGTGGAGTCCGCCGCTATTAACGACGGAAATGTTCCATCCCCAATCTTCATATCCGATGTGGTTCTTGAAGTCGGTACCCGTATACGGCACCGATCTCAGGAAATCCCTGGATGTGAAGACGAGGGATGTCCACGCATTGGTAAATGCAAGCTGTGCGACATGGAAGCTGGGATCTTCCATGTCCACGTGCAGGAAGATGTTGGGCGTGGCGCCGAAGCACACGTTCACTTCAGGGTGCCATGCGACATTTCGAGGATCGGCTTCAGCGGCCTTGTGCGCCGCGACGAGCCAGTCGGCACACCAGATGTCGTCCGCATCGAGAAACCCGATCCATTTCCCGTTTGCTTCGTCAGCCGCAGAATTGCGCGCATAGCCTAGGTCGCCATGCTCGACCCTCACGATTCGAAGATCCTCGCGCCGCGACGCGTATTCTTCAAAAATTTGCAACGTCAGCGCATTCGGCTTGTCGAGAACTGCAAGCATTTCGACACGTAATCCGGCCGCAGCCGCGACGTCCGCGCTGCGCGAAAGGCTGTTGAGCGAGGCATGCGCAAGCAACCCCTCGCCGTGGCCATTGATGACTGCTGTGATATCGAACTTCGGCATGGTCAGTTGATAAACGACGGAGATACACGAAGGGTTACGCAGAACTGCTCCCATGAGTGCTCGCTTTGCACCCAGCCAATCATGCGCTCTGCGCGCTGCCTTGCTTCGTCGGGACGGCGGATAATGTCCCGCAACGCGGCAACGTATGGGTCGGCGTCCTTATACGACTGGATCAGCCAGCCGGTCCGCTCTGTCACGAGATCCGGAATTCCACCGATCGCGGACGCGACCATGGGAATGCCCGTGCACGCGATATCGGCCAGCGTGAGCGGCAAGCCATCCCAGAGCGACGTGTACAGGAACGCATTGTAATCATTGACCGGCAGGGTCGCCGTCGACGGGAAGGGACCCTTGACCGTCAAATTACCGAGCACACGTTCCGCGTCGGCCAGCTTCGTCGCGTACGCGTCATCCCCATAGCCGTAAATGTCGAAGTGGAAGTCTGGCGCACGCCGGACGATCTCGATCAGAAGATCGACGTTCTTCTGCTTGCAAAAACGACCGGCCCACATCACCCGGTTGCCCGCTTGCGGCCCGCCCATATACGTCCCGACCGCCACGTTGCCGACAGGCTGATGAAGTGTGACCAACTTCGACCGCATACTGGCCGGAATGCCATAATCCGCAGCCAGCTCGTCCATGAAACCGGCGTTGTCGAAATAGACCTTCGTCAGATACGGTACACAGTCCCGAAAATGCGTATCGGCATAGCCAGCGGCGCGACCGTCCGGCGTATAGTCGCGGCAGAACAGGCAGGCATACAACTCGGTCAACTTGCCCAACGCGGCACCCTTCTTTGCGATGGCGTCCCAGCAAGCGCCGCTATTGACGTTCATGACCGACTTCGGACGCAACGCAAAGATCAGCGACTCCACCAACTGAACTCGGTCCGCGCGCGTCAGCGATGGCTCAATATCGGAAAGGATGCGCACGTGAGTGCCGGGCGGTAGCCATTCGATTGCCTCGCTACGATCGTAATCGGCCAACACGATCAGCGTGGAGTCGATGCCGTTTTCCTGGATGCTCGCGCGGACGACATTTGCCGCGGCCAGGTCGGCACCTCCGCGCACTAGCCACGGAACGAACACGATATGCTCAAACGCGTGGGGCAACGAATCGAAAAGCCTTTGCCATGCACCGATGCCAGACCACGCCTGCCCGCCGTAACTGAGTGGGAGCAATGCCGGTTCCGCAAATGCGGGGTCGAGCAGAATCGTGGACTCCAGTTCACCGGCTTCGGCGACCATTTTCTCGATCGTACCCAGCACGTGAGCAGGCAGCCCGCCGTGACGCCCTTGCGGCAGGCCGATCGTCATGTAATGGACGAGCGGATGCAGGCCACTTGCCGCGACCTCCGGATAGGCCCACGTGTACCAGCGCCCGTCGAAGAACCGATGGGCACGCCGCCCCTCGAATCCCCCATGCCTAACGTAGTGCTCGAGCGGGTCGGGCAAACTTGCGAGGTCGGGATTGAGCCGGCAGTACAGATCAAGATCGAACAGGCCGGACTGTTCGATGATCTGCCGGGTTTCGTCCGCGGAATATTTCCTCGTCCCCGCGACCGACCGTTCTGACACGTCGCATGCGACGGAATCGCGCGGCTCGACATGGGAATTCGGTTGCGCCGCCGTGAGCGCCATCACAGGTGTGGCATGGCGCCCCTCTTGACTGCCGAATGCCAAATAGTGGACAAGCGGATTGACGCCGGCAGCACGAACGTCAGGGTAGTCGTCTAGATAGCGGTTACCGTCGAACGACGTGCTCGGCTGCCGGGCTTCCCTCCACCCGAACTGCAGGTAATGAACAATTGGATCGATGGCCGCATCCGCCACGTCGGGATAGGTCGCCAAATAGTAAGCGTCATCGAACAATGGCGATGTACGTAGCAACGCGGCTTCATTCACTGATACGTCCGGTGATCCAGCGAACCGTTTTGCAATCCCCCCCACGCGTCGCCGCGCAGCCCGAAATAGATCAATTGGCATAGTTAATGTACTGCGCTCCGACTGTGCAGATCGACCAGAGACGGGCTGTGGGGCCAGCCTGATCTCTGCCTTTTGTTGCGCGAGCGATTCCTTCAGATTCTGGTTTTCCAGCTCGATTTCAGCATTGATTTTGCGACATTCGTCCCACTTTTTCTCTAACCATTGTTTCCCGGCAATAAGTTCATTGATGTCGCTTCTGAATTTCGTCGCCATTGCTTCGAGCCGTTCAATCTCGGCCCGGTGCCCGGCAAGAGTTGAAATAAGATGTTGCTTGTCCTGCTCCCAAGCAACGTTGGCCGTCTTATAGTTACTCCACTGCTGTTCGAGCCATTGCTTGGCCTGCGTCAGCGATTCGATATCGTCCTTGAGCTGGCGAACAATCCCTTCGAGACGCTCAATCTCCCGCTCATGTCCCTGCTGCGATTCGATCAGGTGCAACCGTTCCTGCCCGAGGGTGACATTCGTCGAATAGATCTCTGCCGACGTCTGTATGAGCAATTGAATTGCGCCGGCCAACTGCTTGGGAAAGGCCGCCATGTTCTTCGCGAGCGTCACCTCCGCAGTAGAGCGCATGTGCGCGGAATCCTTGCTCATCGACTGATCATGGAGTCGGTAGTAGCCGAGTTCTCTTGGCACGAATCGCGCCGCAAACCCGGATGCTGCGATCCGGATCCACAAGTCCCAGTCGCAGCACCCTCCGAGCAACTTATCAAAGGTACCCACCGTGTCCAAGGCGGACGCGCGCACCATCACGCAGGCCGGCGGAAAATATCCGCCGAGTATGAGCGACGGCAAGATGTTGCCATTCAGTTCGGCTCGCGCATGTGCAACTTTATACGCATCCGCCACGTCACCCTGCTCATTTACGCGGACGATGTCGCAGTAAGCCATACCTGCATCCTTATCGCCGATAAGCGCCTGTGATAACTCTTCGATCATCGTGGGCGCAAGCCAATCGTCGGCATCCAGGAAGACCAGGAACTCCCCGCTGCTGGCCGCAATCGCATTATTCCGCGCAATCGCCACGCCCGCATTCGCTTGCTCGATCAACATGATGCGAGGGTCGCCCAACGCACGGACAAGTGCCGCCGGATCTTCTGCAGAGCCATCGTTCACGAGCAGAACTTCGATGTCCTCAAATGTCTGCTTCAGGACACTCTCCAGGCACTGCCGGAGATACTTCAACTGATTGAAAAAAGGGACAATAACCGAAACGGTAGCCATTGGGGTCCTTCAGTCTGAACACGGCTGAAATGCCATGTTCTTTGAAAAACGAGCAATCGTCTCGCTCATGCCATCCCGGAAGGACGTCTTCGGCGCCCAGCCAAGTACCTCTTTGGCACGGGATACGTCGAGAATGCTGACCGGCACGTCAAATGAGCGCGCGGCCTCGTACTTGACGCAAACCGGCGCACCGAGAATGCCGCCGATAGTCTCGACGATTTGCTTGAGCGACGTGCCCTCACCGGAGCCGATGTTGAAGACGGGATCAACGTGCCCAAACGCGGCGCTGGTCGCATCCACTGTCGCGACGAATGCATCTACCGCATCGTCGATATAGAGGTAATCGCGGACAACCGCGCCGTCACCCCAGATCTGAATGTCAAGACCGGCCAGCGCACGCCAAGCGAAGATCGACGCGGCGCCTAACTGGCCCTCGACGTTCTGTCCGGGGCCGAACGGATTGCTGACGCGCAGGATGCGTGTGTCCACACCGAACTGGCGGCGATAGAGCATCGCATAGCCTTCGACCGATGCCTTCGACGCGCCGTACACGCCGAGAGGCCGGAGCGGGTGCGATTCAGAGACCCGATGGGCTTCGGGTACCCCATAGACGGTGCCGCCCGACGAAGCAAAGATGAACGGAATGCCAGGGTGCCGGCGCATCGCCTCGAGCAACGCAACGGTACCCATGACGTTGGTGGCCACGTCGTCGAGTGGCGCACTATTCGCCGTTCGCGGCACAGTCGACCACGCGAGATGAAAAACGCCATCGACACCGTCAATGGCGTTGAGCCAAGTATCGACCGACGCGCCAAGCGGGCACTCGACATCATTTGCGCTGTCCGCAACCCGTCTCACCGCGCGTCGCACGACATGGCCATTCCGTTGCAGCCGCTCGACGAGCGATCGACCGATAAACCCCGACGCACCGGTCACCAAATAAGTTTTCGTTTCCATTTATGCGCAGAAATCACCTACCAAGCGCTTACAACTGTAGGTGTGGCCACAAGTACCGTCAACGCCGCCGAATACCTGCCCACTTCGCTCGACAATTGACCGAAGCCGAATCGATCCGATATGAACTTAGGGTTCACCAACCGCCCAAAGGGACCGGCAAGCGGGCGAAGACAAGATAGAGGCGAGCGAGCAGTCGTATCGAGTAAAGACGCGATGAGAATGTCCGATGCAATTGAGGAAAGGTTGCGCAATGCTTTAAGTTCGGTACAGCCCGCTGCCGTTGCAACGCCAGGCCTTTCGATTCGTATGTGGCGGGAGGGCGATCTTGGCATGCGCCATGCGCGCCTCAACGCCCTTACAACGCCATCGCGAAAGCGCATGTACCGCATGCCATCGGCCGCACTCCTTCGGCTAATCGCATCATGGCAGCCCCCCGTCGACGCTCCATAGAACCGTTTCGACACCCCAAGCGATTTGCGGCCGCCGATTCGCCCTGGATCGCCCTCTTTGCCCGGCAAAACCGATCGAGTAGCTCGCGTCTCGCCGCTCCGTAACATTCGAATCATCCTGGTTCGCTTCGGCACGAGACAAGATGCGAAATACCTTACATCAAATACTCAAGGATCCTTACAAGTACGCAAGAAAGTTATCGCGTCAGCATTGTAGCCGATGAATTTGACATCAGGGTTCAAGGAAGGTCAGATCCTTGCCCTGTAGAA
>NZ_JBSAXA010000044.1:0-17699 GCF_053427615.1 Burkholderia sp. AW33-5 | reverse complement strand
CCCCACGCACAAAATTCTGCGTCGAGCCAAAGCTTGGCGTCTTTCAAGAACGTGAGGCACATCACACTCCGGCAGTTTCCAGCCACCACTATAACCGACAGAGAGTGATGCCCGTTCAAGCTCGTTGGTCGGACAGAGCTACTTGCGGCGCTGCCGACAATGGCAAGAGAGTTTCGCTAATTCAGGCCGCGATGGCGGCACGACCGGCGCGAACGACGTGGACGAGATCGTTCTTTTCGATGCTCCAGCTCACGAGGAATCCCTCTTTCACCAATTCGTCGAGAGCCTTCTTCAGATTTGCACGAAAGTGGAACAACTCCTTCGTCTGCGAACCACACTGCCGATGGAGGAACCGAACTGAATGCGCGTACGGTACTGCATGCGTGTGGTAATACGTATGCAGCCATTTCGACAATTCGTATCTCAAACGTTGGCGCTGTTCGCGCGCCAAGCGGGTGTAGTCGTCATCGGAGAACAGGGCAACGATTTCCGGTTCGACAAATGCAACCCAGCGAGTCTTCCCGTCGGTACCCGTCTCGGTACCCTCCTTCCACAGGAATTTGCGGATCAGCGACCCGACGAAACCCTTCTTGTTGCCCGAAAAACGGACTTTCACCTGACCGGCCTGCAATCGCTCCAGTGTCGTAACGAGGCGGTCATAACACTTTACCGACGTTCCCCAACCCAGGGACTTCAGCAAGCTATATCCGGTGAACTCGACCTTTTCGTTCAGTTGCGTGTCGCGCGCCAGATGGAGCACCTCAAGAAAGACATCCGCGTCGTCCTGCCGAAGCTCCTCGCCGCTGAAGGTGATCTCGACACCTTCGACGCTTGCGATCAGCCGCTTCTCCATTCGAGTACGAGGGGCGTTCGACTTGTTCACGTTGAACAGCGCGGAGCGCGCGAGCGCATTAGGCATCCCGCGAACGTTCGCGGGCCACAATGGAATCTGTGTCGGATGTGATTGCATCTCCACGCCAGCGGCACTCGCGCGAGCGGCAATCGCTTTGACCTGATCGACGATGGTATTAGCCATGGCAGCAGTATAAGTTCGTGAAAAACGCCAGCAAGACCCTTGTCTCGTCTCTCCAGCGATGGTTCGGCAAAAAAACTACGTCGTAGCAGCTAATGGAAGTACCTCCAGCGATGGGCGCATCGTTCGCGTGCATGGAGCGATGATCCTCGTCTCTGCAGCGTGAGCTCGACGTCGTTCTTCCAGCGTTGCAGGTCGTCTCACCAGCGAGGGCATGCTCGTCTCTCCAGCGAGGCTACTATCGTTCTTCCAGCGAGCTGGGGTTTCAAAATATCCCATGAAAATCAACGGATTAGCGTTGATATCCACAGGAGCTAATCTTTCTTTAATCTTCTTTTAATCCCCCCGACACCCCTCGCTGGAAGTACGACCCAGGACTAGAACGCTCACCGAAGCCGCTTGCGTACCCCTTCCATCGCTTCAAGAACGATATCCATCCTGCGACCATCATCGCTCCATGCACGACAGAGTGCCGACGCCATCGCTGGAAGAACGATATTTCTCTATCAACGGCACCCTGAATAAAGTAAGCAGTCACTTTCTCTGAATGCCTTACCGCATAAAGAACATCGCTCCAAGCACGATAGCTACCATCGCTGCAGAAACGACATACCCGAGACAACGACCGCTCATCACCATCGCTGGAAGAACGGTAGGCAGTACTCCCGCGCCCGCCTGTGGACGGCTGCGCTGTCCACACCGCAAGGGTGTGGACAGTCCCGGCCTCAGCCGGGATTCCGCACCCGACCACAGTCTCCCCGCGACGCAGCCCTACGGGCCTGACGCGCCCCTACGGGGCTTGCCCAAAACAGAGATATGCCGGGACAGAAAGCGCGCGTTGTCAGCCAAGCTTCTCGTCAATCCACATACGAATTAGGTCAGCCATCGCGACATTTGCCGCCGCTGCAGCAACCTTCAGCTTTTTGTGAGTCTGGGGATCAAGATCGACATTCAGTCGCTTTGGCTTGACGGCGTAAGCAGGCGCTTGGGACTGAACCATCGCCGCTCCGTCGACGAACTGCTGCGTCGCAGCGATTCTGGAGACAGGGTCGACACCTTCCGTACTTGCCGACACGGTGTGGGCAGGCGTCGACGTGGCTACCGGCGGGCGCGGCGGGATCTGGAACTTACTGGTTTTACTCATTTGAGTTACTCAATTGATCATGAGAAGGCTTAGAGATCGAAGAACTCTTGGACCAGCAGCTGAATCTCAGCCTTGGCCTGCGAGTTTGCGAGCTCAACAACTCCGTTGCCGCTTAAGAGCGCGTCGCGGTAGATCTTCCGATCGCGAATGACCGAGTCGGCCAAGACAAGCTCATCGAACTCTGCGAGCAACTCTTTGGCATCCTCGACTTCCCGGATCATCGGGTTCGACGGGGCTCGCGAAAGTACGGCATGAGCTTTGAGATCGGGATTGAGACCGCGAGCAAGGGAAACAAGCTCATTCACTTTCGGGAGTGTCTCCAAGTCGGCCTGACTTGCTTGCGTCGGCGTGATCAGAAGCTGTGCCGCGACAAGAGCAGTACGGAGTTCCTTCGAATCGCGGCCGCCCGCATCGACGATGACAACTTGGTAGCGATTCGCGATGTCGCGCAGCGTCGCTGATACATCACCAGTTCGCTGAACGCACGGAATTCTCGGCTCAATGCCCGCCGAATCGCGACGCTCTATGAACCGCGCGCATGTCGCTTGTGCGTCGGTGTCAAGAATGACGACATCGACACCGGCCGTTGCTAGTTGGACGGCGACATTAGTGGCGATCGTAGACTTCCCTACCCCACCCTTCTCTGCTCCGACACACATGATCATGCCTGGCATGCTGCGCTCTCCATTTGAGTAAATGAGTTGAGTGTTTGGGTTCCTCAAGTACTCAAGCGATCGGTACGCAGACCGACGCCGAGGTGATGAGGATATGAGTGTTTGAGGAACCCCAACGAGCAACTCAATTGAGTATTTCAGTTCCTCATATAAGTGTCGGAATGATAGGGGGGGCGAGGGCCGGTGTCAATGGCGATTTCCTCATTTAAGCTGAGTGTATGAGTGTTTGAGCGTTTCTGGTTGCACATAACTATTTGAAAACAAATGGATGTGTATATGAGTAAGTGAGTGTTTGAGCTGATGAAAAACGCTTTCACACAAGGCTTTTGAGGAGGGAAGGGCGACCGTCGAGCCGAATCCGTCATACGGCGACAGATCATCAGATACTTAATTACTCAAATGAGTTGAGTCGGATGCGGCCAGCAGTAGACGACGTGACCTCCGAGGAATGTGCGAACTGCGCCGCGGAATCGCTTGAAGGATCAAACCACGTGACGATCACTTGACATGGACACGATGTGCGCTACCATTAAGTTTATTTAATATTCTTAAACCTATAAAACTTGATACAAGATGGATCCAATTCGCAATCCATTCGCGCCCGGAGCCGGTAGTGCGCCCCCAGAGCTGGCCGGCCGCGATGACGTACGGGAACAGGTGCGCATATGCTTGGAGCGCCTCCGCCTCCGGCGAGCCGCGAAAAGCGTATTGCTGATCGGGTTGAGGGGCGTAGGGAAGACGGTGCTCCTTGACCAGATGCGCCATGATGCGGAGCAGAGCGGGGTGCATACGGTAAGAATTGAAGCACCCGAAGGTCGATCACTTCCCGCGCTCCTGGCACCTCAGCTCAGGCTGGCGCTATTGCGCTTGAATCGGGTCGAAGCGGCGCGCGAAGCCGCGATCCGGGGCCTAAAGGCATTGGCGGGCTTCGCTGGAAAGCTGAAGGTCAAGTACAACGATATCGAAGTCGGACTGGACTACGCTCCCGAGGCAGGATTGGCCGATAACGGTGACCTTGAGGGGGACCTCTCGGCGTTGCTAGAGGAAGTTGGTCGGTCCGCACAAGCCGCCGGAACGGTATTAGCGGTATTCATCGACGAACTTCAGTATGTGGAAGAGGACCAGCTCGCTGCCCTGATTTCGGCCCTCCATCGTTGCGCGCAACAGCGCCTGCCGGTCACCGTGATCGGCGCGGGACTGCCCCAGTTGCGTGGCCGCATGGGAGAAGCGAAGTCTTACGCGGAACGCTTGTTCGACTTTGTCGAAATCGGGCCCCTCCCATCCGGTGATGCCGAACGTGCCATCACGGTTCCCGCCGAGGAGGAGGGCGTGGCTGTCGAGCCCGATGCGGTTGCGCGCATCGTCCAGGAAACCTCGGGGTACCCCTATTTTTTGCAAGAATGGGGCAAGAGCGCGTGGGATGTCGCGGACGCTAGTCCGATTACACTGGCAGATGTCACAAATGCTTCGGAGCTAGCCGTCGCAGCGTTGGACGAAAGCTTCTTCCGGGTAAGGTTCGATCGCCTTACGCCGGCTGAGAAGCAGTATCTACGGGCGATGGCAGACCTCGGTCCCGGCCCGCATCGCTCGGGGGACATCGCGGCCCGACTCGGCCGTAAAGTCGAATCTCTTGGCCCAATTCGGAGTGGCCTGATCGGCAAAGGCATGATCTGGAGTCCGACCTACGGCGATACCGCATTTACCGTCCCGCTGTTCGACGAATTCATGAAGCGAATCATGCCGGAGTTCCGCAGCTAACCAGGATGGATGAAGCTTTGGAAGTTTATGAAATTAAAATAAACATCCAAAACTTGCTCAAAGCACCTAGGCGAAGTAACAATCTGACGTGTGTTAGTAGGAGTAGCCGTGAAGAACACCGATTCTCGTAACCTGGACCCCGCTGTTGCCGCGCTGACCGCAAAGTGCACACGCACGGCAACGTGGCGACTCGCTGCGAAGGACGCGTAGTGCTGGGCGCGCGGCTCGCTCCGACGTTCCTCTAACCGTGGTTCAGAAAACAAGCAGACTTGCATCTCAGCAAGCGAGATCTCTTGTGTGCCGCTCGGGGGTTTCATTGGAGACTGATATGTCTGAGCATGAATCTGATGGGGGCGCAGGACGGCCATTCACGCTTCCGCCGGGATGGATTGCGCAACCGCCAGTCGCAGGCGTGTCGCTATGGACGGGCCTTGGCGAGTTTATCTTGAGCAATCAAAGCAAGGAATGGGTGCGGTGTACGGTGCAGCGAGCGCGCAATGGGCAGTCCGCGGTGGAGAATTTCACCTTCGTAGTGGCACCGGAGCAGCAAAGTCACTCGGTGGTCTGGCTAGAGGGGCCGGATACCGGCAGCATTCAACTGGTCGATGTCGCACCTTGTAGTGTCGACGGCCCCCTCGATGGACTCGACCGGGGGCGGGCGGAGGTCTTTTTTGAGCAACTGCCCCCACATATGCTGGCGAAGATTCGGAATGCATGGTCGGTGCCGGTCTATGTTTCCGTGGAGTTTCATTACCTCAATGACATCTCCCTAGCTCAGATGGTGCTCGTTGAACGTTCTCAATCATCATCAGTTTGCGATGGCGTCAACGTGAAGCCTGAGTATCGATGGCGTTCGGCCGAGCTGCAGCGGACCAGCCTCTATGGACTGTGGCCGCCGGCCCTATAGCGCGTTGGGGAGATGTGCACGCGCCACAACGAAACCCGGCTGCGGCCGGGTTTTTGTGGCGCGTCGTAAATGCCGATAACTCTCATTATCGGCATTGCGTTTAATGACCGAAAACCCCAAAGGGCCGGAATCCACCTTGCTTTCGGCTCCTCCTAATACGTATAATACGTAATCAATGTATCCGGAGGCCCTCATGCCCACCATCACCGCCACCGATCTGGCCCGCCACACCCGCCAGATCCTCGACCAGGTCGCCCGCCACGGCGAGACCATCGTGGTCGAACGCAACCAGACCGTGATCGCGCGCCTGGTGCCCGCCGAACCCGCCATGAACGCCGCGCAGGCGCTCGCCGGTTTGCCGATGATCGGCGCCGAGGACGCAGCCCGCTGGCTGCACGACAGCCGCACCGGCTTCGAAGACGGAGTGCGTGACCCGTGGGCGTGATCATCGACAGCTGCGTGTGGGTGGGACTCGCCGGCGGCATGGTGGCGCCGCGCGCGGTGATCGACACCGCCGGCGACGCTCCGGTGTTCATCTCGACGATCTCGCTCGGCGAACTGGCGTTCGGCGTGCAGTCCTGCGCGGATGCGGCCGAACGCGCGCGGCGCGCCGCGCACCTGCGCCAGCTCGAGCGGCGGCCCGTGCTCGACATCACGCGCCACACCGCGGCCGCGTTCGGCGTGCTGGCCGCCGCGGTCAAGCAGACCGGCCGCTCGCCGCGCCCGCGCTACAACGACCTGTGGATCGCCGCGCAGGCGATCGAGCACGGCTACGCGTTGATGACGCTGAACGTGGGGGATTTCGCCGATCTGCCTGGGCTAAACGTGCGCGTACCGCACGCGTCGACGCGAACGTGATCCCCCTCAAGCAGCGCGCGCCGGCGGCGGCACGCCCAACCGAACCGGGACAACGCTGATGGAAAACCTGAAACGCTGGCTTCGCGGTCACGCGCTCGTGATCGCATCGACGGTCGCGATCGTCGGTGGCCTCTCGCCGCTGCTTTTTCTCAACCGTGAACCGCTCGGCGCGTCGGCGGTCGCAACGAACTGCACGATCGATCGCGGCGGCGTCGAGCCGGCAGCAGACGGCAGCATGCGCGTGAAGAAGGGGACGCAGATTGCATGCGACGGCGTGCCCGGCCGCGGCACCGCCTACCAGGTATCGAACTAGGAGAACGGGATGGCAACAACTTGGCTGCTTGCCTTGATGGCGAGCGGATCGATTTCCGGCGCGGGCGCCGTGGCGATCGCCGACGACGGGTACAAATCGGAAGCGCTGTGTCAGCGCTCCGGCACCGAGGCCGTGGCGCGCCTCGAGCGCCACGAGGCGGAAGTGGAAAAGGCCAACACCAAGGTTTCGCCCGGCATCACGGTGCAGGCCTATCGGGCGCGCAACTGGTCGTATCAGTGCCTGCCGACCGACAAGGGATAACAGAGATGCGCAAGGAATACGACGGGCAGACCGACGTGCTCGCGACGATCGTTGCGGCGACGCCTGTCACCCCGAAGCATGCCGAGCTGCTGACGGCGTTCGCCACGCGCACCGCGTTTCGCGGCACGCGCTACGTGAGGACCCGCGACGACTTCGGCGAGCAGCCGGCGCGCGTCGTCGATGCTGACGGGCGCGAGATCGCGGCCGACTACCGCGCGTGGATCGACGCGCAGCTCGCCGCGCTCGGCTCGGTGCGTGAGGTGTGGCACGCGCATAAGGATTCCGGCTACCGGCTGGTCGAGATTCAGCCGCGGCGCCATTACTTCGCGCACGACCGCGGCGGCGACCCCGACAACTTTGTCCAGCTCGAGGTGTGGGAGGAGCAAGAGTTCGTCGGGCGCGAGGTGTTCCCGCGCAGCGCCGGTTGGGGCCTGTCGGATGCCGATGAGCTGCGCCGGGGCTATTTGCGCGGCGCCGCCGTCACCCAGTTCGAGCGGCGTGAACTCGGCGCGCCACGCTATCGCCTCGCGGCGGTGATCGACATGCAGCGCTTTGCGGCGATTGCCGACGCGACCTGGCGCGAGCGCCGGCAGCGCGAAGGCGATCGCCGGTTCGTCGAGACGAACCGGGAGACCGGCGAAGCGCGTGTGATCAGCGTGCGCGACCTCTCGCCCGGCTACGACCGGCAGCAGTGGCGCGGCCGCCGCTTCTTCGACGACTGGGCCGCGTCGAGTGCGGGCCGCGCCGGCGAGCGGATCTGTCAGCGCTGGGCGTTCGCGACGTCGGACTACACGAGCGCGGCCGGCGAGCGGCAGATCGACTTTATCCCGTGGTGGGCGCACACCCGCAAGATCGCGGAACTGAAGAACACGGGCAAGCTCGATGCGTACAGCCTGTATGGGAAGCTCACGCAGTTCGACGAGCGCATCGGCCATCGCTTCGCCTGGTTCTTCTACGGCGTGCACGGCAACCTCATCAAAGAAGGGCAGATGACGCGCGTGCTCGAGGCGGCCGAATCGGGCTTGATCGTGCTGCCCGAACACGATTATCAGGTGTTGCGGCGCTGGGGCGACGACACGTACTGGTTTTGATGGTCGACGGGACGCCGACCTTGACCTGTGACCAGATCACCGTCCGTGCCCGCGAAAGGAGTCAATCGGATGACCGACCAGCTACTCAAGATGTTGCAGTCCGTGACGGCAGACCAGTTCAACAAGGTTGTGCTGGCCTCTGTCGCTTTGATCAGCGTGATCGTGAGCCCATTGCTGCAGTGGTGGATTGCACGCAGACAAGCGACCCTCCAGGAGCGCATAGCGCGGCGTCAGGCGGCCGACAACATCTCAGCGAAGCGCCAGGTATGGATTGACGAGCTGCGCAAGGATGTCGCCGAGTACCTGACGCTGTTTGCTCGATTGGAAGATCTTCGCCGGCCTACACCAGGACTGGGTGATGAGGACCAGCGGCTCAATTTTGACGAAGCGGCAGATGCGAGCAAGCGGGCAACCGAACTCGGTATTCGTATCAAGCTCAGACTCAATCCGAACGAGGACGAGCACAACGAGTTCGTCAGGTTGCTTGGCGTGCTGTCTGATGCATGCGCAGACCCGCCACCCGGCGAGACTCCCGAGCAGATGCGCCACGCGCGTGAGTGCTTCGCGCAGGCCCGCGACGGGGTGATCTCGCACCTACAAACGATTCTCAAGCACGAATGGGAGCGGGTGAAGAAAGGCGACATCTAGAAATCGTCGGAAGCGGCACACTCTGGCACAAAGCAGCTGGCCATGCACCGGGGCGCAATGAGCAATCAGCCTCAGCAGCTAACTGCTGAGACCTGGGATCACAAAGGAGCACTCCATCATGCAGAAACCGTCCACCGTCGTGACCGTGGCCACGCTCATCACCGTAATCTCGACCCTGATCACGTTCGGCTATAGCGCGCGTGCGCCTATCGCGTCGCTACCCGCTTCGTCAGCGGGCAGCCAGTTGTCGACCATTCCGGTTATCGACCTCGGCCCTGTTGAATGGAAGCTTGTCGACCAGATGCGCCGGCTGGCATTGTTTATCGCTGCAGCGTTCCTGAGTGGCTTGGCTCTGGCCCAGGGGAAACCGGCGCATGTTGATTGGAAGGTTTACGGCGGTGCATCCTTCGGCGAGCGGGCGCTATGCTTTTACGACGCAAAGGGAGTCGCTCAGATGGCGAGCGATCATGTGCGAGTCTGGACGAAGTGCCTGCGTCAAATGGATCTGGATGGCGTCGATATTAAGAAGGACTTCGGCGGCAAGATTCTCGAGAAGGCAGCCGCAAAGACCCGGAGCGCTTATGTGCCGCCGTCGCGTCGTTGGAGACCCTAGACGCTGAGCAGCGCGGAATCATCACGGTCGACGAAGAGATCGCGGATCTTGATGTGTTTCAGCCGCAAGCGAGCATCTTCTATGAACTCGACTGCCCTCAGAAAATGATCCGTCAGTTAAGCGTATCCATCAACTCGGGCGGCAAGAGAGGCATTAGGGACACGCCGGGCGATTGGATGTACGCTTCACCGGAAGGTAACGCGGCGGCGTTGCTGGAGCTTCTGTGCCCTGCACGGAAATGACGAGAAACGGACTACCCCACGGAACGGGAACGCAGGACGATGGCCTACGGCTACAGCCCATGAAATCCACGATGCGAAAGAACATATCCGCCTGCCGCCGGCCGCTGACCAAGGCGCAACTGCTGCCCCTCCCGGCCGCGGAGCTGCGCCGGATCCAGCTGAAGCATCACCTGGCGCTCGCCGCGCTGCGCGATGCGCACGCCGACGTCGCGCAGCTGGCGACGCTGCTGAATGCGATCTACCTCGCGTACTTCCTCGATCCGGTGAATCCGGCACCGTGCCGACGCGCCGAGGCGGCGATCCATGACTGCGTCGAGCGCGCCGAACGTGGCGAGCCGAGCGCACTGACGGATCTGGAGCGCGCCGCGGTCGAGCACGCGCTCGCACGCCTAGATGCGCAACTGGCCGCGGTGCCGATGCATCACTACGTCGCGGCATTCGAGCGGCTGCAGCGCGTCTCCGCGGCCGACGCGATCGCGTCACCCATCCCTGCAGGCTGAGCCATGGCCAACCGTCCCCAGCAGTTCGCGCAGATTCCGTTGCGCAGCTACAGCCGCACCGAATTCACGGCGCTGCGCGCGCGCGTGAAAGGCTTGCCGATCGAGACGATCGAGCGGCTGTACTTCGATCGCGACGCCGACGACCCGGTCGACGTCGCGCAGCTGCTGCGCACGATGCGCGACGATCTGGTGGCGGCCGCGCTGCGCGATGGCTCGCCGGTATTGAAATCGCACCTGCAGGCGGCGATCGAAAAATACGGCGAGCCGCGCCTCACGCCCGTGTCGCTGCAACTGATCGAGCAGGTAGCCGGGCAGTGGGCCGTTGCGGCGCCGCAGGCCGCGCACCCGGTCGGCCGCTGGTTCCGGCCGCTCATCGCGGCGCGGCTGGCGGGTGAGGGGATCCACACGCTCGGCGAGCTCGTCGCGCTGGTGAATCGCCGCGGCGGGCAGTGGTGGCGCTCGGTACCGCGCATCGGCGCCGGCCGGGCTCGCGTGCTGGTCGCCTGGTTGCGGCGTCACGCCGCGTCGATCGGCACGACCGTCGCGCCGGACGTCGACACCGGCGATGCGCTGGCGCCGACATCGATCAGCGTCACGGCCGGCGCGGAGCAGCTGGCGCCGCTCGAGCGCCTGGCGCTGCCGGACGCCCTGTCCGGCGCGCACGGGGCGAACCGCGCGCCCGTGTTTGCCTATCTGGGTGCTGCGCACGACCTGGAGGCGGTGCGGGCATATCTGCACCGCTACGATGATCGGCCGGCCACGCGTCGCGCGTATACGCGCGAGCTCGAGCGGCTGGTGCTCTGGTGCGTGGCCGAGCGCGGCGTCGCGCTGTCGTCGATGCGGGTCGAGGATTGCGAGGCCTACAAGGCGTTTCTCGCCGCGCCGGGTGAGCGCTTCACCCGGCCGCCCGTCGCGCGCACGAGCGGCCGGTGGCGGCCGTTCGCGCCGGGTGGCCTGGCGCCGGAGAGCCAGCGTTATGCGGTACGCACGATCCGTGCGGCGTTCACCTGGCTAGTCGCGGTGCGCTATCTGGCCGGCAACCCCTGGGCGGCCGTCACGGATCCGAGCGTCGTCAAGCGCGTGCGCAAGCTGCAGGTCGAGCGAGCGTTACCGCTCGACCTGTGGACTCGCGTGCGCGCGACGTTGGCCGAACGCAGCGAGCTGCAGGGCCCAAGCGGGCCGCGCTGGCGCGCCGCGCGTGCGCTGTTGCTGGTGATGGGGGATAGCGGCCTGCGGATCGCCGAGGCGGCTGCCGCGACGCGCGCCGCGCTGGTCTGGATGCCCGCGGATGAGGACACGCCGGCCAGCTGGCTGCTCGAGGTGATCGGCAAGGGCAATAAGCAACGCTTCGTGCCGATCAGCGACGAGTGCGTCGACGCGTTGCGCGCACACTGGTCCGATCGCGGGCTGCACTTCGACGCGGCCGACGTGGTCGGGCCGCCTGGTTTGCCGCTGGTGGCTCCACTGGTCATCCCGCTGACCCCGCGGGCCCGCGAGAAATTCGGCGAACCCGGTAAGGCCGGCGACCAAGCCAAGCCCCGCGGCTATTCGGTGCGCGGGGCGCGCGGCCTCACGCAGTGGGCGATCGCGCAGCTGCTCGAGGTGATGCCGGATCTGAGCGAGGCGGAGCGGCGCAAGCTCGCCGGCACCTCGCCGCACGCATTCCGGCACACGGTCGGCACGCAGATGCTGGCCGCTGGCGTCGCGCTCGAGGTCGTACAGCGTACGCTCGGGCACGCCTCGCTCGGCACGACGTCGATCTACGTGTCGCCGGAAGAGACGCGGATGCGTCGAGAAGCGGCCAAGTATCATGCCAGACTGACGCACCGAAACTGAATGTTCATGCCGGCGTCACAAGGCTCGGCTATTCAGGATGCGGTCGCAAACGTGTCGGGCGTGGGCGTGCGGCAGCGATGCGGCCGGCGCGGAACCGGGCAAGAAAGGGGATCCGCGCCATGGACGTTCAGTCATTGTGCAGATTCAAGCCCGATACTTCGGCGGCGTTGATGATCCGTATGCGGTCTTTTAATGACCGGGGGCCTTTGATTTCCGCGCATTATTCCGGTTGGGCGCCGTCAGGCACAGCAAGGTCTTGCCTTGTGGCCCCGAATAAATATCTATATAAATCAAAGCGATACTGTCTAGTCTTCGCTTGAAGGTTGCTGGTCATTGTCAGCAGGTTCTGTCGGCCCGAAATTCCACCACCGCCAGATCGAAAGACCTCTTTGTTAGGCGCGCTGACTGGGAGTTGCGATGGCGTTGTCGGTCGTGGTACTCGGTAGGATCCGCTTCGCATAGAGCGCGGCTGGGCAATTAAAGGTGCCACGCAAGTTGATCCTTTCCATGTGCATGGGGCAATGCGCCGGAGCTGCTCAGTTGGGACTGGATGACCTCGACGCGCTTCGATGTTTCCGAGCGCGCGCTGCATTTAGATGATGTTCCAGGCTACCTCACGCGAAGTCATACTGCCTACAATGAGCGCCACCCGCATAAAGCCCTGAAATACCGCTCGCCTCGCGAGTTCAGGCGTGCTGCGGTGTCATCAACCTAACGGTGTCCGCGTGTCCAGAGTTACAGGCGCAACTCCAGCGAAGCCGTCCGCCAGTCGCTGGGCAGCGTGTGATGCTACCCTTCGCATGCCGGCGCGCAGAAAGGACTTGCGCAACGAGTGACATGCTCTACAGCAGCGTCGGATCGATCGGGATCGGGACGCGCCATACCGGCTGCAAGCCGCCCTCGCGGATGGACATGACTGGCGCGCATTCGGTAACACGTGGCAATAGTCGTTGACTGCGTACGCGCAGGCGAGTTCGGCGATCTGACTGGACACCGCAATGTGGTCGGTACGCGCGCAGCGCGAATGCATGAATGCGGTGATCGACTGGCTTCGCGATTGCCAGGCGATCGGACTGCATGACTGCCAGCGACTGGTCGGAGCGGGTGCGCAGAATGGACGTTGGCAGAATTGGATGACCGAACTCGGGCGGGCAACCTTCGAATCCGTCCGTTCGGATGGCGGCATGGGGAAGGCCGGTCGTAACTGGGCAGGTTCGGCAGCACACTGATATGCCGCAATTGACGCGGCAGCTCCGTCAGGAGACGACGTTTGCTCTTCGGCGTGGCAGTCGCTAACCTGTTCGCCGGACAGTCCACTTAAAAATTTCAGGAGACGGTCCGAACGAGGCCTTGTGCAGGTCATGACGGCGTTGTTGGATTCGAGGTGCGGCTGCCGTCGGGGTGGCGGCAGTGCAAAGCGGTATCTGGGACCAGTAACACCGGGCAACACGAAATGCGCACGAAATGCTCGGCGACGCTGCCGAGCATGAGCCGCTTCACGCCGCTCCGCCCGTGCGTGCCCATCACGACGAGATCGCAGCGGGCCGCGCGCGCTTCTTCGAGAATACGCCCGGGAATGCTGTCGCCACGCGCGTCGATCTCGACCACGCGCGGCATGCCACAGATGCCGTCGCGCCGCATGGTCGCGAGCGCCGCGTTCGTCAGGCGCTCACCTTCTTTCAGCAATGCTGCATACACGAACTTCGGATCGCCGCCGGCCGTTTCATAGGCGACCAATGGAACCTCCACGACATAGAGCGGAATGAGCTCTGCGCGGTCCTCGCGTGCAATCACGCGCGCGACTTCGAAAGCATGCTGGGAGGTCGTGCTGCCATCGATCGGCGCTAGGATTCGCTCGTACATGATCGTGCCTCTCTGCTCGGTCCAGCTTGATTTTCAGCGTAGAAGTGGAAGCGTTTTTCCCACTGATACAAATCAATCATCACGTTCGCTTGGTGTCGTATCGGAACGGGAACATCGTGAATGCATGCCGCAAAATGCGAATTTGACTTGAGTCAATTGGCCGCTTGCAGACGTGTCCATCATGAAATTTCTCCCAACGTGAAGGAGGGTTGATGATGAGCGAGCCGACTAGCAAACTGCCTGTCAAGAAATCAGAAGAGAGCGCCCAGCAGTCGTGGCGGCTGCAAACCTGGCATCCGATGGAGAGCCTGCGCCACGAGATCGACCGCCTGTTCGACGAGTTCGACGGCGGTTTCAAGATGTTGCCGTTCCGCCGCGCCGTTTTCGATATTGAACCGTTCTGGCGCCGCGAACGAGCCTTGCAGTCCGTGCCGGCGGTAGACGTCGCCGAGACCGACAAGGCCTATGAGATCACGGCGGAGCTGCCCGGCCTCGAAGAGAAGGACGTCGAGGTCAAGCTAGCCAATGGCGGGCTGACGATCAAGGGTACGAAGAACGAAGAAAAAGAAGAAAAGAGAAAAGACTACTACCTGCACGAGCGCCGCTACGGTTCTTTCGAGCGCTACTTCGATATGCCGCAGGGCATCGACAAGGACAAGATCGAAGCAACCTTCAAGAAGGGCGTGTTGACGGTGACGTTGCCGAAGACTCCCGAGGCGCAAAAGGCAGAAAAGAAGATTCCGATCAAAGGAGCTTGATCGCATAAAAAAGGGTGCGCACCGGATCGCGGCAACAGCGGCAATCTGGTTCGCACCTTATTCGGCCACGACGCACGCAGCGCCACAGTAAGGAGCTCCCATGCCGTGCCCTGTGGGATCGGCTGGTGATGCCCGTCTGCGTACTGGCGGCTTAGGCGGTCATTGTCCGGTCGCGGACATACTGCCGGCGTTGGAGCCGCGTGGGCAGTCTGCAGCCGGGACCGGCCGACACTGGCGACGCAGAGGCGCTGAACAAGGGTCCTCTTTTCTGGCAAGGCCTCAGCCGACTTCGTTGCTGTGCGGCTTTTGCCCAAGTTCGCGCGGCTGAACTGCCCGGTGTCAGTCTGGCTCATTAACGAGCTGAGCACCGCGCCGAGTACCGACGAAAAGGCACGTGCGTCGCGCGTCTCCTCCAGGAGGGACTGCGCGATCGCGTTGAATGCAATGACCGGTTCGGCCAATATCCGGCGCGCAAACTGCGCGGCTTGGTCGATGCGGACGTCGATGGGATCGCGGATATCGTCCGTGACCTCCTGTCTCGGTAGTTATGCCGAAGCAAACGTATGCGTTCGTGTCGGAGTCGTGCGCGCGACATTTTCTGTTTGGAATTTGTCAAATCGATCGCCTAAATTCGAAGTTCGGCACCCCTTCTGCGAGGGGGATGTGTTTTGTATGCGGTTTCATACGTCCACAGTGCCAGTGGTTGAACCCGCGCAACAATCCGGCGAGTAAACCTCGCTGATCAGCTTCGCTTCATTGATTCGGGGACAAAAAATGCCGCGTGCTGCTGGGGCACGAGGGCGAGCGTGCGCATGCAAATCGAACTGTCCGTTTGCAGCCAGCGTACGCGAAAGCGCTACGAGGCTTGAATGTGAAGAAAGTACTTCTCGCAGAACGGCATGCCATTACGCGTGATGGAATTCGGTACATACTTCAAACAACTGGCGAGTATCAGGTTGCTCGCGAGTTGTCTGATGGCAACGCACTGATTGAAACAGTGAAAGATGAAACATTCGACGTTGCGATTGTCGACCTCACGAGCATTGGCGCCAGGTCGGTCGAATTGATCAGTCAACTTGTTCGCTGCGCCCCAAAGATGCGAATAGTGGCGCTTTGCAGCAAGGCCGAACCGACCCGCGCAAAGTCTGTGTTCAACGCGGGTGCGTCCGGGTTCGTCACGAAAGACAGCACTGCAACTGAGCTGATGCAGGCGGTGCACGCCGTGCTCGCCGGGCATAAGTACATGAGCGCTCAAGTCGCAGAGCGCATCGTGCGAGCGATTGATATTCCTCCCGATGCACCGTTGCACGCGCGCCTAACTGTGCGAGAGAACGAAGTGCTCAAACGGCTGGCATACGGTGACGGTATTTCCGAAATTGCGCGAGATCTAGGCGTCAATGGTAAGACGGTCAGTACATACAAGGCGCGCCTGCTCGAAAAGCTTGAACTGCGTACTGATGCAGCGTTGGTCCGCTACGCAGTCGAGCATCAAATAATCGAGCCAGACTAACGGCTTCGGCTTCGCATCTGCCCTGCCACTGGGATCCGAGTACCCAGGGCGTTAACAGACCGTTGAAATACGTCGGTCCGTCCTGCAGGATGTAGGCTCCCGAGATCAAGGAAGAGCAGGCAGATGCGAGGCGCGGACGGTTACAACGAATCGTTGTTCAGCACGGTGAGGCTAGAGGAATTTGTTCCGCAGGCGCATCCGCTGCGCCAGATCCGGACGTGGCTGAACGAAGCACTGTCGAAGATGGATGCGAAGTTCTCGGCGATGTACGAAGTCGACGTGAAGGGAGGCCGACCGAGCATCGCGCCTGAGATACTGATGCGGGCAATGCCGTTGCAGGTGCTATACAGCATCCGCAGTGAGCGGCAACTGGTCGAGCAGATCTCGTACAACCTGCTGTTCCGGTGGTTCGTAGGCCTGTCGATCGAGGATGTGGTTTGGAACCACTCGGTGTTCAGCAAGAACCGGGATCGGCTACTGGAATTCGACGCGGTGACGGAGCTGTTCAACGCGACCGTGGAAACGGCGCAGAAACGGGGCCTGCTGTCGGGCGAACATTTCAGCGTCGATGGCACACTGATTCAAGCCTGGGCTAGCCACAAGAGCATCCGTCGCAAAGATGGTAGCGACGACGACCGGCCGCCAGGCAACTGGCACGGCCAGCCGCGCAGCAACGAAACGCATGAATCGAAGAGCGACGGTCACAGCCGCCTGTACCGAAAGAGCAATGTGGCGCCGGCGTTGCCGAGCTATCTCGGTCATGTACTGAGCGACAATCGGCACGATCTGGTGGTCAATGTACAGGCTAGCCGGGCGAATGGCCGAGCCGAACGCGACGTTGCCGCAGAGATGTTGCGGGACGTCGTGCGACCAGATCGACGCATCACGGTCGGGGCCGACAATGCTTACGACACGCGTGGGTTCATCAAGGCTTGCAGGGACGCGGACGTGCCGCCGCATGTGGCGCGGAACACGAAACGCAGCGGCGGTAGCGCGATCGATAAACGCACTACTCGGCACCTGGGCTACGCGCTGAGCCAGCGCGAACGGAAAGGCATCGAGCAGTGCTTCGGCTGGGGCAAGACGATAGGCCCGCTGCGACAGGTCATGGTTCGTGGTCTCGAGAAAGAGGACCAACTGCTGACCCTGACGATGGCAGCCTACAACCTGACGCGGTTGAGATCGCTGGCCGCGTTGCGCCCGCAGAGAGCCTGAGCCACCAGAGCGGGCACCGGAAAGCCCACGACGCTGATCCATTCGCATTGAAATCGGCCGAGCGAGCCGAAATCGAACGCTTCGCGGTGATCGTCGTGAACGGCGGAAGGGAAAATACGTCAGGACGGACAGTAATTCAACGGCCTGGTAGGGCTCTACAAGAAAGGGCTGAGGCTTTGTCAGCCTGCAGCGTTCGACCGTTGGTAGGGCTCGTTGCCGCTCAGCAGCCCGTGTCATCCGTAATCCATCCGTCATCCAGCCTTGATCCAGGTCAGACGCGCATTGGCGTTGCGAAGCCAGCATACACAGAGGTATGCCGATGGGCCTGCTGCGTGGGTAGTGCCGTCCGGATCGGACGCGCCTTTTGTATTATTACTCGACGAGGTGGAAATGAATACAGGAACAGTGAAATGGTTCAACGACGCGAAGGGTTTCGGATTCATCACACCTGATGACGGAAGCGAAGACTTGTTTG
>NZ_JBSAXA010000043.1:0-17885 GCF_053427615.1 Burkholderia sp. AW33-5 | reverse complement strand
TGCAGTGAATCTGCCCGGAGAATCGGGCGATCCGGACAGCCCGCATTATCGCGACCTTGCGCGGATGTGGCTTAACGGGGAATATTTCCCGCTGCTCTATACCCGCGCCTCCGTCGAAAAAGCAACGGAAAAACGCACTCGTCTGGTGCCCGGCACTCAGACGCAATGACACGATAGTGATACGGCAAAGCACAGATCGCCTGAAAGGTGCATCCAAAATTTCCCTTTTAATCATTGACCTAGATTGAGGTGTGGCGGACTTTTCGCGAATCCCGGTCATACACCCAGCATGAGTCGACGGCAATTGCCTGGGTAACGCTGTCGCAGAATCGTTTTTCAGCAGTCTGAAGAAAGGGCGTGTAAAGAAGCGGATTTACAAGAATCGATCTGTCTCGGTTACCGAAATTTCGGATTACATTGAAAATTTCTAAAATCAGACTCGGCGGCACAGCTATCTTGGCGGCATGAGTCCTTTGCAGTACGAAGCTGCTGCAAAGTTACATTGAAATGGTGTCTCCACGAACTCCTGGGAACTCCTGGCGGCAGTTCTACTACGAGCGCCGGCCCTACAGCGCTCATCGCTACCAACCTCTCGCCACGGTCCGTCGAGCGTGGCTGGATTCCGATAATATCGACACGAGACTCACTGCCTGATTTATCACAAAGTTCTGCCGCAGGTCAAGAGCGAAAAAGGTAACGGAATCCTATAGATAGAGTCGTCGGATGATCTCCGCCAGAACACGATGATGAAGTCTACTTCGACATTTCTGCGGAACTTGTGTTCGACGTCGACTCAAGTGGAACAAGCTGACAAGCCCGCTGCGATGAGTCGCGTGGATATTCTGGATTGGATCGAGAGTTTGCCGTCGACGCTTTCTGAACGCTGTTCACAATGGGTGATACCTCTGGAACGGGAAGCACCGACCCGCGGCACATCAAGCACGCAGCCAGAAATATTCACCGGAAGCAATACCCTCGAACATTTCGTCGCTCGATTCGAGAATATTTTGTCGCCAGTAGCGGCCGTGTTCCGCGTAGTGGGCAAGCAAGTCGGCCAGTTCCCGACCGTCAATACCGCAGCTAAATGGCAACCGAATTATCAGTATGATGCCGCCTGTGTCGGCATCGATGCCGAGTTGAGCCTGATCCTGCGCATAAATGAGCAGGTTCGCTTCGAGCATCAACTTGAATACTGTCAATGTCCGGCCAGCCGTTACCGTGCCGAAATGGAAATTGGCGTACATCGCTTCCGCGTCGTTGTCGAAACAATCGAGGCGGACTTCAAAGCCCTCCACTTCAATCGTGCGTGCCTCGAGCACGTTGTCAACATTGGCGAGTCCGACGGTCGCGCACAGATCCTGAACTAATTGGATATAGCTCTCAGTGCTCATGGTTCAGAAATCCGATGGGCACAATGAGTGCGGCGGAAAAAAAGCCGGCCAGTGTGTTGAAAACTGGCCGGCTTCCCGGCACTCGAAAGAACGAGCGTCCGGAATGCGCATCGATTAGCCGCCTTGCGCAGCACTCTTCACGTTACTGGCACCGCTCTTCATCACGTTGGTGAGCGCCGCAGTCATCGCTTGCTGGAGCTGCATCTGCGCGGCCGCCAACGTCGAGGTGTTCATCTGATTGCTGATCGCTTGCATCTGGGCTTGGGTCGACGATGTGTCAGTGCCGCCCTGCACTGTGCTTGCTCCTCTGCCGGCGATATTTGATGCGGTGCTCGCCGCGCTGTCGGCCACATTAAAGGCGTTCTGGAGCGTGTTGATAGAATTTCCAAGGGAGATTGCCATGATGACCTCACTCTAGTTGAAGATTATTACTGCCGGTCAATGCCGATTTTCCTGCGTCGGAACGTTGCCGTCCGGGCAGCAAGACAGGCTCGTGTTGCAGGCAGGTATGACGCCTGCACGTGGCGCGCGTCAGGTTGCCGGCGCCTTTGCTGCTTCCTGCAATCCGGTTAATACACGGGATGTCGCGAGAAAACCACGATACAGCTTCGCGAGATTGCTCCGGTCGAGGTCGTTGGCGGCAGGTGCGGCGCCGAGGCGTTCCGCGACCGCTTCGATTGCGGTGCACAGTTCGCGGAGTCGGCCATCGCCGGCTGGGTCATCCAGCAGCGTACGGACCTCGTTGAAGTCCCGTGCAAAAGGTTCCATTGGCTCATACATTGAAAAATTCTCCAGAAGGTAGGCGTAGCCGCGGTATGCGATTGACCGCAGAGGATCAGCCCGGCACACCGGGCGGAAGGGGGGGGGCGTTGTCGGTCGCAGGACGCGCGATGCCGCTCACGGCGGTGCTGTCGCTTGCCGTGGTTGGCGTATCGGTCACGTAGATATGCTTTACGCCGTCCGGTGTCTGCGCGTATTGCACGTCGTCAGCCGAGACCATTTCCGCATACGACGTAGAGTTTTCTGCCGCCGTCTCGGCGGGCGTTTCCGACGCGGCGACGGTCACTTCCTTGACGTTCGAATCGAGATCGGAGCGGATCCGCGCGACGGCTGCTTCGAGTGTTTCACGGCTGCCCGCCGAGCCTTTCACGACGAAACGGCCTCCGCCTGCATACTCGACTTGTGCGCCAGGAACGCTGAGCGATTCCTCGATGCTGCGCGAAACCTGTTGAGCGACGTCGTATCGGCTCACGATGCCGGCGGGCGCGATGCTTGCGAGCAGCGTGCGCACCGCGGCGGCATCGGTCGCGCGCGCGAGCATCCCGGTTACGACGACCGTGTTGCCGACCGGGCGTGCTTGCAGTCCGTCAATGTGTGCGGCCGCGAGTGCTCCGACGATGCGCTGCGCGCGATAGCCGGCGCTCTGCGGCGGTGCGGCTCTGCTAATTTGCGACGATGTAATTGCAATGACGGCAAGCATGATCGAGCCGAGCGCAATGCATGCAGTTGCTGTGCTCGCGTAACGACGATTCCAGACCCGTTTGGTTTCACGCCGCAACATCAGGGTCGACAACAGTTCGAAGTCGGACGGCCAAGCGGTCGCGTCGGGCCCTACGCAGAGGATCGTGCCATTGAATTGCTTCGGAACCAGGTCAACGAACAGGATCGCCTCGGGTGAGTTCTCGGCAGGCGTCGCCTGGCCGGCATCCGGTTCGACGAACTGTGCGCGCACGACGTCGTCCGTGACGTGCAGCAAAAGATCCGACGCTTGCCAGTCGGTCAAACGGATGTCGGCACCGTCGTCCGAGCCGATGCGATGCATGCCGGGCGCAAGCTGCAACCGCGCTCCCGCATGTACACCTGTCAGTATCCGTAACAGCTTCATGGTCTCGTTCCAGCGTAATGATGGAAAGTGGCGACGATCCGCTTCCAAGGGTCCAGCGATTAATCGTCAGTATAGGTAGGCGTATCGGTTCCTTTGACGAAAATACGAAAGCGAAGAGCATTATGCGAACAGACGCATTCGTCATTTGCTTGATGCAGTACGAGTTGCCGGTGTCGGCTCATTGTTGGCTTCACTTGTTGCTGTCGAGTTGCTCGGAAGGCCATTTCGGATCGCGAGCAGCGCGGCGATCGCGCGATCGAGACGGGCCGTTGTCCTCGGCATGCCCGCTTGCAACCACAGCAGCGGAAAGAGCAGATTGAACCGCTGCATGCCGTCATGGATCGTGCGGTCAGAGAGGCGGTCAGCGCGCAAAGCAGCCTGAGTGGCGGTGGCAGATTCGCGCAGCTTGGCGAGAGTGCCGACGGGAATCGGCCCGATGCGCCGCTGGATGAGAAGAAGATCCAGCGACAACTCGAGCATTTCTGCCGTACGTGGCGCATTTGGGGGGCGCATCCGGAGTCCACGCATCTCGCCTTCCCAGGCCAGGGCAATCGCATCGGCACGCTCGCTTTCTCGACCGGGTTCCGCATGCGGTTCGGCGATCGCGTCGAATCGGCCGCGTGGTGGGGCTACGATGCGTAATTCGGTGGCCTGTATGCGGGGAAGCGGTCGGCAAGGTTCTATTTCCGTATGGTCGTCGTGCGGCTGTTCTCGTCCCCCGCGCCCGCCGCGGTCGCGGTCCACGCCCATTGCGGGCTCGAAGTGAGGCGCAGGCAAGTCGTCGCCGTCGTCGTCCCCGGCCTTGCTCGCGACGTTCCGACGCAACCGGTTCGCGATCCTGCGCTTTCGCGCGAGGGCGTCCATCTTGGGGGAGCTTGGAGGCCTGCCGTTTGGTGCAGGGTCTTGGCTGTACGAGAAACTCGTCGTGCCGCGATATAGCACTGCAGTCAGCGCGCTAGTGCGTGCCGCCTGCCGATCGGCGGTGCGCTGCTGCGCGTCTGTCGACTGTTGCAGCTGAGCTGAAGAGGCCTGATTAATAGAAGTCCGAAGTGCATGGTTCATACGAGCTACCTCGAACTATTTGCCGGCTCGTTTGCATTCATTGCGGGACGGCAAGCTGCATCATCTGAATTGCAAAATGCAGGATCGCCGCACAGCCCGTTGGCGCGGCGATGACGATCGTGATCGTGACAGCGATCATCTTGACGACTTGTGGCAAGGTCTGATCCTGCAACGACGTGATCGCCTGCACGAACGATACGCCAAGCCCGACGACGGCCGCAACGATCACGGGCGGCAGCGAGACGGTCAGGCATAACAGCAGGGCCTGAGTGGAGAAGCGGATCAGCGAGTCGATTTCCATGGCAATTGACGGTCAGGATAGCTTATTTGTAAGTCATGACCAAGCCGTGGACGAGCGCGGACCAACCGTCCATGGCAACGAACAGCAGCAGCTTGAACGGTATGGCGACGTTGGTCGGAGTGATCTGATTGAGCCCCAGCGCAAGGAGCACATTGGCGATCACCAGATCGACGATAATGAATACGATGTACAGCAGAAAGCCGATCTTGAACGCGTCGGTCAACTCCGATAGCGCGAAAGCTGGCGCGAGAACAATGAGGTCGTGTTCGCCCAGCAGCGCTGCCTCTTCTTTCGGCCAGATCACGGATGCGGAGCGAATAAAGAAGCGCTTTTCGCGCTCCCGGGTGTGCTTCTCCAGAAACGATCGGAACGGTTCGCGTGCCGCGCCAAGCGCCTGGATCATGGCTTGAGAGGATTGCGAGGCGAGTTGTTGTTCGTTGAGCGCCTTCGCCGCCTCCATGCCGACAGGTGCCATCACGTAGAGCGACACCAGAATCGCGATGCCGTTGAGAACCATATTGGGAGGAACCTGCTGCACGCCGAGGGCATTGCGCAGGAGTCCCAGCACAACGACAATCTTCGCATAGGAAGTAACGACCATCGCAATGAATGGCAACAAACTGATCGCGACGACAACGAGCAGCAGCCCAGTAATGTCACTGAACTGTACCATGCCGATGCGCCATTTGAATGATGCGAACACCGAGATGCTCGCCGACAGCCACGAGCTCCCCGTAGCCGACAGTCTGACCATGTACGACGAGCCTCAGCTGCGCGTCCTTTACTGCCACCGGGAGTTCGATGACATAGCCTGGTTCGAGCACCGAAAGCTGATCGATCGGCAGAGAGACTGTGTCGATCTCGAACTGAACCGGGAGCTCGAGTTCACCGACCCGGGTTGGTTCGTCGGCCGTGGCGACATCGAGCCCGGCACTTGCCCGGTCTACATCTTCCGACATGAAGCACTCCTTTAAGATGACGAACGATTGAACGAAAACTTGTACTGTTGCGTGAATGCGCACGTGCGCGCGAGCACCCCATGCAGCGACGGCGCGCAAAGGTTCGTTGACTGACGTACCCGTCGAGAGAAGCGTCGCGTCGAAATGAGGAAAGAGGCTGCGTAACAGCACGTCGCCGGCTTCCAGAGCGTTAAGTGTGTCGACCGATAGAGGCCGTACGCCAATGATCAGTGCGCCAGGTATCGCCAGTGCCGGCCTGCGAGCCGTGGGCAGCGCTCGCAGCCGCGTGTCGACGATGTCGTAGCCATGTGCTGGCAGGCTGATCGCGCAATCGATGCGGCGCTCGTCGAGCACCAGCGACAGTTCGATCGCCGGACGGCCGCTCCAGTCGTCGATCCGGTCTGCCGGACACCGTCGCATGACCGACACGACACGCGGCGAAGGTAGTCCGAAATGCTCAAGATGCCTGACGAGCGGCTCAAGCAAAATACCGGAGATGGCTTGCCTCAATGCAATCTCCTCGGGTGTTGCGGCGCGCGCGAGCACGTCGTCACGCTCCGGCAAAGCCGCGATGTCGAGATCGGGATGTGCGTCGAGATCGATGGCGATGAACATGGGAAGCGCGCTCGCCCCGCCGGAAGGCCCTATCGACAGTTCGATCACCGCCGCGTCGACGAGGCGATTGATGAACACGAGCAAGTCGTCGACTACCGAAACGTTCCATGATCCGAGTCCATGGACGGACGCAGAAAGTGTTCGGAGACGGGCGTCGAACACCGTCCTGGATGCACGTGCGAATGTGGGTTCGATCCGAATCGGCGAGAGCGGTGCAATGGCAGATACTGTACTTTGTCGCGCGGCAGCTTGACTCGATGTCGATCGCCCTGCCGAGCCGTCGGATGCGTTTGATCGTTCGTCCGCCTCGAGGGCGGCGAGGTCGCAAGGGCGGGCCGCGGTCGGATCGACGTGGATTGGTGAGGACATGCGTTAAGAAGTTCTAACAAAAAGAGTTGCGAGGGCTGTTAACCCGCTGCACGCTCTGTTAACCTCATCGTTGTTTCGCTAACGAGGAGGCCATGGCAAAACCGATACTCGATGACGAACTGTGGACACTGATCCAACCGCTGCTGCCACCACCGAAACCACGCCGGACGCGATACCCGGGACGCAAGCCGCTCGACGATCGCGCGGTGCTGACCGGCATCCCCTGGGAGATGCTTCCGCAGGAGATGGGTTGCAGCTCGGGCATGAGCTGCTGGCGCAGACTGCGCGACGGGCAACAGGCTGGTGTCTGGGACCGGCTGCACGAGGTGCTGCTGGCGAAACTTCGAGCAGCCGATCGCATCGACTGGTCGCGTGTGGTCATCGATTCGTCCTCCATTCGTGCAGTGGGATCAGGTCAAAAACAGGACCCAATCCCACCGATCGGGCGCGACCCGGTTCAAAGCCCCACCTCGTGACCGAAGCGCAGGGCATCCCGCTCGCGCTGATCCTCAAGGGCGCCAACCGCAACGACGTTACCCAACTGTTGCCCCTCATCGAGGCCATCCCGCCCATTCGTGGCAAGCGGGGACGGCCGCTGTCCAAGCCGGTCGTCGTGCAGGCCGATCGCGGCTACGATCACGACAAATATCGCAAACCACTGCACGCTGCCGGCATCGCCACGCAGATCGCCCGTCGGGGTGAGCCGCACGGCAGTGGCCTTGGAAAGACCCGGTGGGTCGTCGAGCGCACCTTCGCATGGCTGCACAACTTCAGACGCCTGCGAATCCGGTTCGAACGCCTCGCGGCCATACACGAGGCGTTCATGAAAATCGCCGCTTGCATCATCTGCTGGCGACAGCTGAAAAACTCATTGTGTTAGAGCTTCTAAGAGCCTGTTACCACACAGATAGCTGGATGTCGCGAGCTTCGCCGCGGGAGCGCATCACCTTGTCGAGTTCGCGTTCGAGCAGATTGCTATGCGTCAAGAGTAAATCACGCGTCTCGCGATCGGAAACGTCGAACCGAAGTCTGATGGTGAAACGCGAAACTGCCACGTGCAGCGTCGTATGCGGGAGCAGTTCAGGGTCGAGAGTCATTTGTACTTCCCAATTGCCGGCGGAGACAATCGCGCTGTCGCCGCAGAATGCGCCGATCTCGCGCGATAGCATGCCGGCGATCTGCAGAAAATGCTCCTGCCGTTCGACGATGACCGACACGGCGGGGGCGATTGCATTGCGGACATGCTCGAATAACTCACGAGAATGGACTTCGCATGTGGCCGGCTCCATGACGGGATTGTCATCGAGCGGTTCGTCGAGCGGCGCTGTCGGGGAGTATGTCGCGCTGTCGGCTTGGGGAGGTGCTTCCGAACATGACTCTGATGAGGGCGCGGGTGGCGAACCGGCATCCGAGTCGTGCGGAACCGGCGCTCCGTTTCGCGTAGTTGGGTTGCGATGCGTTCGGCTGCGTGCGAGTGCAGCAAAGTCGACGCGGCGTTTGCTCGTTGGGCTCGGCGTCGTGGTCGGGCTACCGGGGATGATGCGCAACTGACGCGAACTGATATGAGTCATGGTTAGAGTGACACGCGGCCGACCGGGCGCAACTCGACGTGTTCGCCGAGTTCCTGATACGAATACACGGCGAGCCATTCGATCCGTCGCTCGATCATCCGGCGCACATAGCGGCGGATGTCCATCGAAGTGACGAGTGCAATATCAGTGCGAGGATCCTCGCCGACAAGCGATTGAACGCGATCGATTAGTCGATTCGCCTCGTCGGGAGGCAGCGCGAGGAAATTGCCTGTCGGAGTTTGCTTGATGGCCTGACGAATGTGCTGTTCCACCGGCATGTCCAACAGGACCGCGGACAATGCGCGTTCGCCTTGTGCTGCGCGATGAGCGAGAAAGCGCGACAGGTCGCCGCGGACGTATTCGGTCAACATCAGCATGTCTTTTTCCTTCGCTCCCCAAGTGATCAGACTTTCCATGATCGTACGTACATTGCGGATCGATATCTGCTCTTCGAGCAGACGACGTAGCACATCGGCAATCCGCGTCGACGGCAAGATCTTCAGCACTTCGGCGACGAGTGCGGGGGAGTCGGTTGACAACTGATCGAGGATCCATTGCACCTCATGGATTCCCAGAAACAGCGGTGCGTGAGTGCGCATTGCCGCAACCGAGGTGTACGCGATAATGTGTTCGGCGTGCCATACGCCGTCTTTTGCTGTGGCTGCTTGTTCGTCGATCCAGTGGGTCGCCTGACCGCCTGCGTCGATTGGCGGGCCGGCTTCGCTTTGTTCGATCAAAGCCCGGCGACGGTCCTTCTGCTCGTCGGTCAGCGTGATGCGAGCGGCCGACAGGTGTTTTTCCTGCGGCAACATGGCCTTGTGGGCCGGAAGTGCGACGCAAAGGTGTGGCACATCATGAATCAATACTTCGAAGGTTGCCGGGGCGAGCGCTGGATGAATCCACATCGTTACGCCGGGAAAAGGAAGCCCGAGGTTCTCCTGCAGGTGTGCGCGCTCGAGATCAAGTGCCTCGTCGAGTCGTGGCAGCGCAAGACTGGATGCGAGATCCGGTGCCATCCGAACTCCGATAGCGCAAGCGAACAGCGGAGCGCGAGGCAGGATAGGCGGGATGTCCGCTTTGGCGCCCGAGCGCTGCATCGCGCGCAGCGTGTCCTGCTCATGTCCGTGAGCCGAGCCCGACGACGGTGAACCTTTTCGTGACAGTCGATAACCGGCGAACGCGAGCGCGGCGGCGAGCACCACGAACAGCGCTGCGGGGAATCCCGGCACGGCGGCGAAGCCAAGCAGCAGAAACGCCGCAAAGTACAACGCGCGAGCGCTCGAGCCGAGTTGATGGCCGATTTCGTCGCCGAGCGAACGCCGCTTCGTGGTCCGTTCGTCCGAGACTCGAGTGATCATGACGCCTGCCGCGACGGACAGCAGCAATGACGGGATTTGCGACACCATTGCGTCGCCGATAGACAGAACGGAGAAGCGGTTTGCCGCATCACCTGCCGACATCGCGTGGTACGCAACACCGACGGCAATTCCCGCGACGATGTTGATCATTGTGATGATGAGACCGGCGATCGCATCACCCTTGACGAACTTCATCGCACCATCCATCCCTCCGTGCAGCTGGCTTTCGACCGCGAGCGTCGCGCGCTTTCTCCGCGCCTCCTCGGTGGTCAGCAGGCCGGAGCGCAAATCGGCATCGATGCTCATCTGCTTGCCGGGCAGCGCATCCAGTGTGAAACGGGCGCCAACTTCTGCAACACGCTCGGAACCTTTCGCGATCACGATGAATTGTACGGTCGTGATGATTGCGAATACGACCAGTCCCACGACGAGGTTACCGCCCACAACGAGTTGGCCAAAACTCTCGATAATGTTGCCGGCCTCCGCATGCAGCAGGATGGACTTGGTGGACGCGATGTTGAGCGACAGGCGAAACAGCGTCGTGAACAGCAGCAACGACGGAAACGCAGATAGCGCGGAAATGTCGGGGACGTACATCGTCACCATCAGCAACGTAACGCTGATCGTGATGTTGATGCCGAGCAGCATGTCGATCACGACCGGGGGCAGCGGCAGTATCATCAGCGAGATGATTGCAATGACCATGGCGACGATCCCGATCTCGCCACCTGCCGGCAGTTTCAACGACTTGAACATGGCCGCTCCTGAAAATCAAGCGTGGTCAATCCGGCGCGGGCCGATCGCATCGACCCAGCGCAGGATCGCTGCGACGATCTCGAACAGCTCTTCGGGTACCGGCTCATCGACACCCACCTTGAACAACGCGCGCGCGACCGGTGGATTGCCGATTATGGGTACGTTTGCGCCTTGCGCCGCCCGCCGCAACACCATGGCCGCCTCGTCGACACCCTTCGCGACCACGCGAGGCAGCGGATGCTCGTCGGGAACGTAGCGAACGGCGACCGCGTAGTGGGTAGGATTGACGACGACGAAATTCGCTTGTGCGACCTGGCGCTGTGGCGGTGCTGTCGACAGTTCGCGTGCAAGCCGTCTGCGCTCGCCCTTGAGCAGCGGATCACCTTCGTCGTTCTTGGATTCGCGCTTTACCTCGTCCTTCGACATTTTCATCTTTTTCATGAACATGAAGCGCTGGAGCTTCACGTCGACTGCACCCACCAGAACGAAGAGACCTGCCATCACGATTAGCAACTTCGCCAGAATCTCCCAAACGATTCGCGACATTTCCGGCGGTGATCGGTACAGCGAGCCGACCACGAGCGGGAACAGCCATACGATCGCTTTCCACGCCACGCAGAATATGACCGTGGCCTTGACGACCATCTTGACGGACTCGATCGCGGTGCGCGGCGAGAACAGTTTCTTCAGGCCTTCACCCGGGTTGAGCGCGCTGATGTTTGGCATGACCGGTTTCAGCGATATCTGCAATCCGACTTGCAGGACTGAACCGGCGATGGCCGCGAGCGCCGCGAAGAGCAGGAGCGGCGCGATTGCCCACAGCGCGATGCCGCCGAGCTTGTATAGCCGCGCGGTCATCGCGACAAGCGAATGATCGGCGGAAACGAACTCCAGCGCGCTATTGAGTAGCGCTCGCATCGCCTCACCGAAGTGATCGGCCGCCGCAATCAGAAATAGAGCGGTGATCGACATCGACAGAGCGTCAGTCAGATCCGTGCTGCGAGCCACGTCACCGTCCCTACGAGCGTCGCGCAGCTTCTTGTCGGTAGGTTCTTCGGTTTTATCGTCGCTCATGCGTCGGCTTGGCTATCGAATACGTACTTTGCGTTCGGTACGTTGGTCGAAGCCACGTTACCAGTCATCGTATGGAAGACGAATCATCTGCACGAACTCGATGCTCAATTTGCGAAGCAAGGCGAAGTGGTGCCGCGTGAAATGCGCGTCGATTTCGCATTTGACGTATGTACTTCGTGAGGGCGGTGACGTCCCTACTCGAAGCTTGCTAAGGTTCAGTCGGGTATCGCGGCGCCGGGTGCGCCGTGTCGATCGAATCAAATCCAGGTTCAGGGAGTGGGAAATGAAAGCAGATACGCCGGAATACTTGCAATGCCGTCCCGAGATTGTCGGTGGGTTGATCGAAACGGTATCCGCCGCACTTCTACGGACATTTCCGAAAGTGACGGTGGACCCGTGCGACATCGAACTGGTTCTCGATGCGTTACGGGTGATGCGACCAAATGTGGCCGAGATTCAGATGCTCGATGGTGTTCTGTGCATGGCTTGCGAACGTTGGGACGACGCAATTCGGTCATTGTCCGACGTTTGCGCAGCCGCGCCGCAATTCGACTACGGGAAAGCCCTGCTTGCATTCTGTCTGTCGACGAAGGGCGACGATTCGTGGAAGCAGCACGCTAGCGAGGCACTGGCGAACAATCCGAACGACGACACGGTGGTGCTCCTCAAGGCACTTCAGGCGCGTGAGGACATGGTGAAGGCAGTACATGCAAACCGAAATGGTGGCCCGTTCGTGCCGCCGCAGTCGGTCTGCGAACTGAATGCCGAGCTTGAGCAAGGAACGAAGGAGTCCGAGGAGTCGCCAGCCGAGCGGATCGAAATATCGCAATACGGCGCCACGTTGCGCGCGTGACCGGCCTCACTGTCCCCATTTATTTGCGAGATTAGACATGAACGTGGACGTCAGTCGTACTGCGATACAAATGTCGTTTGAGAAACTCACGAACGGGACGGCGCAAAGCACGCCGGCCCACCTCGCGGAAAAATTCAGCGCATTGATGCAGAAAGCGCCGATGGAACCCGTGCACGCGTCGCAGAGCGCGGGGCTCGAAAAGGTCTCAAAGCTTGCGGCAGAACAGGACATGGAGATCCAGCGTAGCGTAAACGATGTCGCCGACGTGGAGCAACGAGCGCCTACGCTCAGTATGAGTGAGATGAACGTCGAGACGATTCGTCTGACGTATGAGATCGCGAGTACGCAGCTTGACATGGAGGCGAAGATGAGCGTCGTCAACTCGTCGAAAACCGCGGTCGAGACGCTGATGAAAAACCAATGACTCCCGAGTCGGGTGGCCGTATGAAGGGCTGCAAAGAATGATATCCGGACGCATGTCGATTTACCGCGTTGCCACGCGGCTTCTCTGCGTACTCGCGTTATGCTTTCAGCTCGCCGGATGTAAGAAGGAGTTGTATACCGGCCTGTCGGAGGAGGACGTCAACGAGATGGTAGTAGCCCTCCTCGAGAACGGCGTCGACGCAACAAAAGAGCCGATGGACGGCGGCAAGAACTGGAAGCTTGACGTCGATGGCGATCAGCTTGTTCACGCAATGGACGTACTGCGCACGCGCGGGTTGCCGCGCAGCAAGTTCGATGACCTCGGAAACCTGTTCAAGAAGGATGGTCTCGTTTCGACGCCGACCGAGGAGCGAGTCCGCTTTATCTACGGGATGTCGCAGGAGTTGTCGTCGACGCTGTCGAAGATCGACGGCGTGCTGGTTGCGCGTGTGCAGATCGTGCTTCCGAATAACGACCCGCTTGCGCAGACGGTCAAGCCGTCGTCGGCGGCCGTGTTCATCAAGTATCGGTCCAGTGCCGACATTGGTGCGCTGACTCCGCAGATCAAGACGCTCGTCATGCATAGCGTCGAGGGATTGACCTATGACCAGGTCAGCGTGACGGCGGTGGCTGCGGATTCAGCCGATCCTGCGCGACCGAAATCTGCGGTGTCGTCCATGCCACTCTTGCTTGTAAGTCTTTTGGCGTTTGTGGCAATGTCGGTCGTGGCGGCTGCGGTGTTCATGCTGCTGCGGTACCGTCGGGAGACGGCTGGCGCGCATGAGGAGGCCGGGGACGGGCCGCCGCCCGGGCGTGTTGCAGAGCTTTTTGCGCGTTTGCGTCGCCGTCAGCGAACGAACTGAGAGGGCGCAATGTATGGTCGCCGTATCGAGTTCGCCGCCACAACAACGCGCTGCTGCCTTGTTGGACAGCTATCGGCGTAATTTCGCGAAAGCCGTATGTTGTGCCGATCCGTCGTGGGCCTGCACACTCCTCGGGATCGACGACTCGCGTTACGCTGTCTGGCGGGCGACGCTCGAGCAGGTGAGCGAAGCCGCGCGCGACAAATACTCGCAAGCGATCGCATGCGCTGCAGGTGTGACACGGCCGTCGCTCGACATGCTGCTCGAGCCGGCCTTGCGGGAGCCAACGCATGGTTCGCGCGATGCCACGCGAATACCGAATCTGGCGCTGCTGGATGTGCTGCCTCACGAGATCGGGCTGGCCATCCTGAGAATGCGCGCACTATCACTCCGGAGCGCTGAGGTGCGACTCGTGATCGATAAACAGACTCGCTCTCGGATTTCGGCATGGACGGGAGTTCATCCGGACGCTTTCATGCAGGACTCGAATTCGATTGGCATGACGGACGCTGCGTGGCTGAATGCGAAAGTCGGGATGCCGTCACTGGTGTCTCACGATGCCTTAACGTTGTCGATCGAGGGATGGATGCTGCTGTTGCGCGATACGGGCGCGGACCCGTCCTCGGACCTGATTACGTTGAGGCGGCTTGCCCTGCCGCGTAACCTGGTCATGCCTCGTTGGCTGGTCGAATTGCCCCCGCGGCTCAACGCGTTCTGCGGCGAGCATCTCTTCGCTCGACTTCCTCGATTATTGCCGGAGCATGCATGGGTATTTGGTTGAGGCGCCCGCGGGTAGCCGAAATTGCGCAGGTCCCGCCGGACGCCTCCGCTCGACTTGGCTTTTCCGACGACGTTGTGCCGCGAGAATGTTTCGGTGAATTGATGTCGATCGAGTCTGCCTACGCGGCGCTCGACGAGGACCGCGACGCGGTGCTTGCCGCAGCCCGTCAAGAGGCGGAAGGAGTCATTGCGGATGCGGTGGCGAGGACACAGGAGTTGATCGCCGCCGCCCGTAGCGAATACGACGCGGCTGCCGAGCGCGGGTATCGAGACGGCTACGATCAAGCGTTCGGCAAGTGGCTGGATCGTCTTGCGGAAGTAGCGGACATACAGAACCAGCTGCAACTGAGAATGCGTGAACGTTTGGCCGACATTGTCGCATCGGCAGTCGAGCAAATCGTGCGGGCTGAAAGCCGCGAAACGTTGTTCGAGCGCGCCCTTGCATCGGTCGAGCGAATCGTGGATGGCGCAACATATTTGCGCGTCCTCGTCCATGCGGACGATCTGGATCACGCGAAGGAGATCTTTGGCACGCTCGAGGAGCGCTGGCGTGAGTTCGGCCGCCCGATTCCGATGTCGGTGGAGGCGGATAAACGGCTTGCACCTGGCAGTTGCATATGCGAGTCGGACTTCGGCACAATCGATGCGAGCCTGGATACGCAACTGCGTGCGATGCGTGGCGCCGTTGCGCGTGCGCTAAAGCGTTCGATGGAGGTAGCCGGCGCGGATGACGTTGATACGACGCGAAGTGACGGATCGATCGATGCTGCGGCGGATCGGAATGAGGGGCGCGACAGGCAGGAAGCCGAGCAGGACGCGACGGAAGCGGAGGTGGACGCGAGTCGTGGAGCGGAGACATGAACATGGGCGAGTCATTGCGCACGGCCGAATTCAGTCGCCTGGCGGATGCGATCGAGCGGGAAATTCTCGCCGTTTCTGGTGTCGTGCGCACGGGCCGAGTCCTTGAAGTGATCGGCACGCTGATCAAGGTGTCGGGGCTCGATGTTGCGCTTGGGGAACTGTGTGAGCTCCGAACGTCCGAGGGCAAACTGCTGCAACGGGCGGAAGTCGTTGGTTTCTCGCGTGACGTGGCCCTGCTTTCGCCGTTCTCGCAACTCGAGCAGATCTCGCGGACCACTCAGGTGATCGGGCTCGGCCGTCCGTTGTCGATCCCGGTCGGTGAGGAGCTGCTTGGCCGCGTGATCGATGGGCTCGGAGAGCCACTCGATGGTGGTCCGCCGCTTACGTCCGACACGCTGCAGCCGCTGATCGCAGCGCCACCCGATCCGATGAGTCGTCGAATGATCGACGCGACGATGCCTACAGGCGTGCGAGTCGTCGACGCGATGATGGCGCTCGGCGAGGGACAGCGGATGGGTATCTTCGCGCCGGCGGGCGTCGGCAAAAGTACGCTGTTAGGTATGTTTGCACGCGGTGCCGCTTGTGATGTCAATGTTATCGCGCTGATCGGCGAGCGAGGGCGTGAGGTGCGCGAGTTCATCGAATTGATTCTCGGACCGGAAGGCATGTCGCGTTCGATCGTCGTCTGTGCGACGTCGGATCGCTCGTCAATGGAGCGGGCGAAGGCTGCATATGCGGCGACGGCGATCGCCGAATACTTCCGGGACCGGGGGCAACGCGTGCTGCTGATGATGGACTCGTTAACGCGCTTTGCGCGAGCCGGTCGCGAAATTGGTCTTGCGGCTGGTGAACCGCCTGCTCGGCGAGGGTTTCCCCCGTCGGTTTTCGCCGAGTTGCCGCGCTTGCTCGAGCGGGCTGGAATGGGCAAGAACGGTTCGATCACGGCGCTCTATACCGTGCTCGCGGAAGACGAAAGCGGCAGCGATCCCGTCGCCGAAGAAGTCCGCGGTATTCTCGACGGCCACATGATCCTGTCGCGGGAAGTCGCGGCAAAAAGTCAGTACCCGGCAATCGATGTACTTGGGAGCCTGTCCCGTGTGATGCCGCTCGTTGTCGACGATCGTCACATGCGTGCGTCGGCACGGATTCGAGAGCTAATGGCGAAGCATCGGGAGGTTGAGGTATTGCTGCAAATCGGGGAGTACAAGCCGGGTGCGAATCCGCTTGCGGATGAGGCAATTGAGAAGGCCGACGCTATCCGGTCGTTTTTCTCGCAACGGACGGACGATTATGCTGCGTCCAAGGACACCGTTGCTCAGCTGTATGCATTGAGCGGGGGGCGCTGATGGCGGCGTTTGCGAAGTCGATGATGCGTGATTGTCGCGTCGTGGCGTTTGCGCGAGCGAGCGAACGGCGCCGCAAGCTGGACGGAACATTGCGCGAAGAGCTTGCAACGCGACGCACCGAGCTGCAATCGCTCGAAATACTGCTGGAAGAAAAAGCACGGCAGGTCGAGCTGAAAACAGCCGACGTGAACTGTCACGCGGCCCAAATCGACACACTGACAACGGGAACAGAGGCTTTCTCGCTCGACGAGCTGATGGCCTATCACGCGTATCTCGAGGTCGCCGGGGCGCACCTGCGTGCGCTCGAGATCGAGGAGGCGCGGCTGCATGCCGCGTTCGATGCGCTTGCGGCCGTCATCGAGGAAAAGAATCTTGAGATCGCACGCAATCTGGCTCGTATCGATGCATGCGACGAGCGCATCGCGCAGATTCGCCGGGATTATGAGCAGGCGGAAGACGAGGCGCTCGACGAGGAGATTGAAGAAGCGGCGCTTGCGAGATGCATTCGGAATAGGGAGACAGCTTGAATTCCTCGCTTTTCGCTTTGCAGGGGACGGCCGGCGCGCTGCTCAATGACGTTACGCTGCTCTGCATCTGCTCCGTCCGTTTATTTATCGTAACGTCCATCTTCCCGCCGACAGCCGATGGGCTGCCGCAAGGCATTGTGCGCAATGCGATCGTGCTCTTGTTTGGTTCGTACGTCGCATTCGGGCAACCGGCCAGTTTCATGCAGATGCTGCACGGCCCGACGTTGATCGTGACCGGTCTGCGAGAGGCGATGATCGGAACCGTCCTCGGTATCGCCGCGTCCACGGTGTTCTGGGCGGTCGAAGGCGCGGGATGCTATATCGACGATCTGACGGGGTACAACAACGTGCAGATTACCAATCCATCGCGTGGGGAGCAGTCGACACCGACTGCAACGCTGCTTTCCCAAGTCGCAACGGTTGCATTCTGGGTGTTCGGCGGCATGACATTTCTGCTTGGTACGTTATACGAATCGTATCAGTGGTGGCCAATCACGCTTTCGCTTCCCCGGATGCCGGTGCTTCTCGAGGCGTTCGTCGTGCACCAAACCGATACCTTGATGCAAATGGTCACGAAGCTCGCAGCGCCGATGATGCTTGTCCTGCTGCTGGTCGATTTTGCATTCGGCTTCGCGGCGAAGTCGGCTTCGAAGCTCGATCTCATGGGGTTGAGTCAGCCGGTCAAGGGGGCGATAACAGTGCTGATGCTTGCATTGTTCGTCGGCGTGTTCGTCGATCAAGCGCGTGAGCAGGTGACATTGTTGACGTTGTCAAAACAGCTTCGCGAATGGTCGCATGTCATGTCGCATGATTGACAAGAATATCGGAGGCCAGTTCGATTTCGCCGTACGGTGGCTATTTGCGTTTTCGGAGAACTGTAAACATAGGAGT
>NZ_JBSAXA010000042.1:0-17998 GCF_053427615.1 Burkholderia sp. AW33-5 | reverse complement strand
TAAGATCATCGAGTAAGCCAGTTATTCGTTGATCGACAGTTTTGGGGCTGGCAGCAGCCGGCCCCAACATGGTTTAGGGGTATAGCTCAACTGGCAGAGCGTCGGTCTCCAAAACCGAAGGTTGGGGGTTCGATTCCCTCTGCCCCTGCCAAAAATCGCCACGTGTCCCACGTGGCATTTGTTTTAAGGTGTTATGGCGAATCCATCCGTCGAAACTGTAAATACCTCCGGCGATAAGCTGATGCTGGCCCTGGGCGTATTGCTGGTCTTGGCCGGATTCGTGGGCTTCTTCTGGCTGGCCAACCAGCAGTGGTATGTCCGCGGCGCCGCATTGGCGGTAGGTATCATCGCCGGCGTGGCCGTCGGTCTGATGTCCGTGCCTGGCAAGAGCCTCATCGCATTTGCCAAGGATTCGTACAAGGAAGTCCGCAAGGTCGTTTGGCCCACCCGCAAGGAAGCAACGCAAACCACGCTTGTCGTGTTCGGTTTCGTGCTCGTGATGGCGATTTTCCTCTGGTTGAGTGACAAATCGATCGAATGGGTGATTTTCTCGGCGATTCTGGGTTGGAAATGATATGAGCGATACTCCGGCATCCCCGAGCGGAAAGCGTTGGTACGTCGTGCACGCCTACTCCGGTATGGAGAAGAGCGTGCAGCGCGCGCTTCAAGAGCGCATCGAACGTGCTGGCATGCAGGATAAATTCGGTCAGATCCTGGTTCCGACCGAAGAAGTGGTCGAAGTCAAAGGTGGCCACAAGGCTGTAACCGAGCGTCGTTTCTTCCCCGGCTACGTGCTGGTGGAAATGGAGATGACGGACGAAACGTGGCACCTCGTGAAGAACACGGCGAAGGTCACGGGTTTCGTCGGCGGTGCGCGTAACCGCCCGACCCCGATTTCCCCGAAGGAAGTCGAAAAGATCATGTCGCAGATGCAGGAAGGCGTCGAGAAGCCGCGCCCGAAGACCCTGTTCGAAGTTGGCGAGATGGTGCGTGTCAAGGAAGGCCCGTTCACGGACTTCAACGGCACTGTCGAGGAAGTCAACTACGAAAAATCGCGCGTGCGTGTGTCGGTCACCATCTTTGGCCGCTCTACCCCGGTCGAACTCGAGTTCGGTCAGGTCGAAAAAGTTTGATCCCGATTCGGTGGGCAGCCTCGGCTGCCCACCTTCGCGCTTACGGCTCGCGTTATGGCCGTTGAGGAGCGTCAGTAGCCAACGGCGAACGCGCGTTATCACTCACCGAACGCCGTCTGGCGTTCCAACGAGGTTTACAAATGGCAAAGAAGATTGTCGGCTTTATCAAGCTGCAGATTCCTGCAGGTAAAGCCAACCCGTCGCCGCCGGTCGGTCCGGCACTGGGCCAGCGCGGCCTGAACATCATGGAGTTCTGCAAGGCGTTCAACGCGCAGACTCAAGGCATGGAGCCGGGTCTGCCGGTGCCGGTGGTCATCACGGCATACGCTGACAAGAGCTTCACGTTCGTGATGAAGACGCCGCCGGCGACCGTCCTGATCAAGAAGGCGGCGAAGGTGGACAAGGGCTCGAGCAAGCCGCACACCGACAAGGTCGGTTCGATCACGCGCGCTCAAGCCGAAGAAATCGCGAAGACCAAGATGCCGGACCTTACGGCAGCTGATCTGGACGCAGCCGTTCGCACCATCGCTGGTAGCGCACGCTCGATGGGCATCACTGTGGAGGGCGTGTAAATGGCTAAGATCTCCAAGCGCCGTCAGGCATTTGCCGCCAAGGTCGACCGTCAGAAGCTGTACGCGATCGAAGACGCACTGGCACTCGTGAAGGAATGCGCGAGCGCGAAGTTCAACGAATCGATCGACGTCGCAGTCCAGCTCGGCATCGACGCGAAGAAGTCGGACCAAGTCGTTCGTGGTTCGGTCGTTCTGCCGGCAGGTACGGGCAAGTCGGTTCGCGTTGCCGTGTTCGCACAAGGCGACAAGGCCGAGCAGGCTCGTGCGGCAGGCGCGGAAATCGTCGGTATGGAAGACCTGGCTGAGCAGATCAAGGCTGGCCAGATGGACTTCGACATCGTGATCGCTTCGCCGGACACGATGCGTATCGTCGGTACGCTCGGTCAGATCCTCGGCCCGCGCGGCCTGATGCCGAACCCGAAGGTCGGCACGGTCACGCCGGACGTCGCGACTGCAGTCAAGAACGCGAAGGCTGGTCAGGTGCAATTCCGTGTCGACAAGGCCGGTATCATCCACGCGACCATCGGCCGTGCATCGTTCGAATCGACCGCACTGCGTTCGAACCTGTCGGCACTGATCGAAGCGCTGCAGAAGGCCAAGCCGGCAACGAGCAAGGGCGTCTACCTGCGCAAGATCGCACTGTCGAGCACGATGGGTGTCGGCGTGCGTGTCGACCAGGCTACGCTGGCAGCACAGTAAGCAAGTATTCGGGCCGCTTCGTTCGCGAAGCGGCCTCATGGGCTTTGGGCGGTTGTTCGTGCAGCAGGGCGGGCAACCGGTTATCAAAGACCGTTGGTGGGGCGCAGCAGGCAGGCGATCCCTTAATTCAAGCCAACGCAGATGGCGAACCCGAAAAAGTTTTGCAGTGGTGAAGCCGCAGGTCGTGAAGCGATTCACGGCGTGAGGTGGAAATACTCCTAACGAGGTCGGACGCCGTTGTTGAACGAGGTACGTGAGGTTTCGTGCCGAACGTATCGTTTCTGGAGGCTAACCGTGCCGCTTAATAGAGAAGACAAGCAAGCCGTCGTCGCTGAGGTTGCCGCGCAAGTCGCGAAGGCCCAGACCGTTGTGCTGGCTGAGTATCGTGGAATTGCGGTTGGCGATCTGACCAAGCTGCGCGCGAAAGCGCGTGAGCAACAGGTTTACCTGCGCGTGTTGAAGAACACGCTGGCGCGTCGCGCTGTTGAAGGTACGCCTTTTGCTCCGCTGGCAGAGCAGATGACTGGCCCCCTGATCTACGGCATCTCGGAAGATGCAATTGCTGCTGCTAAGGTCGTCAACGACTTCAGCAAGAGCAATGACAAGTTGGTCATCAAGGCTGGTTCGTTCGATGGCAAGGTGATGGACAAGGCTGGCGTGCAAGCGCTGGCAAGCATCCCGAGCCGTGAAGAACTGCTCTCGAAGCTGCTGTTCGTTATGCAATCGCCTGTTTCGGGCTTCGCGCGTGCTCTTGCCGCGCTGGCCGAGAAGAAGCAAGCGGAAGCTGCGTAATCGAGCGTGCATCAGCGTCACTGATCGCTGGCTGTATCCGAATTCAATTTAGGAGTATTTCAAATGGCAATCGCAAAAGAAGACATCCTGGCAGCAGTCGAAGGGATGACCGTTCTGGAACTGAACGAACTGGTCAAGGCATTCGAAGAGAAGTTTGGCGTGTCGGCAGCTGCAGTGGCAGTCGCTGGCCCGGCAGGCGGTGGCGCTGCTGCTGCTGCAGAAGAGAAGACCGAATTCACGGTCGTCCTGGCTGAAGCAGGTAGCAACAAGGTTGCAGTCATCAAGGCAGTTCGCGAACTGACGGGCCTGGGCCTGAAGGAAGCGAAGGACGTCGTTGACGGCGCACCGAAGGCTGTCAAGGAAGGCGTCGACAAGGCTGCTGCTGAAGAAGCCAAGAAGAAGCTGGAAGAAGCAGGCGCGAAGGTCGAAGTCAAGTAAGTTTCGACGCGCTGTGCGAAGGCTGGCGGTATTTTCACCGCCGGCCTTTTTGTGCTTTGTGGGGACGTTATTCTGGCACTCATTCGGGAGCCCGAATAATCGGCCCCAGAAGCCAAAGAAAACCGCCGAATCGTAAGCGATGGTCGCGATCGGCGTTTCTCTTTGTCTTCTGAAGCGACTGCAGAAGGCAAGTTTGGTCGGGTAGCGGGCAACACAGGCATCCGCTGCCGTCAGCCAGCGGTTGGTAGCGGCCAACCACCAAGCTTCTCGGCTCGTTCAAGCCATCGGGCGGCCATCGGGTCTCAGTCGGTGAACACTCGGGTTCGAAACGTCCAGGTATCCCGCCTCGACAGCACCCGCCGTGATTCGGAGATCGTATGCAATATTCCTTCACCGAGAAGAAGCGCATTCGCAAGAGTTTCGCGAAGCGCCCCATCGTTCACCAAGTTCCGTTCTTGCTGGCCACCCAGCTTGAATCATTCAGCACGTTTCTGCAAGCTGATGTGCCTGGCACGCAACGCAAGCCTGAAGGTTTGCAAGCCGCATTCACATCGGTATTTCCCATTGTTTCGCACAACGGCTTCGCGCGCCTCGAGTTCGTGAGCTATGCGTTGTCCGCGCCGGCATTCAACATCAAGGAATGCCAGCAGCGTGGCCTGACGTACTGCTCCGCGCTGCGCGCGAAGGTCCGCCTCGTCATTCTCGACAAGGAATCGCCGAACAAGCCGGTCGTCAAGGAAGTGAAGGAGCAGGAAGTGTACATGGGCGAAATTCCGCTCATGACGCCGACGGGCTCGTTCGTCATCAACGGCACCGAGCGTGTCATCGTCTCGCAGCTGCACCGTTCGCCGGGCGTGTTCTTCGAACACGACAAGGGCAAGACGCACAGCTCGGGCAAGCTGCTGTTCTCGGCACGGATCATTCCGTACCGCGGCTCGTGGCTCGACTTCGAGTTCGATCCGAAGGACATCCTGTACTTCCGCGTCGACCGTCGCCGCAAGATGCCGGTCACGATCCTGCTGAAGGCCATCGGCCTCACGCCGGAACAGATCCTCGCGAACTTCTTCGTGTTCGACAACTTCACGCTGATGGACGAAGGCGCGCAACTCGAGTTCGTGCCCGAGCGCCTGCGTGGTGAAGTCGCGCGCTTCGACATCACGGATCGCGACGGCAAGGTCATCGTCCAGAAGGACAAGCGGATCAACGCGAAGCACATTCGCGACCTCGAAGCCGCGAAGACCAAGTACATCTCGGTGCCGGAAGACTATCTGCTCGGCCGCGTGCTGGCGAAGAACGTCGTCGACGGCGATACCGGCGAAGTGATCGCGACCGCGAACGACGAAGTCACGGAAAGCGTGCTCGAGAAGCTGCGCGAAGCGGGCATCAAGGACATCCAGACGCTCTACACGAACGATCTGGACCAGGGTCCGTACATCTCGTCGACGCTGCGTGTCGACGAAACGACCGACAAGACGGCCGCGCGCATCGCGATCTACCGCATGATGCGTCCGGGCGAGCCGCCGACCGAAGAAGCGGTCGAGGCGCTGTTCAACCGTCTGTTCTACAGCGAAGAAGCGTACGACCTGTCGAAGGTCGGCCGTATGAAGTTCAACCGCCGCGTCAGCCGTGACGAGATCACCGGCCCGATGACGCTGCAGGACGACGACATCCTCGCGACGATCAAGATCCTCGTCGAACTGCGCAACGGCAAGGGCGAAGTGGACGATATCGACCACCTCGGCAACCGTCGCGTGCGTTGCGTCGGCGAACTGGCGGAAAACCAGTTCCGCGCGGGTCTCGTGCGTGTCGAACGCGCGGTCAAGGAACGCCTCGGCCAGGCCGAAAGCGAAAACCTGATGCCGCACGACCTGATCAACTCGAAGCCGATTTCGTCGGCGATCCGCGAGTTCTTCGGTTCGTCGCAGCTGTCGCAGTTCATGGACCAGACCAACCCGCTGTCGGAAATCACGCACAAGCGCCGTGTTTCCGCACTGGGACCGGGCGGTCTGACGCGCGAACGCGCAGGCTTCGAAGTTCGCGACGTGCACCCGACCCACTATGGCCGCGTGTGCCCGATCGAAACGCCGGAAGGTCCGAACATCGGTCTGATCAACTCGCTCGCACTGTACGCGCACCTGAACGAGTACGGCTTCCTCGAGACGCCGTACCGCAAGGTCGTGGACAGCAAGGTGACCGACCAGATCGACTACCTGTCGGCGATCGAGGAAGGCCGCTACATGATCGCGCAGGCGAACGCCGCGATCGACGAGAACGGCACGCTGGTCGACGAACTCGTGTCGTCGCGTGAAGCCGGCGAAACGATGATGGTCACGCCGGACCGCATCCAGTACATGGACGTCGCGCCGTCGCAGATCGTGTCGGTTGCCGCTTCGCTGATCCCGTTCCTCGAGCACGACGATGCGAACCGTGCACTGATGGGTTCGAACATGCAGCGTCAGGCCGTGCCGTGTCTGCGTCCGGAAAAGCCGGTCGTCGGTACGGGCATCGAGCGTACCTGCGCGGTCGACTCGGGCACGACGGTTCAGGCGTTCCGGGGCGGCGTCGTCGACTATGTCGACGCAGGCCGTATCGTGATTCGCGTGAACGACGACGAAGCGGTCGCAGGTGAAGTCGGCGTCGACATCTACAACCTGATCAAGTACACGCGTTCGAACCAGAACACGAACATCAACCAGCGTCCGATCGTGAAGATGGGCGACAAGGTCTCGCGCGGCGACGTGCTGGCCGACGGCGCCTCGACGGACCTGGGCGAGCTCGCGCTCGGCCAGAACATGCTGATCGCGTTCATGCCGTGGAACGGCTACAACTTCGAGGACTCGATCCTGATCTCGGAGAAGGTCGTGGCCGACGATCGCTATACGTCGATCCACATCGAAGAGCTGAACGTCGTTGCACGCGACACGAAGCTCGGGCCGGAAGAAATCACGCGCGACATCTCGAACCTGGCGGAAGTCCAGCTCGGCCGTCTCGACGAATCGGGCATCGTGTACATCGGTGCGGAAGTCGAAGCGGGCGACGTGCTGGTCGGCAAGGTCACGCCGAAGGGCGAGACCCAGCTGACGCCGGAAGAGAAGCTGCTGCGCGCGATCTTCGGCGAGAAGGCTTCGGACGTGAAGGACACGTCGCTGCGCGTGCCGTCGGGCATGAGCGGTACCGTGATCGACGTCCAGGTGTTCACGCGTGAAGGCATCCAGCGCGACAAGCGTGCGCAACAGATCATCGACGACGAACTGAAGCGCTACCGTCTCGACCTGAACGACCAGCTGCGCATCGTGGAAGGCGACGCGTTCCAGCGTCTCGCACGGATGCTGGTGGGCAAGGTCGCGAACGGCGGTCCGAAGAAGCTCGCGAAGGGCACGAAGATCGACCAGGCTTACCTGGAAGATCTCGACCACTACCACTGGTTCGACATCCGCCTCGCGGACGACGAAGCAGCGGCATCGCTCGAAGCGATCAAGAACTCGATCGAAGAAAAGCGTCACCAGTTCGATCTCGCGTTCGAAGAGAAGCGCAAGAAGCTCACGCAAGGCGACGAACTGCCGCCGGGCGTGCTGAAGATGGTCAAGGTGTACCTCGCGGTGAAGCGCCGCCTGCAGCCTGGCGACAAGATGGCAGGCCGCCACGGTAACAAGGGTGTCGTGTCGAAGATCGTCCCGATCGAAGACATGCCGTACATGGCCGATGGCCGTCCGGCAGACGTCGTGCTGAACCCGCTCGGCGTGCCGTCGCGGATGAACGTGGGTCAGGTTCTGGAAGTGCACCTCGGCTGGGCCGCGAAGGGCCTCGGCTGGCGTATCGGCGAAATGCTGCAGCGTCAGGCGAAGATCGAGGAACTGCGTGTGTTCCTGACGAAGATCTACAACGAGTCGGGCCGCCAGGAAGACCTGGAAAGCTTCACCGACGACGAGATCCTCGAACTCGCGAAGAACCTGCGCGAAGGCGTGCCGTTCGCAACGCCGGTGTTCGACGGTGCGACCGAGGAAGAAATGGGCAAGATGCTCGACCTCGCGTTCCCGGACGACATCGCGGAACAGCTCGGCATGAACCCGTCGAAGAACCAGGTCCGCCTGTACGACGGCCGCACGGGCGAGATGTTCGAACGTCGCGTGACGCTGGGTTACATGCACTACCTGAAGCTGCACCACTTGGTCGACGACAAGATGCACGCGCGTTCGACCGGCCCGTACTCGCTCGTCACGCAGCAGCCGCTGGGTGGTAAGGCGCAGTTCGGTGGCCAGCGTTTCGGTGAAATGGAAGTGTGGGCACTCGAAGCGTACGGCGCGTCCTACGTGCTGCAGGAAATGCTGACGGTGAAGTCGGACGACGTGACCGGCCGGACGAAGGTTTATGAGAACCTCGTGAAGGGCGATCACGTGATCGATGCAGGCATGCCGGAATCCTTCAACGTGCTCGTGAAGGAAATCCGCTCGCTCGGTATCGACATCGATCTCGACCGCAATTAATCGGACTACGGAGAGAAAGCAATGAAAGCTCTGCTCGATCTATTCAAGCAAGTCCAACAGGAAGAAGTTTTCGACGCGATCAAGATCGGTCTGGCCTCGCCGGACAAGATCCGTTCGTGGTCGTTCGGTGAAGTGAAGAAGCCGGAGACCATCAACTACCGTACGTTCAAGCCGGAACGCGATGGTCTCTTCTGCGCGAAGATCTTCGGGCCGATCAAGGACTACGAGTGCCTGTGCGGCAAGTACAAGCGTCTGAAGCACCGCGGCGTGATCTGCGAGAAGTGCGGCGTCGAAGTGACGCTGGCGAAGGTGCGTCGTGAACGGATGGGCCACATCGAGCTGGCCTCGCCGGTCGCGCACATCTGGTTCCTGAAGTCGCTGCCGTCGCGTCTGGGCATGGTGCTCGACATGACGCTGCGCGACATCGAACGCGTGCTGTACTTCGAAGCATACGTGGTGATCGAACCGGGCATGACGCCGCTGAAGGCGCGGCAGATCATGACCGAAGAGGATTACTACAACAAGGTCGAGGAATACGGCGACGAATTCCGTGCCGAAATGGGCGCGGAAGGCGTGCGTGAACTGCTGCGCGCGATCAACATCGACGAGCAGGTCGAGACGCTGCGCACCGAGCTGAAGAACACCGGCTCGGAAGCGAAGATCAAGAAGTACGCGAAGCGCCTGAAGGTCCTCGAGGCATTCCAGCGCTCGGGCATCAAGCCCGAGTGGATGATCCTCGAAGTGCTGCCGGTGCTGCCGCCGGAACTGCGTCCGCTCGTGCCGCTGGACGGCGGCCGTTTCGCGACGTCGGACCTGAACGACCTCTATCGCCGCGTGATCAACCGTAACAACCGGTTGAAGCGTCTGCTCGAGCTGAAGGCCCCTGAAATCATCGTCCGCAACGAAAAGCGGATGCTGCAGGAAGCCGTCGACTCACTGCTCGACAACGGTCGTCGCGGCAAGGCGATGACGGGCGCGAACAAGCGTCCGCTGAAGTCGCTCGCCGACATGATCAAGGGCAAGGGCGGTCGTTTCCGTCAGAACCTGCTGGGCAAGCGCGTCGACTACTCGGGCCGTTCGGTCATCGTGGTCGGCCCGACGCTGAAGCTGCACCAGTGCGGTCTGCCGAAGCTGATGGCGCTCGAGCTGTTCAAGCCGTTCATCTTCAACAAGCTGGAAGTGATGGGCGTCGCGACGACCATCAAGGCTGCGAAGAAGGAAGTCGAGAACCAGACGCCGGTGGTGTGGGACATCCTCGAAGAGGTGATCCGCGAGCACCCGGTGATGCTGAACCGTGCGCCGACGCTGCACCGTCTCGGTATCCAGGCGTTCGAGCCCGTGCTGATCGAAGGCAAGGCGATCCAGCTGCACCCGCTCGTCTGCGCGGCGTTCAACGCCGACTTCGACGGTGACCAGATGGCCGTTCACGTGCCGCTGTCGCTCGAAGCGCAGATGGAAGCGCGCACGCTGATGCTGGCGTCGAACAACGTGCTGTTCCCGGCCAACGGCGATCCGTCGATCGTGCCGTCGCAGGATATCGTGCTGGGTCTGTACTACGCGACCCGCGAAGCGATCAACGGCAAGGGCGAAGGCCTGTCGTTCACCGGCGTGTCGGAAGTGATCCGCGCGTACGAGAACAAGGAAGTCGAGCTGGCATCGCGCGTCAACGTGCGGATCACCGAAATGGTCCGCAACGAAGACACGTCGGAAGGCGCGCCGCAATTCGTGCCGAAGATCTCGCTGTACGCGACGACCGTCGGTCGCGCGATCCTGTCGGAGATCCTGCCGCACGGCCTGCCGTTCTCGGTGCTGAACAAGCCGCTGAAGAAGAAGGAAATCTCGCGCCTGATCAACACCGCATTCCGCAAGTGCGGTCTGCGTGCGACGGTCGTGTTCGCCGACCAGCTGATGCAGTCGGGTTTCCGCCTCGCGACGCGCGCCGGCATTTCGATCTGCGTGGACGACATGCTCGTGCCGCCGCAGAAGGAAACGATCGTCGGCGACGCCGCGAAGAAGGTGAAGGAGTACGACCGCCAGTACATGTCGGGTCTCGTCACCGCGCAGGAACGCTACAACAACGTGGTCGACATCTGGTCGGCGACGTCGGAAGCGGTCGGCAAGGCGATGATGGAGCAGCTGTCGACGGAGCCGGTGACGGACCGCGACGGCAACGAGACGCGCCAGGAGTCGTTCAACTCGATCTACATGATGGCCGACTCGGGCGCCCGGGGTTCGGCGGTGCAGATTCGTCAGCTGGCCGGTATGCGCGGCCTGATGGCGAAGCCGGACGGCTCGATTATCGAGACGCCGATTACCGCGAACTTCCGCGAAGGCCTGAACGTGTTGCAGTACTTCATCTCGACCCACGGTGCACGTAAGGGTCTGGCTGATACGGCACTGAAGACGGCAAACTCGGGTTACCTGACCCGTCGTCTCGTCGACGTCACGCAGGATCTGGTGGTGGTCGAGGACGATTGCGGCACGTCGAACGGCGTGGCGATGAAGGCGCTGGTCGAAGGCGGTGAGGTCGTCGAGGCACTGCGCGACCGTATCCTCGGCCGCGTCGCGGTCGCGGACGTCGTGAACCCGGAAACGCAGGAAACGCTGTACGAATCGGGCACGCTGCTCGACGAAACGGCGGTCGAGGAAATCGAACGCCTCGGCATCGACGAAGTGCGCGTGCGCACGCCGCTGACCTGCGAAACGCGTTATGGTCTGTGCGCGGCCTGCTACGGCCGTGACCTCGGCCGCGGCTCGCTCGTGAACGTCGGCGAAGCAGTCGGCGTGATCGCGGCACAGTCGATCGGTGAACCGGGCACGCAGCTGACGATGCGTACGTTCCACATCGGTGGTGCGGCATCGCGTGCGGCAGTGGCGTCGTCGGTCGAAGCGAAGAGCAACGGTATCGTGCGTTTCACGGCGACGATGCGTTACGTCACCAACGCGAAGGGCGAGCAGATCGTCATCTCGCGTTCGGGCGAGGCGCTGATCACCGACGATATCGGCCGCGAGCGCGAACGTCACAAGATCCCGTACGGCGCGACGCTGCTGCAGCTCGACGGCGCGGCGATCAAGGCCGGCACGCAGCTGGCGACGTGGGATCCGATGACGCGTCCGATCATCACCGAGTACGGTGGTACGGTGAAGTTCGAGAACGTCGAGGAAGGCGTGACCGTCGCGAAGCAGATCGACGACGTGACCGGCCTGTCGACGCTGGTCGTGATCGACGTGAAGCGTCGCGGTTCGCAAGCTTCGAAGAGCGTGCGTCCGCAGGTGAAGCTGCTCGACGCGAACGGCGACGAAGTGAAGATCCCGGGCACGGAACACGCGGTGCAGATCGGCTTCCAGGTCGGCGCACTGATCACCGTGAAGGACGGCCAGCAAGTGCAGGTGGGTGAAGTGCTCGCACGTATCCCGACCGAAGCGCAGAAGACGCGTGACATTACCGGCGGTCTGCCGCGGGTGGCGGAACTGTTCGAAGCGCGTTCGCCGAAGGATGCCGGCATTCTCGCGGAAGTCACCGGCACGACGTCGTTCGGCAAGGACACGAAGGGCAAGCAGCGTCTCGTCATCACGGACCTCGAAGGCAATCAGCACGAGTTCCTGATCGCGAAGGAAAAGCAGGTGCTGGTCCACGATGCTCAGGTCGTCAACAAGGGCGAAATGATCGTGGACGGCCCGGCCGATCCGCACGACATCCTGCGTCTGCAGGGTATCGAGGCGCTGTCGCGCTACATCGTCGACGAAGTGCAGGACGTGTATCGTCTGCAGGGCGTGAAGATCAACGACAAGCACATCGAGGTGATCGTTCGCCAGATGCTGCGTCGTGTGCAGATCACCGACAACGGTGATACGCGCTTCATCCCGGGCGAACAGGTCGAGCGTTCCGACATGCTGGACGAGAACGATCGCATGATCGCCGAGAACAAGCGTCCGGCGTCGTACGACAACGTGCTCCTCGGTATCACGAAGGCGTCGCTGTCGACCGACTCGTTCATCTCGGCGGCATCGTTCCAGGAAACGACCCGCGTGCTGACCGAAGCGGCGATCATGGGCAAGCGCGACGATCTGCGCGGTCTGAAGGAAAACGTGATCGTCGGCCGTCTGATCCCGGCCGGTACGGGTCTCGCGTTCCACAAGGCACGCAAGGCGAAGGAGATGTCCGACCGCGAGCGTTTCGATCAGATCGCAGCGGAAGAGGCATTCGACTTCGGCACGCCGAGCGCGCCTGCGGAAGAGCCGCAACACCCGGCAGCCGAATAAGCACGGGCGGCGCGAGCCGCCTCACGTTGCGTATTCGCTGTCGTCGAAACCGCCCGGTCCGCCGGGCGGTTTTTTTTATCCGTCGTTCACGTGCATGACGGGCTTGCCGCACGCTTGCGCAGGCCCGTCATGTGCGCGAACGAACTCGGTCGATTGGCCAACGTTGCACGATTCGCCGCGCGCTGCGCGAGCGGGTTGTTAAAATCGCGGTCATCGTTCCGCCGTCCTCGTTCTCATCATTCATGTCCCGCGCCCTCGAAATCCTCGACGAAGTCTTTGGTTATTCCGCATTTCGCGGCCAGCAGGGCGAGATCGTCGAACATGTCGCCGGCGGCGGCGATTGCCTCGTGCTGATGCCGACGGGCGGCGGCAAGTCGCTGTGCTACCAGATTCCGGCGCTGCTGCGTCGCGAAGCCGGGCAGGGCGCCGGCATCGTGGTATCGCCGCTGATCGCGCTGATGCAGGACCAGGTCGCCGCGCTCAGCGAAGTCGGCGTGCGCGCGGCCTACCTGAACTCGACGCTGTCGGGCGCCGAGGCCGCGGCGACCGAGCGCGCGCTGCGCGAGGGCGAGATCGACCTGCTGTACGTCGCGCCGGAGCGTTTGATGACCGGGCGCTTCCTCGACCTGCTCGAGCGCGCGAAGATCGGCCTGTTCGCGATCGACGAGGCGCACTGCGTGTCGCAGTGGGGGCATGACTTCCGTCCCGAATACATCCAGCTGTCGGTGCTGCACGAGCGTTTCCCGTCGGTGCCGCGCATCGCGCTGACGGCCACCGCCGACGCGATCACGCGAGACGAGATCATCCATCGCCTCGCGCTCGACGATGCGCGCGTGTTCGTGTCGAGCTTCGACCGGCCGAACATCCGCTACCGGATCGTCGAGAAGGACAACGCGCGCGCGCAGCTGCTCGACTTCATCCGCGCGGAGCACACGAACGCGGACGGCACGACCGACGCAGGCGTCGTCTACTGCCTGTCGCGCCGCAAGGTCGAGGAAACGGCCGAATGGCTGAAGGCACAGGGCGTGCGCGCGCTGCCGTATCACGCGGGGATGGAGTTCGAGGTGCGACAGAAGCACCAGGAAATGTTCCAGCGCGAGGAAGGCATCGTGATGTGCGCGACCATCGCGTTCGGCATGGGCATCGACAAACCGGACGTGCGCTTCGTCGCCCATCTCGATTTGCCGAAGAGCGTCGAAGGCTACTACCAGGAAACCGGCCGTGCGGGTCGCGACGGGATGCCGGCGAACGCGTGGATGGCGTATGGGCTCGGCGACGTCGTCCAGCAGCGCAAGATGATCGACGAGTCCGATGCGGACGACGCGCACAAGCGCGTGCAGACGTCGAAGCTCGATGCGCTGCTCGGGCTGTGCGAGACGATCTCGTGCCGGCGTGTGCGGCTTCTGAACTACTTCGGCGAGGCGAGCCAGCCGTGCGGAAACTGCGACACGTGCCTCGAGCCGCCCGATTCGTGGGACGCGACGCGCGAGGCGCAGATGGCGCTGTCGTGCGTATTCCGCGCGCAGCGCGCGAGCGGCTTCAATTTCGGCTCGAGCCATCTGATCGAGATCCTGCGCGGCGGCCGCACCGAGAAGGTGCTGCAGCGCGGCCACGACCAGCTCAGTACGTTCGGCATCGGCGCGTCGCTGTCCGAGCCCGAGTGGCGCGCGATTTTCCGGCAGCTCGTGGCGTACGGCTATCTGGCGGTCGACCATGGCGGCTTCGGCGCATTGATGCTGACCGAGGCCGCGAAGCCTGTGCTGAAGAACGAAGAGAAGGTCACGCTGCGCCGCTACGTGAAGCCGCAGCGCACGCGCCAGTCGTCGAGCCGCAGCGGCACGCGGGTCGACCCGACGGCCGGCATGGGCACGCGCGAGCGCGCACGCTGGGATGCGCTGCGCGCGTGGCGCGCGGAAACCGCGAAGTCCGACGGCGTGCCGGCCTACGTGATCTTCCACGACGCGACGCTGGCCGAAATCGCGCGCAACGCGCCGGAGACGATCGACGACCTGCGCCACATCCCCGGCATGGGCGTGCGCAAGCTGGAACGCTTCGGCGACGAGATCATCGACGTCGTCGAATCGGCATGACACAGGTGTTCCGACCCTTCCGGTAAACTGCCCGCGCGGCTGGCAAATCACGCAAGCCGTTGACTTAGTTGGTATTTCCGGAATATCATGCTGGGTTCCGGTATTCGGTGGGCCGAGTCGCGTTCGAAGGTTCGTGTCCGTATCGCCGGTTCGGAAGTCAACTGTGCGTCGATTCTCGCTTTGCCCGAAATCGATGTGCAGATTTTGTTCAATTTCAGGAATAAACAATGCCAACCATCAACCAACTGGTTCGCAAAGGCCGTCAGTCGGAAACGACGAAGAGCAAGAGCCCGGCCCTGCAGGACTGCCCCCAGCGTCGCGGCGTGTGCACCCGTGTGTACACGACGACGCCGAAGAAGCCGAACTCGGCACTCCGTAAGGTCGCCAAGGTTCGTCTGACGAACGGCTTCGAAGTGATTTCGTACATCGGCGGTGAAGGCCACAACCTGCAGGAACACTCGGTTGTGCTGATCCGCGGCGGCCGTGTGAAGGACTTGCCGGGTGTGCGTTACCACATGGTTCGCGGCTCGCTGGATACCCAGGGCGTCAAGGACCGTAAGCAAGCGCGCTCGAAGTACGGCGCGAAGCGTGCAAAGGCTGCCAAGTAAGCAGTTTTTGATCAGGGATCGCCGCAGGGCGGTCAAGGCGGGAGTGCCGGATTGCCGGTGCTGTCGAGTAAGTGGTCACCCGGCCAAGCTGGTTAGTCGTGAAGATGTGATCGGGTTTGTTGGTGACCGCGGGGCTGGATGCAGCTCCAACTGAACAGGTAAAGGAAGAATCATGCCGCGTCGTCGCGAAGTCCCCAAGCGGGAAGTGTTGCCGGATCCGAAGTTCGGCAACGTTGATGTAGCCAAGTTCATGAACATGCTGATGCTGTCCGGCAAGAAGTCGGTCGCAGAGCGCATCGTTTATGGCGCATTCGAACAAATCCAGACCAAGGGTGGCAAGGACCCGCTGGAAGTGTTCACCGTTGCGCTCAACAACGTGAAGCCGGTGGTCGAAGTGAAGAGCCGTCGCGTTGGTGGTGCCAACTATCAGGTTCCGGTCGAAGTGCGCCCGTCGCGTCGTATGGCATTGGCGATGCGCTGGCTGCGTGAGGCTGCGAAGAAGCGCAGCGAGAAGTCGATGGCTCTGCGTCTGGCAGGCGAACTCACCGAAGCGGCCGAAGGCCGTGGCGGCGCGATGAAGAAGCGCGATGAAGTTCACCGCATGGCAGAAGCCAACCGCGCGTTCTCGCATTTCCGTTTCTAAGCGCCTGGCTGGGCTGTTTGCGGAAATAAATTCCGGGCGGGTGCGCTTTTCAGGCGCCTCGCCCGTTTGTGTTGAAGCATGATGCAGCAGGGCTGCATCGTGTTATCCCAGTAGAGGATCAAAGTGGCTCGCAAGACTCCTATCGAGCGCTACCGCAATATCGGTATTAGCGCTCACATCGACGCCGGCAAGACGACGACGACCGAGCGCATTCTGTTTTACACCGGTGTGAACCACAAGATCGGTGAAGTCCACGACGGCGCAGCAACGATGGACTGGATGGAGCAGGAACAGGAGCGTGGCATCACGATCACGTCCGCTGCTACCACGGCCTTCTGGAAAGGCATGGGCGGCAACTATCCGGAACACCGCATCAACATCATCGACACCCCGGGCCACGTCGACTTCACGATCGAAGTGGAGCGTTCGATGCGCGTGCTCGACGGCGCGTGCATGGTGTACTGCGCAGTGGGCGGCGTGCAGCCGCAGTCGGAAACGGTGTGGCGCCAGGCTAACAAGTACAAGGTGCCCCGTCTCGCGTTCGTCAACAAGATGGACCGTACCGGCGCGAACTTCTTCAAGGTCTACGACCAGCTCCGTCTGCGCCTGAAGGCGAACCCGGTTCCGGTCGTGGTGCCGATCGGCTCGGAAGAAAACTTCAAGGGCGTGGTCGACCTGATCAAGATGAAGGCGATCATTTGGGACGAAGCGTCGCAAGGCACGAAGTTCGACTACGTCGACATCCCGGCCGAACTCGCCGAGACCTGCAAGGAATGGCGCGAAAAGATGGTCGAAGTGGCTGCTGAAGCCAGCGAAGACCTGATGAACAAGTACCTGGAAGAAGGCGATCTGCCGGAAGCCGACATCGTCAAGGCGCTGCGCGACCGTACGATCGCGTGCGAAATCCAGCCGATGCTGTGCGGTACCGCGTTCAAGAACAAGGGCGTGCAGCGTATGCTCGACGCCGTGATCGACTTCCTGCCGTCGCCGGTCGACATCCCGCCGGTCAAGGGCGAGCTCGAGAACGGTGAAGAAGCAGAGCGCAAGGCGTCGGACGACGAGAAGTTCTCGTCGCTCGCGTTCAAGATCATGACCGACCCGTTCGTCGGCCAGCTGATCTTCTTCCGTGTGTACTCGGGCGTCGTCAACTCGGGCGACACGCTGCTGAACTCGACCAAGGGCAAGAAGGAACGCCTCGGTCGTATTCTGCAGATGCACGCGAACCAGCGTGAAGAAATCAAGGAAGTCCGTGCAGGCGACATCGCTGCTGCGGTCGGCCTGAAGGAAGCGACTACGGGCGACACGCTGTGCGACCCGGCGAACCCGATCGTTCTCGAGCGCATGGTGTTCCCGGAGCCGGTGATTTCGCAGGCTGTCGAGCCGAAGACCAAGGCTGACCAGGAAAAGATGGGCCTCGCGCTGAACCGTCTGGCGCAGGAAGACCCGTCGTTCCGCGTGCAGACCGACGAAGAATCGGGCCAGACCATCATTTCGGGCATGGGCGAGCTCCACCTCGAAATTCTGGTCGACCGGATGAAGCGTGAATTCGGCGTGGAAGCGACCGTCGGCAAGCCGCAGGTTGCATACCGCGAAACGATCCGTTCGACGGCGAAGGACGTCGACGGCAAGTTCGTCAAGCAGTCGGGTGGTCGCGGCCAGTACGGTCACGCGGTCATCACGCTCGAGCCGAACGAACAGGGCAAGGGCTACGAGTTCTTCGACGAGATCAAGGGTGGTGTGATTCCGCGTGAATACATCCCGGCGGTCGACAAGGGTATCCAGGACACGCTGAAGTCGGGCGTGCTGGCTGGCTTCCCGGTCGTCGATGTGAAGGTTCACCTGACGTTCGGTTCGTACCACGACGTTGACTCGAACGAAAACGCGTTCCGCATGGCCGGTTCGATGGCGTTCAAGGAAGCGATGCGCAAGGCGAACCCGGTCGTCCTCGAGCCGATGATGGCTGTCGAAGTCGAGACGCCGGAAGACTACATGGGCAACGTGATGGGCGACCTGTCGGGCCGTCGCGGTATCGTCCAGGGCATGGAAGACATGGTTGGCGGCGGCAAGATCGTTCGCGCCGAAGTGCCGCTGTCGGAAATGTTCGGTTACTCGACGTCGCTGCGTTCGCTGACGCAAGGTCGTGCAACGTACACGATGGAGTTCAAGCACTACGCTGAAGCTCCGCGCAACGTTGCTGAAGCGATCATCAGCGCGAAGTCGAAGTAAATCTGAAGCTACCAACCGATATTTTTTGAAAGAAGAGAATCATGGCAAAA
>NZ_JBSAXA010000041.1:0-19280 GCF_053427615.1 Burkholderia sp. AW33-5 | reverse complement strand
GGGCTATGCCGCCACGGAACCGGTGCTTGCGCACCTGCTGTACCTGAAGGATCAGATGCAGCGCAAGGGCGGTCTGCTCGCGACGGTGATCGCCGAGTTCTGGCTGCCGGCCAGCTACCCGACCACGCAGGAGCTGATCCGCAAGTCGCTGAAGACGGGCCGGAAGGCTGACGAATTCCTGATTCTGGATTCGCAGTCGCCGGAAGACGCGATCCAGTGCCCGGTGTTTGCCGAGATCCGCGACCTGACGGCGACGAAGATCTATCTGCCGAACCCGGACGCGACGCCCGATGGCTACAAGCTTCTGAACCTGACCGACCGTGAGTTCCGGACGCTCAAGGCGCTGTCGAAGGAGTCGCGCACGTTCCTGATCAAGCAGAGCAATCAGTCGTCGTTCGCGACGCTGGATTTGGGCGGCATGAACGACGAGATCGCGGTGCTCTCCAGCAGCCTCGACAACGTCGCGATCTGGGAAGAGTGCACGCGTGACGCGCATGGCGATACGGATCTGCGAATGAAGCTGTTCCAGGAGCGCCGCAAGGGCAAGCGCGATCGTAAGCCCGAGGCCGAGCTGGCGGAGGAGGTCGAGTGACCATGAAGCGCGATCAACTGGAGCTGCGGGAGCTGCAACGCGCGTCGGCCATCGGGCCGGCGACGGGTGAGCAACTGGAGCAGTGGGCGGCCGAGCACGATCTGGTTTGGGATCGGAAAGTTCGTAATTTTCAGATCCTGTTTGGCAGCCTGCCCTTAGTCGTGGGGCTCGGTGTTGCCGCGAGTTGCAAATGGATGAATGGCGATTGGCTTGTGGGGGCGGTTGTCTTCGTGTTCACCGGAGCGATGGCATGGCGGGGCTATACGTCCCCCGTGAATGGTCGGCCGCTAAATCCGTATCGGCCGATCAGGGTTACGCCCGCCGAACTCCACGAGCGCAACGCAGATTTTCCGGTTGCGCTTGCGTATCTCGACGCGATTCGCCATCAGCGGCGGCCGATCGTGCCGCACGACCTCGACGTGCTGGGGATGATCCGGCGGCAACAGCAAGCCAACCAGGGAGCATGACGATGAACACGAAGTGGATCAAGGTAGTGCTGGCCTTTGCGGTGCTGACGGCTGGCGCTTCGGTGCACGCCCAATTGCACGTCGATAACACAGCGATCTCGGCGGCGATCGCGCAAGTCCAAGCGGAGGGCGCGCAGGTTGAGGCGGAGACTGCGCGAGTTCGGGCGGCTAGGGCGCAGGGGTTGTCGGCAAATCTCGGCGCGCTGCCGTCGACCTATGCAGACGCGGGCAAGGCGGCGCCGGCGCCGTCGGCTGACACGAATCAACAGATCCTGGCCACGCTGATCGGGATCGATACGACGCTCAAGCAGCTGCTCGAGTTCGAACGCGCGAAGGCCACGGGGTTATTCCCCTCCAATGGGAAAGCGTCGCGATGAAGCCGATCCATAAATTGATCGCTGCCGCTGCGATCGCGGCCTGCTCGATCCAGATTGCGCACGCGCAGATCCCGGTTGTGGGCGGCCCCGTGAATGTCGAGGCGATCGTCGCGCAGGTGAAGGCGTTCGAAGCGCACGCGGCGGGCATGCCGGCCGCTGGTGAGACGCTGAGTAGCGCAATGCTCAGAGAGTTGAATGCGATTGCAGTGCAGGTGACGGCGATTCAAGCGCGTTCCACGGATACGTCGGCCGCCGGCGAGCCGCTGAATGGCGAAATGCTGCGCGAGCTGACCAAGGTCCACATGGTGCTGTCGCAAGCGCGGGGCGGCGCTGCGCAGGAGATCGTCGGGCGGCCGGCGAAGTAGTAATCGACATTTTGACGAAGGAACAGACATGAAAACTTTTCGCACCATGTTGGCCGCCGGCGCTGCGGCCCTGACGCTGTCGTTGTCGTCCGGTGTGTACGCGCAGGGCATTCCGGTGCTCGATGCGTCGACGCTCGCGCAGGCGATCATCACCGTGCAGCAGCTCAAGCAGCAATACGTCACGCTCACGAACCAGTACCAGGCGCTGATCGGCAATCGCGGCTTGGGTGACATCCTCAACAACCCTGCGCTGCGCAACTATCTGCCGGACGAGTGGCAGTCGGTCTACGACGCAGTAAAGAGCGGACAGATGAACGGCATCAGTGGTGTCGCCGACAGTATCGCGCGCCAGGAGGGGCTGACCGCGTACACGCCGGGCCAACAAAGGCTGAATGACACGTTGTCCGCAAACAAGGCGATGGTGATGCGGGCCTATCAGGCCTCGATCGACCGGCTGAACAACATTCAGCAGCTGATGCAGCAATCGAATCTGACGCAGGATCCCGCCGCGAAGGCGGATCTGCAGAACCGGTGGTCGGCCGAGATTTCGTCGATCAACGCGGACAAGATGCGTCTCGATCTGGCGGCAAAGCTCCAGGATGCCGAGAAGGAGTTTGCGCAGCAGGCCGCGCATCGTGACATGCAGCGTCGCCTGCATGATGAACCGATCGACCAGTAAGCCAGGAGCGCGACCATGCAACTGACAATCTTTACCGATATGTTCAATGCGTTCGACAAGGACGTACTCAACACGATCAGCACAGGCTCGGCCAAGATGATCTCGCTGATCAGTCCGCTGGTCGCTGCTGGCTTCAGCCTCTACGTGCTTCTCATTCTGGTGTCGTACTGGCGAGGTCATGAGAATCAGCCGATCGTGGATTTCCTGCTGAAGATGGCAGCGTGGGCCGCTGTGCTCACGGCGGGGATGAACATCAGCTACTACAGCGAATACGTGGTGCCGTTCTTCAACGGATTGGGAGACGATCTCAGCCGTGCCTTGATGGGGGGGAACGATCTCAGCAACGGCCTCGACACGCTGTTGAGTCTCTATTTCGACGCGATCAAGAGTTTGTACGAAGGACTCAGCATTACCGACATCGGCCTCTATATCGAGGTATCCGTGCTCGCGGCGTGCATCATTTTGGTCGGTGTGCCGTTCCTCGCTATCGCCGCTGCATACATCATCCTCGCGAAATTTGCGCTTGGATTACTGCTCGCGCTCGGCCCGGCTTTCGTTGTCGCGGCGCTGTTCCCTGCTACGCGGCAGTTCTTTCAGAACTGGGTCGGTCAGTGCTTGAACTACGGCATTCTCGTCGCCCTGTTCGGGGCACTCGGCGCAATCGAAGTGCGGTTCATGACTTCGGTACTGCCGACGAGCTTCAGCGCGAAGGACGTGATGCTGACCTACGCCATTGAGGGAAAGATCGTCGGCGCCGGATTGGTGTTCATTGTCGTGTCTTTGAGCATGCCGTCTTTGGCTTCGCAACTGGCTGGTGGCGTTGGTATCTCGTCAATGGTCGGTAAGATCGGCAACGCGGCCAGTTCCGCCATGAAGGCGATGAAGTTGATGGGCGGGGGCCGTGGTGGAGCGTCGGCGGCGCCTAGCAACTCGCTCGGCCGCGCATGATCTTGACAACTACTAGGAGTAGGTAATGAGGGCACTTCGATTCGTGACAGCAGCAACGATGGTCATCATGGCGCTGACGCAGTCCGGTTGCGGAAAGAAAGACGGCGAGGAGTTTATTGGCAACTGGGAGAAGCTGAGCGGTCGTGGCTCGCCGGAGATGGTGATCAGCCGTAATGGCGATGGGAACGACTTCTACGTCGCGAGCAAAGTGCCGAATCTCGCCGCAGAGAGCGCGAAAGATGCGTTCAAGGTGCAGCGTTCTTCGGCACTGTATGCGGACGGGAAACTGATGATGATGGCCGGAGTGCCCGTAGCGCTGACGATCGACAAGGCATCCGGGCACCTCGTTGCCCCTGGTGCCGAATACCAGAAGAAGGGCAATTAACACAGAGCTTGTCCGCCAGCTTGTACGTTTCCGGTACGAGCTGGCGAACCAACCATAGGAGTGGAACATGAAATTCATCGTCGTGCTTTGCAGCGCCGTGCTGCTTGCGGCGTGCTCGTCGGCGCCAAAGCCGACGCAACCGAGCGGGCCGTGGATGCCCGTGAACCATACGACACAGGGGAGCGCGCAATGAAGTGGATCAGAAAAAAATCGGCCGAGCCGCAGGGCATTTCTGCCGCGCTTGTGGCCGACGGCAACTACGCGGCCGCGCTGCAGGCCATCGCGGCAAAGCTCGCCGACGCCGATCCGCGCGAGATGGCGCGCACGTATTTCAAGGAAGCGCTCGCGTTCGAAAAATCCAAGCAGGCGACGCAGGAGAACCTGACGAAAATCGCCTGGCGCGTCGCGGGTGGCGCCATGTTCGTCGCTCTGGTTTCTATTCTTGGTTCGGCTGCCTTAGTACAACTAAAGAGACCGACGCCGCCTGTCATCATCAAAGACAACACCGCGACGGGCGACGTGCAGGTGATCGACGTCGCGCGTAGCGGCTCGGTGACGTTCGGTGAACTCGAGCTGCGCAAGGCGTTGCGCGACTACGTGAAGTTGCGCGAGAGCTACGACTGGTACGCGATTCAGGATGCGTACGACAACGTGACGCTGATGAACTCGCCGCGCGAGCAAACGCAGTACGCAGCGCTGTACAGCCGCAAGAACTCGCCGCAGAACGTGCTGACCGACAAATTCCGCGTGATCGCCCAGCCGGGTGCGATCACCTTCGTGGGCTCCACCGCCCAGGTGTTTTTCTCGAAGAAGACGATTTCGCTGGCGATGCAGGGCGGCTCGACGCCGGTGCCGCCGAAAACGGAATACTGGGTCGCGACGATCACCTACGAGATGGGCGATCTGCCGACCAAGAGCAACGAACAGGTGCTGAATCCGACAGGCTTCCGGGTGACCAGCTACTCGGTCGACCGCGACTGGACGCGCAGCGTAACAGATGGTGTCGCGCAGATGCCGTCGGCCGCGACGTCGTCGGAATCAGCGCCGACGCGCGCGCAGGGAGGGGCCAGCGAATGAACATCCGATTCCAGAAAGCGCTCGGCGCATCGGCGATCGCGGCTGCCGTGTTCTCGGTGGTGCAGCCGGCCGCGGCCGAAGTGGTGCCGGGCGCATGCGGCAGCGATCCGCACGTTGCCTGTGCGGTGTACAACCCGACCGAAACCTATCAGATCGCCTACCGCCCCGGTGAGGCGACGGTCATCGAGTTCGAGAAGGGCGAAAAACTCGAAGGTGGCGGCATGGGCGATGGCAAGGCCTGGACGGCGGGCCCGGCGGGCAACGGCTTCTTCTTCAAGCCGAAGGCGGTGAAGGCGGGCACGAACCTGATCTTGCTCACGAACAAGCGTCGTTACGTGCTGAAGCTGATCCAGGTCGCGAAGCACGATCAGGCGATCTGGTCGCTGACGTTCGACTACCCGGACACGCGCGCGAAAGCGGCAGCAGCGGTGTCGGCCCGCTCGGCGGAAGCGCGCACGCTGCTCGAGCAGACCGGCAACGCCGCGTCGACGGCCAATTCCGACTACGACATGCAGGGCGACACGACACTGGCGCCGACGGCGCTGTGGGACGACGGCCGGTTCACCTACTTCGAGTTCAAGTCGAGCCGTGACCTGCCGCTGATCTATCGCGTGTTCGAGGACGGCTCGGAAGCGCTCGTCAATCCCGACGACGTGCGTGGGCCGGTGCTCGCCGTGCACGACACCGCGCGCCGCTACAACCTGCGCCTGGGCGACGCCGTGCTCGGCATTCGCAACAACGCATATCGGCCCGACGGCCAGCTGAATCCGTCGGCCACCACGATTCCCGGCACGGTGCGACTCGTGAAGCAAAAGGAGGCGAACGGTGAGTAACGACATCAACCAGAACATGATGCCGGCGCCGGTTGAGCCGGCCGGCATCGGCGAGCGCGGCGTGCCGGGCGTCGGTCGGACGAAGCGCAAGAGCCCGTTCCGGCTGCTGCCGATCGTGATCGGGCTTGTGCTGATCCTGATTTTCGGGACGGTCGCGGTCGGCGTGGCGATCAAGCGCTGGACGGCGCAGCACCACGCGGAATCCGAGGCGGCGAAGGCGGAGGCGGCGAAGGACAAGCCGTCTGACGATCGGCACGATTTCGCGGCCGACCAGGCGAAGATCCGGAAGAAACAGGAAGAGGATGCCGCAGCAGCGGCCGCGGCTGCCGAAGCCGCCTCGATGGCGAAGCCGGCTCATGCGGATGCGGCGAGCGCGACGCAGGCGACGGCGTCGACGAACACGGGCGGCACTAGCAACGCGGCGCCGGCCCCTGCGGTCGAGACGCCGGCGATGCGCAAGCTCGACGGCGACGTGGTGCTCAAGCTCGATGACCAGAAAACCCCCGGTAGCGCCGGTGCGGCGGGCAACGGCGGCCCGCGCACCGAATACGCGAAGGACGGTCTCGACGCGAAATTCCGGCCATCGAAGCTCGACACGGTCAAGGCCGAGTTGATGCCGTCCCGCGACCTTTTGCTGATCGCCGGCACCACGATTCCGTGCGGACAGCGATCGGTGATCGTCACCGACTATCCGGGCATGACCACGTGCCACGTGACCAAGGACGTGTATTCGGCCAACGGCAAGGTACTGCTGATCGAGCGTGGCTCCGAAGTGCTGGGCGAGCAGCGCCAGGCACTGATGCAGGGGCAGGCGCGAATCTTCGTGATCTGGACGCGCCTGACGACGCCGCTTGGCGTGAAGGTCCAGCTCGACTCGCCGGCGGCGGACGCGCTGGGCGGCAGCGGACTCCCGGCTTACGTCGACACACATTTCTGGACGCGTTTCGGTGGTGCGCTGATGGTCAGCCTGATTGGCGACGCTGGCCAGGCGCTGTCGGGCCTGGCGTCGAATTCGGGCGGCGGCAGCAACCGGATCCAGTTCAACAACACGTCGAGCGCCGGCGAGTCCGTAGCCGCCGAAACGTTGAAGAACACGATCAACGTCCCGCCGACCGCGTATTCGAAGTACGGGTCGATGACGACGATCTTCGTGGCGCGCGACGTCGATTTCTCCGACGTGTACGAGCTGGCCACGCCGTGAACGCGCCATCTTTCAACGGAGGGTCCATGCACATGCAACACGACGACAGCGTCACCGTGCGCAGCCACCTCAAGACGCTCGGAATCATCGACCGGCTGAGCCTGCCGGGCGTGACCGAGTTCGCGATCAACCGGCCGTATGAAGGCTGGACTGAAACGGGGGATGGCTGGCAGCGCCATGAACTGCCAACCGCGTCGCTTGAGGCGCTGATGCAGTTTGCGCCGGCACTGGCGATCTACAACAAGGCGAAGCCGCATCTGTCGCCGGCCGAGCCGGAGAAGCCGGTACGGCTGCCGGATGGCGAGCGCGGCCAGATCGTGATTCCGCCGGCGTGCGAGCCCGGCACCGTGTCGCTGACGATCCGCGTGCCGAGCAACACGCGTTTCACGGTGCAGGAGCTCGCGTCCGGCGGACGGTTTGCCGGGTTTCGTGACGTGGTGCGTGAGGGCCTGGCCGGCGCAGGGAAGCTGAATACGGGCGAAATCGACGCGGCGGCGGCACGAGCTGGTTCGGACGGGATGGATGTCAGCGGCGCGACTCCGGTCTTCAATCCGGCCCGCGCGCTGAACGCGTATGGTCTGGCGCGCTTCCAGCAGGACATGCTCGACGCGCTCGCGCAGCGCGACGTGGTGCGGTTCCTGACGCTGGCGATCCTGAACAAGCTGAACATCGTCCTGGTGGGCGGCACAGGGTCGGGCAAGACCACGCTGACGAAGGCGCTGGCCGACCTGATCCCGATCATTCCGCGCGATACGCGTCTGGCGACGATCGAGGATACCCACGAGCTGCCGTTGCCACTGCATCGCAACCACGTGCATCTGTTCTACAGCGAGGCGATTCCGGCCCGCCGCATCGTGAAGGCGACCCTGCGCATGAAGTTCGATCGCGTGTTGCTGGCCGAGCTGCGCGGCGACGAAACCTGGGACTACCTGACGCTGCTCAACACGGGGCACCAGGGCGGGCTGACGACCGTGCACGCGAACGATTCGATTTCGACGTTCGCGCGGATCGCGCAGCTGGTGAAGCAAAGCCCGGTCGGTCAGACGCTGCCGTTCGATTACATCATGCGCGAGATCCGGACGACGGTGGACGTCGTGCTGTTCATGGAGAACAAGTACCTGACCGAGATCTATTTTGATCCGGTCACGAAAATGAACCTACTGCGAGGTGATGCATGAGCGCCCGGCCGAACGAACTTGGATTCGACGCGCGCGCCGTGCGCGCCGACGCGGACGCCCTCGATCGGCCACCGCATGCGGCCGCCGACTGGCTGGCCGAGCAGATCCCAGCGTTGTGCGACGCGACCGGCGCACTGCCGCCGCAAGCGATGCTCGCGCAGGAGTTAGGCGTAAGCCGCGCGCTGCTGCGCGAAGCGGTCAGCCAGTTGATCGCGCGCGGGGTGGTCGACGTGCGCACGAAGGTCGGCTCGCGCGTGGTCGACGAGCGGCAATGGCAGATCGTCGATCGGCATGTCGTCGGCTGGCGCTTGGCGCGTGGGACGGATCCGGCCTTTGCGGCGGACATTGCCGCGATTCGCCGCGTGCTCGAGCCGATCGCGGCCGCCGATGCGGCGCTGCACGCGACGCCGGAGCAGCGGGCGCGCATCACGGTTGCGTGCGCGACGCGGCTGCGTGCCGCCACGCTGTCGGAGTATGCGATCGCGCGCCACGAGCTGCACGTTGCGATGCTGTCCGCCAGTTCGAATCAGATCCTGCAGCAGCTGACGTGCCTCGTGCCGCTGCCGGTCCAAACGGTTGACGAGGCGGCCGGTGCGCCGGTGATCCCGGACGGCGAGCGCCAGGCGCTCGTGCTGCTCGAGGCGGCAATCCGCGAGGGCGACGCCGGCGCGGCACGCGATGGGATCGAGCGACTGAACACGTGGGATTTGTCCCGCTCGAGCGGAGGGCATGGTGATGAGTAATACGTCCATCTTGAATTCGAATGACACGGCGTTGCGAACAGTGTATCGACCGACGATCGATCCCGACACATGGCTCTGGACGCAGACATGCGCGTGGGCGCAGATCGCCAGCTTGACCCGCAAGCTCGCGGTCGGGCCCGACGCGACGCTGCGTGACCAGCTGAGCGCAGCGATCACGCGGCTCACGCATGCGCACCGCGAGTTGGCCCGCCTCGGCCAGCCGCAAGCGCTCATGTACTGCGCGGTGTTCATGCCCGGCAGGATCGAGTTCGCCTATTACGCGCTGTCGCCCGAAGGGCGAGTGGCCCTGTGCATCGAGGGCACACGGGGTCGGGTCTATCGCTTCGATGTGTGCTCGCCTGCGCTGCACGAGACGCTGGCCCCGCTGCGGTCGACGGCACGTGACACGTCGGAGGTGCCACGATGAAAAAGCGTCTGTTGGTCGGCGTGTTCCTGAGCGCGCTGTCCGGTGCGGCTTGGTTCGGCGCCGGCCGCCTGTTGCATTTCGACGCGATCACTGATCCCGTCGAGGTCGGCGCGGTGATTGCGCTTGTCATGGTCATGTCGCTGCTGTGGGGCATGTGTGCAAGCGCCGTGCTGCTGAAAACCGCGACGCGCCTCGATCGTGTCGTCGCGGGCGGTCTGTTCGCACTGGTGGCGATCACGGGGCTCGTCGTGGCCGGCCAGTTCGCCGGCGCGACGTTGTTCGCGAAGCTGGAGAAGCTGCCGGATTCGGCGGTCGGCCTCTGGACGCTGCGCGATTACTGGCACGCGTTCGGCGACATGAAGGGCGTGAAGCGCTCGCTGCAGATGGCGACGGTGGTGTCGATCATCGTGCCGGTTCTGCCGATCGCGGCGGTGGTCGCGGCGCTCGTCGCGAAACCGAAGCGCGAGCTGCACGGCGATGCGCGCTTCGCGCATAGCTATGAGGTACGCCGCTATGGCCTGCTCGACGAGGCGAGCGGCCGCTCGCGCCGCAAGGGGGATTACCGCGATCCGACGATCATCGTCGGCAAGTACAAGAGCCAGTACCTGACGTTTCGCGGCTCGGAGTTCGTGATGGTCGCCGCGCCGACACGGTCGTGGAAAGGCGTGGCCATCGTGATCCCGAATTTGCTCACCTATTCGGACTCGGTGGTCCAGCTCGACGTGAAGGGTGAGAACTACGATCTGACGTCGCGTTATCGGCAGGCGTGCGGGCAGAAGGTGTTTCGCTGGGCGCCGTTCGACCAGAAGGGGTATACGCACCGCTGGAATCCGCTGTTCAAGATCGCGAAGAGTCCGGCCTTTGTGCGAGTCGGCCGCCTGCAGGCGATCGCCGCACGCCTGTATCACACGGCGGACGCGCGCAACAAGTTCTTCTACGAACAGGCCAGCGACCTGTTCATGGGCCTTGCGCTGTACCTGATGGAAATGACGAGCGACTGCACGTTCGGCCAGGTGTTGCGCCTCGCGACGACGCCCGACAAGAAGGTGCGCGAACACCTGACCGAGCTGATGCAGAGCGAGCCGCAGCCGGGCGTGCCGCTGTCCGGCGACTGCCTCGGCGCGCTCTCGCGCGTGCTGGCGTCGCCCGACGAGACGATGCTGAACATCGTCGCGACCTTCAATGCGGGTCTGCGCCTGTTCAGTAACCCGATCGTCGACCAGGCGACGAGCGCGTGCGATTTCGAACTCGACCGTGTGCGGCGCGAGCTGATGTCGATCTATCTGGTACTGCCGGTGCGCGAACTCGCGGTTGCGAGCCTGCTCGGCAACCTGTTTTTCACGCAGTGGATTGAGGACAACCTCGACGTGCTGCCGGGCGAGGATCCGACGATCAAGTACCAATGCCTAGGCATTCTCGACGAATTCACCGCGCTCGGCCGCATCGAAGTGCTCGACAAGGGCAACGCGTTCATCGCGGGCTACTGGCTGCGGCTGCTGACGATCCTGCAGTCGAAGGCGCAGATGGAGCCGAACGAGTTGTACGGCGTCCACGGTGCCCGCACGTTGGTCACGAACCATGCCGTGCTCGTGGCTTATCCGCCGCGCAACCAGGCCGACGCGAAGGAGTTGTCTGAGACGCTCGGCACTTTCACCGAAAAGGCAACGTCACGTAGCCGAAACCATGGCCGCAACACGTCGACGGGCACGAACACGTCGGACCAGGGGCGCGCGCTGATGCTCGACCAGGAGCTCAAGCGCATGGAGCAAAACCAGGAGATCGTGCTCGGCTTCCAGCGCCCGATCCTGTGCGAGAAGGCGGCTTATTTCCAGGATGCCCTGTTCATCGACCGGATGCGTTCGGTCAGTCCGACGCTGGCCGCGATCGACAAGCGCCTGCCGACCGAAGACGAGATCAAGGCCGCGTGGCAGGCCGGCGAGCTGCGCGCGACGGGCATCCCCATCCACAACCCGGAGACGTATCACGCGGTGCTGTCGGCAAAGGCCGCCGGCGAGATCCGTCTCGCGCGCCAGGCGGGCGCGAAACCGTTGACCGCGGCAGAGCTGCTGGCGCTCGACCAGCAGAAACCGGGCCCGCTCGCGGCCGACCTGGCGCTCACCGGCTTTGCGGCCGATCTGGCCGAACTCGGCCTGGTTATGCGCGACGACGTGCGCGACATGCTCGCCGGCATGCGATTCGATTTCGACCTGACAGCAGCGGATGCCGCTGTCGATTCTCAGATTGAGCCGGCAGCGCCGGCGGACAACGAAGTGAAGGAGGTGGCACATGGCTGACGCGAACAAGCCGAAACGCGAGCGGACGTATCTGGACGTGCCGTTCAAGGAGAAGGATGCGGCGAACGAGCTGGGCGCGAAGTTCGACCGGCGCTCGAAGAAGTGGTACGTGCCCGGCGGGACCGATGTCGCGCCGTTCGCGCGCTGGATGCCCGCGCAGGATGCGCCGGCAGCGCAACCGGTAGAGGAAGCGCTGGAGTACGGCAGCGAGGCCGACTTCGAGCGCGAGGCAGCCCGCCTGAGCGACTTGCTCGGACAGCCGATCGACGCGGCGCGTGAGTTCGTTCGGGAATCGTTGCGCTCGGCCGAAGAGAAGGCGGCGCTGGAGGCGCGCAACCGTGTTCAGGATCAGGGCGGATCCGGCTTCGATGCGGTCGACGCCGTGCGTGTCGCCGCGCGCCAGGCGAGGCACCAGTATTTCGCCGAGCGCCAGCACCTGTATTCGCAGAGTGTGCCCGCAGTGAGTGCAGGTGCACGGCGCAGCACCCGCGCGGCGCCGGTCCGGCGCGCTCAACCGAAACTCGACGATGCGGCACTCGGCCGCCGTTACCGCGAAATGATTCAGTCGATCGCCACGGCGGTCACGCTGCGCGGCGGGGAGGTCAACGAGACGCTAGCGCTCGAGCATCAGCTCGAATCGATCCATCGGGACGCGTGGCGCAAGTCCGGCGACGCGGCCGACGGCGATCGCGCGATCGGCGAGCAGATCCGTACGCGCACGGGCTTCGCAGCGGAACAGCTGCCGCCGCAGGCGGCGGTGGCATTGAACAAGCTTCGGGATGAAGCTGAGCTGAGCCCGATCGAAGTCGATGAGCGCACGCCGACGCGTGACGTGACGGAATCCGACCCGGCGGACGATGAGCTTCCGGTCGACCCGGCCGCCACCGAACCGCCGCACCGGCATCGCCAGCCCGAGCGCGACGACGGTATCGCGACCTTCGCGGACATTGCCGAAGCGTTCGAGCTCGACGAGGCGGCCCGCGCAGGCGAGCAGGACGTTCGCGAGGCGCTCGACCGGAACGTGGACGCGCAGCCGGCGGCGCCGGACTTGCAGCCGTCTCTCGAGTCGAATGCCAGTGAGGTCACATTCGCCGACGTCGGCGAGGCCGCCGCGATCGACAACGCGCCGGGCGAGCACACGCAATCGCCCGCTGCCGAACAGCCGACTGGCGAGATTGCATCGCCGGCCGCCGAGCAGTCGGGCCCGGCTGCTGGACCGGACAGCAACACGGCCACGTTTGCCGACGTCGCCGATGTGTCGCCGATCGACGACGCGATGCGTCGCCGTGGCCTCACGGGCGATGCGGTGTCGGGCATCCAGGACGCTGCGCGATCGACGGTCGGCGCCACGGTGGCCAACGAATCGGACGTGCAGCCCGGACAGGCCTCCAACGACGTGTCGATGAACGTGTCGGTCCAGCCCGGCGCGGTCGACACCCAGATCAGGCGCACGCAGGCGCCTGCGCGAAACGAGCCGGATGCCAAAAACGCCGCGAACGAGCCGGCGCGACCGCTCCTCGATAACGTGTCGGCGCAGGACCTGCAGCGCGTGCGCGCGGCACGCGACGGTGAGCGTGCGGCCGCCGAATCGCTGCTGCGCGAGCAGAGCAAGCCGATGCCGAAGCGTGACGACGAAGCGGGTGCCATCGATGCGCCGGCCGGTACGCCAGCGCCGGACGATGCCGACAACCAGATCGACGTCGATCCGTCCTTGCGCAAGCCGATTACGACGAAAGACGGCTACACCATTCCGGCGCAGGTTGCGTCGCGCTACATGGTGAAAGACGGGCGGTTCTGGAAGCTCGACGGCATGGAAGGGAAGCCGGGCGAGCTTCCGACGACGAAACCGCATTTCGAGGACACGGGTACGCGCCTGAAGACCCAGCAGAACGATCGCGGGACGATCGCCGACATGCTGGCCGTGATGAAGGCGAAGAACATCGATTCGATCACGGTGAAGGGCAGCGAGACGTTCCGCCGCAATGCGTGGATCGAGGCGTCGCTCGATGGCGGTATCGACGTAAAGGGGTTCAAGCCGAAAGAGGCGGATTTCGCGCTGCTCGAGGCCGCCAAGCGGGAGCGCGATGCGCTGACGATCAAGGCTGGGGCGTCGCCCGAGCCGGCGGTTGGCCCGAAGGTCGATGTGAAGGTCGATCCCGCTGCCGCCAAGCCGTCGGCTCCTGCGGTAAGCCCGAAACCGGACGCCGCGCCCACTGCACCGACTGCATCGGGCGCAGCGCCGGCGGCCGGTGCCGTGACCAAACCCGTCGACATGTCGTCGGGCGAGCTGCTCCAGCACGGGGCGGCACGCTATGAGCACAAGCCGAACGAGTCGTATTCGTACTTTGTGCGGTATCGGGACGAGGCGGGCGCCGAGCGGACGGTCTGGGGTGTCGATCTCAAACGGGCGATCGCTGAATCCGACGCGAAGGTCGGCGACACCATTTCCCTCAAGAACCTGGGAAGGACGCCCGTCACGGTGCAGGAGCAGGTGCGTGACGCGGCGGGCAACGTAATCGGCACGCAACCGAAGGAGACGATCCGCAACGCGTGGGAAGTGACGCGGTCGGCGGCGCCTGAACCCGAACGTGCTCCCGCGCCCGCACGCGTGCAACTGACCGTCGCGCAGATGCGCGAGCAGCTCGAAAAATCGCTTGAGCAGGCCCCCGCGCGCATGCGCGGCGAAGTCATGCGCCGATTCGACGCGCGCATGCAGGCCGGCGTCGAGGTCGAGGCGCGCATCGCGCGGGGCGAGTTGAGCCGCGACGCCGGCGCGGCGGAGATCGATAAGCGCGCGGGCGAATTGCACGCGGCCTGGACGGCGCCGAAGGCCGCACCGACGTCGCAGCCGTCGAACAGTCCGCAGCCCGAGCAGCAGCAGGCGCGCGGCCCGACGCCGAGCGTGATGTAAGCGCCGTCTCCCTCCATTTACGCAAGGAATTTGAAATGAGTATCGCCATCGTGAATTGCTCCGGCAACGTCGGTAAGACCACCGTGACGCGCGAGCTGCTGGCGCCGCGGTTGCCGCACATGTCGGTGCGCCAGGTCGAGTCGATCAACACCGACGATTCGGCCGGCCCGAAGGTCGAGGTGATGATCGCCGCGCGTTTCGACGAACTGCACGAAGAGCTGATGCGCGGCCGCGATCTGCTGGTCGACATCGGCGCGTCGAACGTCGAGGAATATCTGAATCGCCTCGACTCGTCCGAAGGGGCGCAAGAGGACTACACGTGCTTCATCGTGCCGGTCGAGCCGGAAAGCAAGCAGATGAAGGACACAATCAAGACGATCAATCTGCTCGAGGCGCTCGGCGTGGAAGCGGATCGTATCCGCGTGCTGTTGAACAAGGTCGAGCTGGTGAAGAGCGAGGCGCGCGAGGTGACGCTGCGTCGCCACTTCGGGCAGCTATTCGATCTGCATGAGCGAACGGGCAAGTTCGAGCTGAACTATGACGCGCTGGTGCCGAAGAACGACGTGTTCACGCGCGCGGCGGCCGCTGGTCGCACGATTCACGACATCGCAACCGATGGTGTCGACTACAAGGCGCAGCTGGTCGACGCGGCGAACGACGCTGAGAAGGATCGCCTCGTGAAGCTGGTCGGTCTGAAACGCAAGGCGCTGTCGATCGAGCCGCTACTCGATCTCGCGTTCTACGCGTTGCTGGCTGGGGTGGAAGCATGAGCGATTCGACGCCGCAATCGGATCGCGTCGAGAAGGCCTCGGAGCGTCTTGGCCAGGTGATCGCCACGATGCCGGCGTCGAACGAGCTGGCGGTGCTCGCCGAGATCCTTATCGAGCAAATGAAGGTGGTGGACGCGCAGCACCACGTCGTCGCGCTGATGGAGTCCACCGACCAGAAGCTGACCGCGACGGTGCAGGCGCTTCGTGCGGAGAACACGCAGCTGACGATCCTGATCTCGGAAGCACGCCAGGCTTTTGTGGGTGAAGTGGCCGCGAAGGCGGCTGACCAGGCGCGTCGCGCGGCGACAGCAGAGGTCGCCGACTCGCTCTACCGGCTGCGCATCGCCGTCGAGGGTCGCGATCGCGAGAGCGCCGTCCCGCCGGTGCCGCCTGTGCGACGGACGATTGGTGTGTTCGTAGCGCAGATTGCGGTCGCGTTCTGCGCGGGTGCCGCGCTCGTGTGGGTGGCCGGCCACCTGTCGCGCGCGCTCGGTTTCTAGCCCCAAAACCAACACCGTTATTGCGAGAGGAGCATCCAACCATGACCGACAAACAACTTTTTCTGCAGGTCGTCGTCCCGGCGATCGTCGCGCTGGCGATTTTTGCGGTTCTCTACAGCCGTGCGGCGGATCGCCTGGCCGCCCGCAAGCAACTTGCGAAGCTGGCCGATGCGACGGCTTGGGAACTGCGCCTGAATGATGTCGCGGTCGCGACGATTCCTGAGCACGTCGTCGTCGATATTGAGCGCCGGCTCGAACGCCAATGGTGGCGGGGCGCGCTGACCGCACTGAGCGAGTTTTCTGAACTCGTGCGGCTGGCCAGCGTTAGCGTGGCGGCCGGCGTTGTGGGCGTGGTCATCCTGGCCGTGCTGACCATCCAGAGCGACCCGCTCGGCGCAGGGCATGCGCTGCACGAGCTGTTTGCCGCGTCCGATACCGCCCTGCAGGCGGTCTGGAGCGCGTTCTGGCTGGTCAGCGCGACGATGGCATTCCTGTACTTCTGCTTTGCGATCTGGTGCGGCGCTCGACGCGGCCCCCACGACTATGTCGCGGAAGCATGGTGGAACCACGTCCGGCGGGCCGCGCACGTTGCGCCGAACGGCAAGCTGTCGCTGGTTCTGACCGAGGCCAACCGCCTGAGCTGGCGTAGCCCGTATCGGGTCGACCGGTCCGGGATCGATTGGCTGGCAGATTGAAGGGAGGCCGATCATGTCGATTCGAAGAATCCTTCATTCCGTCACGCTCGCTGGGCTGGTTGCTGCTGCCGGTTCGGCGCACGCGTTCGATCTGACTGCGTCGCTGTCCTCGCTCGTAGGCGCGACGACAGCCACTGCAAGCGGAACCTGTCGCGCCGAAGTGGGCTTCTCCCCGGAGGGTAGCGCCACACGCCTTGTCGCCGGCGTGCTCGATCGCGCCCGCTCTCGCGTGCACCTGGCCGCGTACACCTTCACGTCGCCAGACGTCGTGCGGCGACTGATCGCCGCGAAGCGCCGCGGCGTTGACGTCGCGGTGATTGCCGACGCGAAAGAGAACACAGGCGGGCGCGGGGCACGCGCCGGCCAGGCTGCACTGAACCTGCTTGTCGAGGCCGGCATTCCAGTGCGCACGATCTCCGCGTATTCCATTTTCCACGACAAATTCATCATTGGCGACAGCGAGACGGTAGAGACCGGCTCATACAACTACAGCACCGCCGCTGCGCGTCGCAATAGCGAGAACGCAGTCGTGATCGCGAATTGTCCGTCGCTTGCTAGCGCCTACGAGGCGCACTGGCAAAGCCGGTGGGCGCAAGGCGAATCGTATCGTGCGTCGTACTGAAGAATAGGCATAGGAGCGTGTCGATGGAACCAATTTGCAGATTGCCGGCGAGCGGCTTCACGGAAACGCCGGAGTCGGTTCTCGTGTGGGCCGATCAGGTCGTTTCGATCGCACGAAGCAACCTGACCGGCGTTGAGCCGCTTGTCGGGCTGTGGGCATACCGCCACGGCGGCTTTGAATGTCTGGCTGCTGATATTAGCGACGAAAACGATACTTCGATGGGCCACTCTCTGACGTTCTTGGTTGGCGGCGATATGGATTTGGATATTCACGAACCGTCTGTACCAGATATGGCAGATGCCTTGCATTTGATCGGAATTGTCATCGAAGCACTGCAGGCGAGGGTCGTGGTTGGCCTTCGGAGCAATGAGGTGAACGAGATGGTGCTCGCGCATCCTCTTGCTCCGGGCGAAACCAACGGAGCGATACGGAGGGCGGGATGAATGCTCTCACGCGTTTGATTTCTCGTTCAATTTACTCCCCCCACCTCGTCGAGTTGGCCCGTTCCTACGATCGGGCCCGCCTGGCGGTCCACGCGGCCGAGTGGCTCGACTCCGACCTTCGCGACGGACAAACCTATGTTGAAGGTGACGGGAGCCTTGAAGACTGGACCGCGGGTCGCGTTACTTTGCTGGCCAACCAGTTGGATCGGCTACGTGACGTGGTCGTGCGGCAGATCGCCTTGGAAAGCAGGGGCTCTTTCCATGTAGAAGTCGAACCGGACGGGAGGTTGTCAATTCCGTCCGCCGTGCAGGAAGCCCTCGAACGCCACGTGCTTCCCGAATTTTTTTACCGGAGCGACGTGGATCTTGCGCAGCAGGCCGAGCGCTATCTGCCGGATCACTACCTCATCGTCGAAGACGGAGACGCACATACGCTCCCCAGGTCGTACCCGTCCAGCTTCATCGAAGTCTGGTGGTCTCGCTATTTTGTCGATCCGCTCGCGCTGGTCGAGAACGCGCGATACGGATGGACGGCCTTTGGACATGAACTGTGATCGGCCGGGTGAACGATGAGCAGCGACGATCTCAACGCATTGACCGAACCGAAGCGCCGTGGCCGCAAAAAGGCCCAGTCGGCGCTCGGCAAGCCTGTCAGCACGCGACTCACGGACGAGCAGTGGCGGATCTTCAACGAGAAGGTCGCACGCTCGGGCTTGAGCTCGTCCGAGTTCCTGCGCGACTGCATCCTGACGAACCGCACGCAGATCGTCTCGCGGCCGCCGGCGACCATCGAGCGGCACCGGATCATGTACGTGATCAACAAGACCGGCAACAACCTCAATCAGCTCGCGCACGTGGCGAACACCGCGCGCGTGTCGGGCAAGCTGTCCGAATCCACGTTCGCCGCGCTGGTCGACGAGCTGGAAATGATCACCCAACTGCTGAAGGCACACCTGCATCGTGTTGATTAGGCCGACGGGCCGTCACGACGGCGTCAAACAGTATCTCGAGGACGGCCAGAAGGTCGGCCGAGAACTCTCGCGCGACGAGCTCGACGAGCGCGTGGTACTCGTAGGCGATCTCGACCTGACCGACGCGGTGATTCAGGCGATCGATGCGCCGCCGAAGGTGGAGCGCTACCTGTCGATCACGCTGTCTTTCAAAGAGGATCACGTCGACCGTGACACGCTGCTGCAGATCGCGCGCGAGTTCGAGGCGTTCGCGATGCACGCATACCGCCCGGACGAATACTGCTTCTATGCGGAGGCGCACCTGCCGCGCGTGAAAAGCTATATCGACCAGGCGACCGGCGAGCTGATCGAGCGCAAGCCGCACATCCACGTCGTGATCCCGAAACGGAACCTCGTTTCGGGGCAGTCGCTGCGGCCGTTTGGATTCGACAAGCACAACACGCATTTCATCGACGCGTTCCAGGAACACATCAACGCGAAGTACGGGTTAGCGAGCCCGAAGGACAATCGCCGCACGCTGCTGACCGACGCGTCGGAAATGATCAGCCGTTATCGCGGCGACCTGTTCCGCTCGAACAGCCGCGAGCTGAAGGAACAGATCCTCGACGCGGTGCTCGATCGCCAGATCGAGAACCACGCCGATTTCATGGCGCTGCTGCAGGAACACGGCGCCGTGCGCATGCGTAACGCTGATCGCGACGACGCATATCCGAACGTGAAGCCGGCCGGCGCCGACAAGGGCGTGAACCTGAAGGAATACGTGTTCACGCCGGAATTTATCGGACTGCCGACCGCCGAGAAA
>NZ_JBSAXA010000040.1:0-19587 GCF_053427615.1 Burkholderia sp. AW33-5 | reverse complement strand
AGGCTATGCCGCCACGGAGCCGGTGCTTGCGCACCTGCTGTACCTGAAGGATCAGATGCAGCGCAAGGGCGGTCTGCTCGCGACGGTGATCGCCGAGTTCTGGCTACCGGCCAGCTACCCGACCACGCAGGAGCTGATTCGCAAGTCGCTGAAGACGGGCCGGAAGGCTGACGAATTTCTGATCCTGGATTCGCAGTCGCCGGAAGACGCGATCCAGTGCCCGGTGTTCTCCGAGATCCGCGACCTGACGGCGACGAAGATCTATCTGCCGAACCCGGACGCGACCCCCGAGGGCTACAAGCTCCTGAACCTCACCGACCGCGAGTTCCGGACGCTGAAGGCGCTGTCGAAGGAGTCGCGCACGTTCCTGATCAAGCAGAGCAACCAGTCGTCATTCGCGACGCTGGACCTGGGCGGCATGAACGACCAGATCGCGGTGCTTTCGAGCAGCCTCGACAACGTCGCGATCTGGGAGGAGTGCACGCGTGATGCGCACGGCGATACGGATCTGCGCATGAAGCTGTTCCAGGAGCGTCGCAAGGGCAAGCGCGATCGCAAGCCAGAAGCCGAGCTGGTGGAGGAGGTCGAGTGACGATGGAGCGCGATCTGAAATTTGCGTCGGTGATCGGGCCGGCGACACGCGACCAACTGGAACTGTGGGCGGCGGAGTATGACCGCGCCTGGGCCAGGGAGGTGCGTATCGGCCGCGTGTTCTTTGCGGCGGGTGTGATCGTTTGTATCGGGCTGGCCGCTGCACTACTGAAGCACGGAATCTCGGGTCTCGGCATGTGGGAGGGCGTCGAATACGGAGTCCGTGGCCTCGTGCTCAGCCTTCTCGGCGTGGTGGCCTGCTTGCTCGCGATCCGCGTGATGTGGGCCCTGTACGAGTATCACTTCAAGGCTGGTCAGAACCCATATCGCCCGATCGATGTTACGCCTGCCGATCTTGTCGAGCGCAACGCAACCTTTCCAGGCGCGCTCGCGTATCTCGATGCGATTCGCCATCAGCGCCGGCCGATAGTGCCGTACGACCTCGATGTGCTGGGGCTGATCCGGCGGCAACAGCAGTTCAATCACGGAGCATGACGATGAAATTTCCCATCAAGAGCTTGCTGCTCGCTGCAATTTTCGGCACCGCGACGATGGCGAACGCGACGGGTATCCCGGGCCCCGACATCGGCGTCAGCGATGTTTATCTGAAGCAAGCGCAAGCGATGGCGGACCAGGTGAACGGTCTGACACGCGGCCTGACTATCGCGCAGACGCTGACGTTACCGGCGAACCTTGGCGCGTTGCCGTCGACCTATGCGGACTCCGGCAAGGCGGCACCGGCGCCGTCCGTTGACACGAATCAACAGATCCTCGCAACGCTGATTCGGGTCGAGCAGACGCTCCAGCAGTTGCTGGAGCTCGAACGCGCGAAGGCCACGGGGTTATTCCCCGCCAATGGGAAAGCCACGCGATGAAGCCGATCCGCAATTTGACTGGCGCCGCGGCGATCGTGGCCTTCTCGCTTCAGCTCGCGCACGCGCAGATTCCGGTTGTCGGTGGCCCAGTCAATGTCGAGGCGATTGTCGCGCAGGTGAAGGCGTTCGAAGCGCACGCGGCGGGCATGCCGGCCGCTGGCGAGACGCTGAGTAGCGCGATGCTCAGCGAGTTGAATGCGATTGCCGTGCAGGTGACGGCGATTCAAGCTCGCGCCACGGATACGTCGGCCGCCGGCGAGGCGCTGAATGGCGAAATGCTGCGCGAGCTGACCAAGGTCCACATGATGCTGTCGCAAGTGCGGGGCAGCGCTGCGCAGGAGATCGCCGGGCGGCCGGCGAAGTAGTGATCGACATTTTTGACGAAGGAACGGACATGAAAACTTTTCGCACCATGTTGGCCGCTGGCGCGGCGGCCCTGACGCTGTCGATGTCGACCGGCGTGTACGCGCAGGGCATTCCGGTGCTCGATGCATCGACGCTCGCGCAGGCGATCATCACCGTGCAGCAGCTCAAGCAGCAATACGTCACGCTCACGAACCAGTACCAGGCGCTGATCGGCAACCGTCGCTTGGGTGACATTCTCAACAACCCTGCGCTGCGCAACTACCTGCCGGACGAGTGGCAGTCGGTCTACGACCTGGTGAAGAGCGGGCAGATGAACGGGATCAGCGGTGTAGCTGACAGCATCGCGCGCCAGGAGGGGCTGACCGCCTACACGCCGGGCCAGCAGCGCTTGAATGACACGCTGTCCGCGAACAAGGCGCTGGTGATGCGGGCGTATCAGGCGTCGATCGACCGACTGAATAACATCCAGCAGCTGATGCAGCAATCGAATCTGACGCAGGATCCGGCGGCGAAGGCGGATCTTCAGAACCGGTGGTCGGCGGAGATTTCGTCGATCAACGCGGACAAGGTGCGTCTCGATCTGGCGGCGAAGCTGCAGGACGCGGAGAAGGAATTCGCGCAGCAGGCAGCGCATCGCGACATGCAACGTCGCCTGCACGACGAAACGAGCGACCAGTAAATCCGGAGCGCGACCATGCAACTGACAATCTTCACCGACATGTTCAATGCGTTCGACAAGGACGTGCTGAACACGATCAATACCGGTTCGGCTCAGATGATTTCGCTGATCAGTCCGCTGGTCGCCGCCTGTTTCAGTCTCTACGTGCTGCTCATTCTGGTGTCGTACTGGCGCGGCAACAACGACACGCCGATCGTCGATTTCATGCTGAAGATGGCGGGGTGGGCGGCCGTGCTCACGGCCGGGATGAATATCGGCTACTACAGCGAATACGTGGTGCCGTTCTTCAACGGTCTCGGTGACGATCTCAGTCGCGCGCTGATGGGTGGAAATGATCTGAGCAACGGGCTCGACACGTTGTTGAGTCTCTATATCTCAGCGATCAAGACTATGTACGAGGGCTTGACCTGGACCGACATCGGTCTCTTCATCGAGGTGTCGGTGCTTGCAATCTGCCTACTGCTCGTCGGCGTGCCGTTTCTTGCGATCGCGGCCGCGTACATCATCCTCGCGAAATTTGCGCTCGGGTTGCTGCTTGCGCTAGGTCCGTCCTTCATCCTCGCGGCGCTGTTCCCCGCTACACGGCAGTTCTTCCAGAACTGGGTCGGGCAGTGCTTGAACTACGGGTTGCTCGTCGCGCTGTTTGGGGCGGTTGGCGCGATTGAGGTTCGGTTCATGACCTCTAATTTGCCGAAGGCGTTCGACGTGCACAACGTAATCCTGACCTACACCATTGAAGGAAAGATCATCGGCGCCGGACTGGTGTTCATTGTCGTTTCTTTGAGCATGCCGTCTCTGGCCTCGCAACTGGCAGGTGGCGTCGGTATCTCGTCGATGGTCGGTAAGATCGGCAATGCGGCCAGCATGGCCATGAAGGCGATGAAGTTGATGGGCGGATCCGGAGGTAGGTCGTCGGGGGCGTCCAACAACTCGATCGGCCGCGCGTGATCTTGACTACTACCAGGAGAAATAGATGAGGGCAATTCGATTCGGGACGGCGTCGGCGATGGTTGTCATGGCGCTGATACAGGCCGGCTGCGGTAAGAGCGACGGCGACCAGTACATCGGCAAATGGTTGCGTGTAAGCGGGCAAGACTACAACGAGATCGTCGTGAGTAGAAATGGTAGCGGGAACGACTTCTTTGTTTCGCACCAGGAGAACAAATATGACGACCAAGGTAACAAGGTCGGAACCGTAACGCGGCAACAGCCGGCCACCGTTGTGGAAGGAAAGATGATCGTCAGCGCTCAGATTCAGTACGCAATGGTGATCGACAAATCGAACGGACATCTTGTTACGCCTGGTTCCGAATTTGAACGCGCGAAGTAAGTGACAAACCGTCCGTCGGCGCGCACTGCGTCCGCGGACGGCACACCTAAATCGGAGAGTGCAATGAAATTCATCGTCGTGCTTTGCAGCGCCGTGCTGCTTGCGGCGTGCTCGTCGGCGCCAAAGCCGACGCAACCGAGCGGGCCATGGATGCCCGTGAACCATACGACACCGGGGAACGCGCAATGAAGTGGATCAGGAAAAAATCGGCCGAGCCGCAGAGCGTGTCTGCCGCGCTCGTGGCCGACGGCAATTACGCGGCCACGCTGCAGGCCATCGCGACGAAGCTCGCCGACGCCGATCCGCGCGAGATGGCGCGCACGTATTTCAAGGAAGCGCTCGCGTTCGAGAAATCCAAGCAGGCGACGCAAGAAAACCTGACCAAGATCGCCTGGCGCGTCGCGGGCGGTGCCATGTTCGTCGCGCTGGTTTCTATTCTTGGTTCTGCTGCCTTAGTACAACTAAAGAGACCGACGCCGCCTGTCATCATCAAAGACAACACCGCGACGGGTGACGTGCAAGTGATCGACGTCGCGCGTAGCGGCTCGGTGACGTTCGGTGAACTCGAGCTGCGCAAGGCGCTGCGCGATTACGTGAAGCTGCGCGAGAGCTACGACTGGTACGCGATTCAGGATGCGTACGACAACGTGACGCTGATGAACTCGCCGCGGGAGCAAACGCAGTACGCAGCGCTGTACAACCGCAAGAACTCACCGCAGAACGTGCTGACCGACAAATTCCGCGTGATCGCCCAGCCGGGTGCGATCACCTTCGTTGGCTCCACCGCGCAGGTGTTTTTCTCGAAGAAGACGATTTCGCTGGCGACGCAGGGCGGCTCGACGCCGGTGCCGCCGAAGACGGAATACTGGGTCGCGACGATCACCTACGAGATGGGCGATCTGCCGACCAAGAGCAACGAACAGGTGCTGAATCCGACCGGTTTCCGCGTGACCAGCTACTCGGTCGACCGCGACTGGACTCGCAGCGTAACGGATGGTGCCGCGCAGATGCCGTCGGCCGCAACGTCGTCGGAATCGGCGCCGACGCGCGCGCAGGGAGGGACCAGCGAATGAACATTCGATTCCAGAAAGCGCTCGGCGCATCGGCGATCGCGGCTGCCGTGTTCGCGGTGGTGCAGCCGGCCGCGGCCGAAGTGGTGCCGGGCGCATGCGGCAGCGATCCGCACGTTGTCTGTGCGGTGTACAACCCGACCGAAACCTATCAGATCGCCTACCGCCCCGGTGAGGCGACGGTCATCGAGTTCGAGAAGGGCGAAAAACTCGAAGGTGGCGGCATGGGCGATGGCAAGGCCTGGACGGCGGGCCCGGCCGGCAACGGCTTCTTCTTCAAGCCGAAGGCGGTGAAGGCGGGCACGAACCTGATCTTGCTGACGAACAAGCGTCGTTACGTGCTGAAGCTGATCCAGGTCACGAAGCACGATCAGGCGATCTGGTCGCTGACGTTCGACTACCCGGACACGCGCGCGAAAGCGGCCGCAGCGGTGTCGGCCCGCTCGGCGGAAGCGCGCACGCTGCTCGAGCAGACCGGCAACGCCGCGTCGACGGCCAATTCCGACTACGACATGCAGGGCGACACGACACTGGCGCCGACGGCGCTGTGGGACGACGGCCGGTTCACCTACTTTGAGTTCAAGTCGAGCCGTGACCTGCCGCTGATCTATCGCGTGTTCGAGGACGGCTCGGAAGCGCTCGTCAATCCCGACGACGTGCGTGGGCCGGTGCTCGCCGTGCACGACACCGCGCGCCGCTACAACCTGCGCCTGGGCGACGCCGTGCTCGGCATTCGCAACAACGCATATCGGCCCGACGGCCAGCTGAATCCGTCGGCCACAACGATTCCCGGCACGGTGCGGCTCGTGAAGCAAAAGGAGGCGAACGGTGAGTAACGACATCAACCAGAACATGATGCCGGCACCGGTTGAGCCGGCCGGCATCGGCGAGCGCGGCGTGCCGGGCGTCGGTCGGACGAAGCGCAAGAGCCCGTTTCGGCTGCTGCCGATCGTGATCGGGCTTGTGCTGATCCTGATTTTCGGGACGGTCGCGGTCGGCGTGGCGATCAAGCGCTGGACGGCGCAGCACCACGCGGAATCCGAGGCGGCGAAGGCGGAGGCGGCGAAGGACAAGCCGTCTGACGATCGGCACGATTTCGCGGCCGACCAGGCGAAGATCCGGAAGAAGCAGGAAGAGGATGCCGCAGCAGCGGCCGCGGCTGCCGAAGCCGCCTCGATGGCGAAGCCGGCTCATGCGGATGCGGCGAGCGCGACGCAGGCGACGGCGTCGACGAACACGGGCGGCACCAGCAACGCGGCGCCGGCCCCTGCGGTCGAGACGCCGGCGATGCGCAAGCTCGACGGCGACGTGGTGCTCAAGCTCGATGACCCAAAAACCCCCGGTAGCGCCGGTGCGTCGGGCACCGGCCGCTCGCCCATCGAATACGCGAAGGATGGGCTGGATGCGAAGTTTCGGCCGTCGAAGCTCGACACGGTCAAGGCCGAATTGATGCCGTCCCGCGACCTGTTGTTGATCGCTGGCACCACGATCCCGTGCGGGCAGCGGTCGGTGATCGTCACCGACTATCCGGGCATGACCACCTGCCACGTGACCAAGGATGTGTATTCGGCTAACGGCAAGGTACTGCTGATCGAGCGCGGCTCCGAAGTGTTGGGCGAGCAGCGCCAGGCATTGATGCAAGGCCAGGCGCGCATCTTCGTGATCTGGACGCGTCTGACGACGCCGGCAGGCGTCAAGGTCCAGCTCGACTCGCCGGCGGCGGACGCGCTGGGCGGCAGCGGCCTGCCGGCCTACGTCGACACGCACTTCTGGACGCGTTTCGGTGGGGCGCTGATGGTCAGTCTGATCAGCGACGCCGGGCAGGCGCTGTCGAGCCTGGCGGCGAACTCCAGCGGCAGTGGCAACGGCATCCAGTTCAACAACACGTCGAGCGCCGGCGAATCAGTGGCCGCCGAAACGTTGAAGAACACGATCAACGTGCCGCCGACCGCGTACTCGAAGTACGGGTCGATGACGACGATCTTCGTCGCGCGCGACGTCGACTTCTCCGACGTGTACGAGCTGGCCACGCCGTGACCTCGTTATCTATGACCGGAGCCGCCATGAACATGCGATACGACGATAGCGTCACGGTACGCAGTCACCTCAAGACCCTCGGAATCGTCGACCGGCTGAACCGGCCCGGCGTGACCGAGTTCGCGATCAACCGACCGTACGAGGGATGGACCGAAACGGGGGACGGCTGGGAGCGTCACGAGCTGCCGAATGCATCGCTCGAGGCGCTGATGCAGTTCGCGCCGGCGCTGGCGATCTACAACAAGGCGAAGCCGGCGCTGTCGGCGGCCGAGCCGGAGAAACCGGTGCGCCTGCCCGACGGCGAGCGCGGTCAGATCGTGATCCCGCCGGCGTGCGAGCCCGGCACGGTGTCGCTGACGATCCGCGTGCCGAGCAGCACGCGTTTCACGGTGCAGGAGTTGTCGGCCGCCGGACGATTCAAGGGGTTCCGTGATGTGGTTCGGGATGGCCTGGTCGGCGGTGGCGGGCTGACGTCGGGCGAAATCGACATTGCGGCGGCTCGGGCCGGATCAGACGGATTGGATGTTAGCAGTGCGACCCCGGTGTTCAATCCGGCCCGTGCGCTGAATGCATACGGTCTTGCGAGCTTCCAGCAGAAGATGCTCGACGCGCTCGCGCAGCGCGATGTGGTGAGGTTTCTCACGCTCGCAATCCTGAACCGGCTGAACATCGTACTGGTCGGCGGCACCGGATCTGGGAAGACCACGCTAACGAAGGCGCTGGCCGACTTGATCCCGATCATTCCACGCGACACGCGCCTGGCGACGATCGAGGACACGCACGAGCTGCCGCTGCCGCTGCATCAAAACCACGTCCACCTGTTCTACAGCGAGTCGATCCCGGCGCGGCGCATCGTGAAGGCGACGCTGCGCATGAAGTTCGATCGCGTGTTGCTTGCCGAGCTGCGCGGCGACGAAACCTGGGACTACCTGACGCTGCTCAACACCGGGCACCAGGGTGGGCTGACGACCGTGCACGCGAACGATTCGATTTCGACGTTCGCGCGGATCGCGCAGCTGGTGAAGCAAAGCCCGGTCGGTCAAACGCTGCCGTTCGATTACATCATGCGCGAGATCCGGACGACGGTGGACGTCGTGCTGTTCATGGAGAACAAGTTTCTGACCGAGATCTATTTCGATCCGGTCACGAAGATGAAGCTGCTGCGAGGTGATGCATGAGCGAGTCTGTTTTCACATCCAATGCCGCTGGCGGATTCGATGCGCATGCGCAGTGGCGAACCAGCATCGATCAACTGTGCGTGGCTGTGGCCCGCGCGGTCGGCGAAGGCGCGACGATTCGTTATCAGGGCGATGTGACAGGTAGCGGCCGTGCTTCGGCGCGACCGCGCCTGGTCGGCGTCGATATAGAGGGGCCGCTCGGGTGCGTGTATCTGCACATCTCGATCAGCAACCGTGGCAGTGCCGAGGCGCCCGACGAGACCGACCTACCGCGACTCGACTTGAGCCGTGTCGGTCGCGACAGGGAGGTCGAATTCTGGCTGCCGCGCGAACGCGACGCGATCTGCTTGTCGGCGAGGCTGCTGGATGCGCTCGGTCAGGATTCTTCAGTGGTCTTCGGTTCGAGTTTTGGACCGAGCACGAGCGCGAGGTGATCGAGATGCGTGATTTCCAGGTTGTAGGACTTCTGGCTCGGGGACAGTCTCAAGGGGCCGTTGACGTAGACGCGCACGTATCGGTGCAGCGCAATTCGATCGACGATCCGGCGAAGATATTTGCGGTATCGGTACGCTTCCATCTGCTGCGCGGCGACATAAACGTACACGGGCAGGTCGTTCACCTTGTCGATCAGGCGCAGCCGAAAGCCTTGCCCGAAATGACGGTCAAAGTGGGCGCCGCCGGTGATGATGCGATCGCGGGTCTGTTCGTTGCAGTATTGAAGTGGCTGAAAGTAATCGATCAAGCGGATACGGCCAACGCCGATGACGTTGATGTGCAGGGCGCGCAACTCGTTTTCCGGCAATTCGTCGCGCGCTTCCCGGTACGTCTGCACGAGTCGTTCGAGGTCTCGTGTGCGTGTCCGGGCGTTCACGCGGTCCGGATCCAATGGACGTCGGGGGCGAGGTGTCTTATCACGCGGCTCGTCCACATCCGGGGGCGGGCCTGGGTGCGGTGTGGGCAGGTCGACAGGGGCATCGCGCGGATCGAACTCGGTGATGAGGTCGGTCAGCTTTCGCTTCGCCTCACGCTCGACTTGCTGTTCCGGCGCACCATCGGTAGTCGGATTGGCGAGCGCGTCGGCGTCGGCCGCCGCACGCCACTCGCAGGTTGCAAGGTGCTTTTCCGCGGAGACCACGCGGAAATGGGCTTCTGTGCGCTTGGGGAATTCTTCCGCGCTAAACGTGTAGTTGACGCCAGAAACGATGACCTTTTTCTCGCGGCATCCCTCATCGGAACACAGGAACGTGTAGCGAGGGGGCGTGGGGTCAGTGGACAGATACTCGCGGCGAGCACGGTCGATCGTCACAACTTCCTTCAGTTCCACGCAGTACGCGTGCGTGATTCTCATCGAACTCTCCTGTTCTGGTGCCTTTCCGTTTTGTCAGATGAAAAGCGTAGCACATCGCTTTCTGCCACCTGGCGGAACACGACCAATCCCGTGACGAAGTGGAAACAGCTTCGGAGGGCGGCATGAACGTGCGACAGAACGAAATTGAACTTGCGACGCGCGCCGTTGGTACGTCGGAGCGGCCACCGCATGCGGCCGCCGACTGGCTGGCCGAGCAGATTCCAGCGTTGTGCGATGCGACCGGCGCACTGCCGCCGCAAGCGATGCTCGCGCAGGAGTTAGGCGTAAGCCGCGCGCTGCTGCGCGAAGCGGTCAGCCAGTTGATCGCGCGCGGGGTGGTCGACGTGCGCACGAAGGTCGGCTCGCGCGTGGTCGACGAGCGGCAATGGCAGATCGTCGATCGGCATGTCGTCGGCTGGCGCTTGGCGCGTGGGACGGATCCGGCCTTTGCGGCGGACATTGCCGCGATTCGCCGCGTGCTCGAGCCGATCGCGGCCGCCGATGCGGCGCTGCACGCGACGCCGGAGCAGCGGGCGCGCATCACGGTTGCGTGCCGCCACGCTGTCGGAGTATGCGATCGCGCGCCACGAGCTGCGCGTCGCGATCCTGTCCGCCAGTTCGAATCAGATCCTGCAGCAGCTGACGTGCCTCGTGCCCCCGTCAGATCGGACGGTCGATAAAGAGGCCGATGCACCGGCGATTCCGGACGGTGAGCGCCAGGCGCTCGTGTTGCTCGAGGCGGCGATTCGCCAGGGTGATGCTGGCGCGGCCCGCGACGGTATCGAGCGACTGAACACGTGGGATTTGACCCGCACGGGAGGGCATGGCAATGCATGACGCACATCTTGCGAAGGGGCGCGGCCCGGCGCTGCCGCCGGCGCAGCAACCGATGATGGATCTTGACGCATTGCTCTGGACGCAAACCTGCGCCTGGGCGCATATCGCCAGCCTGACCCGAAAACTCGCGGTCGATTCGGACGTGGCGCAGCGCGACCAACTGCGCGATGCGATCGCGCGCCTGGGACGCGCGCACCGCGAGCTGGCCCGCGTTGGCCAGCCGCAAGCGCTCATGCACTGCGCGGTCTTTCTGCCCGGCCGGATCGAGTTCGCCTATTACGCACTGTCGCCCGAAGGGCGAGTGGCCCTGTGCATCGATGGCACACGGGGCAGGGTCTATCGCTTCGACGTGTGCTCGCCCGTGCTGCACGAGACGCTGGCCCCGCTGCTGTCGACGGCACACGCCACGTCGGAGGTGTCACGATGAAAAAGCGTCTGTTCGTGGGGGCCGTCCTGAGCGTGCTGTCTGGCGCGGCGGTGTTCGGCGCTGGCCGCCTGCTTCACTTCGACGCGATCACCGATCCTGCCGAGTATGGCGCAGTGATCGCGATTGTCATGGTGGCGTGCGCGTTGTGGGGCATGTGCGCCAGCGCCGTGCTCCTGAAAACCGCGACGCTCCTCGATCGCGTCGTCGCCGGCGGCTTGCTCGCGCTGGTGGTGGTGACCGGGTTCGCCGTGGCCGGCCAATACGCCGGCGCGACGTTGTTCGCGAAGTTGGAGAAGCTGCCGGATTCGGCGATCGGCATCTGGACGCTGCGCGACTACTGGCACGCGTTCGGCGACATGAAGGGCGTGAAGCGCTCGCTGCAGATCGCCACGGCAGTGTCGATCATCGTGCCGATGCTGCCGATCGCGGCCGTGATCGCGGCGCTGGTCAGGAAACCGAAGCGCGAGCTGCACGGCGATGCGCGCTTCGCGCATAGCTATGAGGTACGCCGTTACGGCCTGCTCGACGAAGCGAGCGGTCGTGTGCGCCGCAAGGGGGATTACCGCGATCCGACGATCATCGTTGGTAAGTACAAGAACCAGTACCTGACGTTCCGCGGCTCGGAGTTCGTGATGGTCGCTGCTCCGACACGTTCGGGTAAGGGCGTGGGCATCGTGATCCCGAATTTGCTCACCTTTTCGGATTCGGTGGTCGTGCTCGACGTGAAGGGAGAGAACTTCGACCTGACGTCGCGCTACCGGCAGGCGTGCGGCCAGCGGGTGTTCCGCTGGGCGCCGTTCGACCAGAAAGGGTACACGCATCGCTGGAATCCGCTGTTCAAGATCGCGAAGAGCCCGGCCTTCGTGCGGGTCGGTCGCCTGCAGGCGATCGCGGCACGCCTGTATCACACGGCGGACGCACGTAACAAGTTCTTCTACGAACAGGCCAGCGACCTGTTCATGGGCCTTGCGCTGTACCTGATGGAAATGACGGGCGACTGCACGTTCGGCCAGGTGTTGCGCCTCGCGACGACGCCCGACAAGAAGGTGCGCGAGCACCTGACCGAGCTGATGCAGAACGAGCCGCAGAAAGGCATGCCGCTGTCGGGCGACTGTCTTGGCGCGCTCTCGCGCGTGCTGGCGTCGCCCGACGAGACGATGCTGAACATCGTCGCGACGTTCAATGCAGGTCTGCGCCTGTTCAGCAACCCGATCGTCGACCAGGCGACGAGCGCGTGCGATTTCGAGCTCGACCGTGTGCGTCGGGATCTGATGTCGATCTATGTCGTGCTGCCGGTGCGCGAACTGGCGGTCGCGAGCCTGCTCGGCAACCTGTTTTTCACGCAGTGGATCGAGGACAACCTTGACGTGCTGCCGGGCGAAGATCCGTCGATCAAGTACCAGTGCCTCGGCATCCTCGACGAATTCACGGCGCTCGGCCGCATTGAAGTGATCGACAAGGGCAACGCCTTCATTGCGGGCTACTGGCTGCGGCTGCTGACGATCCTGCAGTCGAAGGCGCAGCTGGAGCCGAACGAGCTATACGGCATCCACGGCGCCCGCACGTTGGTCACGAACCACGCCGTTCTGGTCGCGTACCCGCCGCGCCAACAGTCCGACGCGAAAGATCTGTCCGAGACGTTGGGCACCTTCACGGAGAAGGCGACGTCGCGAAGTCGCAATCATGGCCGCAATACGTCGACCGGTACGAACACGTCGGACCAGGGACGTGCGCTGATGTTCGACCAGGAGCTGAAGCGCATGGAGCACAGCGAGGAAATTGTGCTCGGCTTCCAGCGACCAATCCTGTGCGAGAAGGCGTTCTATTACGAGGACGACCTGTTCATCGACCGCATGCGCGTGGTCAGTCCGATGCTGACGGCGATCGAGAAGCGCCTGCCGACCGAAGACGAGATCAAGGCCGCGTGGCAGGCCGGCGAACTGCGCGCCACGGGCGTTCCGACCCACAACCCGGAGACGTATCACGCGACGCTGTCTGCGAAGGCTGCCGGCGAGATTCGTTTCGCGCGCCAGGCAGGCGCGAAACCGCTGACCGCAGCCGAGCTGCTGGCGCTCGACCAGCAGAAGCCGGGCACGCTCGCGGCCGACCTGGCGCTCACCGGCTTCGCCGCCGACCTGGCCGAACTCGGTCTGGTGATGCGCGACGACGTGCGCGACATGCTCGCCGGCATGCGATTCGATTTCGACCTGACAGCAGCGGATGCCGCTGTCGATTCTCAGATTGAGCCGGCAGCGCCGGCGGACAACGAAGTGAAGGAGGTGGCACATGGCTGACGCGAACAAGCCGAAACGCGAACGGACGTATCTGGACGTGCCGTTCAAGGAAAAGGATGCGGCGAACGAGCTGGGCGCGAAGTTCGACCGGCGTTCGAAGAAGTGGTATGTGCCGGGCGGGACTGACGTCGCACCGTTCGCGCGCTGGATGCCCGCGCAGGATCAGCAGGTCGCCCCGTCGCAGGGTGCGCCTGCGCCCGCCGAACAGGAGATTTTGCTGGGCAGCGAAGCCGACGTCGAGCGCGAAGCGGCCCGTTTGAGCGATTTGATGGGGCAGCCGATAGAGGAGTCGCGCGAGTTCGTTCGCGAAACCGTGCGCGTGGCCGAAGAGAAGGCGGCGCTGGAGGCGCGCAATCGTGTGCAGGATCAGGGCGGATCCGGCTTCGATGCGGTCGACGCCGTGCGTGCCGCCGCTCGCCAGGCGCGGCATCAGTATTTCGCGGAGCGCCAGCACCTGTATCTGCAGAGCGCGCAGCGCCCGCCCGCAGCTGGCACCCGTGCACGGCGCGGCACCCGCCAGGCGCCGGTCAGGCGCGCGCAGCCGAAACTCGACGATGCGGCGCTGGGCCGCCGTTACCGCGAAATGATTCAGTCGATCGCCACGGCGGTCACGCTGCGCGGTGGGGAGGTCAACGAGACGCTGGCGCTTGAGCATCGGCTCGAATCGATTCATCGCGACGCGTGGCGCAAGTCCGGTGATGCCGCCGAGGGCGATCGCGCGATCGGCGAGCAGATCCGTACCCGCACCGGCTTCGCGGCGGAGCAGCTGCCGCCGCAGGCAGCGGAGGCGTTGAGCAAGCTGCGCGACGAAGCCGGGTTGAGTCCGATCGAAGTCGACGAGAGCGCACCGGCACGCGATGTGGCGGATTCTGAGCCGTCGGACGATGAGCGCGCGATCGAGCCGGTGTCTGTCGTGCCGCCGCACCAGCATCGGGAGCCCCAGCGTGACGACGAAATCGCGACCTTCGCCGATGTCGCGGAGGCGTTCATGCTGGATGAAGAGATGCGCGAGCGAGCGTCAGGCGAGGACGTGATCGATCCCGCTGCTGATACGCCGGCGCCGGCAGTGCAGTCGCAGCCGGACGGCGAGACCGCTACCTTCGCCGACGTCGGCGACGCCGCGCCGAGCGTGTCCGTGCAACCGCGGTCTACAGAGTTGGCGAGCGGCGAGATCTCGTCGCCGGCCGCCGAGCAGTCGGGGCCCGCTGCCGGACCCGACAGCAACACCGCCACCTTTGCCGACGTGGCGGACGCATCGCCGATTGACGATGCGATGCGCCGCCGTGGCCTCACGGGCGACGCGGTGTCAGGCATACAGGATGCTGCGCGTTCGACGGTCGGCGCCACGGTGACCAACGAATCGGACGTGCAGCCTGGGCAGGCCTCCAACGACGTCTCGATGAACGTGTCGGTCCAACCTGGCGCAGTGGACACCCAGATCAAGCGCACGCAGGCGCCCGCGCGAAACGAACCGGACGCGAAAAACGCCGCGAACGAGCCGGCGCGACCGGTCCTCGACAACGTGTCGGCGCAGGACCTGCAACGCGTGCGTACGGTACGCGATGGTGAGCGTGCGGCCGCCGAGGCGCTGCTGCGTGAGCAGAGCAGGCCGATGCCGAAGCGTGACGACGAAGCGGTTGCCATCGATGCGCCGGCCGGTAAACCGGCGCCGAACGATGCCGAGAACCAGATCGACGTGGATCCGTCCTTGCGCAAACCGATCACGACGCGCGACGGCTACACCATTCCGGCGCAGGTTGCGTCGCGCTACATGGTGAAGGACGGGCGGTTCTGGAAGCTCGACGGCATGGAAGGGAAGCCGGGCGAGCTTCCGACGACGAAACCGCATTTCGAGGACACGGGTTCGCGCCTGAAGACCCAGCAGAACGATCGCGGGACGATCGCCGACATGCTGGCCGTGATGAAGGCCAAGAACATCGATTCGATCACGGTGAAGGGCAGCGAGACGTTCCGCCGCAATGCGTGGATCGAGGCGTCGCTTGATGGCGGTATAGACGTAAAGGGGTTCAAGCCGAAGGAAGCGGATTTCGCTCTGCGCGAGGCCGCGAAGCGGGAGCGCGATGCGCTGACGATCAAGGCCGGGACGTCGCCCGAGCCAGCTGCCGGCCCGAAGGTCGATCCCGCGGTCGCCAAACCGTCGGCGCCCGGGGCGAGCCCGAAACCCGACGCCGCGCCCACTACAACGACTGCGCCGGGCGCGGCGCCGGCGGCCGGTGCCGCGACCAAACCCGTCGATACGTCGTCGGGCGAGCTGCTCGAGCACGGGGCGGCACGCTATGAGCACAAGCCGAACGAGTCGTATTCGTACTTTGTGCGGTATCGGGACGAGGCGGGCGCCGAGCGGACGGTCTGGGGTGTCGATCTCAAACGGGCGATCGCTGAATCCGACGCGAAGGTCGGCGACACCATTTCCCTCAAGAACCTGGGAAGGACGCCCGTCACGGTGCAGGAGCAGGTGCGTGACGCGGCGGGCAAGGTAATCGGCACGCAACCGAAGGAGACGATCCGCAACGCGTGGGAAGTGACGCGGTCAGCGGCGCCTGAACCAGAACGTGCTCCCGCGCCCGCACGCGTGCAACTGACCGTCGCGCAGATGCGCGAGCAGCTCGAAAAATCGCTTGAGCAGGCACCCGCGCGCATGCGCGGCGAAGTCATGCGCCGGTTCGACGCGCGCATGCAGGCCGGCGTCGAGGTCGAGGCGCGCATCGCGCGGGGCGAGTTGAGCCGCGACGCCGGCGCGGCGGAGATCGATAAGCGCGCGGGCGAATTGCACGCGGCCTGGACGGCGCCGAAGGCCGCACCGACGTCGCAGCCGTCGAACAGTCCGCAGCCCGAGCAGCAGCAGGCGCGCGGCCCGACGCCGAGCGTGATGTAAGCGCCGTCTCCCTCCATTTACGCAAGGAATTTGAAATGAGTATCGCCATCGTGAATTGCTCCGGCAACGTCGGTAAGACCACCGTGACGCGCGAGCTGCTGGCGCCGCGTCTGTCGCATATGTCGGTGCGCCAGGTCGAGTCGATCAACACCGACGACTCGGCCGGACCGAAGGTCGAGGTGATGATCGCCGCGCGATTCGACGAGTTGCACGAGGAGCTGATGCGCGGCCGCGATCTGCTGGTCGACATCGGCGCGTCGAACGTCGAGGAATATCTGAATCGCCTCGATTCGTCCGAAGGGGCGCAAGAGGACTACGCGTGCTTCATCGTGCCGGTCGAGCCGGAAAGCAAGCAGATGAAGGACACCATGAAGACGATCAACCTGCTCGCGGATCTCGGCGTGGAGCCCGAGCGCATCCGTGTGCTGTTGAACAAGGTGGAGCTGTTGAAGAGTGAACCGCGCGAGGTGACGCTGCGCCGTCACTTCGGCCAGCTGCTCGACCTGCACGAGCAGGACGCGTCGTTCTTGCTGAATCACGACGCGCTGGTGCCGAAGAACGACGTGTTCACGCTGGCGGCCGCCGCCGGCCGTACGATTCACGACATCGCAACCGATGGTGTCGACTACAAGGCGCAGTTGGCCGGCGCGGCGAACGACGCGGAGAAGGATCGCCTCGTGAAGCTGGTCGGTCTGAAGCGCAAGGCGCTGTCGATCGAGCCGCTGCTCGATCTCGCGTTCTCCGCATTGCTGGCTGGGGTGGACGCATGAGCGATTCGACGCCGCAATCGGATCGCGCCGAGAAGGCCTCGGAGCGCCTTGGCCAGGTGATCGCCACGATGCCGGCGTCGAACGAGCTGGCGGTACTCGCCGAGATCCTGATCGAGCAAATGAAGGTGGTGGACGCGCAGCACCACGTCGTCGCACTGATGGAGTCCACCGACCAGAAGCTGACCGCGACGGTGCAGGCGCTTCGCGCAGAGAACACGCAGCTGACGATCCTGATCTCGGAAGCACGCCAGGCTTTCGTCGGCGAGGTGGCCGCGAAGGCGGCTGACCAGGCGCGTCGTGCGGCGACAGCAGAGGTCGCCGACGCGCTCTTCCGGTTGCGCATCGCGGTCGAGGGCCGCGATCGCGAGAGCGCTGTCCCGCCGGTGCCGCCTGTGTGGCGGACGATTGGGGTGTTCGTCGCGCAGATCGCGGTCGCGTTCTGCGCGGGCGCCGCGCTCGTGTGGGTGGCCGGTCACCTGTCGCACGCGCTCGGGATTTAGCGCGACCGTCCCTTCGATACCAATTTTCTGAACAGGAGCAGTCATGGAACAACAGGCGAAGTTGAATCAAATGTACGAAGCGTTCACGGTGTGTCGCCGGATTGGATTCTGGTCGTGGTGGGCGGTGGTGGTTTTGTTCGTTATGCCGAGCGTGATCGCATGCGCTTCGCTGGCGATCGTGAGTGGTTTTTCGTTTGCGAGCGTTCCGCGGTGGATCTTGCAAGACGAGGCCGAGACTGCACGGTATCCGGCTCCGGCCGCACCGAACGGCATGTTGACGGTCCGCGTCTGTAAAGACCGTGCGGTGCCGAGTGCGGATGGAAAGTTGCCGCCGATGCCGCCGCCCGTATGCCAGAGCTACGGCTTTGAACAGCGCTCGATCGAGGCGATGGCACAGGAGCAGGGCCGCTGGTTGTGGCTCTTCTACAGCATGGCCGTGATTTTGGGCGGGGTAGGTGTTTGGGGGACCGGTATTTTGCGTCGAAGCCACCGAGCTTTCTGCCAACGGCTCGACATCGCGACGAACCAGTGAACGCACCCATCAGGAGAGTTACCGTGAAGAGAAGCGCAAGGCATCGCCGAATGATGGTCGCGCTGATCGCTGGCGTGGCCGTGACGAGTTCGGCCCACGCGTTCGATCTGACTGCGTTGTCCTCGCTCGTGGGCCAGACGACATCAGCTGCAGGTGCGACCTGCGGGGCTGAAGTGGGCTTCTCGCCGGAGGGCAGCGCGACACGTCTCGTTGCCGACGTGCTCGACCGTGCCCGTTCGCGCGTGCGCCTGGCCGCGTACACCTTCACGTCACCCGACGTCGTGCGGCGGCTGATCGCGGCGAAGCGCCGCGGCGTCGACGTCGCGGTGATCGCCGACGCGAAAGAAAACACCGGCGGCCGCGGCGCACGCGCCGGCCAGGCCGCGTTGAACCTGTTGGTCGAGGCAGGCATTCCGGTGTGGACAGTTTCGGCCTATGCGATTCATCACGACAAGTACATCGTTGCCGACGGCAAGACGGTCGAGACCGGGTCATACAACTACAGCACCGCCGCTGCGCGTCGCAATAGCGAAAACGCCGTCGTGATCGCGAACTGCCCGTCCGTCGCCGACGCCTACGAGGCGCACTGGCAAAGCCGGTGGGCGCAGGGTGAATCGTATCGCGCGTCGTACTGAGGAATAGGCATAGGAACGATGAGCAGCGACGATCTCAACGCATTGGCCGAACCGAAGCGCCGTGGCCGCAAGAAGGCGCAATCGGCGCTCGGCAAGCCGGTCAGCACGCGCCTCACGGACGAGCAGTGGCGGCTCTTCAACGAGAAGGTCGAGCGCTCGGGCTTGAGTTCGTCCGAGTTCCTGCGCGACTGCATCCTGACGAACCGCACGCAGATCGTCGCGCGGCCGCCGGCGACCGTCGAGCGGCACCGGATCATGTTCGTGATCAACAAGACCGGCAACAACCTCAATCAGCTCGCTCACGTGGCGAACACCGCGCGCGTGTCCGGCAAGCTCTCCGAATCCACGTTCGCAGCGCTGGTCGACGAGCTGGAGATGATCACGCAACTGCTGAAGGCGCACCTCCATCGTGTTGATTAGGGTGACCGGCCGTCACGACGGCGTCAAACAGTATCTCGAGGACGGCCAGAAGGTCGGTCGGGAGCTGGCGCGCGACGAACTGGACGAACGCGTGGTGCTCGCCGGCGATCTCGACCTGACCGATGCTGTGATTCAGTCGATCGACGCTCCGCCGAAGGTCGAGCGCTACCTGTCGATCACGCTCTCTTTCAAGGAAGATCACGTCGATCGCGAAACGCTGCTGCAGATCGCACGCGAATTCGAGGCCTTCGCGATGCACGCCTACCGCCCGGACGAATACAACTTCTATGCCGAGGCGCACCTGTCGCGCGTGAAAAGCTATATCGACCAGGCGACCGGCGAGCTGATCGAACGCAAGCCGCACATCCACGTCGTGATCCCGAAGTGCAATCTCATTTCGGGCCAGTCTCTGCGGCCGTTCGGATTCGACAAGCACAACACGCATTTCATCGACGCGTTCCAGGAACTCATTAACGCGAAATACGGACTCGCGAGCCCGAAGGACAATCGCCGCACGCTGCTGACCGACGCGTCGGAAATGATCAGCCGTTATCGCGGCGACCTGTTCCGCGCGAACAGCCGCGAGCTGAAGGAACAGATCCTCGACGCGGTGCTCGATCGCCAGATCGAGAACCACGCCGAGTTCATGGCGCTGCTGCAGGAGCACGGCGCCGTGCGCATGCGCAACGCCGGCCGCGACGACGCGTATCCGAATGTGAAGCCGGCCGACGCCGACAAGGGCGTGAACCTGAAGGAATACGTATTCACGCCGGAATTCATCGAACTGCCGACCGCCGAGAAG
>NZ_JBSAXA010000004.1:0-381982 GCF_053427615.1 Burkholderia sp. AW33-5 | reverse complement strand
CCGGTCGGTACAGCCCCGGGTGGATCCGGGTTCTGCTTGCGCAGCCGTGGGTCGGTCCACTGGTACGACTTGCACTCGTCTCCGCGTTTCTGATCGGCGGGATCAACAAGGCGATGCATTTCGACGAAGCGGTGGCCGAGCAGGCGCATTTCGGCCTGCAGCCGGCCGCGCTGTGGGCTGCGCTGGCGGTTGTGGTCGAGATCGGCGGTTCGCTCTGCGTGGTGTTTCGCCGCTTCACGTGGCTCGGCGCCGGCAGCCTCGGCATGCTGACGCTCGTCGCGATGGTCGTGGCGAACGATTTCTGGAACCACACGGGCGCGGCGCATTTCATGGCGCTCAACAGCTTCTTCGAGCACCTTGGGCTGATTGCCGCGCTGGTTCTCGTCACGATGCTCGGCGATGCCCGGCGCGCTGAAGGGGACGGTCGCGCCTGAATGCCGGCGCGGCATGACGCATCATGAAGGTCGTTCGATCATGGCGCCCGTTAGCGGCGCCATGACTTTCACTGAAGATCGCGCACGGTTTCGTCGTCGCTCGCCCCGGCGACCGGGGCGACGACGGCCCTGCTATTTCACCGGCGTGAGGACGGGGGCACCCGTGTTCTTGATCAGGAATACGACGAATTTTGCCGGCTTCGAGTTGCTGGCGTTTCGTCCGACCGTGTGCACGTCTTCCGGGCCTTCGTGGAACGTGTCGCCGGCATGGAGCGTGACCGTCTTGCCGCCGTTCAGGCCCATCACGATGCTGCCGTCGAGCACATAGACGAATGCGTGTGCGTCGTGGCGATGGACGGGGTCGACGCTGCCGGGCGGATAATCCACGACGATCATCTCGACTTCCTTGCCCGGATACTCGGGCAACGGTTCCGTCGTCAGTTGCGTGACCTTGGCTTGCGGTGCGGCGACGACCGGCTGAACGGGCATCAGCAGCGACAACGCAAGCGGTGCAAGTGCGAGCACGATGCGTTTCATGTCGTCACTCCAGGTTGGCCTTGTCGAGCCCGAACATCTTGTCGAACGAGCCGGGCACGATGCGGAACGCGACGTTCAGCCGGTTCCAGCAGTTGATCGCACCCACGAGGACGGTGAGATCCGACAGTTCCTTCTCGGAATAATGGGCGCGCACGCGTTCGTAGAGATCGTCCGGCACGCCATGCGACGAGAGATGCGTCAGCGCTTCGGTCCATTCGAGCGCGGCGCGCTCGCGCGGCGAGAACAGCGGCGACTCGCGCCAGATCGCGACGTGATGCACGCGCAGTTCGCGCTCGCCGTGGATCTTCGCCATCTTGATGTGCATGTCGACGCAGAACGCGCAGCCGTTGAGCTGCGACGCGCGAATCTCGACGAGCTCGCGGACCGGAACCTCGATCGTCGTCTTCTGAAGCAGCCCGTCGAGTTCGACGAGTTTCCTGGTCAGTTCCGGCGATTGCTGAAAATAATTGATACGTTGCGTCATGATCCGTTCTCCTGATTGGTGGAAGATGTACGAGTGGCCGTGTGCATGACGATGCATCGCACGACCTGCCTGGCAACCATCGTAATTGCGGGTCCCTCAGGCCGGTAGAACCGGGAACGTGCGCACTCTGTTGCCGCTTCGGCACCAATCACGCCGACACGGCGACGACATTGCAGATTCCCTGCCGCACCATCTTCGAATAGGGGCACAGGCGCTCCGTGTCGCGAACGAGTTGCTCCGCGACCTGCCGGTCCACGCCCGGCATGCGGATGGTGATGTTGGCCGTCAGCGCATAGCCGCCGTCGACCGGATCGCGACCAAACACCACTTCGACAGCGACGGTCGTTTCCCGGATGTCGATCCGATCGCGTTGCGCGAGCAGGCTCAGCGCGCCGTGAAAGCACGCGGCGTAGCTGGCCGCGAACAGTTGCTCGGGATTGGTCCCGTTACCGGGACCGCCGAACGCATCGGGCAGGCGCAGGTCGACGGTGAGACTTCCGTCGTCGGAGCGCGCGACGCCGGATGCGCGGCCATGTCCTGTCTCGCCGCCGGACACGGTGACGATCGTCGTATAGAGAGGCTGAAAATCGCGGCCCCGATACCGATCGAGGAGGGAAAGCGGAGGGGCCTGGAGCTTCTTGTCGTCCATGATGCGTGCTTGAATTCGGCGCGGCTTCGATTCCCGGCCGTTCATGTGTCGAAGTGTGTTGCCACGACGAAAGACGCTTTCATGCTAGCGGAGCGCCAATGACGGCGGTATGGCCGTCCCGGGCGATTCAATGTTGCCCTCCGGACACCAATCGGGACCGGGACACGACGCCGGACGGTTGCGATTCCGCGCCGCGCGTCAGCGGCCCAGGCACGCGCGCAGCGTTTGGGCGTGACGTTGCGCTTCGTCCGCGTCGGCGATGTTCGCGAACCCGATGATGAGGCCGCGTGGAGTTTGCTGCGTGTGGCTGTTCGTGTACCAGATCGACAGCGGCAGGACCGCGAGCCCGGCTTCGCGGGCGCGCGCGGCGACGGCGACGTCGTCGACCGGCCCGTCGGGCCCCGCCGCGAACCGCACCGCGAACTGGATGCCGCCAGGCGGCAGGTCGACGATCAGCCGCTCGCCGAACGTCTGCCGTAATGCGTGCACGATCAGCGTGCGGCGCTCGCCGTACAGCGTGCGCATGCGCTTCAGGTGCCGGGCGAAGTGGCCCTGTTCGATGAAATCGGCCAGGGCCGCCTGCAGGAGGGGCGGCGAGCCGGCGTTCATGCTGCAGGCAACGCGCTCGACGCGCTCCACCGCACGCTCCGGCACGACCGCGTATGCGAGCCGCAAGCCGGGATACATCGCCTTGCTGAAGGTACTGCAATAGATCACGTGATCGCGCCGGTCGAGACTCTTCAGCGCCTGAAGCGGCCGGCCAAGATAGCGGAACTCGCTGTCGTAGTCGTCCTCGATGATCCACCCGGACGTCTTTTCGGCCCAGTCCAGCAGAGCGATGCGGCGGGACAGCGTCAGCGTATGCCCGAGCGGGCTCTGATGCGACGGCGTCACGACCGCGAAGCGCGCGTGCGCGTCCAGCTGCAGGCCGCGTTCGACGTCGATTCCCTCGGCATCCACCGGCACCGGGACGAGTTGCACGCCCGTCTCGGACAGGAAACTGCGTGCGAGCAGATAGCCGGGGTCCTCGAACCAGACGCGGTCGTTCGGGCGCGCCAGGCTGCGCAGCACGAGTTCCAGCGTGGCGCGGTAGCCGCTGGTGATGAACACCTGTTCCGGCACGCAGGTGACGCCGCGCGACAGCCCCAGATAGGTGGCGATGTGTTCGCGCAGCGGCCGGTATCCGGCCGGATTCGGGTAGCCCAGCAGCGCGCGATCGCCGCTGCGCGCGCGCAGCGACACGAGGCGGTGCCAGACCTTGCGCGGAAAGGCGTCGAGGGCAGGGACCCCGGGTTGCAACGGGCGCGGCTCGCCGCTCAGCGCGACGGCGATCGGTTGCGCGCGCCGGGCAGTCGGGATGTCGCGCGACATGCCCGGCGCCTGAAGCATGCCGCCGATGTTCACGTGCGCTGCCGATTCGTCGTCACGCGCGGGCGTCGCCCGCGGCAGCGATTTCGGCAGGGACGGCGAGACGAACGTGCCTGCCGCGCCGCGCATTTGCAGATATCCCTCGTCGACCAGGATCGTGTAGGCCTGTTCGACGGTCCCGCGCGCCGTGTTCAATTGCGTCGCCAGACCGCGCAGCGCCGGTACGCGATCGCCCGGACGCAAGTGGCCCGCGGCGATCGCGGTTCTGAACCGCTCGCAGATCTGCAGATAGATCGGCAACTGATGCTGCCGGTCGATTTCGATGGTCAGCGTGGAGGGTTGCGTAGACATGACGGCCTCGTGGGTGACGGAACAGGCACGGCATGGACCAGTCCGATCGACGATTTTTGGCACTGCTGGATAGGACATGATTCTTCCACAATTGCTCCACGCGAGGCGACGGTCATCACCGCCTTTGCCGGATCCGGCACGCGTCCTGTCCCTCTCGCATTCACATGAAATCCATTCGTCAGGAGATTTTGCGATGAAGATCGTTGTCATCGGCGGTTCGGGCCTGATCGGCTCGCGCGTCGTCACGCTGCTCGAGGAAGCGGGTCATCAGGCGCTCGCCGCGTCGCCGCGCACCGGCGTCAATACCGTCACGGGCGAGGGCCTGACCGACGCATTGACGGACGCGGACGTCGTCGTGGACGTGGCGAACGCACCGTCGTGGGAACCGCAGGCGGTCCTGGACTTCTTCCGCACGTCGGCACGCAATCTCGGCAAGGCCGAAGTGGCCGCGGGCGTGCGCCATCACGTCGCGCTGTCGATCGTCGGCTGCGACCGGATGCCGGAGAACGGCTATTTCGCGGCCAAGGTCGCGCAGGAGCAGGCGATCGAAGCGGCGGGCGTGCCGTACACGATCGTGCGCGCGACGCAATTCATGGAATTCATCGGCGGCATCGCGGATGCCGGCACGGAAGACGGCACCGTGCGCATCGGCGACGGCCTGTTCCAGCCGATCGCCGCCGAAGACGTGTCGGCGCTCGTCGCGCAGGTCGCGCTCGCCGGGCCGCAGAACGGCACGATCGAGATCGCGGGCCCGGATCGTGCGCCGTTCGCGGAGATCGTCGCGCGCTACCTGAAGTCGGTCGGCGACACGCGCGCGGTGGTGATGGATCGCGACGCCCGCTACTACGGCGGCCGCGTCGAGGAAACCTCGCTGGTGCCGCTCGGGGCCGCGCGGCTCGGCCGCATCGGTCTCGACCAGTGGCTGGCAAGACGCTGATTCACGTTCGCACGCATGCGATACGCCGGCACATGCCGGCGACGAGTCGATCCGTTTGAGCAGCACGTCTGGGGGCAGCGGAAATGAATCATTCGGAACCATCGGAACACGGCGCGCGGCGCGACCTGGCCAGTCGCGCCGATGCATTGTCGGCGAGCTTCGGTGCGAGCTATGCAGGCATCCTTGCATTCGTTGCCGTGGCGAACGAGGGGAGTTTCACCAAGGCCGCGGAACTGCTCGGCGTCGGGCGGCCGGCCGTGAGCCGGAACGTCCAGAAGCTGGAGGCGCAGCTGAGCACGCGGCTGTTCCAGCGGACCACGCGCACGACCGAGCTGACCTGCGAGGGCCGGCGCTTCTTCGAGAACTGCCATCAGGGCGTGGCGCAGATCGTCGAAGCCATGAACGACATGCTGGAATTGCGACAGGGGCCGCCGCGCGGCCTCATCCGCATCAGCTCGGCAGTGGGATTCGGCAGGAAAATCGTGGCGCCGCTGCTGGAGAAGTTCGCGCACGCGTATCCGGACATCGTCATCGATCTGCTGCTCGACGATCGGCCCGTCGATCTGGTGTCCGAACGGATCGACGTGTCGTTCCGAAACGGACGCATCGAGGACTCCAGCATCATCGCCCGGCAACTGATTCCGATGCAGATGGCGCTGTGCGCGGCGCCGTCGTATGTGGCGAGGCACGGTCTTCCGCAGAGCGTCGAGGACCTCGGCCGGCACGAGTGCATCAATTTCCGGTTTGCGAGCGGACGCCTGTTCGAATGGGAATTCAACGTGGACGGCCGCGTGCAGAAGTACCTGCCGACGTCGCGTCTCACGTTCAACGACGCGGATCTGGTGTTGCGTTCGGTGCTGAACGGATCGGGCATCGCACAGATGGCGGCCTACCAGATCCGCGACCATCTCGCGTCGAACCAACTCGTCGTCGCACTGGCGAAGCATGCGCCGGAGGATCGCGGCCACTACATCTGCTATCTGAGCCGGCAACACCTTCCGACGCGCATCCGGATCTTCGTCGACTTCATGACCGAGCAGATTCGCGCGCTCGATCTGAACTGCATGACGCGGTTCAATCCGGAGGTGCCGGTGTTGGCGTCGGCGGATTTGGCCGCTTGACGAATCCGGGAACGAAGACACCGGAGGCCTGCGGCCGGGGCCGGGGATCCTCGCGGTGCGAGAGGTGCTGCCGGCTACTGCCCGTGTCAGTGCGATTCGGCGAGGCGCGGATCGATATACGCGTCGACGTCCTGCGACTGTTTGTACACGGCATTCCGCACGTTGAACGCATTCGCGTTGCGGGTCGATCCGTAGATCGAGTCGAGTCCGTCGCCCTTGCGGAACGCTTGCTTCGCGGCCGCCGCGTCGAGCAGGTGGGTGCCTTTCAGCAGCGGGAGATATTGCGCGGGCGTGAGGCCCACACGCGCCGACATGATCTTCACCGCATCGGCCTGCGTCTTCGGATCGTTGATGTACGCGACGCAGCGATACCAGACCTTGACCACCTTCGCCCAGTCGGCCCGACGCGCGGCGAGGCTCGCCGGCGCGACCGTGATCGCGTCGTAGATCAGCCCCGGCGCATCCGCCGACGTGAAGATCGCCCGCGCGCCGGGCGCGCGTTTCAACGCCTCGCCCGCGTTCGGCTGCCATGCGGCCACCGCGGCGATGTCGTTCGACGAACCGAGCACCTGCGGCAGTTCGTTCGTCTTCGCATTCACGAGCGTGACGTCGCCGTCCTTGAGCCCGTGCTTCTGCAGCGCGGTTTCGAGCAGCAGGTGATCGACCAGGCCGAGCTCGACGCCGACCTTCTTGCCTTTCAGGCCTTCGACGGTGCGCAGCGGCGGCTTCGCGACGATCATGTCGTTGCCGGCCGAATAGTCGGTCAGCAGGATCATGACGTTCTTCGCGCCGGCCGCGCCGGTGACGAGCGCATCGCCGTTGGTCGCCGCGACCGCGTCGAGCTTGCCGGCGGAAAACGCGTCGAGCGATGCCGAATAATCGAACCATTCGAAGTCGACGTCGACACCGGCTTCCTTGAACCAGCCCTTGTCGAGCGCGACCTGGAACGCGACCCAGCCCGGCCAGTCGCTGTAGCCGATTTTCAGCGGCGCCGCCGCGTGCACGGCGGGCGCCGTCAACAGCGCGGCGGCCGTGACGGCGGCGCTCAACGCGTGACGGATGGAACGGAAGGAACGAAAGGAACGGCGGGACGGCAGGCGGCGGAACGCCAGGGCGGGACGGGTCATCGTAGTTCTCCAGGAGACCGGGATCGGGATCGTCGATTCGGACCGTGCCTGTGCGCGGTCCGGCCGCGTGGCCGGTTCCTGCGGATGCGGAACGAGAAGCGGCCACGGAGAGGCGCGACGGCCGTTGCCATCGCCAATCTCCCGGGCTTTTGTCCCGCCGTGTAGCGCGCGTGCATCCGGTCTCGCGATCGGACGCACCCGCGCCGGGTTGCTCTCGGACCAGACGTTCGATGAACCGGAACCCTAGCACCCCTAAGATGCGACGCCGCCGCACCTCTCGGCGTCATGCCGAGCGAGAAGCGTGCCAATCACGCGCGGCAACGCGATTCAACGGCGACGAACGGTGCGCTGAAGTTCGATGAAGCGGGCGGAGAACAGCGCGCTCAATGCGCGCCGGAGCAGGTCGAGCTTGTTCATGACGAGTGGGGTATCGAGTGACGATGCATCCATTCAGCAATGCCCGTGCCATCGCGGATCGCGCGGTGCACGCGTGCGCGACGCGCACTGCGCCGGTGCGCGATCGCGTGCGCATGGTGCGTCGCACGCCCGCCGCGAGGGCAAGCGGTCGCCGCCGATTCGTGCATGCCGTGCGTCATCGAGCCGTCGCGCCATGTCGTGCGGTCTGTGCGGTCGTTGCACGGCGGCTGGCACGCAACTCGCTTTATCGACACCCGAGAGGTGCGAAGCAATTTGCATCATCTTCAGGATCGCTAGGGTTCCGGTCGTGCGGCGTTCGCGCCGCGCGATGACTGGTCCGAGAGCAATCCGGTCTTGCCTTCGCCTCGATTCGAGGAAACGGCGAGGCTCCACGGAGGGATAAAAGCCCGGGAGGTCGCGATGTCGTTCGGTCGCCCTCTCACGCCTTTTGTCCAACCGACCACGGAGCGGCCATGTCGCCGAGCCCCCAAGCCGTCCCCGTCCTTGTTCCACCGCCGCACGTCGCGTGGGAAACGTTGATCCCCGCAGGAACCCACTGGTCCGGCATCCTGCGCCGCGGCCTCGCGCTGCGCATCGTCGATGTCGACGGCGGCGCGAACCTGTCCGCCGTCTTTCATCGCCAGGAAGATCCGCTCGAACGCTACAACATGGCCGACACGCTGAAGGCGCAGCACACCGCGCACCTCACGCACGGCCATGCGCTGTATACGGACATGGGGCGCGTGATCGCGTCGATCACGGCCGACACGCTCGGCTGGCACGACCCGCTCGGCGGCGTCGGCGATGCGCGGTTGTTCGCGCACAAGTACGGCACGACCTCGTACCAGGCCGATCGCAACGCGATGATCCGCAACGGCCGCGACAGCCTCGTGCTCGAGCTCGCGAAATACGGCCTGTCGGCGCGCGATCTCGCCGCGAACGTCAACTTCTTCAGCCGGCTCGACACGCGCGACGACGGCACGCTCGATTTCGTCGCCGGCCATTCGCCGGCCGGCAGCGCGGTCGATCTGCGCTTCGAGATGAACACGCTCGCGGCGTTCTCGACCGCGCCGCATCCGCTCGATCCGCGTGCGGACTATGCGCCGAAGCCCGTAAAGCTGATCGCATACCGCGCGTATCCGGCGGACGGCGCCGCGCCCGAGGACGACCCGTGCCGCCGCGCCTGCGCGGAGAACCTGCGCGGCTTCGCCAACACCGACCGCCTGTTCGCGTAAGGAGCCCGTCATGCCGATCATCGAAAGCCGTCTCGACCCGCGCGACGCGATTCACGACACCACGCTGAAGGCGGGCGAACCGTGGCTGCACGACCTGAAACGCGGACAGGTGTTCCGCATCCTCGACCTGGAAGGCAACCAGGCGGTCGACACGTTGTTCTACCGGTCCGACGACATCGAGGAGCGCTACAGCGCGCAGGACACGATTCGCGCGCAGCGCAACCTGTACCTGAGCGCGGGCAGCGTGCTGCTGTCCAGCCGGGGCAACCCGATGGTGACGATCGTCGCCGACACCTGCGGCCGCCACGACACGCTCGGCGGCGCATGCGCGGCCGAAAGCAACACCGTGCGCTATGCGCTCGACAAGCGTTACATGCACAACTGCCGCGACAGCTTCCTCAACGCGATCGCGCACTGCACGTGCGGCGCGGGCACGCGGCTCGGCAAGCGCGACCTCGTCGGCAACGTCAACTTCTTCATGAACGTGCCCGTCACGCCGCTTGGCGGGCTCACGTTCGAGGACGGCATTTCCGCGCCCGGCAAGTACGTCGAGATGCGCGCGGAGATGGACGTCACCGTGCTGATCTCGAACTGCCCGCAACTCAACAACCCGTGCAACGGCTACAACCCGACGCCCGTGCGCCTCACGATCTGGGAGGCTGAATGAACTACGCCCACGCTCACGATCGTTCGCGGGAGGCAACATGAGATTCGCCAAGGTCCTCGTCGCGAACCGCGGCGAAATCGCGTGCCGCGTGATCCGCACGCTCAAGCGGCTCGGCATCGCGTCGGTCGCGATTTATTCGGACACCGATCGAGACGCGCGTCACGTGGCGCTCGCCGACGAAGCGGTGCGTGTCGGGCCCGCGCCGGCGGCCGACAGCTACCTGAACGTCGCGGCGATCCTCGCCGCCGCGCGCGCGACCGGCGCGCAGGCCGTGCATCCCGGCTACGGTTTCCTGTCCGAACATGCCGGCTTCGCCGATGCATGCGAGGCGGCGGGCCTGCGCTTCATCGGGCCGAGCGGCGATCACATGCGCGCGTTCGGCCTGAAGCACACCGCACGCGCGCTCGCCGCCGCGCACGGCGTCGCGCTGCTGCCCGGCACGGGGCTGCTCGACGGCGTGGCGACGGCGCTCGCCGAAGCCGACGCAATCGGGTATCCCGTGATGCTGAAAAGCACCGCCGGCGGCGGCGGGATCGGCATTTCGCTCTGCCGCGATGCCGCGCAGCTCGAGGCGGCCTTCGAATCCGTCGTGCGGCTCGGCAACGCGAACTTCGCGCATGCGGGCGTCTATCTCGAGAAGTTCGTCGAACACGCGCGGCACATCGAAGTGCAGATCTTCGGCGACGGCCGGGGCGGCGCGATCGCGCTCGGCGAACGCGATTGCTCCGTGCAGCGCCGCAACCAGAAAGTGATCGAGGAAACGCCCGCACCGGACCTGACCGGCGCCGAGCGCGACGCGCTGCACGCGAGCGCGGTGCGGCTCGCCCGCGCGGTCGGCTACGCGTCGGCCGGCACCGTCGAATTCGTGTTCGACGCGAACGCGCGGCAGTTCTATTTCCTCGAGGTGAATACGCGGCTGCAGGTCGAACATTGCGTGACCGAAGCGGTGACGGGCGTCGATCTCGTGGAGTGGATGATCCTGCAGGCCGAAGGCGATCTGCCGCCGCTCGACACGCTGGCCGTCGCGCCGCGCGGCGCGAGCATCCAGGTGCGGCTCTATGCGGAGGATCCGCACAAGCAGTTCCAGCCGAGCGCGGGGTTGCTCACGCACGTCGCGTTTCCGGACGACGTGCGTGTCGATGGCTGGATCGACGCGGGCACCGAAATCAGCGCGCATTACGATCCGCTGCTCGCGAAGCTGATCGTGCGCGGCGATACGCGGCGCGACGCGCTGGCCGCATTGCAGGCCGCGCTCGCGCGTACCGAGCTGTACGGAATCGAGACCAATCTCGACTACCTGCGCGCCGTCGTCGGCTCGGACACGTTCGCGCGCGGCGCGCCGACGACGGCATTCCTGTCGCGCTTCGCGTTCGCGCCGCACACGATCGACGTGCTCGACGGCGGCGTGCAGACCACCGTGCAGCAGGCGCCCGGGCGCGTCGGCTACTGGAGCGTCGGCGTGCCGCCGTCCGGGCCGATGGACGATCGCGCGTTCGATCTCGCGAACGCGCTGCTCGGCAACGCGCGCGACGCGGCGGGGCTCGAATTCACGATGGTCGGCGCGACGCTGCGCTTCAACACGGCGACGCTGTTCGTGCTCGGCGGCGCGCCGCTCGCGGCCACGCTCGACGGCGAGCCCGCGCCGTTCTGGCAAGTGCTGCACGCGCGGCCCGGTGCGGTGCTGAAGCTCGGCGGCGTGACCGGCGCGGGCGTGCGCGCCTGCCTCGCGGTGAAGGGCGGGCTGCAGGTGCCCGACTATCTCGGCAGCAAGGCGACCTTCACGCTCGGCCAGTTCGGCGGCCACGCGGGGCGCGCGCTGCGCAAGGGCGACGTGCTGCATCTGCACGCGGACGCGGGGCGCGGCGACGCGGGCGCGACGCTGGCCGCGGCCGACGTTCCCGCGCTGACGCATGCGTGGACGCTCGGCGTGCTCGACGGGCCGCACGGCGCGCCGGATTTCTTCACGCCCGACGACATCGCGATGCTCTACGGCACGCAGTGGACGGTCCATTACAACTCCAGCCGCACCGGCGTGCGGCTGATCGGCCCGAAGCCGCAATGGGCACGCGTGGACGGCGGCGAGGCCGGCCTGCATCCGTCGAACATCCACGACAACGCGTATGCGATCGGTGCGGTCGATTTCACCGGCGACATGCCGGTGATTCTTGGCCCGGACGGGCCGAGCCTCGGCGGCTTCGTGTGCCCGGTGACGGTCGTGCGTGACGAGTTGTGGAAGCTCGGGCAGTTGCGCCCGGGCGACACCGTGCAGTTCGTTCGCGCCCGCGTGTCGCCCGCGCCCGCGGTCGCCGCGATCGCGCCTGTGGCACCCGCGGGCGCGCCGGACGATTGCGTGCTGCATCGCGACCCGTCGGCCGGCGGCGGCCTCGGCGTGGTGTACCGGCGCTCGGGCGATCGCAACGTGCTGGTCGAATATGGGCCGCTCGTGCTCGACCTCAACCTGCGTTTTCGCGTACACGCGCTGATGTGCTGGCTCGACGCGCACCGCCTGCCCGGCATGCTCGACCTGACGCCGGGAATTCGCTCGCTGCAGGTGCAGTTCGACGCGCGGACGCTGTCGCTCGCCACGCTGCTCGCGCATCTGCAGGCCGCCGAGCGCGAACTGCCGGACGTGGCCGACATGCGCGTGCCGAACCGCATCGTGCATCTGCCGCTGTCGTGGGACGACCCGTCGACGCGCGTCGCGATCGAGCGCTACATGCAGTCGGTGCGGCCCGATGCGCCGTGGTGCCCGAGCAATATCGAGTTCATCCGGCGCATCAACGGCCTGGCGAGCATCGACGACGTCCGGCGCATCGTGTTCGACGCGCGCTATCTGGTGATGGGGCTCGGCGACGTCTACCTCGGTGCGCCGGTCGCGACGCCGATCGATCCGCGGCATCGGCTGGTGACCACGAAATACAACCCCGCGCGCACCTGGACGCCGGAGAACGCGGTCGGCATCGGCGGCGCGTATCTGTGCGTGTACGGGATGGAAGGGCCGGGCGGCTACCAGTTCGTCGGCCGGACCGTGCAGATGTGGAACCGCCACCGCACCACGCGCGAATTCGAGGCCGGCAAGCCCTGGCTGCTGCGCTTCTTCGACGAGATCCGCTTTTACGAAGTCAGCGAGGCGGAGCTGACCGCGCTGCGCGCGGATTTCATCGCGGGCCGCGCGTCGCTGAGGATCGAGGAATCCGTGTTCGATCTGGGCGCATACAACCGCTTCCTGCGCGACGAGGCGGATTCGATCGCGACGTTCAAGGCCGCGCAGCAAACCGCGTTCGAAGCCGAGCGTGAGCGATGGCGGGCGGCCGGGCACGCGGAATACGTCGGCGACGCGGAGCAGGGCGACGCGCAGGCGGCGCGGGCAACTGGCGTGCTCGACGACACGCAGCGGGCGATCGCCGCGGACGTGTCGGGCAGCGTCTGGAAGGTGCTGGTCGAGGCCGGCGAGCGCGTGACCGAAGGGCAGGTCGTCGCGATCGTCGAGTCGATGAAGATGGAGGTGGCGGTGACGGCAACGGAAGACGGCACGATCGAGACGATCGATTGCGCGCCGGGCGCGGCGGTGGTGGCCGGCCAGCGGCTGATGGTGATGAAGGCGGGCGCCGCCGAGGAGGTCGCATGAGCACGACGGAACGTTCCATGCTGCCCGGGCTGCGCTCGATTGCCGCGCTGCGCGCGCGTTACGCAGCGGGCGACCTGACGCCGCATGCGCTTGTCGACGCGATCGCTGCGCATTTCGATGCCGGCGATCCGCATCATGCGTGGATCCGTCCGCTGACGCGCGCGGAGATGACGCGGTATGCCGACGCGCTCGCCGGGCGCGACGTCGCGTCGTTGCCGCTTTACGGCGTGCCGTTCGCGATCAAGGACAACATCGACCTCGCCGGCATACCGACGACGGCGGCCTGCCCGGCTTATGCATACACGCCGGCGCGCAGCGCGCCCGTCGTCGAGCGGTTGATCGCGGCCGGTGCGATTCCGATCGGCAAGACCAATCTCGACCAGTTCGCGACCGGGCTGTCGGGGCAGCGCTCGCCTTACGGCGCGTGCCGCAACGCGCTCGATCCGCGCTATGCGTCGGGCGGATCGAGTTCCGGGTCGGCGGTGGCGGTCGCGCTCGGCGTCGCGACGTTCTCGCTCGGCACCGACACGGCCGGCTCCGGGCGCGTGCCGGCCGCGTTCCATGGCCTCGTCGGGCTCAAGCCGACTCGCGGCGTGGTGAGCACGCTCGGCGTCGTGCCGGCCTGCCGGTCGCTCGATTGCGTGTCGGTGTTCGCGCATTCGCCGGCCGATGCGCGGGCGGTGTTCGACGCCGCGCATGGCGTGACCGAAGGCGATCCTTACGGGCGCGCATGGCAGCCGCCGGCGGGCGCGGGCGGACCGCGCGCGCAATCGGGGCGGCCGCTCGCGCAGGTGCGCTTCGGCGCGCCGCGTGCCGATCAGCTCGAATTCTTCGGCGACGAATCGTACCGCGCCGCATGGGGCGCGACGCTCGAACGCCTGCGCGCGACCGGCGCGGCAGTCGTCGAGATCGATTTCGGCCCGTTCCTGGCGGCCGCGCGGTTGCTGTACGAAGGCCCGTGGGTTGCCGAGCGGCTGGCCGCGATCGGCGCATTCGCCGCGCGGGAACCCGATGCGCTGCATCCGGTGATTCGCGAAATCGTCGGCGGCGCGTCGCGCTTCAGCGCGGCCGACGCGTTCGCGGCATTCGACCGGCTCGCGACGCTGCGCGTCCAGGCGGCGCGCGCATGGGACGGCCTCGACGCGATCGTGATGCCGACCTCGGCGACGACCGCGACCGTCGACGCGCTCGAAGCCGATCCGATCGGCGTCAACTCGCGCTTCGGCTACTACACGAATTTCGTCAACCTGCTCGACCTGTCGGCGATCGCCGTGCCGGCCGGCACGTGCGACAGCGGACGTCACGCGGGGTTGCCGTTCGGGATCACGTTCGTCGGTCGTGCGCACGACGATGCGCGGCTGCTCGATCTCGCCCAGGCGTGGGCCGACGGCGCGGTCGCTGCCGATGATGGCGGGCCGCTCGCACTGGCGGCCTCCGCGCCCGATGTGTCGTCCGCTGTCGTGCGCGTGGCCGTCGTCGGCGCGCATCTGCGCGGCGAGCCGTTGAACGGGCAGCTCACGCAGCGGGGCGCGCGGTTCGTCGCCGCGACGACGACGGCCGCCGCCTATCGCCTCTACGCGCTGTCCGCGGCGGCCAGCGGCGGCGTCGCCAAGCCGGGCCTCGTGCGCGTGCCGGACGGCGGCGCGCCGATCGCGGTCGAGATCTGGGAGATGCCCGTCGACGCGTACGGCAGCTTCGTCGCCGGGATTGCGGCGCCGCTCGGCATCGGCACGCTGACGCTCGCGGACGGCTCGCAGGTGCAGGGCTTCCTGTGCGAAAGCGCGGCGCTCGACGATGCGCAGGACATCACGCGCTTCGGCGGCTGGCGCGCTTACCGCGCCCAGGCCGCCAGCGGCGCATTGCAATGAACGCCCGGTCGCGCGTTGCTCCTGCATTCGCGCGACCGGCACCTGAAACGATACGGAGATTCCCATGTCAACGACCCGCAACACGACCGGTTGGCTCGCCGTGCGCCGCGAGCTGACGGCGCGCGGCAAATGGACGCTCGGCCTGGCGTCCTTCCTGCTGCTGTTCGCCGTCTGGTGCCTGATCAGCTATGTGCCGTTCGTCTGGCATCCGCAAATGCGCATCACGAATCCGGGAAGTGTCGACTATTTCCAGACCGGCATGCAGATCGACCGCGACGTGTTCGACGACGAGCTCGCGCATGCGCGTGCGACGCACGCGGCCGTGCCCGAGGGCGTGCGCGCGAACCCGGTGTACCTGCCTGCGCCGCACCAGGTGCTGCGCGCGTTCTACACGGCGTTCACGACGCCGCCCGCGTCGCGCGATGGCGTGTGGCTGCACGAAAGCCTGTGGCACAGCATCCGGATCATCTTCTGGGGCTTCGTGATCTCGTCCGCGATCGGCGTGCCGCTCGGCATCGTCTGCGGCACCTTCAGCGCGCTCGCGCGGCTGCAGGAGCCGTTCCTGGAGTTCTTCCGCTACCTGCCGGCGCCGGCGTTCGGCGCGCTGATGGTTGCGATCCTCGGCATTTACGACGCGCCGAAGGTCGCGATCATCGTGATCGGCACGCTGTTCCAGCAGGTGCTGATCATCGCGAACACGACGCGCAAGCTCGAATACGGGCTGTTCGAAGCGGCGATGACGCTCGGCACGAAGAAGCTTCAGCTGCTCACGCACGTCGTGATTCCGGGCGTGCTGCCGGACCTGTATCGCGACCAGCGGATCCTGCTCGGCTGGGCGTGGACTTACCTGATCGTCGCCGAACTCGTCGGCACGAGTTCGGGCATCACCTGGTACATCAGCCAGCAGGCGCGCTACCAGCACTTCGACAACGTATATGCGGCAATCCTGATGATCGGGATCATCGGCCTCGGCACCGACATCGCGCTCGGACTGCTCGGCCGCAAGCTGTTTCCGTGGGATCGCACGCTGAAGGCGTGACGCCCGTTGACGCGCATCCATCGACCGATTTCCGTAGAGGGCATCATGCAGAATCCGCAAGCCGTTCCCGATTACCTGATTCAATCCGACGCGGTGCGTGAGCGCTTCGCGCGGCTCAAGGCCCGCGACGTGATTCTCGACGTGCGGCATGTCGGCAAGCGTTTCGCGACGCCGCAGGGCGAGTGCGTCGCGCTCGACGACATCAGTTTCCGTACCCACCGGCGCGAGTTCGTGTGCGTGATCGGCCCGTCCGGCTGCGGCAAGTCGACGCTGATTCGCATCCTGGCGGGGCTCGACACGCAGACGAGCGGCGAGGTGTTGCTGGACGGCAAGCCCGTGCAGGGGCCGGGCGCCGATCGCGGGATGGTGTTCCAGGGCTATACGCTGTTTCCGTGGCTCACCGTGAAGAAGAACGTGATGTTCGGCCTCCGAATGAACGGCAGCAGCGGCAGCGAAGCCGAGCGCGAGGCGCTGCAATGGCTCGATCTGGTCGGGCTGACGCGTTTCGCCGACGTGTATCCGCATCAGTTGTCGGGCGGCATGAAGCAGCGCGTGGCGATCGCCCGCGCGCTCGCGAACCGCCCGCGCATCCTGCTGATGGACGAGCCGTTCGGCGCGCTCGACGCGCAGACGCGTGCGCGGATGCAGACACACCTGCTCGACATCTGGCGCAATATCGACGTGACGATCCTGTTCATCACGCACGATCTCGACGAGGCGATTTTCCTCGCGGACCGGATTCTCGTGCTGAAGGCGAACCCGGGCGGCGTGCAGGAACTGATCGAGGTGCCGGTGGCGCGGCCGCGGGATTATTCGCAGGTCAATACGCCCGAATTCGTCGCGACGAAGGCGCGGCTCGAAGCGCTGATCCATCCGAAGGAGGAGGCGGCGGACGACGAAGGCGTGAAGCCGCACATGATCCGGATGACGGACGTTTCGGACAATGTCGAGTAGCGGGAGAGCCGGGCATGCATATGTGCCCGTGACGATGTATGGATCGATCGAGTGCAAACTTGTCGGGTCAGCGGTCTCGGTTCGGATTTTCCATTAATCGAGCCGGGTGGCGTGCGGGGTGAAATAATGCCGTTAAAAGTGCGTTTAAATAATGTCGGGATTATGGGCTGGTTGCGTGAGTCTTTTTGTTTCGATTTGGTGTGAGGTATAAGGGTTAATTCACATAATCACGCATCGAGGCCATGGATTCGTGTCGGAGGCGGTGGTATTAATAAAAAATGCTAATAAAACGGTCGAACATTTCACGTTCCCGCGCATCCTTGATGGGCGTGCCCCTGGTGCGTTGATTTATCCTTGATGAGAATGATGCGAAATGCAGGGTCAATCATTGGTATTGTTTTGATGAGCCAGGAATTTTATAAAAAATAATCGAGAACTGTCAGCGTTTACAGGTTCATTGGATTAACTGCACGGTGTAAATTTAAATCGCGGGACAACTTGAGGTTTCAAGGTTTCATGACAAATCGTCACTCGATCGGTGATTGAATGTCGTCTGAAACAGTCCGCGCACCGGCCGCCCCATTTACCTGAACGGGAGTTCCTATGTCACGCGTTACCGATGTGCTCGTCTCGATCGATACCGAAACGATTCTCCAAAAATATCCGAATCCCAGCCGGGATCCGAAAAACCCGACGCTGATCGACTGGAAGCACGTGTACATGGTCACGAACCAGGACAACGTCGTCTCCGGGCAGGCGGGCGGCGAACTCGACCTGAGAGCCCAGGTCGGCGACCTGATCCGTTGGCGCGAAACGAGCCTGTCCCTGGGCTTCGAGAAGCAGGTGGTCTTCTACGGCTTCATTGCCAACCAGGGCAAGGACCTGATTTCGACGCCGACGCCGCGCAAGGCCACCGCGTCGGTCCCGATTCCGAATCCGAGCTCGCCGTCGACGCCGACCTGCCAGAAGGTGGACAACTACTACTGGTCGTCAGAAACGCTGTCGGAAGGCCGCGTCACCTATCACTTCTACTTCCAGATCATCGACCGCAACTGCCAGTCGCTGGGTTGCTATCAGTGGGATCCGTTCATCTCGATCCACAACTGATCTCGGCAGGCGGGCGGCCGCGTGGCGGTCGCCCGCGTCATATTCCCGTTCCGGAGGACGTGCCATGTCTGGTCTTCGTTGCGATGTGCTTGCGATCGTCGATGCCGTCACGCTGCTGTCGACCTATCCCGATGCGAGCCGGAACGCCGATGCGCCGACGGTGATCGACGGCAGGCACATCTACGTGGTGAGCCCCGGCGACACCGGGACGCTCGGCCGCAACGACAGCCGGCTCTTTGCCGGCCTGTCGCCGGGCGACCAGCTCCGCCTGCGCGAAACGGCGCTGGCGCTGCGTGCCGAAGCGAGCGTGCTATTCATCCGGTTCGCGTTGAAGGACGCGGACATCGTCGCGCCGATCGAACCGGAGGTGCGCGACGCCGCGACGCCGGTGCCGTCCGACGACGACCTGCTCCATCCGCAGTGCCGGCCGATGCCGGATCACTACTGGCGCAGCGACGTGCTGGCCGCGGGCGCCACCACGTGCACGGCCGATTTCGCCGTGCTGGATCGCGATGGTGCCGTGTCCGGTTATTTCCGCTGGGAGACGTCGATCGAGATCGACGAGGGCGGGGCGGATTCGTAGCAGTCCGATTTAAGGCCGTCGCGGGGCCACGACGGTAACGTCAACCTGGCGCCCGATACCGACGTCCCGGCGATCTTCCGCACGAATGCCGCGTTCAAACAGGACACCGAACCGTTTGGCGCGCGGGCCGCATGCGTTTCATGGACGGCCCGCCCGAATCAGTTTCGCTCCTGTTCCAGCCAGCGTCGCTGCGATGCATAAAGATGCGTGCGCATGGCCGCCTGGGCCATCAGCACCTCGCCGTTTTCCAGCGCGTGAAGAATGGACTCGTGTTCGTCGAACGCCTTTGCCCATGTCTGCCTGTTTTCGGTGCGCGCGCTGACGCGCGACGAGATCGGACTGTGGCGTCCGTCGAACAGCTCGCCCACCAGCCTGACCAGCACCGAATTGCCGGTCATCGCTGCAATCGCGACGTGGAATTCGCGATCGTGCGCGAGCGGGGAACGGCCTTCCGCGATGGCGGACCGCATCGCCTCGACCGCGCGGCGCACGGGCGCCAGCCGTTCGGGCGTCGCATGTGCGCATGCGAGTTCGACGACGCTGCCTTCCAGCGCGGCGCGGGCGCTCATCAGTTCGATCGGATTTTCGCCCAGCGGTGTCGCCGCGGCATTCGACGCCTTCGCGGGAGGGCACACGAACACGCCGGAGCCCATCCGGACTTCGACGATGCCTTCGATCTCCAGCGCAATGAGCGCCTCGCGAACCGACGGGCGTGATACGCCCAACTGCTGAGCCAGATCCCGCTCGGGCGGCAGGCGTTCTCCGTCGGCGAACCGCCCCTCTTCGATGAGCGAACGAATCTGGTCGGCGATGCGCTGATACAGGCGGCGCGTATCCACCTGTTTGAACTGGTCCAGCAATGCTCCCCCTTGCCGCGTCGCGCGGTTGTCCGATCCGAAGCGATCAGTCTACTGCACTTTGAATGGCCTGACCAATTGGCGTGGCGTCAAGGGCCTCGTCTGATGTCGCAGTGCGCTGAGTTGGCAAATTGGCCTTACCGCGCATCCGGTCAGTCGGCATGTCGGGCGATTTCGCTTTATGCCCAATAGCAGAAAGGAAAGGGAGAAATATTTGAACCGTGCGGCATGCGCTTGTCGTCGTGCCTTTTAGGGGTCTTCCTGAATATCTCTGAAATTGGCTTGACCAATTGATGTCAGACCAATAGCCTGTGTCTGGTCAGGCCAATTCGGTGGGGGCACGCGCCGCACCGTCCTGTTTCATCCATTACCGAGATACCGATGAGAACCGTCATTTGTGAAGAACCCGGTCGTCTGGTTGTTGCCGAGCGCCCGGTGCCGGCCGCAGGCCCCGACGATGTCCTGATCCGCGTGAAGCGGGTCGGTGTATGCGGCACCGACATGCATATCTTCACCGGCAACCAGCCGTACCTCGCCTATCCGAGGGTGATGGGGCACGAGCTGGCCGGCGTCGTCGAGACCGCACCGGCGGGCGCGCGCGTTAAGGCCGGCGACCAGGTCTACGTGATGCCGTATCTGTCGTGCGGGACGTGCGTCGCGTGCCGCGCGGGCAAGACCAATTGCTGCACCCGGATCGAGGTGCTGGGCGTGCACGCCGACGGCGGCATGGTCGAATACCTCGCCGTGCCGCAGGCCTTCGTATTCGCGGCCGACGGCGTCACGCTCGACCAGGCCGCGATGATCGAATTCCTCGCGATCGGCGCGCACGCGGTCGCGCGTGCCGAGGTCCGGTCCGGGCAACGCGTGCTGGTCGTCGGCGCGGGCCCGATCGGCATGGCCGCGCTGATCTTCGCTACGCTGCGCGGCGCGCGGGTCTGCGTGCTCGACGGCCGCGCGGACCGGCTGGCGGTCTGCGCGACGGCGCTGGGCGCGCACGCCACCGTGCCGCTCGACACGAGCGGAGCCGACGCCGAGCGCCTCGCGGCGCTGACCGACGGCGAATTCTTCGATGTCGTGTTCGACGCCACCGGCAATCTCGCGGCGATGGAGCGCGGCCTGGACTTCGTCGCGCACGGCGGCAAGTACGTGCTGATCTCGCTCGTGAAGGGCCGCATTTCGTTCTCCGATCCGGAATTCCACAAGCGCGAGACGACGCTGCTCGCGAGCCGCAACGCGACGCCGGCCGATTTCGAAACGGTGCTCGACGCGATGCGTGCGGGGCGGGTGCCGACCGATGCGCTGAAGACGCACGCGCTGACGCTCGCGGACCTGCCCGACCGGTTCGCGGAACTCCTCGAACCGGACGCGGGCGTGATCAAGGCGCTCGTCGAATGCTGAACGCGGAGCGCGAACCGATGGGCAATCCGATCCTGCAGTTCGGCACCAGCCGCTTTCTCCAGGCGCACGTCGACCTGTTCGTGTCGGAAGCGCTGGCCGCCGGCCGCGCGCTCGGCGCGATCACCGTGGTGCAGACGACGTCGAGCGCGGAAAGCCGCGCGCGCATCGATGCGTTGCGCGCGAGCGGGCGCTACCCGGTGCGGATTCGCGGCCGGCGGCACGGCGAGACGATCGATCGCGAGGTCGAGTGCACGGCGATCACGGAGGCGCTGCATGCGGCGGACGACTGGGCACGGTTGCGAGAGCGTGTGGCATGCGAGGTCCGGGCCATCGTGTCCAACACGGGCGACAGCGGTTATGCGCTGTTCGACGACGACGGGGCCGAGCTTCTGGCCGGCCGCCGCGCGCCGCGCGGTTTCGCGGCGAAGCTCGCGGTGCTGCTGCACGAGCGCTTCCGCGCGGGCGGGGCGCCCGTCACGCTGCTGCCGTGCGAACTCGTCGCGCGCAATGGCGACACGCTGCGCGACCTGGTCGTCGCCGTCGCGCGGGGCTGGCGCGCGGACGCGGCTTTCGTCGATTACCTGATCGGCGGCTGCGTGTGGGTCAACTCGCTCGTCGACCGGATCGTGTCGGAGCCGATTCACCCGGTCGGCGCGATCGCCGAACCGTATGCGTTGTGGGCGGTGCGGCGCACGGCGGGGATGACGCTGCCGTGCGAGCACCCGGACATCGTCGTGACCGACGATCTCGAACGTTACGAGCGCCTGAAGCTGCTGCTGCTCAATCTCGGGCACACGGTGCTCGCGGAGCAATGGCGCACGCGCGGCGGCGCGCCTGACATGACGGTGGGCGCGGCGATGGACGATCCCGCGTACCGCACGCCGCTCGAGGCGGTGTGGAGCGATGAGGTGATGCCGGTGTTCGATGCGCTCGGCGAGCGCGACGCGGCGCTGGCCTACCTCGATGAGGTGCGCGACCGCTTCCTGAACCCGTTCCTCGCGCACCGGCTGGCCGATATCGCGGGCAATCACGACGTGAAGAAGACACGGCGCCTGCGCCCGGTGGTCGACCTGGCGCGCGCGCTGAAGTTGCCGGTCGCGCAGCCGTACCTGATCGCGGCGCTCGGGTGAGTGGGCGTGCGGGCCGGCGTCCAACGAAGTGAAATCGAATGAAATGGAATGGAGACACGCAACGATGACGACACGCATTATCGATGTGCAGGTACGTGACATTCGCTTTCCGACGTCCAGGAGCATGGACGGCTCGGATGCAATGAACGGCAACTCCGACTATTCGGCGACCTACGTGACGCTCGTCACCGATGCCGGCGACGGTCTTCGCGGGCACGGACTGACGTTTACGATCGGCCGCGGCAACGAGCTGTGCGTCGAGGCGGCGCACGCGCTCGCGAAGCTGTTCGTGATCGGGCGGTCGCTCGACGAGATCACGGCGGATTTCGGCGCGTACTGGCACGAGATGGTCGCGGGCGACTGCCAGTTGCGCTGGGTCGGCCCGGAGAAGGGCGTGGTGCATCTCGCAACGGCGGCGCTGATCAACGCGATCTGGGATCTCTGGGCGAAGACGGCGCGCAAGCCGGTCTGGAAATTCCTGGTCGACATGCCGCCCGAGCAACTCGTGAACTGCATCGACTTCACGTACATCGACGACGTGCTGACGCGCGACGAAGCCGTCGCGATGCTGCGCCGGGCCGCACCGGGCAAGGCGCAGCGCGAGCGGGAGATGCGCGAGCACGGCTTTCCCGGATACACGACCGCGGCCGGCTGGCTGGGTTATTCCGAGGAGAAGATGCGCGCGCTCGCACGCGCCGCGGTGGCGGACGGATGGACCCACCTGAAGCAGAAGGTCGGCGCGGATCTCGAACAGGACGTGCGGCGTGCACGCATCCTGCGCGAAGAACTCGGCTGGGAGCGCAAGCTGATGATGGACGCGAACCAGAACTGGGGCGTCGACGAGGCGATCGCGAACATGCGGGTGCTCGCGCGGTTCGATCCGTGGTGGATCGAGGAGCCCACCAGCCCGGACGATATTCTCGGTCATGCGGCGATCCGGCAGCGGATCGGGCCGATCGGTGTCGCGACCGGCGAGCATGCGCACAACCGCGTGATGTTCAAGCAGTTCTTCCAGGCCGGCGCGCTCGATTTCTGCCAGCTCGATCCCGCGCGGCTCGGCGGGCTCAACGAAGTGCTCGCCGTCGTGCTGATGGCCGCGAAGTTCGGTGTGCCTGTGTGCCCGCACGGCGGCGGTGTCGGCCTGTGCCAGTACTCGCAGAACATCGTGATGTTCGACTACATCGCGGTGTCGGGCTCGCTGGAGCGGCGCGTGCTCGAATACGTCGACCATCTTCACGAACATTTCGAAGCGCCGATCGTGATTCGCCGCGGGCGCTACATGCCACAGGAGGCGCCGGGTTACGGCGTCACGATGAAGCCGGCGTCGCTCGATGCATTCGCGTACCCGGACGGGCCCGAATGGCGAGCGTAATCGAACACGCATCACGACAAGAACCAAACCGGAGACAACGATGAATCACGATCCGCAGCAATCGCAGCACCTTGCCACGGCGGTCAGGAAGGCCGCCATCCGGCTCCTGCCGTTCCTCACGCTGATGTACGCGCTGGCCTTCATCGATCGCGCGAACGTCGGCTTCGCGAAGCTCGCCTATCAGGCCGACACGGGCCTGAGCGATGCGGCATTCGCATTCGGCGCCGGCATTTTCTTCGTCGGTTATGCATTGTTCGAAGTGCCGAGCAACCTGATCATGAATCGCATCGGTGCGCGCGTGTGGATGAGCCGGATCATGGTGACGTGGGGGCTCGTCTCGGCGTCGATGATGTTCGCGCATACGCCGACGCAGTTCTATGCGATCCGCTTCCTGCTCGGCGCGGCGGAGGCCGGGTTCTTTCCCGGCATCATCCTGTACCTGACCTACTGGTTTCCCGCGAAGGGGCGCGCCCGCGCGCTCGGATTGTTCTATTTCGGCGTGCCCATCGCGATGCTGATCGGAAATCCGCTGTCGGGCTTCCTGCTGCAGATGCATGACATGTTCGGCCTGCGGAACTGGCAATGGATGTATCTGGTCGAGGGGCTGATGGCGACCGTGGTCGGCGTGATCGCGTTCTTCTACCTGACGAGCCGGCCGAAAGACGCGCGCTGGCTGACCGACGACGAGAAGCGCGCATTGTGCGACACGCTCGACGCGGAAGAGCGCGCGAAATCGCGGCACCTGTCCACGACGGTGTTCGGCGTGCTGAAGGACCGTCGCGTGCTGACCTTCATTGCCGCGTACTTCTGCATCCAGATCGGCAATGCGCCGCTCGCGTTCTACCTGCCGTCGAAATTCGCCGCGACGATGGGCACCCAGATCGATGGAAAGATCGGATTGCTGCTGATGATTCCGTGGCTGTGCACGATTGCGACGATGATCGTCGCGACGCGTTTCGCGGATCGCCACGACAACCATCTGCAGGTCGCGACCGGCATGCTGACGGTCGGGATTCTCGCGTTCGCATCGATATCCGTGATCAACACGCCGGTGCTGGCGCTGCTCGCCTTCTGCATCGCGATCCCGGGGTTGGTCGCGTGCCAGCCGGTGTTCTGGTGCCTGCCGACGCGTTATCTCGGCGGGACGGGCGCCGCGAGCGGCATTGCGTTCATCGTATCGATCGGCAATCTCGGCGGCTTCGTGTCGCCGCAGATCAAGGCGTTCGCGGATGCGGCGTCGCACGATTCGCGCACGGGCTTCGTGGTGGTGGCCGCGTTGTGTTTCGTCAGCGTGCTGCTGCTGCGCTCGCTGCGCGGCATGGGCCACGCGGGCGCGGAAAGCGCGCCGGGCGGCGCGCGGGCCGGCTCGCACCGCTGAAGTATTCGCCGGCGCGCCGCAAGGCGGCTTGCCGGCGCCGATCAACCCATCTTCAATCCAGGATCACCGTCATGTCCTTTCCCGTCACCGGGCCGGTCGCGATCCGGCTGCATCCGAACGACGACGTCGTGATCGCGACGCGCCAGCTCGTGTCCGGCGACCTGATCGCGTGCGAGGCGCTCGCCGTGTCCGGCCTGATTCCGCCAGGCCACAAGATCGCCACGCGCGACATCGCGAAGGGCGAGCCGGTCAGGCGCTACAACCAGATCATCGGCGTCGCGCGCGAGACGATCGCGCGCGGTCAGCATGTGCACGTGCACAACCTCGGCATGGCCGAGTTCGCGCGCGAGCACGCGTTCGGCGCCGCCGCGAGTCCGACGCGTCTCGACGACACGCCGGCGACCTTCATGGGCATCTGCCGCGACGACGGACGGATCGCGACGCGCAATTACATCGGCATACTGACGAGTGTCAATTGCTCCGCCACGGTGGCGCGTGCGATCGCCGATCATTTCCGGCGAGAGGTGAACCCGCATGCGCTGGCCGACTATCCGGACATCGACGGCGTGATCGCGCTCACGCACGGTCTCGGCTGCGGGATCGATTCGCGGGGAGACGGAATCGCGATCCTGCGGCGCACGCTGGCGGGCTACGCCGCGCATCCGAATTTCCACTCGGTGCTGTTCATCGGCCTCGGTTGCGAGACCAACCAGATCGGCGACGTGCTGCGCGAAGGCGGGCATGCGGATGCCGCACGCCTGCGCCACTTCACGATCCAGGAGAGCGGCGGCACGCGAAAAACGATCGAGCGCGGTATCGCGATGGTCACGGAGATGCTCGGCGATGCGAACCGCGCGGTGCGGGTCGCGATGCCGGCGGCGCATCTCGTGGTGGGGCTGCAGTGTGGTGGCTCGGACGGCTACTCGGGCATCTCGGCGAATCCCGCGCTGGGCGCGGCCGTCGACCGGCTGGTACGGCAGGGCGGCACGGCGATCCTTTCCGAGACGCCCGAAATCTACGGCGCCGAGCATCTGCTCACCCGGCGTGCCGTCAGCCGCGACGTCGGCGAAAAGCTGCTCGCGCGCATCGCGTGGTGGGAGGCCTATTGCGCACGTCACGGCGCCGCGCTGGACAACAATCCGTCGGCCGGCAACAAGGCGGGCGGGCTCACGACGATCCTCGAGAAATCGCTCGGCGCGATCGCGAAAGCCGGGACCACGAATCTCGTCGACGTATACGAATACGCGCAGCGTATCGATGCGCGCGGCCTCGTTTTCATGGATTCGCCCGGCTACGATCCGATGTCGGCGACGGGGCAGGTCGCGTCGGGCGCGAACCTGATCTGCTTCACGACGGGGCGGGGTTCGGCGTACGGCTGTGCGCCGTCGCCATCGTTGAAACTTGCGACGAATACCGCGCTGTGGATGCGTCAGGAAGACGACATCGACATCAATTGCGGCGGCGTGATCGACGGCACGTCGAGTGTCGACCAGCTTGGCGCCACGATCTTCCAGCACATGCTCGACTGCGCGTCCGGCAATCGCTCGAAAAGCGAATTGCACGGCTACGGCCAGAACGAATTCGTGCCCTGGCAGGTTGGCGTGATCACCTAGCCGCGTGTTTGCCCGCTGCAGCCGGGTTCCCTCTGCCTGTGCCGTGCGATCGAATTCAGGATTTGTCTAGTCATCCTGCCGATTGGATCGTCCGGCGTGCACCAACTGCGTGCCTGAATTCCCCGCAACGAGGCACGTCGGAGCCCCTAAATTAGGGGATTTCCCGCGTTTTCACGGTTTTTTTTGATCGCTGCTTGTCTCGCCGTTTTTCTTCTTGCATGCTTGTATAGACAAATTCCTGAGGCGGCTTGCTGCACCGAAGGGATGACGCACTTCAACGCAAGGAGAACTCTCGTGAACGGCAAGCGCATCAAGTGGGCAATCAGGACGGTCGGCGTCATCGCGGCAGCAGCGGCAACGCTCGCCGCACCGGTGCAGGCAAAGGAATGGAAGACGGTGACGGTCGCGCTCGAAGGCGGCTACGCACCGTGGAACCTCACGCTGCCGGGCGGCAAGCTGGGTGGTTTCGAACCGGAGCTGCTCGCCAACGTGTGCGAGCGGATCAAGGTGCAGTGCAACATGGTCGCGCAGGACTGGGACGGGATGATTCCCGGTTTGCAGGCCGGTAAGTTCGACATCCTGATGGATGCGATTTCGATCACGCCGGAGCGCGAAAAGATCCTGCTGTTCTCGCGTCCGTATGCGGCGACGCCCGCGACGTTCGCCGTCACCGATACCAAGATCCTGCCGAAGGCCGCGCCCGGCGCGCCGATGGTCAAGCTGACGGGTGACGCGAACGCCGACAAGCCCACCGTCGACGCGCTGCGCAAGCAGCTGAAGGGCAAGACGATCGGTATCCAGTCGGGCACCGTCTATACGAAGTTCATCAACGACAGCTTCAAGGACATCGCGTCGATTCGCGTGTACAAGACTTCGCCCGAGCGCGATCTCGACCTCGTCGCCGGGCGCATCGATGCGTCGTTCGACGACGTCACGTATTACGCGGCGAACAACACGAAGAAGGACAACGCGTCGATCGTGCTCGCGGGGCCGAAGCTCGGCGGGCCGATCTGGGGGCCGGGCGAAGGCCTCGCGTTCCGCAAGCAGGATGCCGATCTGAAGACGAAGTTCGACACGGCGATCGGCGCGGCGCTCGCGGACGGCACGGTGAAGAAGCTGGCCGACAAGTGGTTCAAGACCGACGTCACGCCGTAAGCGTGCATTCGGCGGCCGCCGCGTAAGCGATTCGAACGACGCGCGGCGGCACGCATCCCGCAGATTCACTCAACGCTTGCCGGGAGGCACGCATGGCGATTCTTGAAATGCTCGGCTTCGGAACCGAAGGCTGGGGCGGTGTGCTGCTGCTCGCCGCGCTGATGACGGTCGCGCTGACGCTCGCCGCGCTCGCGGTGGGCGCCGTGATCGGCGCGGCGATCGCGGCGGCGAAGCTGTCGCGCCACCGCAGCGCCCGCCTGCTCGGCGACCTGTACACGACGGTGTTTCGCGGCGTGCCGGAACTGCTCGTCATCTATCTGTTCTACTTCGGCGGCTCGACGCTCGTCACGGCCGTCGGCCAGTGGTTCGGCGCGGAAGGCTTCATCGGCGTGCCGCCGTTCGTGATCGGCGCGCTCGCGGTCGGGATGATCTCGGGCGCCTATCAGGCCGAGGTGTATCGCGCGGCGGTGCTGGCGGTGTCGAAGGGCGAGCTCGAGGCGGCGCGCGCGATCGGCATGCCGGGCAGCATGGTGCTGCGGCGCATCCTGATTCCGCAGGTGCTGCGCTTCGCGCTGCCCGGCATCGGCAACGTGTGGCAACTGAGCCTCAAGGATTCGGCGCTGATCTCCGTCACCGGCCTCGCCGAGCTGCTGCGCACGAGCCAGATCGCCGCCAATTCGACTCACCAGTACTTCGTGTTCTTCGTTGCGGGCGGTGCGTTGTATCTGCTGATGACGGGCCTGTCGAACCGCGTGTTCAACCGGGCGGAAGCGATCGTCGGCCGGTCGTTCCGCCGCAATTTCGCGCGCAACTGACGGAGAACGTGCATGTCCATCGATTTCGACTTTCTCTTCGATACGCTGCGCCAGTTGCTCGCGGCCGTGCCGACCACGCTCGGCCTGTTCTTCGCGTCGCTCGTGCTCGGCGGCCTGCTGTCGCTCGTGATCGTCACGATGCGCGTGTCGCCGCACTGGCTGCCGAACCGCTTCGCGCGCGGCTACATCCTCGTGTTTCGCGGCTCGCCGCTGCTGATCCAGATGTTCCTCGTGTATTACGGGCTCGGCCAGTTCGGCGTGATCCGAGAAAGCTTCATGTGGCCGCTGCTGCGCGAGCCGTACGTGTGCGCGGTGCTGTCGCTCGCGCTGTGTACGGCAGGCTACACGGCCGAAATCCTGCGCGGCGGTTTGATGGCCGTGCCGGTCGGGCAGATCGAGGCCGGTTATTCGATCGGGCTGTCGGGCTTCGCGCTGCTGCGACGCGTGATCGGACCGATCGCGCTGCGCCAGTGCCTGCCCGCGTACTCGACCGAAGCCGTGCTGCTCGTCAAGTCGACCGCGCTGGCCAGCCTCGTCACGGTGTGGGAAGTGACGGGCGTCGCGCAGCAGATCATTCAGCAAACCTATCGGACGACCGAGGTCTTCGTCTGCGCCGCCGTCATCTATCTGGCGCTGAACTTCATCGTCGTGCGCCTGCTCGGCGCGCTCGAATGGCGGCTCTCCGGGCACCTGCGCGCGCCCAAGCCGTCCGGCGCGTCCGTCGCGGCGACGCGCAATCCCCGGCGCGTCGCATCCTGAGCGCCCCCATCCTTTCCAGGAGAATCCGATGAACACCGCTGCTCCCGTTGCGCTGTCGGTCAAGAACATCCACAAGTCGTTCGGCGATCATCATGTGCTGAAAGGCATTTCGCTCGACGCGCACGAGGGTGACGTCATCTCGATCCTCGGCGCGAGCGGGTCGGGCAAGAGCACGTTCCTGCGCTGCCTGAACCTGCTCGAGACACCTGACGACGGCTCCGTCGCGCTCGCCGGGGAAACGCTCGCGATGAAGCGCGCGCGCGACGGCAAGCTGCATCCGAGCGACCGGCGCCAGGTCGACCGGATCCGCTCCCAGCTCGGCATGGTCTTCCAGAACTTCAACCTGTGGTCGCACATGACGGTGCTCGACAACCTCGTCGAGGGGCCGCTGCGCGTGCAGAAGCGCAGCCGCGCGGAAGCGGTCGAGGAGGCCGAGGCGCTGCTGGCGCGCGTCGGTCTCGCCGACAAGCGCGGCTACTATCCAGCACACCTGTCGGGTGGCCAGCAGCAGCGCGTCGCGATCGCCCGCGCGCTCGCGATGCATCCGAAGGTGATGCTGTTCGACGAACCGACGTCCGCGCTCGATCCGGAGCTGGTCGGCGAAGTGCTGCGCGTGATGCGTTCGCTCGCGGAGGAGGGGCGCACCATGCTGGTCGTCACCCATGAAATGGGCTTCGCACGGCACGTATCGAATCGCGTGATGTTCCTGCATCAGGGCGAAGTCGACTCGGACGGCGCGCCCGACGACCTGTTCGGCGGTCAGTGCTCCGAACGTTTCCGACAGTTCGTGTCGAGCCACCACGACCGCACATCGAACTGAGGCTGCCATGACCGTATTCCGTGCGGCACGGCCGCTCGACTGGCGACAGGTCGCGGCAGTGGCGGCAGGCGAACCGCTTGCGCTGACCGATGACGCACGCGCGCGTGTCGTCGCCGCGCGCGAACTCGTCGACGAGATCGTCGCGCGCGGGATTCGCGCATACGGCGTCAACACCGGCGTGGGCGCGCTGTGCGACGTGATCGTGTCGCCGGCGCAGCAGAGCACGCTGTCGCGCAACATCCTGATGAGCCATGCGGTCGGCGTCGGCATGCCGCTCGGCGCGGCCGAAACGCGCGCGATCATCGCGGCCGCGATCAACAACTTCGCGCACGGGCATTCGGGCGTGCATGCCGATGTCGTCGAACAGCTCGTCGCGCTGCTCGAGCACGATTGCCTGCCGGAGGTGCCGGCGCACGGGTCGGTCGGTTATCTGACCCACATGGCGCACGTCGCGCTCGTCTGCATCGGGCACGGCCATGCACGCCATCGCGGCGAGCGCATTCGTGGCGACGAGGCGCTGCGGCGTGTCGGCCGCAAACCGCTCGTGCTCGGCGCGAAGGAGGGGCTGAGCCTGGTCAACGGCACGCCGTGCGTGACGGGGCTCGCCGCGCTCGCGCTCGCCCGCGCGGAACGGCTGCTCGACTGGGCAGACTGGATCGCGGCGACGAGTTTCGAGAATCTCGGCGGACAGCTCGCGGCGTTCGATCCGGCCTCGCTCGCGCTGCGGATTTCGCCCGGCATCGGGCATGTCGGCGCGCGCTTGCGGACGATGCTGGCCGACAGCGCGATGCTTGCGGCGGCGAGCGGCCGGCATACGCAGGATCCGCTCAGCCTGCGCACGATTCCGCACGTGCATGGCGCGGCCCGCGACGTGTTCGCGGTGACGGCGGACGTCGTCGATCGCGAGCTTGCGTCCGTCACCGACAATCCGATCGTCGCCGGTACGCGCGACGCACCGGCCGTTCATTCGCAGGCGCATGCCGTCGGCGCGGGCATCGCGCTGGCGATGGACAGCCTCGCGGCCGCGATGGCGCAGGTGGCGGCAATCGCCGAGCGGCGGCTGGACCGTCTCGTCAATCCGCTCGTGAGCGGGTTGCCGGCGTTTCTCGCGGCGCCGGGCGGCACGTGTTCGGGGTTCATGATCGCGCAGTACACGGCGGTCGCGCTGGTCGCGCAGAACCAGAGACTCGCGGCGCCCGCGAGCCTCGACGGCGGCATTACGTCCGGGCTGCAGGAAGACCACCTGTGCCATGCGACGCCGGCTGCGCTGAAGGCGCTCGACATCATCGAGAATGCGACGCGCGTGCTCGCGATCGAGCTGCTTGCCGCCGCGCAGGCATACGACCTGCAGGCCAACGGAGCGGCGCCCGCCCCGTCGACCGATGCGCTGTGGCGATACGTGCGCGAACGCGTGCCGGCCTACCACGACGACCGGCCGCTGGCGGACGACATCGCGATCGCCGCCGGCATCGTCGCGGGCGAACCGCCGTCGCTGCGGTAGCGTCGGGCGGCGACTGGCGGATCATCCATCATTCATTCGGTCGAGGGCGCATGAACGAAACGGAACGACAACCTTCCGCACGACCGGCGAGGGCATTGGGCGATGCCGTGCCGGCGCGCGCCTTGCCGGCCTATCAACAGATCAAGCGCTACGTCGTCGAGCGGATCGCGAAGGGCGACTGGAAACCCGGCGGCGCGATCCCGACCGAGGCCGAACTCGTCAAGGAATTCGGCGTGGCCCGTATGACCGTGTCGCGCGCGCTGCGGGAACTGACGGCCGAACGCGTGCTGACCCGCATCCAGGGTGCCGGCACGTTCGTCGAGCGCCGGCATTACGAATCGACGGTGCTGGAAATCCGCAACATCGCGGACGAGATTGCCGAACGCGGTCATCGGCACAGCGCGCGCGTGCTGCTGATCGAGCGCAGCGTCGACCCGGACGCGATCGAGGCCCTCGGGCTGCGGTCCGGGCCCGTGTTTCATTCACGCATCGTGCATTTCGAGGAAGACGAGCCGATCCAGTTCGAGGATCGCTACGTCAATCCGGCCTTGTTTCCCGCCTATCTGGAGCAGGATTTCACGCTCGAGACGCCGAACCACTACATGGTGCGACTGGCGCCGATCCAGCACGCGGAGTTCCGGATCTATGCGGAGAAACCCAATGCGCAGGTGCGCCGGCATCTCGTGATGGAAATCGGCGAGCCGTGTCTTGTGCTGAGGCGCCGCACGTGGGTCGGCGAGCACGTCGCCACGTCGGTCAGGCTGTGGCATCCGGCGTCGCGGTTTCATCTGGCGGGGAAGATGTAGGGGCTTTCCCGCACGTGTCCGCAAGGCGGGCATGAGACCGGCGTGACCGGCTCCCGCATGCTGCAACGCAGAGGCAATCTGTTCCTCGGAGAACTTCCTCTCCTTCACGGCATGACCTCTTGGTCTCGACGACGACGTCATACCGGATTTTTCCACCGCAGTTTATGCACAATCCGTGCATCCTCTTTGTCTGATGCGTCTGGTCACATGATCGTCGGGATCGATCGGGTCGTGTGACGATATCGAGGTATGGCTTGGTCGGCCACGCGCCTCATCTCATCCCCCGCCGATTGCAACGCACCGGCCGTAAGTCGGCTTCCTCTTTTGGGCATACGCATGCCCACCGAACAATCATCGAAAGCGTTGGCGCGCCTCGCCGTATACGGATTTAAGAATTTCCGCGACCGCGTCGCTAGATGGCGGGAGGGCGTCGGAGCCGGCATGCCATCGCGCACGTGCTCCGCGACGCCGCGGCATCGATGCGAACGCAGTCGTCCCGTTGTCTGATCGCAGTCCGCGCGGCTGCCGCCAGGTGCCGACCTTATTGAATTGTTCGAGGGGGGAGATCGTGAGTCGCAAAACCGTCGCGGGACGCATGGCGCGCGTTCCGTCGCTGACATCGAAATTGCTGGCGGCGCCAGCCTTGCATGGTCCGCCGCCGTTCGTGAGTGTCGTCTGTCCGACTTGGCAGCGCCGCGCGTTTCTACCGTTTCTCGTCTATATGTTTCAGTACCAGGATTATCCGGCGGAACGCCGCGAACTGGTGATCCTCGACGATTCGCCATGCAGCAGCGCGGACCTGATCGAGCAGTTGGCCGCGGCTGATCCGGCAGGTGCGCGTGTCCGCTATTACCACAGTGCGGAGCGCATGACGATCGGTCGAAAACGGAACCGGCTGAATCAGCTCGCACAAGGCGACTATATCGTCTGCATGGATGACGACGACTACTATCCGCCGGACAAGATCTCGCACACCATTCGTGCGATGCGCGGCGCGCAGGCGACATTTTCCGGCTGCGACCGGATTTACATCTGGTATAGCCATATCGATCGCATCTACCAGACCTTCGCGTTCGGCCCGCAGCATGCGCTGAACGGTTCGTTCGCGTATCACCGAAACTATCTCAGGTATCACCGATACGATGACGCGGCGGCGCTTGCCGAAGAACGGAGCTTTCTTGGCGGCTTCACGGAGCCGGTTCTGCAGATCGATCCGAAACGCGCGCTCTTGTGCATTTCCCACAGTGAGAACACGTTCGACAAGGACTTCATCCTCGCAAGCTGCACGCGTTCCACGCTGACACTCGAGGATTTCGTCACGGACCCGCGCCTGCTCGCGCACTACCGCCGTCTCAGCCATGCACCGGTCAACGCGCGCGTTGATTGGCGCCGCTTCGAGCGCGTCGTGATTCATGCCGGCGACGATGCCCGCCGGCGCGCGGCGTTCCGGTCGACGCTGCTCGAGCTGGGCGTCGATGCCGCCCAACTGGTCGAGCACCGCGCGGCGACGCCGGACGGCCGCGATACGGCAGGACACCTTGCGATCGCGAAGCGCGCGCGCGAACAAGGCTGGCGCAACTATCTGCTGCTCGACGACCGGATCGAATTCGTCCGTCAGGAGAAGGCGGTGGCCAACGCGAACCGCTTCCTGAGCGCACTGGCCAGTATCGACTGGGAGGTCGCGCTGCTCGGTGCAGACGTCGCGAGCGGCGTGCCGCTTCACGCGCTGCCGGGCGCGCAGAAGATCCATCTCGCGAAAGAAGCGGTTGCGTACGCGGTCAACCGGCCGTATTACGACGTGTTCGCGACGCATCTCGAACACATGCTCACCGAGCCGGGCGACGACGGCACATCCGGCGCGCGCATCGACCACGCATGGCTGCCGCTGATGGCGAATGCGCGATGGCTCGGGCTGTATCCGAGTTTCGCGTATCTGTCGCAACGCGATGACGGCCCTGATCTGACCGCCGGATTCTTCCGGAAAATGACGGACGCGTACCACGGCGGCGCGCCGGACCGACCCGTTCCGACGAGTCAACGAACCCACACACCATGAACGAGATCGCCAGCTACATTCCTCAATTCCTCGTGCGCTGGCACGCCCGCATCGATGCGTGCCAGTGCGCGTACTGTCGAGACGCGACGCCTTGTGTCGCGCGCGCGTGGACCAACCATGTCCGTCACAGCGCGGTGCTGCAATGCGACAGCGTCGCGCACGAAGCGCTGTTTGCGCGCGATGCGTTCGAGCTGCATGAACGCATGTCCGAGGCAGGGAAAGCCGATGCGCTCAGCGTCTGGCGGAGCAGCGTCAACCAGGCGTGCATTTACCTCCTCATCGCGCCCGGGCTGACGATCCGGGAGCGCATGCATGCGATCGGCGTGCTGCTGAGCCGCCTCGCCCGACCCGACGTGAACGACGACGACGTGGCGCTGCCGATCGACGTGGCCGGGGAACTGATCGACTTCGCTGCGCAAGACGTGCTGCACGCGCAGTTCCGCCGGTTGCGGGTCCCGGACCTGTACCGGCGGTCGTATCTGCGCCGTCTCGTCAAGGCGTCGATACATCTCGATGTCGGCCCACATGCGGAGCGCACGCTCAATCTGAAGCGTGCCGAGCTGCAGGTCCTGTCGGACGGATTTCTGTCCGATGCGTTGCGCGGCCTCGAGCAGTCAAGCGCGGTCGATGCGTTTTTCGAGAAGCACGATCACGTGTGGCCGAACTATTTCCTCTACCGGTGCTACGACGAAGTCTTTCCGGCAGTCGAGCGCAGCGCTTATCCGCAGGCGTTCCTCGATGTATGTCTCGACTACTTCTGCCTGCGTAATTACTGCGCGTTGCTGGCTGCCAGCGACATTGCGCTCGACGAGCGCGTCGTGTCTCGCCTGTTCGCCGCCTGGCATCGCGGCGGCAAGGCGAGCCTCGCGCGGGACGATCACGCGGACCCGTTGGTGGTGGGCTTCTCGTTGATTGGCGGCGAAGACGATTAAGGCGGCAGGTCGCATCCCGATTCCGGATAAAAATATCGATTCGCACTGTTTAAGGTTTGCCGTGGAAATGACGCCTATAGATGGCGAGGGCGTCGCAAGGCGCCCCGATCCCTGAACGTCACTTGATAAAGGAATCCGAATGATCAGTCTGCACACCAACCTCGCATCGATGCGCATCCAGGGCGCGCTCGGCAACACGCAACAGAGCCTCACGACGTCGATGACGCGTCTTGGCACGGGTTACCGCATCAACTCCGCGGCTGACGACGCCGCCGGGCTGCAGATCGCGACTCGCCTGCTGTCGCAAAGCCGCGGCATGACGGTTGCGTCCCAGAACACCGAAAACGCAAAGTCGATGCTGCAAACCGCCGAAGGCGCTTTCGGCGAGATCGAGAGCATCCTGCACCGGATGAAGGACCTCACGACGCAGGCAGCGGATTCCGGTTACGCGCAAGCGGATCGGGACGCCCTGCAAAAGGAGTTCGACGCGCTGGGCACCGAGCTCGTGAACATCATGAGCAACACGTCGTACGGCGGCGAAAAGCTGATGGCGACGTCGGGCGCGTCCGGCGCCGCCGCCGGCAAGCTGACGGAAGTGAACAATTTCCAGATCGGCAACACGTCCGGCGAGGTGATGAAGTTCGACGTGTCGAATGCGCTCAAGGCAGTCGATACGGCGCTCAAGGCCGCGTCGCAGGTGTACAAGGGCACGGGCGGCGCCAGCGGTGCCAGCGGCGCAAGCGGTGCATCTAGCGCCGCCACCGACATCTCGACCGTCAAGGGCGCCAACGCGCTGCTCGATCAGTTGACGACCGCGCTCGATGCAGTCGGCAACATTCGCGGCGAGATCGGTGCGGGCCAGAACCGCTTGACCCACATCGGGGCCAACCTGTCGAACATGACCAACAACACGCAGGACGCGGAAGGCCGTATCCGCGACGTGGACTATGCGGCCGAGACCGCGAACATGACCAAGCTGAACATCCTGCAGCAAGCCGGCGGCTCGATGCTGAAGCAGTCGGCGCAGATGAGCCAGCTGGTTCTGTCGCTCCTGCAGTAACCCGAGGAGCGTCGCGTCGCCTTCCGGCGGCGCGGCGGCCGGCGTCGGGTCGTGTCATGACGCCGGCCGCCCCGCCTTGTATCGCGGCGCATTCTCCTGAAAGACGGGAAACACTCTATGCAATTGGCAATTGGGATACTCCTGGTCCTGGGCGGCGTGTTCGGCGGCTTCGTGCTGCATGGCGGCGCGCTGAGCAGCATCTGGCAGCCGACCGAAATCCTGATCATCGTCGGCGCGGCCGCTGGCGCGCTCGTCATGGGCAATCCACGCAGCGTGCTGTTCGAAATGATCGTCCAGATCAGGCACGTGATCGCCCGAAAGGGAAACGGCATCGAGTTCCAGCGCGAACTGCTGCTGATGCTTTACGAACTGCTCGAAACCGTTCGGGACGGTGGGCTCAAGGCGCTCGACCAGCACGTCGAGGAGCCCAGGGAAAGCGACATGTTTCGCAAATATCCGATGATTCTCGCGCAGCCGCGCCTGATTGCATTCGTCGTCGACAACTTTCGTCTGATGGCGATGGGGCGCATCACGCAGCACGAGCTCGAAGGCATGCTGGATCAGGAGTTGCAGGCGATCGAGGACGAACTGATGCAGCCGTCGCGGTCGTTGTCGAAGGTCGCGGAGGCGATGCCCGGGTTCGGCATTCTCGCCGCCGTGCTCGGGATCGTGACGACGATGGCGAACATCAGCGGCGACGTGTCCGCGATCGGCATACAGGTTGCCGCGGCGATGGTCGGCACATTCTTCGGCATCCTGATGTGCTATGGCGTTCTTGAACCGCTTTCGAGCGCGATGGGACACCGCGTGAAAAGCGCCATGTCGGCATTCGAATGCGTGAAGGTCGTGCTCTGCGCGCAAGTGGCCGCCAAACCGACGCTGCTTGCGGTCGATGCGGGCCGCAAGGTGATTCAGCTCGACGTGAAGCCGAGTTTCGCGCGGCTCGAGACATGGATTGCCGAGACCGGGCGATAGCGGAGCGCACAGCATGAGCAATCACAAGGATGCCGGCCACGGCACGACGATCATCAAACGCGCGCACCGGCGCCACGAAGCGCATTCGGGGGGCGCATGGAAGGTGGCGTTCGCGGATTTCACCCTCGCGCTGATGGCGCTCTTCATGGTGTTGTGGGTGATGAACGTGACGCCGGAGGAGGAGCGCAAGCGGGTGGCGGTTGCGATCGGCGGCAAGCCCTTGTTCGAAGGCGGGGTCGGCATTTTCGAGCAGGAGGCGCGCAGGCCGATCGTCGCGCCGATGGTGGACATTCGACCGACGCGTCCGGCGCCGCGGTCGAAATCGTCCGGGCAGGGACGCACGATCGATTCGCTGGAAGCGCGCCGGGCGCTCGCGATGCGCATCCTGCATGAAGCGCGGAAGCAGGGGATGGAGACGGATGTCGGCGTGACGATCAACGACCAGGGCGTGCGCATCGCGATTCACGACTCGGACAACAACGGCATGTTCGAGCGTCGCAGCGACAAGCTGAGCGCGTCGTTCGTCAAGCTGTTGGCGGCGCTGGTGCCGGTGCTCGATTCGGTCACGAACAAGATGGTGATCGTCGGCCATACCGATGCGACGCGGTTCGCGGACGCGTCCGCGTTCAGCAACAACTGGAGCCTGTCGAGCCGGCGCGCGTTGCGGGCGCGGCAACTGCTGCTCGATGGCGGCATCGACGACGCGCGGCTGTTCCAGGTGCTGGGGATGGGCGACAGCATTCCGGCCGTGCAGGACGACCCCGAGCACGGCCGGAACCGGCGCGTCGAGCTGTTTCTCTTGACGATGCGGGCGGAGGATGCGTGGCGGCGCCAGTTCCGGGGTGAAGGCGTCGGCGTGAAGCAGATCAAGGATGGCACCGCGGAGCCGGACGGCACGGCGCCGCGCGCCGCAACGGATTGACGGGTCGGACGCGGCCTTCGTCCGGCCGCGTCGATGAACGACGTCCTGCGCCATTCGGACATTCGGCGAACGATGCGTAATGGGAACGTATTTCCATACGTATTGCGAAATGAATAAAAATATTCCACGCTCGTTCGAATTTCCGGCGCATTTTGGAATCGATTTCCCTGGAAGCCGAATTACCATGAATGGCCATGGAATACGTTTCCATTCGCAAAGTGTCGGCACCCTCCGCACGCTTGACGGGCATCGATCGAGCGTGACGACCACCAAGACGCTGCGAATCATGGGGGCAGCCGTCAACCCGGTTGCGCATGTCGTCGGTGCGGGCACGGTCTCGGTGACCGCCGCTCGAGATCGTCGGGGCCGCGCGATGCCACCGAGCATCGCGCGGACGTCGAACGCCACGGAGCCCATGGCGACGCCGCAGTGATTCCCGCAATCGAGTTCGATCGGACCCAAATCCCGTCACTTCCCGGACGAAAATGGAATCATGATCACTCGACGTACGTTACTCAAGACGATCTCGCTCGCGGGATGGACGCTTGTGGTGCCGCCGGTGCATGCCGCGCCGATGCTGCCGGCCTCTCGCCCGAACCTGCACGATCCCGACTACGATCCCGTCACCATGTTCAAGACGGTATTGACCACCGGGCTCGGACAAATTCCCGAAGTCGGCTGGCTCGTGTCGGGCCTCGTCAGCCTGCTGTGGCCTTCGGACAAGCCCGACATCTGGGCGCAGATACGCGAGCGCGTCGAGCGCATGATCGACGAGAAAATCGACGACACCGTGTACAGCCTGCTGAAAGCGAAACTCGACGGGCTCGGCGACGTGTTGAAGCAATACTTGTCAGCGGTCAAACTGGGAGACAACGAAGCGATACGCATGCAATTCATCGCGACGAATACCGAGTTTGTCGGCGCCGCCCCTCAGTTCCAGAACGAAAAATTCGCATGGGTGCTTGCGCCGTTGTGCGCGATGTTCACGAATCTGCACATGACGCTGCTGCGCGACGCGGTACTCAACGGCAAGGGATGGGGCTGGAGCAGCGATTACTACGCGGGCATCGTCAAACAGGCGGGCGATACGGCGAGCCGATATGGAAACTATCTCGACAAGGTGATGGCCGACGGGAAGGCGCGGCTCGACACGCATGCGCCAAGCTCCCCGGGGATGCACAACACGGACATCTACGCCTACTACCGGCCTTTCTATACGAAGCGCACACTGCTGATCGACGATTTCCGGACGCTGCTCACCTGTCTCGACCCGACGCAGCATGCCGGCAAGGTGACCGACATACCGTTCAAGGACGTCTACAGTGCGGCCTACGGCACGGCCGACGACTGGGACGTGTCTTGCGCGCAGATGTCGGGCATTGGCGTCGATGTTCCGTATAGCCGGCCTCTGGCGTCGATCGCGAGCATTCATGTCGAATATTTCAACGCAACGCCGCGCGTGGTCGACGTCAGCTATCCGACCGGAAAAGGCCCCGAGATGTGGCGTGGCGAAGGCCGGATCGACCGCTACGGGATCATAGCGGACGACCTGGACGGCGTGGAAAAGCAAACCTTCAGGTTTCCGACGCCTGCCGACGGCAAGCGATACAACATCGTGGCGGCTCATCTCAGGAGTGGCGATACGCCGCTGGAGCTGGGTCTGGAGTTCGACGACGGGAGCATGCAGACCTTGTGGAACCGGACGGATCTCGGTGGCACGCGATACATCGTGTCGGTGCCGGGCCGCATGCTGACAACCTTGAACATGTGGACCCGAAGCGGGTTCTACGACAGCGATCTGGGATGCATCATTTTCGGCTTCAGTGTCGATACCAGCTACACGCCTCCTGCCGTCAGGGAACTGATGTACGTCAGTACGGTGGCGCAGCCGAATACCGGGCCCGACTGCCTGCCCCGATCCATTTCGACGCAATTGCAGTCGCGTCGGGACGCGTTCTGGCGAGACGTGACGGCGCACGTACCCGGAAGGGGACGATCGTAGCCGCCCGGGCGCGATTCCGGCGGACCGACGCAGCGCGTTCGGCGCTGCCGTTCATTCGAGCGTGCCGATGACTTCGATCTGCCGTTGTTCCGGAATCTCGTTGTAGGACAATACGTGCAAACCGGGCGCGAACACGCGTGCATAGCGCGCGAGCAGCGGGCGCAGCAGCGGCGGGCCGATCAGGATCGGCGCATGACCGAGCGACCGCATTCGCTCTCTTGCGCCCGGCATTGCACGTTGCAGATTCGTCAGCAGTTCGGGCGCAATCGCGAAATGATCAAGCGCCACCTTGCCGCTTTGCTGTGCCTGAGCGAGCGCCGCGAGCAACGCGCTTTCGATGTCGACCGCGAGACCGAACGCCGGCACGTCGCGACGGTGTCCCACGATGCCCGCGACGATTTCGCGGCGCAGCGCGCACCGCACCTCGGCGGCAAGCAGGATCGAGTCGCCGGCGGTTTCGGCGTGTTCCAGCAAGGTCGTCGCGATCGTCACGACATCCCGAAGCGACACCCGCTCGGCGAGCAGCACGTGGATCACCTGGCGGATGCGATCGTGCGGCATCGCTTTCTCCAGCGCCTCGAGCAGGAGCGGCGCGATTCGACCGAGGCGCTGCAGCAGCGCGCCCACGTCGTCGTGCGTGAACAGGGCACTCAGGTTGTCGCGCAACAGCTTGTCGACGTGTGTCGCGATGACCGACGTGCAGTCGACGACCTGATACCCGAGACCGAGCGCGTGCGCCTTGTCGTCGGGCTTGATCCACGTGACCGGCATGCCGTATGCCGGGTCGCTCGACGGGACGCCGTCCAGCGACCCATAGGTCGTCTGAGATGGAATCGCCATCAGGCAATCCGGATGCAGTTCCGCGCGTTCGATTTCGACGCCGTGGAACAGCACCGCATAGTGGCTGTGCGGCAGCGACAGGTCGTCGCGCACCGCCACGGGCGGAATCAGGAACCCCATCGATTCGGTCAGCGCGCGCCGCATCCCGTCGATGCGCCTGCGCAGCGGCGCGCCGTGCGATGGATCGATCATCTCGACGAGGCGATAGCCGACCCGCACGCCGAGCGGTTCGACGAAGCTGATGCCGTCCCAATCCGGCTCGCGCGCGGCGGATTCCCTGAGCGCGGCTTCGAGCGCATCCATCCGGGCCTCGTCGCGTTGCGCCCGCGGACGTCGTGCGGCGCGCCAGGCGACATACGCGAGCACCAGCGCGAATGTGCTGAACGGCAGCCATGGCATCCCCGGGATGAGGGCGAGAACCAGCATCACGGCCGCCGCGCTGTACAGCACGTTCGGCGACGCCAGCATCTGGCGGCCGACCTGCTCCTCGAAGTCGCCGGAATCGCTGACGCGCGTGACGATCACCGCGGCGGCCGCGGACAGCAGCAGGGAAGGGATCTGGGCGACGAGGCCGTCGCCGATCGTCAACAGGCCGTATTGCGTGAACGCCGCGCCGAAATCGAGGCCGTGCGCCAGCACGCCGATCGCGATCCCGCCGATCATGTTGATCAGCAGGATGAGGATGCCGGCGATGGCGTCGCCGCGCACGAATTTCGACGCGCCGTCCATGGCGCCGTAGAAATCGGCCGCGGCCGCGACGTCGCGCCGGCGCGCCTGGGCCTGATCCTGGTTGATCAGACCGGCATTCAGATCCGCGTCGATCGCCATCTGCTTGCCGGGCAATGCGTCGAGCGTGAATCGGGCCGACACTTCCGAAATGCGTTCCGCGCCCTTCGTCACGACGACAAAGTTGATGATCATCAGGATCACGAAGACAACCAGTCCGACCACGAAGTTGCCGCCGATCACGACCTTGCCGAACGCTTCGATCACCTGGCCGGCCGCATGGGTGCCGTCGTGGCCTTTGAGCAGCACGACGCGCGTCGACGCGACGTTGAGCGTGAGCCGCATGAGCGTCGTCGCGAGAATGATCGTGGGGAACACCGAGAATTCCAGCGGGCGCTGCACGGACACGCTGACGAGGATCACGACGATCGCGAGCACGATGTTGAACGTAAACAGCAGGTCGAGCACGACGGGCGGCAGCGGCAGGATGACCATCGAGAGCACCGCAAGCAGCACTAACGGTGTCGCGTATTGATACTGCCGCAAGTCGTGGAACAGGTTCTTCAGCGGGTTCATGATGATTGCGCGTCGTCGAGAAAATCGGGAATCGGAACGTCCGACGGCCGGACCGGGCGAACGTGTCCCCGCCCTTGCCGGAACGCCTTCAGGCGCAGCACATAGGTCAGCACTTGCGCGACGGCTTGATAGAGGGCGGCGGGAATCTGCTGGTTGACCTGGCTGGTCTGGTAGATCGCGCGCGCGAGCGGCGGAAGATGCAGCACCTCGATGCCGTGCTCGCCGGCGATGCGGCGGATCGCGAGCGCCATCTCGTCGACGCCCTTCGCGACGACGAACGGCGCGGCGGCACGCTGCTCGTCGTATTTCAACGCAACGGCATAGTGCGTCGGATTGACGATCACCACATCGGCGTCGGGCACCGCACGGGCGAGCGCGCGCTGGGCGGCCTGGCGCTGCAGCCGACGGATGCGCGATCGCAGTTCGGGACGTCCTTCGTTGTTGTTGTGCTCTTCCTTGATTTCCTGCCGGGTCATCCGCTGGCCCCGCAGGAACATGAAACGCTGGAATGGCGCATCGATCAGCGCGAACACCAGCATCACGAGCGCGAGCGCGAACGCGCCGTCGGTCGTGAGGGCAAGACCGCGCGCGAGCGCGTCGGGCAACGGCAGTCGCCGCAACCGCAGGAATTCGCCGATCGTCGAATGACTGATGAAGGTCAGCACGCCGATGATGGCGAGCGCTTTCAGGACCGACAGCGCGAACGCGCCATGATGCCGTGCCGTCATGAGCCGGCCGAGATTCGTCGCCGGATCGAGCCGGCTGAATTTCGGCTTCAGGTTGGCGACGGCAAACAGCCAGCCGCCCGGATACAGCGCGCCGACCGCGACGCACAGCGGCACGATGAGGAACGGCGCGACCATCTTTGCAAACATCAGCAGCGACGCCGGCATCGCGATCGACCATCGGTTGGCGAGCGTGTCGTCGCCCGTCATGTCGGCGAACGCGAGCGAGAACAGGCCGCGAAAGGCGTCGAGCCACCATGGCGCGAGCATCGTCATCGCTTTCAGGGCGAGCAGCACGCCGATCGCGGTCGTGAGATCGCGGGAGCGCGCGACTTGCCCGTTCTTGCGCGCGCGGCGCAGCTTCTGAGGGGTCGCCCTCTCGGTCTTGTTTCCCGAATCCTGGCTAGCCACGGCCGGCTCCCAGATGCCGCTCGAGCACGTTCAGCACGTGTGCGGTCATATTCAGGTAGTCGCCGGGCAGGCCCGTCACCACGCCGCCGAGCATCAGCATCCCGAACAGCGTCGTGAGCGCGAAACCGACGGAAAACAGGTTGATGCTCGGTGTCGCACGCGACAGGTAGCTCTTGCCGATCTGCAGCACGATCGTCGCGAATACCAGCGGCGCGGCGAGCAAGGTGGTCGTCGACAGCACCCAGCCGACCTGAAAGACGATCGGCCGAAGCGACGCCATGTCGATCGGCTGCCCGACCGGCCAGACCCGGAAGCTCGCATACAGCACCTGCACGACGATCAGATGCGCGTCGATCGAAAAGAACAGCAGGATGCTGGCGACGAGCATCAGACCGGACACGACATCCGACGTCGCGCCGTTCAGCGGGTCGTTCATTACCGCCATCGCGAGCCCCATTTGCGTCGAGACCAGATAGCCGAGCAGCAGAAAGACCGCATGAACGAAATGAAACGCCGCCCCGAACAAGAGGCCGATCAGGATCTGCTCGGCGCACAGGAGCGCGCCTTGCGCGGAGAACACGCGCACGCCCGCGTCGCCGGCCACGGGCAGCGCAATGGTCGCGAGCAGCAGCGCGATCATCGTGCGCATCCGCATCGGCACGGCGTTGTCGCCGGCGAAGGGCGCCGTGCTCAATGCGGCGAGAATTCGGCAAAACGGCCACCAGATTCGCGCCAGCCCATCCGGTGCGGCGGCAAGGAGCGCATCCATACGCCTATCCAACCCATTGCGCCGCGCGCGCGAAGGTCGCGACGGCGTAGTCCATGAGCGTCTGCACCAGCCAGTGCCCGGCGACGATCAACATGCCGAGCGTGACGAGCAGGCGGGGCAGGAAGCTGAGCGTCTGTTCGTTGATCTGCGTCGCGGCCTGGAAGAGCGCGATGACGAGCCCGACGAGCAGGCTCGGGACGATGATCACCGCGGCCATCACGGTGACGAGGCGAATCGCGTTGCCGACGAGTTCGACGGCGAGATCGGAAGTCAGCATCAATAGGCCCGGATACTGGTGGTCAGCGTATTGACGGTCAGCGTCCAGCCGTCCACGAGCACGAACAGCAGCAGCTTCAACGGCAGCGAGATGACGAGCGGCGACAGCATCATCATCCCCATCGCCATCAGCGTCGAGGCGACGACGAGGTCGATGATCAGGAACGGCAGGAACAACATCGCGCCGATCTGGAAACCGGTCTTGAGTTCGCTCAACATGAACGCGGCGGCCTTGACGACGAACGCGTGATCGTCCGGCCGCGCAATGTCGCGCTCGCCGGACAGCCGTGAAATCTGCGCGAGACTCGCTTTGCTGGTCTGCGCGAGCATGAAGCGGGAAAGCGGCTGTTCGGCGCGCGCGATGGCTTCGCGAAACGTGATTTCGTTGCGGTCGAAGGGTTCGATCGCGACGCGCCACACGTCGATGCCGACCGGACGCATCACGAGCAGCGTCAGTAACAGCGCGACGCTCGTGATGACCCGCGCGGGCAATCCTTGCTGCAGGCCGAGCGCTTGCCGCATCAGCGCGAGCACGATCGCAAAGCGCAGGAAGCTCGTCATCACGATGGCGAGCGCGGGCAGCAAGCCGAGCAGCGTCATGAACAGCAGGATCTGCGTCTTGACGCTGTAATCGCTGCTCAGGCCGAGTTCCGCGGCGGGCAGCGTCAACGTATCGGCGGCGGCCGGCGCGGCGCCGACGGCCGCGAGCATCGGCACGAGCGCGAATGTTGCAGCCGCGCGCAGGGTTGGAGGCAGCATCGACGTCATGGCGTGAAATCGCCGAGCTGCTCGAGATCGACGATACGCAGACCGTAGTTCTCTCCGCTGACGACGACTTCCGCGTGGCCGACGGTCGTGCCGTTGACCTTCACGACGAGCGGATCGCCCGCCAGCCTGTCGAGTTCGAGCACCGAGCCGGCGTCGATGTTCATCAGCTCGGCGAGCGACACGGTCGCGGCGCCGACTTCGAGCGTGAGTTGTACCGGGATCTTCGTCAGCAGCCGACGCGAATCGCGCCGCGGCGTCGCGGCGGCCTCGTGCGCATCGTCGGGGAGGTCCGGCTGAAGATCGTCCAGAAGCGCATCCAGATCATCGTGTTTGTGCGAATCCATCGACTACTCCATAGCGTCAAAATCGTTGAGGCAGAGCTTTCCGTCGTGTTCGGAAATCGTTGCCGAGAAAAGCCGCGCGCCGGCCACCAGCACGCGCGCCGGCGAATGGAGGCGCACCGGCAACAGGCAGCCCGCGCGTAGCCGCAGCACGTCGCCGAACGGCACCTCGACGTCGATCAGTTGCGCGGTCAGCTTCAGTTGCAGGCGCGTCGCGAGCGGCGCGTCTTGGCATCCGGCGGGCGTGGTGCGGCGCATCGACGTGGCGAGATGGTCGAACAGCCGGCGCTGCCACGCGTCGTCGAGCGCCAGGGCGATCTGGCCGAGCGCGCGTCGAGCCGCATCCGCGACGTCGCACATCACGAACAGACGGGGGCGGGGGGCGTCCGGCGGCGCGGATTCGTCCGGCGCTCGTGCGGAGGGAATCGAGCGGGCGCACGCAAGCGCGAGGTCGCGTGCGAATCGCTGCGCCAATCGTTGCTCGGTGGACGTCGCCGGGGTGGGAGGCGAATCCGGCGCGGGCAGGTCGTCGAGCGGCGTCGCCGGCAACGGTGCTGCGTCGTGCGCGTCGGCGGGGTCCGTCGGGTTTTCCGCCGTGGACGGCGCGACGGCGACGGGCATGACTGCCGGCCCGTACCGCTGCTCCAGCAACGCGAGCAGCACGGCGCGATCGACATGGACGCCGATCTCGCCTTCGTCGAGCCGTTCGTATCGCCATGGCAACGTCGAGAGGGCGCCCGCGTCGGAACGGAACGAGACGCGACGAATCGTCAGCGCGACGCCTTTCCGACGTTCCGCGTGCGCGTCGAACACGCCTTCGATGCGATGCGCGAGCGTGTCGCCGAACGCGTCGAGCCGGTGCGTGGGACGCCCGAGCATGCGCGGATCAAGGGTTCGGTGAGGGCCGAGCTGGGCCGTCGTTCTATTCGAACAATGTGTCATCGGTTCTCGATCGGATTCAAGTCGTTTTCGGATTGCCTCGTTTTCGCTCGATGAATCTCATGCGATATCGCGGTGAATGGTCGAAATGTCGTCGCATGAATGCAAGCGGTCGGAATTCGGCGGCGCAATGAATCGGTGTCACGCGACAGGCGACTCGTTGAAGCGCCATGGCGCAAATGCAGATCGCGCCGAATTCCGTTTCGTTGAATACAGTGTGCATCGACCTGCGCGATCGATCCGAATGAATAAAAACGTCCGCCGCCGAGAAATTGTGAGTGGTGCTGACCGGCCCTGAATAGCGTCGTCAGGCGCGGTCAGCTCTGCCTGCGGGCGGATGCGATGAATTCCGCGCGCAACATCGTCGGACTCTGGAAATTGACCCTGAATCAAGGCGCAATTCAAGCGCGGTTTCGCGGGTGTTCGAGTCGGATGAGGCCCCGCGGAAATCGCATGATCAGACGCATTGCGGTGCGCCTGATGATTATTCAGCCGGATTCTCGGTATATCAGTGGCGCCCCAATCTCGCGTCGACAAGAATGAATTACCGAGCTGCCAACCGACATGTGCGGCATCGGGTTTCGATATGTCGAATTGACGCGTGACGTGTTCGTGCCGAATCGGACGCCGTTCAAAACGAGTTTGATCCTCAATCAAAGAATGAGCCAGGAACCATGGAAACGATTCAGCAGGCGCGGTCCGGGTTGCACCGCGAAATGACATTGCTCGGCAGTCCGACGGGTTTGCCGGCCGCCGCGCCGGGGCGCGAGCAACACGACGACATCAACTTCTCGCGCGTGATGCGCGGCGTGCTGAACGCCGTCGATCGGAAGCAGGTGGACGCGGCCGACCGGGCGGCGGCCGTCGACAGCGGTCAAAGCGACGATCTGATCGGCGCGATGCTGGCGAGCCAGGAGGCGTCGCTTTCATTCTCGATGCTCACGCAGGTGCGCAACAAGCTGACGACGGCGCTCGACGATCTGCTGAAGATGCAGATCTGAGCGAGACCACGACCACGATCATTCCCAAAGGGCCCGCTTGTGTTTGCAAGACTGAAAACCGCCGTTACCGGCTGGCTGCCGTCCGATCTGCCGTTGCGACTACCGTCGTCGACCACGTTGACGCGGCTGCTGCCGCTCGTCGTGTTCGCGATTGCGTTGACGGCGCTCGCCACGCTCTACATGCGCTACGACCAGGCGAACTACAAACCGCTGTTCGGCGCGCGGGAGCCCGTGCAATTCGACGACGTGGTGTCCGTGCTCGACGCCGATGGCATCGGTTATCGCATTCATCCCGACACGGGGCAGGTGCTGGTGTCGAACGGCGATCTGGCGCGTGCCCGGATGATTCTCGCGGCGCGCGGGGTGACGGCGAAACCGGCGCCGGGACTCGACCAGGTGGACCGTGACGATCCGCTCGGCACCAGTCAATTCGTGCAGGACGTACGGTTTCGCCGCGGCCTGGAAGCGGAGCTCGCGCAAAGCATCGCGACGCTCGACCCGGTGGAGCGTGCGCGCGTCCATCTGTCGATTGCGAAGTCGTCGTCGTTCGTGATGATGGATGGCGAGAAAAGTGCGGCGTCGGTCGTGCTGACACTCAAGCCGGGGCGTCGGTTGTCTAAGGAGCAGATTGCCGCCGTCATCAATCTGGTGGCCGGCAGCGTGCCCAATCTCGCGCCAGCGCAGGTGGCCATCGTCGATCAGCACGGGGCGTTCCTGTCGGCGCGCGTCGATCTGGACGGCGACCTGTTCGGCGACGACGCGGCGGCCCGCATCCGGGACGAGGTCGCACGGAACGTGCACAGCCTGCTCGCCCCTTCGCTCGGCAGCGGCAGCTTCCGCGTGAGCGTGACGGCCGTCGTGAACAACGACCGCGTCGAGGAGACGCGCGAGCAATACGGCACCGAGCCGAAGGTGCTGAACGAGGCGACGCGTGACGAACAGAATCGCGATCGCGTTGCGCTCGGCGTGCCGGGCTCGCTGAGCAATCGTCCGGTGGACGTTCCCGCGGCGTCCGGCGCGGCGGCGGACGGCGGCACACGGCGCAACGCGACGACCCGCCAGTTCGCGTACGACCGCAGCATCCGGCAGATCAAGCGCGGGCGCGGTCAGCTCGAGAAACTGAGCGTGGCCGTCGTGCTGGACAACGCGGCGTCGCCCGCGAAGGGGAAGCCGTGGTCGGCGGATCAGCTCGGGCGGATCGACGGAATTCTTCGCGGCGGCCTGGGCATCGACGCCGCGCGAGGCGACCAGTTGATCGTTTCGTCGCTCGACTTTGCAAAGGCGCCCCCGGAGCAGCCGTGGTGGCAGCGGGCCGACACGCTCGAACAGGGCGGATGGTATCTGACCTACGGATTGGCTGCGCTGTTCGGCTATCTGGTGATCGCGCGTCCGCTGCTGCGCATGATGCAGCAATGGGTTCAGCACACGTACGGCGGCCCCGCCGGCGCCACTGCAACGCCACCGCCGCCGCATGACGAGCATGCGGCGGTGCCCGGGCAAGGCAGTGAAGGAGCAGGGCCGGGCCGGGGCATGCCGCTCCTCGGCGATATCGAATTGCCGCCCGCCGGCTCGGGCCTCGAAGTGCTGATCGACTACCTGCACACGCTGTCCGAGAAGGAGCCGGAGCGGGTTGCCGAAGTCGTCAAACAATGGATCAGGAACGATGGACACGCCAGTCACTGACGCCCGCGTGCGGGGCTCGATCGAGCAAGCCTCGATCATTTTGCTGAGCGTCGGCGAGGCGCGCGCGGCCGACGTGCTGCGCTGCCTGTCGCGCGACGAGCTGCTCAAGATCACGCAGACCATGTCCGGCATGGGCGGCCTCAAGGTCGACACCGTGAAGGCGGCGCTGCAGCTCTTTTTCGACGAATACCGCGAGCAGAGCGGCATTCACGGCGCGTCGCGCATGTACCTGCAGCGCGCGCTCGATCTCGCGCTCGGACACGACATCGCGAACACGGTGCTGGACAGCGTCTACGGCGACCGTATCCGCCCGAAGATGGCGCGGCTGCAGTGGGTGTCGCCGCGCTGGCTCGCCGACCGCATCATCAACGAGCACGTCCGGATGCAGGCGGTATTCGTCGCGTTCCTGCCGTCGGACCAGGCGACGAAAGTGATCGAGGCGCTGCCGCCCGAGACGCGTGACGTCGTGCTGTTCAACATCGCGAAGCTCGATGAGGTCGAGCACGCGTTGATCGCGGAGCTCGAGGAACTGATCGAGCACTGCCTGACCGATCTGGATCGGCGCGGCGCCGTCGTCGAGGGTATCCGTCAGGCCGCCGAGATCATCAATCGCCTGTCGGGCGACCGTCTGCGGATGATCGAGCTGATGCGCGCGCACGACCCGGGTGTCGCAACCGAGATCGAGACCAGCATGTACAGCTTCGACATGCTGGCGCGCCAGAACGATGCGGCGCTCGGTCGAATCATCGAGGTCGCGCCGGTCGAGGAATGGGCGGTCGCGTTCAAGGGCGCCGAGCCGGGCGTGCTGGCCGCATTGCAACGCGTGATGCCGAGGCGTCAGGTGCAGGTCTTCGATGACGCGATTCGCCGCACCGGGCCGCTGCCCGGGACGCGCGTCGAGCAGGCACGCCGCGACATCATGGCGCGCGTGAGGGTGCTGGCCGACGACAAGGAAATCGAGTTGCGGCTCGTTGATGAGGACGTCGTCGAGTGAAGACCTATCAGCGTTACCGATTTCCGCCGCTCCGATCGCCCGGGACAACGCCGCCGCCGGCCGGCGCGCTCGCGTCCGCGGCAGAGCCGTTGGATCCGGCATTCGACGCGCGCATCGAAGCGGGCTACCGGCAGGGCGTGGCGGACGGCTATCGCGCGGGTTTCGAGCGCGGTGAGGCCGACGGCTTGCGGCAGGGACGCACGACGGGCGCGCAGGAGGCGAGCGACGCGCTGCGGAGCGAGCATGCGGGCACCGCTGAGGTGCTCGACGCGATGCGGGAGGCGTTCGGCCGGATGCACGCCGAGTATCTCGCCGCGCGCCGCACCGAGCTGGTCGACCTCGTGGCGCGGGTCGCGCGGCAGGTGATCCGCTGCGAACTGACGCTGCAACCCGGCCAGATGGCGGCGCTGATCGACGAAACCCTGGCGTTGATGCCGGCTGCGTCCGGCATACCGGAAGTGCGCCTGCATCCGGACGAATGCGCGCGCCTGTTCGAACTGCTTCCCGAGCGCGCGCAGCAATGGCGGCTGGTCCCGGATGCGCGGCTCGAGGCCGGCGAATGCCGCGTCCTGCTGGGCGGCAATGAAGCCGATGCCGGATGCCGGCACCGGTTCGAGTCGTGCATGGAGCGCGTTGGCGAACAGTTGTTCGCGGCGCCGAACGGCGAAGTGCCGATGGACGCCGTCGCGCCGATGCCGGCATCCGGGGAGGGACGCTCGTGATCTTGTCTGCACTGCGTAATGTCGCGCTCGAACAGGTGCCCGTCGCCCGGCTGACCGGCCGGCTCACCGGCGTGACGGGGCTGCTGCTGAAGGCGTCGGGCTGTCCGCTCGAAACGGGGCGGCGCTGTGTGATCGAGGCGGGCGACGGCGGCTGGATCGACGCGCAGGTGGTCGGATTCAATCGCGACGAGTTGTTGCTGATGCCGTTCAAGAAACCGGTCGGGCTCGTGGCCGGCGCACAGGTGTTCGCCTGTGATCGCCAGGCGGAGCTGCGCATCGGTCGCGCGTGGCTCGGCCGCATCGTCAACGGGCTCGGCGAGCCGATCGACGGCCGCGGCCCGCTGACGGGCAGCGTATTGCTCAAGCCGGGGCAGGCGGTCAATCCGCTGCGCAAGCGTCCGGTGCGCGACGTGCTGGACGTCGGCGTGCGGGCGATCAACGGGATGCTGACGCTCGGGCGCGGCCAGCGCGTCGGGCTGATGGCGGGCAGCGGCGTCGGCAAGAGCATGTTGCTCGGCATGATCACGCGCGCGACCGCCGCCGACGTCGTCGTGGTCGGGCTGATCGGCGAGCGGGGCCGCGAGGTGCGCGAATTCGTCGAGCACGCGCTCGGCGAAGCGGGGCTTGCGAAGGCGGTGCTGGTCGTCGCGCCGGCGGACGAATCGCCGCTGATGCGCGTCAAGGCCGCAGACCTGTGTCACGCGATCGCCGCGCATTACCGGGATACCGGCGCGGACGTGCTGTTGCTCGTCGATTCGTTGACGCGCTATGCGATGGCGCAGCGCGAGATCGCGTTGGCGGTCGGCGAGCCGCCGGCAACGCGCGGGTATCCGGCATCCGTGTTCGGCATGTTGCCCCATCTCGTCGAGACCGCCGGCAACGGCGAGGGCGACGGCAGCATGAGCGCGATCTACACGGTGCTCGCGGAGGGCGACGACCAGAACGATCCGATCGTCGATACCGCGCGCGCGATTCTCGACGGGCACATCGTGCTGACTCGCGAGCTTGCCGAGCGGGGCCATTACCCGGCGATCGACGTCACCCGCTCGGTGAGCCGCTGCATGACGCAGGTGGCGGACGGTGCGCACGTCGCGCGTGCACGCAAGGTCAAGGAAATGATCGGCCGGCATGAACAGGTGAGGGACCTGATTCCGCTGGGAGGCTACGTCAAGGGGGCGGACCCGGCGACGGACGAAGCGGTGGCGAAGGCTCCCCGAATCGACGCGTTCCTGCGGCAGAACCTCGACGAGATCGCGCGCTGCGACGCGACGCTCGCGCTGCTTCAGGCGCTGACCGAATGAACGACGGACGCACGATCGCGAGTCTCGCGGGCCTGGTGCGCGCGCGCGAAGCCGAAATCGACCGGATCGCCGCGGATCTCGCGCGGCAGGAGGCGATACGCCGGCGTCACCAGAGCAGCCTCGGCGCGCTGCGCGCGCTGCTCGATGGCGCGGCCCGGCCATCGGGCACGGCATCGGCGGCGATGGCCGGGAACGACTGGCGATATCGGCAGGCGTTGCGCGACACGATCGCCAGGCAGCGCGAGACGTTGCGCCTGCATGAGGAGGACATGCAGTTGAGCCGTCAGTTGCTGGCCGCGCAAATGGCCCGGTGCGAGATCTGGCGGCGCGAGCTTGCGCGGCGACGGTGCGCGCTGGCCACCGTCCGGCAGCGTGCGGAGCAACGCACGCAGGATGCGCTGGCCGTGCAGGTGTGGTGGTGGGCGTCGGCATGACGGCAGGCGCGGCGAGCGCAGGGCAGTGGATGCCAATTGGATGAATGGAGAGAAACCTATGCTGAAAGTGACGAATCCGAAGGCGACGGCGGAACAGTTCGCGCAGATTTACATGGCGCGTTCGAAGGATCTGCTGACGATGCAGGTGGCGCGAACGAGCGACGACAAGAAGGCGCAGTTGTCGCTGAGAAACACGCTGACGATGTTCCAGAAGGCGCTGGGCGACGCGGTCGCGGGCGGCAGCCTGATGCGGCGCGTGGCGACGCTGTCGAATCCGCAACTCGCAACGGTGACGCTGGCGCCGGACGCGAAGCCGGGTGAGTACCAGTTTCATGTCGAACGGCTCGCCACCGCGAACCAGCAGGCGATCGACCTGCCGCCCGCGATCGACGCACGCGATGCCGGTCGACTGACGATCAAGGTCGGCGACGACGTCGAAGTCGTCGTCGATATCGCGAGCGCGGACAAGGATGCGGACGGCAAGGTGTCTGCGCAAGAACTTGCACGCGCCATCAATACGGACCGGAGCACGAATGGCGCGGTGCGCGCGGCAATCGTCGGCGACAAGCTCGTCTTGACCGCGGCCCGGACAGGCGCGCAGAGCCGGATCGCGTTCGCCACCGACACACTGACCGACCCGGCGCTGGCCGTCGCTTTCGAGGGGGCGCGAGAAACCGTGAAGGCGCAGGATGCGCGAATCATCCTCGGCGAAAGACAGAGCGGCCTCGCGATCGAGCAGGCATCGAACACGCTCGATTCGATCGACGGCGTGAGCATCGCGTTCAACCAGGCCGGAGCGTCCGGCTCGGTGTCGGTCGCCGTTGACAACGCCGGCACCGTGGATGGCGTGAAAGCGTTCGCCGATGCGTACAACGCACTGATGCGCTCGATCGCCGATCTGACGCGTGCCGGCGACGCGGCGCGGGGCGACCCGGGCGGGCCGTTCTCGGCCGATGCGGGGGTGCGCGCGCTGGTCGGTCAGATCAAGGCGGCGCTGCGCCAGCGCGTCGAGGGTCTCAATCTTTACGACCTCGGAATCGATACGGATCGCTACGGCATGCTGAACGTCAACGCGTCGTCGCTCGACGCGACACTGAAGACGAACGCCGCCGCACTCGACGAATTCTTCGGCGACGCGACGCGCGGACTGGCCGGCAATCTGACCCGGGTGCTCGATCGATGGCTGGACGCCGCGAGCGGTCAGCTGAAGCGGCGCGAGGAATCGATCGACGCGAGCGAGAAATCGATCGTCGCAAGGCAGGCGGACTGGGATCGCCGCCATGCGAGCGTGCTCGAGCGCTACACGAAGGAGTTCACCCAGCTCCAGATCATGCAGCAAAAAATGGAAAGCACGCTCGAGCAGCTGAAGGCCCTGTTCTCGACGAACAAGGATTGACAGCGGGTCGTACCGCTGTAGTCGGCTGGAGGATCAAGCATCTTGGAATACATCGGATATCGCAGCTACCACGCTGCCAACCTGGAATCGCGGATCGCGAACGGATCGCCGACTCAGCTCGTGCTGCTGCTGACCGACGGGCTGCTCGACGAAATGGCGCGTGCGCGGGCGCACATTCTTGCGCGTCGCATCGAGGCGAAAGGCGCGAGCATCGGCAAGTGCATCGAGCTGGTGGACGGCCTGTCGAGCGCACTCGATGTGTCGTCGGGCAGCGAAGTCGCGACGAATCTCGTCGCGCTGTACGACTACTGCGTTCAACGTCTGAACGAGGCGAGCATCGCACTCGACGTCGCCCCGCTCGACGAAGCCGCGCGACTGATCTCCGTGCTTCGGGAGGGGTGGCAAGGTGCGGAAGATGCAGCCGGTTGACCATGCGGCGGCCGTGCGTGTGCGTCTGCGCGTCGCGCTGCGCACGCATGCCCGTCTGCTCAGGGCCATCGTGCACGAACACCGCTGGGCCGAGCTGCCGGCGCTCGACGCGGACGTCAGCGCACTGGCGAGGCACTGCGCGGGCGATGGCGCGCGAGATCCGGAGCTGGACACGACGTTGCGGGATCTCGCACGGGCATACGCGGTGGCGATTCGCGGTCTCGCCGACGCGCGCGCGGTGACAGGCCACGCGCTGGCCGGGCTGAGCGAGTTCGAGGAACGGGGGATGGCCTACGCGGCGACGAACGGGAGCGACAGATGAACGGAACCATTTCAACGACACCTCACTTGCGCGATCGCGCGGCGGGGAACGCGGTCGGCGACCGGGCCGTAGCGGAGCCAGTCATGCCGGATAGTCGGGGCGAAACGAACGAGACCGTCGCGCCTGCCGGCGACGCGGCGCTACTTCCGGTGACGTCGCCGATTAATTGCCACACCGAATCATTCCGGAATGTGATGGCGACACTCGACGCGCTTGACCTGCCGGCGGCGCCCTTGTCGGCGGACTGTCGAACGGATGGCGCGTCAGCCGACGGCGACGTTTCGGTCGCGCCTGGGCCGGACGCGAAGGCCGGTCCGGGCTTCATCCCACGGGAAGCGAGCGGGCAGCATGCGTTCCGCGAAAACCAGGTCATCGAATCCGTTCCGATCCGGCGGCCTGTTTCGCCGCGAAGCGGTGGCGATCGATTTGCCGCTGGCGCCGACCGCGAATCGAGTGCGGAGAATCGGCCCGTTCCATCCGCCATGCAGCCGCGCAGCGAGCGTGCGCGGCCGCTGGCGGTACCAGCAGCCGTCGCGATGGTCGTCGACAAACAGCCGATCGGCGCCAGCGGGGCCGTGCCGGATGGACGCGTGCCGCACGCTGGCATCGCATGGCCGGCGGCGGCCGACGGATCGGGCGCCGGCGTGCGCGTTGCCGCAGGCCAGGCGGGCACCTTGCCTTGGGGGCCGCAGCTCCTGAAGGCGCTGGGCGAGCAGATCGATGTGAACGTGCAGCGCGGCGTCGGGCATGCGGTCATTCGTCTCGAGCCGCAATCGATGGGCACGTTGCAGATTGCGATTCGTCACGAGGACGGCGCGCTGAAGATCCGGATGGTCGCGTCGCACGAGGACGTCGTACGCCAATTGCAGGCGGTCGGCGATGCGCTTCGACAGGATCTCGCCGCGCGACAGCACGGCGATGTGACCGTCGTGGTGCGGCAAGGGCAAGGGTTCGGCCATCGCGAGCGCGGCGCGCGGGACGGTGACGCCGGGGCATCGCAGGGACGCAAGCGGCCCGGCGCAGCGCTCTCGGCGGTGGACGCCGCGCACGGCGATGCACGGTTTCATCTCGACGGACGAACGACACGCTAACGACACGGAAGGGAGCGAATTTCGATGAACAGGAAATTGCTGATCTGGGGCGGCGGGGGCACGGTGCTGCTGACCGCGCTGGCCGCCGGTGGCATCTGGTCTTACCAGAACCAGGCGGCGAACACGCCTCACGCGGCGGCGCCCCCCGCAGCGGCCGACACGCACAAGTACATCAGCGTCGACCGGATCGTCGTGATGCTTCGCATGCCTCCGGACGCCGGCTTCGTGCCACCTTACGTCGAGGAAACCCATTATGCGGTGCTCGATCTCGTGCTGAAGACGACGCCCGCGCAGGAAGCGATGGCGCGCGCGCATATCCCGCTGCTGCGCAGCATCGCCGTGCGGGTGGCGGCGCGCTACACGCTGGAAGACGTCCGCCGGAAGAACCTGTCGGAGATCTCCGCGTCGCTCAATCGTGCGTTCATCAGTTCGTACAAGGGGCGGCACGTCGAGATGCCGTTTGAAAAGGCGATGATCAGCCGGCTTCTGGTGGAGTGATCGCCATGACGACCTGTATCGGCAACATCGACGCGCGAACGCGCCACGCGGACGCGAATCCGGCAGTCGAGCTGGCGTGGCTGCTCGAATACGTGCCGATCGTCAAGCGTGCGGCACGTCAGTTGAGCTGGCAGGCCTGCGGCGCGATCGCGATCGAGGACATGGAGCAGATCGGACTGATGGGATTGCTCGAGGCGCTGCGCCGCTACGGGGCGCCCGACGCGGCGTTTGGCGGCTATGCGTTGAAGCGGGTGCGCGGCGCGATTCTCGACGAGCTGCGTCGCCACGACTGGCGGCCGCGCATGGTGCGGCAGGACGCGCACCGCGTGCGCGATTGCGAGCGTGACCTGCGTCGATCACTCGGACGCGAACCGACCGAGACCGAGGTGAGTGGCGCACTCGGCATCAGTGCGGCCGAGTATCGGCAGCGGGTGATGGCGGGCAACGCGGAGGCGATGGCGAGCCTCGACAGTCTGCTCGACGGAGAGGCGCTTGCCTTCGTAGAGAGTCCGGAGCGGCGAGTCGTGCAGCGCCGCAGCCTCGAACAGGCGCTCATGCGGTTGCGCGATCGCGAGCAGCGCGTGATTCAGCTCTACTACGAATTCGATCTGAGCTTGCGCGAGATCGCCGCGGTGCTCGGGCTGACGGAAGCCCGCGTCTGCCAGATCAACAAGGCGGCGCTCGGGAAGATGCGAGACGCGATCGGTGACGCATGAGCAGGCCATCTTCGCTCGATTCGGGCATTTATCTTTTCACAGGGCAAACATGAGACTGTCGAATATGAAACCGCGCGCGCCGCAGGAACCGGGCAGCACGGCGCCCCACGTTGCACCGGTCGGCCGGGCCGGCGCCGCCGCGAATGCGCCGGCAGCCCGCACGGACTTCTCGATCGAGGCGGTCCGGTCCGCACAGGCGGCGCTGCGCAGCCTGCCGGATTTCGACGAGGCGCGCGTCGACGCGCTGCGCATCGCGCTCGCGGAAGGTCGCATTCCGTTCGACGCGGGCAGGCTGGCCGAGCTGATTCAGCGTTTCCACGGAGGGCGGGAATGACGCGCAACGAAGCGTTCGCGAAGATCCTCGACGGGATCCGCGTCGATGTGGCCCGCTACGCCGAAATGAAGGGGCTGCTCGACCTGCAGTTCGCCGCCGCATTGCGTCGCGACGGCGCGTCGCTGATGGCGACGGGCAACGCGATTCTCGCGCTCGCCGATGCGCTTCGCGTAAGTCACGAGATGCGCAGGCGGTGCATGCACGTGCTCGTCAGCCCGTTGGAGCCGGAATCGATGACGCAGGCATGGGCGGCGTTGCCGGGCCGGGTGCGCGAGCGGCTGACGCGTGTGGTGGCGCAGTTCGAATCGCAAATTCAGGAATGCAGAAATCTGAATCAGCGCAACGCGGCGCTGTTGATGTCGCAGTTTGAAATCGCGCAGCGCGCACTGTATGGCGAGGTCGATACCTATGTGGGTCGGTGACGCGTCGAACTGGTTGCCGACCGGCGCGATCCGGGCCGGAAGCGATGCGCCGTATTCTCGCGCGTCCGGATTGGCCGTCGGCGCGTTTCGCGCGGCGTTCGCACAACTGCGGCGCGAGATCGAGACGATCGTTTCCGAGGGTTTCCCTCGCATCGGGGACGACGCATGGCGCGGGGCGCCGCCGGTGCGGCATCCGGGCAGCGAGGCGGCTCGACCGGCGGCGGACGTGGCGCCGGCCCGTCCGGCCACCAGCCCGCGTGCGTTTCTCGACGACATCTTGCCGTTCGCTCGCGAGGCGGCGGCCGCGCTGGGTGTGTCGGTGGATCTGGTCGCCGGGCACGCGGCGCTCGAATCGGGCTGGGGGCGGCATCCGGTGACGATGCGCGACGGGGCGGACAGCCACAACCTGTTCGGCCTGAAGGCGGGTGCGGGATGGGCGGGCAGCGTTGTCGACGTGCCGACGACCGAATTCGTCGACGGCACGCCACTGAAAACGGTGGAGCGCTTTCGCGCATATCCGGATTATCGCGCGGCGTTCGCGGACTATGTCGCGATGCTCAAGGGGAATCCGCGGTTTCGCGACGTCGTCGGCGCGGGACGCAATGCGGCCGTGTTTGCGGCGGCGCTGGCGCGGGGCGGCTATGCGACCGATCCCGCTTATGCGTCGAAGCTGCGCCGGGTGGTCGCCGACGTGGCGGCGATGCGCGCCGGCCGCGACGGCGGGCTCACCGGGGCGCGTCGGACGTCGGCAGATCGATCGGCTCCGCGCTTGCCTCGCCGGTGACGCGAGCCTGAATCTCGCGTGCGGCGCTGCCGTTGCCGACGCGCAGGCGCACGATGTCGCCCTGTGCGCCAGGCTGCATCGCCACGCCGGTATTGACGACCTGAGCCGATCCGATGCGCGCGACGATGCGCACGGTCTGGCCACGCCGGATCAGCGCCGGCGCCTGCAGGGCGCGACGCGACAGGGTCTGCCCTTGGCGCAGGGCGCGGCGGTTGAGCTTGCCGATCGCATCGTCGGCGCGCGTCACCGTGTCGGTGAGCGACGACAACGTCCGCACGGCCGAATCGAGATCGTCGTGCGTGAGCGGTTGACCCGCTGCGATGTTCCGCGACGCGACGGGGATCGTCGCGGTGATGGTTGCCCGAGCGATGAATTTCGCGGTTTGGCCGGTGCTCGGGCAGTGCGCGGTGAGCACGATGCGGCTCAGCCGGACCGGCTCGCCGACCGAGATGTTGAACGGCGTGGCGCAGCCGGGCGCAGGGCGGCGCGGCGGCGGTATGACGACCGCGATGGCTGCGTCGTCCAGCCCCGCACGTTGTGCGCGCGCGGTCAGTTCCGCGAGCGCCACGTCGTGGGCCCGGGCTTGCAGCGCGGGCGAAGGCGGGGCGGCGTGCGTGCAGGAAATCGGCAGCAGGAGAAGGGCAATCGGGAAACGAATCGTGCGCATGATGTGAAATGGAATACGTTCTAGCCGCGACATAAAGACGAGACGGGCCCGGTTCGGAATCGATGAGCGAAGTGTAAATGAAGGAGAACGAAATGGCATTTGATCTGGCGAACGGGCTCGGGCCGCATCCGGTCGCGTTGAGATTGCGGGCGGCGCGCACGGAGATCATCGCGTCAAATCTGGCGAACCTCGATACGCCGGGTTATCAGTCGCGCGACCTGAACTTTCGGCAAAGCATCGCCGACGCGGCCGGCAACGCGTATCCGGGCGTGCCGCTCGCAGGCGCCGCGACGCTCGGCTATCGCGTGCCGTTCCAGGCGTCGCAGGACGGCAACACGGTCGAGCTCGGCGTCGAGCAGGCGGCATTCGCGCAGAACGACGTGGATTTTCAGACGAGCATCGCGTTTCTCAACCTGCGGATTCGCGGTCTGCATGTCGCGATCACGGGCAACACGTAATGAAACGCGGTGTTTTGCATCTTTCCGAGGAGGTGTCATGAGTTTCAGGGAAATCGCGCAGATCGCCGGTTCCGCCATGTCGGCGCAGACCGTGCGTCTCAACACGATTGCCAGCAATCTGGCCAACGCCGATGCGGCGTCCGCCACCGAGGCCGATGCGTATCGCGCGCGCAGCCCCGTCTTCGCATCGGTGTTTCGCATCGATGAGGATGGCGAATCGACGGGCGCGCGCGTGCAGGTGCTCGACGTCGTGACGAGCACGGAGCCGCTGCGCAAGGTTCATCAGCCGGGCCATCCGCTCGCCGATGCGCAAGGCAACGTGCTGTATCCGAACGTCAACGCGGTGGAGGAAATGACCGACATGCTGTCCGCGTCGCGCGCGTATTCGACCAACGTCGAGGTGCTCGCGCGCGTGAACGGCATGCAGCGCGAGCTGCTCAGGCTCGGCCAGTAACGAACCCTTATCGCTATGAGGACAACATGTCGAACCCAATCCAGCCTTCATCGGCAAGCATGCCGTTCAACGCCGATGCGACGCGCGCGCCATCGGGGACGGTGACCGGCGGGACGTCGACGGACATCTTCGCGAAGATGCTGAGCGCGCAGATCCAGAACCAGGACCCGCTCGACCCGATGGATTCCGCGCAGTTCGTGTCGCAGATCATGCAGGCGCAACAGACGGCGTCGCTCAATACGGTCGTGAATCTGGTGGAGAACAGCATGGGATTGATCGGGAAATTGATCACCGTGGCGCTTGGAACGCACGTCGGCTCGCAGGTGATGGCGCAAGCCGATTCGGTCGATGTGAGCGACCGCGTGGTCAACGGGCGCATCGCGCTCGATCGCGACGCCTCGGATGTGACCGTCGTGCTCACCGGCGCATCCGGCGGAGTCAAGCACATCGCGCTCGGTGCGCGCCCCAAGGGCGACGCGCCGTTCCGCATCGACCCGACCCAGCTCGGCCTGGCTGCCGGCCGTTATCGGATTCGCGTCGAGACCGGCGACGGCACGCCGCCGCCGGCCAATATCGAAGGCACGCTCGAGAACGTGCGTCTCGGTGCCGACGGCAAGGTGATCCTGCGCGTGGCCGGCGTCGGCGACGTCGACACCGCGGCGATCGTCAGTTTTCAGGGCCGCTGACCCACTCACCCATCACGCAAGGAATACACATGAGTTTCAACATCGCTTTATCGGGCATCAATGCCATCAACAATCAGCTGACGACGATCAGCCATAACATCGCCAACACCGGCACCTACGGCTTCAAGTCCGGCCGCGCGAACTTCGCGACGATGATCTCGGGCACGCAGGCGAACGGCGCGTACATCGGCTCCGTCACCCAGAGCATCGGCGTGGGCGGCGGCGTGTTCGCGACCGGGCGCGGGCTCGACGCCGCGATCGACGGTAACGGCTTCTTCGTCACGAAGGACGACGACGGATCGACGCTTTTTACGCGCGTCGGCATCTTCCAGCGTGACGCGGACGGTTATCTCGTCGATGCGTTCGGCCGCCGTGCGCAAGGTTATGCGGCAGGCGGCACGTATGGCGACCTGCAGATTCCGGGCGGCGTGGCACCCGCGAAGGCAAGCGATCGCCTCGACTACGCCGGTAACCTGTCGGCGGACTGGGAGGCGCCTGCGCAAGCGGTGTTCGACAAGGATGACGACACATCCTTCAATCACACGGTGTCGTCGGCCGTCTACGACTCGCTCGGACGGCAGCACATCGTTACGCAGTACTTCGTGAAGGCGCCATCGCCGTCGACGGACGTCACGGTGCATTACGCGATGAACGGCGAACGCATCGACGGTTCGGCGACGCTGAGCTTCGATACGCACGGCCGGCTGACGTCGCCGACGGCGCCGACACCGCTGAACCTCGGCACGCCGGAGGGCGCGGCGCCATTGACCCTTGCCATCCATTACGCGGGCGCGACGCAGGTCGCGGGTGAAGCGTCGACGATGGTCAATCGCGACAACGGCCACGCGGCCGGCGTGCCGGGCGAGCCGACGCTCGACTCGCGCGGCAACGTCGTCGTCCAGTACAGCAACGGCCAGACGCGTACGCTGGGCACGATCGCGCTTGCAACCTTCCCGAGCCCGGACGGACTGGAGGCGGCAGGCGACACCGCGTGGCGAGCGTCCTCCGCGTCGGGCAACGCGTTGCTCGGCACCGCCGGCGCCGGTGCGCTCGGCAAGCTGGTGACCAGTTCGCTCGAACTGTCGAACGCGGACGTGACGAAGGAGCTGGTCGACATGATGACCGCGCAGCGCAACTATCAGGCGAATTCGAAAGTGCTGTCGACGGAGAATCAGATGATGCAGGCGTTGATGCAGGCGCTTTGATCATGGACGCATTGATCTATACGGCAATGAGCGGTGCCGACCGCGCGTGGCATGGGCTCGAGGTGCATGCCAACAACCTGGCGAACGCGCAGACCGACGGGTTCCGCGCGGAACTGGAGATGGCGCAATCGCGCGCGGTGCGCGGCTACGGCTACGACTCCCGCCATCTGGCGAAGCCCGAGTCCGGCGCCGTGAGCGGTCGCGCGGGCGTGCTGGCGGAAACCGGCCGGGAGCTGGACGCGGCGATTCAGGGGGACGGCTACTTCACCGTCGCCGACGCGAACGGCGTGCGCTACACCCGTGCCGGCAATTTCGAAATCGATGCGGACGGGGCGCTGACCGTCAACGGCCGCGCGGTGATCGGCGAGGGCGGCCCGATCGTGCTGCCGGAGTTCACGAGCCTGCGGATCGGCGAGGACGGCACGATTTCCGTGACCGCGCCCGGCGACGCCGATGTGCAGGCCGTCGATCGCCTTGCGCTCGTCGATGCACCGGCAGCCGACCTGGTCAAGGACCCGGCGGGGCTGCTCGTCGCGCGCGACGGTCAGCCGCTGCCGCCGGCCGAGGACGTGCGCGTGATGGGCGGGCATCTGGAGCGGAGCAACGTGTCGCCGGTCGCCGAGATGATCGCGACGATGTCGTTGAACCGCGCGTTCGAGGTGCAGATGCGGATGTTCGGCGCCGCAGGCGAGATGGCGGACGCCGGCAACCGGTTGATCCGGGGTTGATCGCGACGTCGACGTATAACCGATTGGAGAGAACGATGAATCAGGCAATGTGGATCAGCAAGACCGGGCTGCAGGCGCAGGATGCGAAGCTGCAGGCGATCGCCAACAATCTCGCGAACGTGAACACGGTCGGGTTCAAGCGCGACCGCGTGATGTTCGAGGATCTGTTTTACCGGATCGAGCGCCAGCCCGGCGCGCAGCTCGACCAGGACAACGCGTCGCCGTCGGGCATCCAGATGGGCAGCGGCACGCGGCTCGTCGGCACGCAGAAGATCTTCACCGACGGCAGCGTGCAGACGACCGGGCAGTCGCTGGACGTCGCGGTGACGGGAAAGGGCTTCATCCAGGTGCTGCAGGCCAACGGCGAGACGGGCTATACGCGCGCGGGACAACTGAGCGTGAACGCGGAAGGGCAGCTCGTCAACGCACAGGGCCTGCCGCTGCAGCCGGAGATCAGCATTCCCGACAATGCGATGAACATCGTGATCGGCGAGAACGGCGTGGTCGCCGTGACGGCGCCGGGTTCGGCGACGCCGAATGAAGCGGGGCAGATCATGCTCGCGAACTTCGTCAACCCGGCCGGCCTGCTCGCGCTCGGCGACAACCTGTACATGGAGACCGTCGCGAGCGGCCCGCCGAACGAGGGCGAGCCCGGCACCGACGTGTTCGGCAAGATCAAGCAGGGGGCACTCGAAGGAGCGAACGTGCAGGTCGTCGAGGAAATGGTCGACATGATCGCCGCGCAGCGGACGTACGAGATGAACACGAAAGTGCTGAGCGCGGCCGACAACATGTTGCAGCAACTGTCGCAGGCCGCGCGATGAAGCAACGCCTGCTTCTTTTGCCACCGGTCGCGCTGCTCGGTGCGTGCGCGCTGCTCGACCCGCCGCGCCCGGACTTTGCCGAGGACGATCTGCCGCCGGCCACATGGGCGCTTACCGCCCCGCGCGCCGGAGGCGTGTTCAATGCGGCGACCGCCTGGTCGCTGGCCGCCGACGGCCGGGCTTACCGGCCCGGCGATACGCTCACGGTCACGCTCGACGAGACCACGCAGGCCAGCAAGCGCGCCGATACGCGCTTCGGCAAGAGTAACGACGTGTCAGTGGAGCCGGGCAGGCTGTTCGGCAGTCCGATCGATCTCGATACATCGATCGGCGCGAACCGCAAGTTCGACGGCAGCGGCAGCAGCTCGCAGCAAAACTCGCTGCGCGGTGAAATTACCGTGATCGTCACCGACGTGCTCGCGGGCGGCCTGCTTCAGGTGCGCGGCGAAAAGGTGCTGTCGCTGAATCAGGGCGAGGAAGTGATGCGTCTGACCGGCTATGTCCGGCAGGCCGACATCGACACGAACAACCGCGTGTCGTCGCGTCGAATCGCGAATGCGCGCATCCAGTATGTCGGAAAGGGCGCGCTGTCCGAATCGAATTCGGCCGGCTGGTTGACGCGGTTCCTCAACAGTCCATGGATGCCGTTCTGATGGGAAAGCCTATGCGAACACTTCGGTCGAGCATCCTGGCCGGCCCGCGCATGCTCGCGGCGACGGTGGCGGCGACGGTTGCGCTGCTCGGCGCGCCGTCCTCGTGCGGCGCGGCGACGATCGGTGCGCTGGTCAACATCGAGGGCGTTCGCGACAACCAGCTCGTCGGCTACGGCCTCGTCGTCGGCTACGGCCTCGTCGTCGGCCTGAACGGCACTGGTGACGGCCAGCAGATCCGTTACACCGGCCAGTCCGTCGCGAACGTCCTCAAGCAATTCGGCGTGACGTTGCCGGAAGGCATCCGCCTGCGCTCGCGCAATGTCGCGGCCGTCATGGTCAGCGCCAGTTTTCCGCCGGGCTACAGGCCGGGCCAGAAGATTGACGTGACCGTGTCGTCGATGGGCGACGCGAAGAGCCTGCGGGGCGGGACGCTGTTGCTGACGCCGTTGCGCGCGGCAGACGGCGCGGTCTATGCGCTCGCGCAAGGCAATCTTGTCGTGCCGGGTGTTAGCGCGGAGGGCCGCGGCGGGTCGAGCGTGACGATCAACGCCACCGCGGCGGCCCGCATCCCGCGCGGCGCGACCATCGAGCAGGAAATCCGGACCGGCCTCGACGCGAAGCCGGTGGTCACGCTCAGCCTGAAACGCCCCAATTTCCAGACCGCCGCCAACATCGTCGCCGCGATCAATCGCGTTGTCGGCCATGACGTCGCGACGAGCCGCGACGGCACGAGTGTCGACGTCGGCGCGCCGGTCGATCCGACCGCGCGCGTCGAGTTCGTCGCGAAACTGAGCGCGATCAGCGTCACGCCGCAGAAGGCGCCGCCCCGCGTCGTCTTCAATTCGCGCACCGGCACGGTGGTGATCAGCCAGGGCATGACGGTGTCGCCTGCGGCGGTGTCGCACGGTGCGCTGAAGGTGACGATCTCCGATGGCGCGCTCGTCAGCCAGCCGAATCCGTTCGGCGGCGGCGAGACCGCCGTCGTGCCGCTGTCGCAAGTCGATGTGCAGCGAGGCGGCAACCGAATGTTTCGCTGGCCAGCGGGCACGAGCCTGCAGGCGATCGTGGACACGATCAATGCAACGGGCGCGGGGCCGGACGACCTGATGGCGATCCTGCAGGCGCTCGATGAGGCCGGGGCGTTGAACGGCGAAATGGTCGTCATCTGAGGAGGGGGCGCGCATGTCGAATCCATCCATGGCCATGTCGTTCCGCGTGGCGCCGCCGGGCTGGCCGGCCGGCACGCCGGCAATGCCGCCCCCGCGTGCCGGCGGCGGCCACGATGCCAGGACGCTTGACGCCGCCGAGCAGTTCGAGGCGCTCTTCGTCGCGCAGATCCTGCGGGAGATGCGCAACGCCATCCGCGAGATCAACCCGGCGGGCAGTGTCTTGCGCGACCGCGCCGGCAGCGACATGACGGACCTGGCGGACGGACAGGTCGCCCGGTTGCTCGCGTCGCGTCATGCGTTCGGCATCGCGGATTTCATCTTGAGGCAACTGCCCCCGGACGCCGGTACGGCCGCCTCGGCGCAGGCGTGATGCCGGTTGGCCGCGCGGATTTAAGTCGATGCGCGTGCCGGTCGCCGGATACGGCAGGGGGCCGCTTGCGCGGCTGTTTCCGCTCGCCACCCGTCGTGGGCCGGGCGAGCATCGATCGATGAGGGAGGTAGACGATGAATATGATCGACATCGGCATGTCGGGCATCCTGGCCGCGAACCGGTCGCTCTATGCGACCAGCGGCAATGTCGCCAACATTGCGACACCCGGCTATTCGCGGCGCGGCGTGCTTCTGTCGGGCAACGCGCACGGTGGCGTCGACGCGTCGGCCGCGATGCGCATCAACGAGGGCTACCGGACACAGCAGATGTGGCAAGCGGCGAATGCGTCCGGGCGTGCACGGGCCGCCCAATCGCATCTTGACCAGCTTGAAGGAATGGTGGGCGGCAACCCGGCAAGCGGCGATATCCAGCACCGCGATCTCGGGCTGGGCGCGTTCTTCGGGGCACTGCGCGGCGCGACCGGCGAACCGGGCGATCCGGTGCTGCGCAACGCCGTGCTCGACGCCGCAAGCGGAATGACGCGGCAGTTCAACGGCATGCGCGCGGCGTTCGAGGACCAGTTGCGCAGCATCGAACGACAGCGCGACGTGACGGTCGACCAGGTCAACGGGCTTGCCACGCAGATCGCCGACTTGAACGGGCGAATCGCGGTTGGCCTCGCGAGCGGCGGCGACGTCGCGGCGCTGATGGACCGACGCGACGTTGCGGTCGACCAGATGGCGGGGCTCGCCGGCGTGCGCGTCGTGCAGCAGCGGGACGGCACGGTCGACGTGTCGATGGCGTTCGGCCAACCGCTCGTGGTCGGCAAGCAGGCGGGTCGAATCGACATCCGGCGAGACGGACACGGTCGACAGGCACTGGTGATTTCATTCGGACAACAGAAGATGCCGCTGCGGTCGACACACGTCGGCGGGGCGCTGCGCGGACTCGCCGAGGTCGAGAACGACGTGCTGTGTCCGCAGCTCGATGCGCTCCGGACGCTCGCGGTCGAGACCGCGAAGCGAGTCAATGCGCAGTTGGCGCAGGGTTACGACATGCACGGCAATCCCGGCAAACCGCTGCTGGCCTTCGACGAAGCGAGCGGTCGACTCGGCGTCGTGCCCGACATGCAACCCGAGGCGTTGGCCTTTTCGGCCGACCCGGATCATCCCGGCGACAATCGCAACCTGCTCGCGCTGAGCGGCTTGGGTTCCACGCGGATCGAGATGCCGGGCCATGGCACGGTGTCGATCGAGAATGCGTTTGCATCGATCGTGGGCAAGGTCGGCTCGGCCAGCCAGCAAAACAAGCTGGTGGCCGAAACCGCACAGGCGGTGCGTACGCAGGCGGAGAACGACTGGCTGTCGCTGAGCGGTGTCGACAACGACGAGGAAGCGATGAATCTCGTCCGTTTCAAGGATATGTACAACGCGAACTTGAAGGTGATCGCAGTCGCCAATGCGCTGTTCGAAACCACGCTGAATGCCATCTGACCCACGGAGCGCCGACATGCGAGTGACCAGCCAATTCCACCACGACGTCATGAAGCAGGTGACGCAGCGCACCAACGCGCAGCTTTCCGATACATTGATTCGGATGACGACAGAACAGCGCATCCTGCGAGCCTCCGACGATCCGATCGGCGCCGTGCGCCTTGCGTTGCTGGCCGAATCCGGCGATCGACTCGCCCGGTATCGCACCAATATCACGACGTTCGAGTTCCGCCTCAAGCGCGGCGAGCAGGCGCTCTCCGAGATCGTCGCGCAGTTTGGCGAAGCGCAGCAGAAGTTGCTGATGGCGCTGGACGGCGCGCGTGCGCCGGGCGATCTCGCGGCAATCGCGGGTGTGCTCGAATCGGTGCGGGACATGCTGTTGCATTCATCCAATACGCGCGACGGCGCCGGCCACTATCTGTTTTCGGGGACGGCGATCACGACGGCGCCGATCGCGTTCGATCCGGCCGCGCCGGCCGGCAGCCGCTATGCATTTTGCGGCAATGCCGGGAAGCAGGCGGCGATCGTCGGCGACGGCGTCACCGAGGTGCTGAACGACGATCTCGCGGAGATGGCCGACGCACTCAACGCGCTCGATCGCGCGATCGGGCGGATGCGGGCGCCGGGCGCCAATGCGAACGATTCGACGCTGCGCGACGCACTTGTGCAGGCGACCGACGTGATCGACAGGACGTCGGTGTCGGTCGAATCGAAGATCGGCCGGCTCGGTAACGCGCAGAACATGCTCACGCTGCTTGACGATCTGCATGCGTCGTCCCAGGTCGTCACCACGGAGGCGGCCCAGGATGCAGGCAAGATCGACCGCATCGAGGTCTACGACGCGTACATGAGCTATCGCACCGCGCTGGAGGCGACGCAGAAGGTTTATGCGCAGGTATTGCAGCTGTCGCTCTTCAACGTGCTCTGACGGCGAAGCGGCTCAATGGAAATCAATATTCGCTCGTCGGCGGACAGCGCACTCACCGGAACCGGCGCCGTGCGGCGCGACACCCCGCGCGCGGCGGTTTCCGGCAGAATCCGGTCGCGCGACGCGACGTCACATGACATGACGAGTGACGCGCGCGTCACGATACGCGTCGCGGCCGAGCGGCGCGACCGGATCACGACGCATCGGCAGATCAACGAACAGGCTTCCGGGATGCAACAGGTGCTCGATTACCTGGCCGGCTTCAGCGGTCATTTGAATGCGCTGAAGCAGGCAATCGGCTCCAGCCTCGTCGGCGGCGGTAGCGAGGATGCCGCCCGCACGCAGTTGGCGCGCACGGTGAGCGTCTGGCATCGCCGGGCCGACGCGACCGGCGGCCGATTGAGCGATGCGCTGGACATCGGAGGCGAAGGGAAGGCGAGGCGCGCATTCATGGTGGAAGGACTGAACGCGCAAGATGCGCGTCGGGCTGCCGGAGAAGTCATCACGTTTCACCTTGCCGGCACCGGTGCGAGTCCTGCGACGGCTTATCTCGCGCCGGATCTTTCGGCGCGTCAAATGGTGTACCAGCTCAAGGTTGCTCTTGTGACGCTGCGTGTCGCCTGTGACGAGGATCCGCATGGCCGGATCCGCTTTTCGGTCGAGGAGTCGCGCTGGCCGAGCGTCATGAGTGGACTGCGTGTGAAAGGCGGTGGCGTCCGGTTTCCGGATGGCGAACCGCTGCGCCCGACGCTGACCGATGTGCCTGAACGGATCGACCCTGCCGGGTGGCGAGTGGACGATCCGCTGACGCTGCGTGCGACGTTGCGCGCGGTGGTGCAGACACAGGAACGGGTCGAGCAGGCAACGACGCGCGCGGAGCAGATGCTGCGTGCTGCGCGACGGACGCTGGAGCTGATTCCCGCGGTGGCCGATGCAGATTGGGCGCGGGCAGTATCCGGGCAGATGGCGACACGGATAGGTTCGGTGCGCGACTACGAGGATGCGATGGCGCTCGCGCCGGCGACCGCGGGCGTCGAACGTACGCGCGTGCACACATTGCTGGCATTGCGTTGACGGCGACGCATCCGTCGATGCGCGTGCGTCAGATGGAGGGGGAGAAGTCGGTCGGAAGCGAACGAACCAGGCGCAGGATGTGAATCATGGCGCGAAGCCGGACGGATGATGGAGGGGGCCGCGAGCGCAACGTGGAGCCGAGAGGTGAGCGGACTTGTGCGCGCGTTTGAGGGGTGTTGCGGGCGCTACGATCATCGCGTCGGCATGCCACGGTATGATGCGCGCGATTCACGGCAGATCCTGCGCGAGATACGTCTTGCAGCGTCCCTGGACCGTGTGGATCGTGCCGGGACAGACGGTGAGCCACTTGTTTCCGCCGCGCGTGATCTGATAAAGGCGCTCGCCGGGCTGCAACTTGACGCCGATCGAAGACAGGAGCGCGAGACTTGCGGCCTTTGCGGGCGCCGGGTGCTGCGCTTCCTGCTTCAATGCGCTGAGCAACCCCGAGAAATGCTTGTTGAGAAGGGTTATCTTCCAGGTGTTGCAGCCGATCCAGACAACGGCACCGATGAGCAGCGCGCGCTCGATTAGTCGGGCAGCACGTTGGCGTTTGGGTACATGTCGAGGCGGGACGGTGTGGTGAGCGGGGTCGTCGAACGACGAGGTAACATCGGCGCGCTTCTCGTCGTTGTCATGCGGCTTGGCGGTCTGCGATGGCTCGGTCGCCGGCACCGCATCGTCGAGTGGCTGCGCGGTGCCGATGAACCGCAGACCGTGACGTGGTAGCGTTTTGATCAGCGTGCCGCTGATGCCATGTTCCTCGAGCCGGGCGCGCACCGCGCGGACGAGTTGATGGTAACTGCTGTCCGTCACGACCAACCCCTTGTCGCCCCACAATTGCTGCATTACCGCTGCCTTGGTGGCGAGCCCCTTGAGTACCATCACCAGTAAGTCGGCTTCATTCGCAGTCAACTCGGTCGTGCGGTCAGCGAGCGTCAGAGTCATGTGATGGCAATTGAAGATAACGCGGTCTTCTATCAGATATTTATCCATCGATGTTCCGGCTACATGTGGTCGCGACAACGTTAGCGTCTGAATTCACAGCGACGGGCGATGAGTCGACCCGTCGTCCGACCGGAACGAAGACCTTTGTGAGATGCTTCCGGTGGCCGAGCTTGCTGCTCGTTGCGTGTGGACCGGGACGGTGTGATGTCAGGCGCGGTGTGCGGGTTCGATGCGAACAATATTGCGATAGATCGCCGCCAATGACTATGAGAAATGTCTGAAAAAATAACGACAAATTGCTTAGTCGATGGATGAGGTGACCGTGACTCGCAAAATCTCTCGGCGTGGCGTCCTATAGCGCTGTAAATCGTGGACGGCAAAAGAGCGTCCGGATCGAGGACATTGTGTGGCTGGTGAGAAGCGTCCCGCTTCTGCTTTCCGGTGTCGGCACGGGATGGCGCAATTTCCGTTTTACGGGGCCGGATTGGAACGCGTTGGGGCACTGGGCCACGGCGGAAGCGCGATCTGAAGTTAAACGAATTGTGACCCCTTCCCGCGGCAAAATTTTGCACAATGGCGGCAGCGCGGCATCGCTGCCGCGATTCGCCCCGGGCAGGCCTTCCCGCCCGGGGCGACCGGAACGAACCTGCGAAACCAACCCGAAACCCATACCACCGTGCCGCCGCCGACCGCCATGGACCACCCCAAACGCATCCTGATCGTCGAGGACGATGCCGACATCGCCGACGTGCTGAGCCTCCACCTGCGCGACGAGCGCTACGAAGTGGTCCACAGCGCGGACGGCACGGAAGGGCTGCGCCTGCTCGAACAGGGCAACTGGGATGCGCTGATCCTCGACCTGATGCTGCCCGGCGTCGACGGCCTGGAAATCTGCCGGCGCGCGCGCGCGATGGCGCGCTACACGCCGATCATCATCACGAGCGCCCGCTCGAGCGAGGTGCACCGGATTCTCGGCCTCGAGCTCGGCGCCGACGACTACCTCGCGAAGCCGTTCTCGGTGCTCGAACTCGTCGCGCGGGTCAAGGCGCTGCTGCGGCGCGTCGACGCGCTCGCGCGCGATTCGCGGATCGACGCGGGCACGCTCGACGTGGCCGGGCTGTCGATCGACCCGATCGCGCGCGAAGCAGCCGTCGACGGCGCGCGCATCGACCTCACGCCGCGCGAGTTCGACCTGCTGTATTTCTTCGCGCGGCATCCGGGCAAGGTGTTCTCGCGGATGGACCTGCTCAATGCCGTGTGGGGCTACCAGCATGAAGGCTACGAACACACGGTGAACACCCACATCAACCGGTTGCGCGCGAAGATCGAGGCCGATCCGGCCGAACCCGTGCGCATCCTCACGGTGTGGGGACGCGGCTACAAGCTCGCCGCGCCGGATCAGCGGGACGCGTGATGAAGCTGACCCTCACCCAGCGGCTGTCGCTCGTGTTCTCGATCCTGCTGCTCGCGTGCTCGGGGGCGTCGGCATGGCTGCAGATCCGCGCGAACGACATGCGCGAGAAGGAAGTCGTGCAGGGCTTGTCGCGCGATCTCGCCGCGCATATCGCGAGCAGCACGCCGCTGATGGACGCGAACGGGCTGCGTCCGGACGCCGTGCGCACGTTGTTCGGCCAGCTGATGGGCGTGAACCCGAGTGTCGAGGTGTACCTGCTCGACAACGCGGGGCGCATCCAGGGCGACGACGCGCCGCCGGGCCACGTGAAGCGCGACCGCGTCGATCTCGCGCCGGTGCAGCGCTTCATCGCGGGCGAGCCGCTGCCGATCCTCGGCGACGATCCGCGCAGCCCCGACGCGCGCAAGGTGTTCAGCGCCGCGCCGCTGCAGCGTGCGGGACAGCCGCCGTCCGGCTACATCTACGTGGTGCTGCTCGGCGAAGCGCACGACCGGCTGGCCGCGCGCGTCGACGCCGGCAACGTGCTGCGCACGACGCTGTGGTCGATGGCGGTCGTCGCGCTGCTCGGCCTGCTCGCTGGCCTGACGGCGTTCAGTTTCATCACGCGCCCGCTGCGCCGGCTGACCGATGCGATGCGCCGCTTCGACGCGAACGCCGCACCCGACACGCAGCCGCCGGTGCCGCGCTCGCCGCCCGGGCGACGCGGCGACGACATCGCGGTGCTCGAATCCGCATTCGCGCAGATGGCCGACCGGATCGGCGACCAGTGGCGCGCGCTGACGCGTCAGGACCAGCAGCGGCGCGAACTGATCACGAACATTTCGCACGACCTGCGCACGCCGCTGACGTCGCTGCACGGCTATCTGGAAACGCTGTCGCTGAAGTCCGACGCGCTCGCGGAGTCCGAGCGCCGCCGCTACCTGTCGATCGCGCTCGCGCAGAGCACGAAGGTCGGCCGGCTCGCGCAGGCGCTGTTCGAACTCGCGCGGCTCGAATCGGGCGGCGTGCAGGCCGAGCGCGAGCCGTTCTCGCTCGTCGATCTCGTGCAGGACGTGTTCGAGAAGTTCGAACTTGCCGCGCAGTCGCGCGGCGTCACGCTGCATGCGCGCATCCCGCCGCGCGTTCCGGTTGTGTCGGCCGATCTCGGGATGATCGAGCGCGTGTTGACCAACCTGCTCGACAACGCATTGCGGCACACGCCGCAGCACGGCGAAGTCGAAGTGGCGCTGACGCCCCAGGGCGACCGCGTGGTGGTGACCGTGTCGGATACCGGCGAAGGGATTCCGCCGGCGCGGCGCGAGGGGCTGTTCCAGCGGCCGCAGCGGCCGATGAGCGGCGGTGCGGCGACGCGCGGCGGGCTCGGGCTGCTGATCGTGCACCGGATGCTGGCGCTCAACGGCAGCGGGATCCGGCTCGTCGACCGGGACGGGCGCGGCGCGGTGTTCGAGTTTGCGCTGGCGATCGCGCAGCCGGGGGCGGGCGAAGCGCGCTGAGGCTGGTCGGTGCCGTCGTCGCGATTTCCGCCCGTTGGCATGCGCGGAAGGGCAGAGGTTCGACGCCAGCCCGTCAATCGTCCAGCGCAGTTGGCGCCGGGTGCGGCGTGGTGGGCGCGCTCTACGTGTCGATGCCCGGGCCGGGCTGACCGATCGAATAGACGCGTCGAACCATGCGACTTGCGACTGGCAGAACTCGAGATTGACGCGAACGATGGCCGACGGATGTCGATGCGACGGATACAGCAGGTTCACCTGTTGTTCGGGCAGCGGGCAGGCGGCGAGCACGACGGCCAGCCGGCCTTGCCGAACGGGCTGCAAGTTGTCGGACGAACAGATCGGCAATCTGATCGAGCTCGCCACGCATGCGCCGTTCGCATTCAATCTGCAGAACTGGAAGTTCGTCGCCGTGCGCTGCGACGACGCGAAGGCGCGCCTGCTGCTGCTCGCCGATGCGCTCCGGCCGACGCTGGATGCGGGAATCATCGACGAGGGTCTGTACAAGGGCTGGATCGGTGCGGCACAAAACGTGTATCGGGACAACTATGTGTTCCAGCGCGACGCAGCGACTCGCTCGGGGTCGCTGGCGACAATGACGCTGATTCTGGCCGCCGAGGGCCTGGGGCTCGCGTCCGGCCCGATGATCGGCTTCGATCCGCAAGGCGTCGCGACCGCGTTCGGCCTCGCCCAGAGCGATGTCCCCGTCATGCCGGTCACGGTCGGCTACGCGGCGTCGGGCAACTGGCCGCAGAAGCCGCGCAAGCCGGTGTCGGACGTTCTGTCGTTCGCCTGACGAATGCGCCCCGGCGTCCGCGATCCGTCCATCGTGAAGCGCAGTGCAGGAACAGGCCCAAGTCATGAGTGAACGGATGTTTTCATGGAAGCTGTCGAGCCGGTCGTGTTTCGGCATCGTCCCGGCTCATCATGTTGTCGAGCCGGGCGCCCTCGCGGCCCGTCCGATTGCCGAAGGGATGGCCGCGTTCGCGAAGGAGATGCGGACCTCCTGTCGCGCGACGGACAGCGTTCGATGCGCATTGCGGGCGCTGCAGGCCGGCACGGTATGGATCAACGACTGGGCGAAGGTTTGCGACGAATTCGAGGAAGGGGGCTACCGCCAGTCGGATCTCGGGCGTCTCAACGGCGCTGCGGCCATCGACGATTTCATCGAATACAAGCACATCACGCTGAGCACGGGGGTATCGCGATAAAAGGCAAGATCGTTCTCGAGGAACACCTGACGACGGAGCGCAACTATGCGCAATGGGACGTATCGGGCGAAGCCGCGCGCAACGGGTGCGCCGATATGAAAGACGTCGATGCGCGGCTCATCGATACGGACCGGTGTATCGACGAGATGGACCGGTGCGGTACCGACGCGGCCATGCTGTCGCTCACGTCGCCGGGCGGGCAATCGATCCTCGACCGCGCGGCGGCCGTGGATTTTGCGAAATGGACGAACGACGAGATCGCCGACCATTTCACGTCGCGCCATCCGGGCCGTTTGCATGCGTTTGCGACCGTCGCGCTGCAGTCGCCGCGCGATGTGGCTGACGAGATTGAACGCGCGGTGGTGCAATGCCTGTTGTCGTCGTCGCTGACCTTTGGCGGGATTCGATTCGTTCAGCCACGTCAAATCGATGTTGTTTTCACCCGCCGATGTCGCCGTTGACGCGCTGCTGCCGCCATACAACGAAGCAACGGCGCGTGAACTCGGGGACTGGCTTGCGGAACCCGAACATCGGCAAGCGCAGGACGGTTGTTCGCTGGCGAGAGCGTCGGCGGTAATCGAACGGAACGCAACGCAGCGAATGACCTTGCGTGCATCATTCGATGCGGGGCTGTTTCGGCTTCGCATCGATACCCGTCGTCGTAGCGCGTCGGATGAGGTCGGCGGGCCAAGGTTGCCGCGGTGCCCGCGACTCGTGCCCGCAGACCGCGATGGGTTTCCAGCCGAGCCGGTCAACGCGTGGCCCTTCCCCTGACCTCAGTCTTCCGATCCGGTCGCCGCCGCGTAACCGGAGTACGCTCGCCATGCGCGATGCGTCGTTTGCTCACGGACGATCGACTGTCAGGTGTTCGCATTCCATCCGCATTTTCAACACACCTTCGCGCGAAAGCGGCGCGCAGGAACGGCACGCCTGGCCTTGTTGCGATCGGCGTTTGCGAAGTGTCAACTTCTGTCATATTTGAGACTAGTCTTAAGAATCGGCGCTCAATTTGAGACGCAATCTCATGTCCAATGGCTCTCCATAAAAATAAAATTTAAACATGACACTTCGATAATTTATTAAATGTTTTTAAGCCTAGCGCTTGATATAAGTGGGGCAATATGGGGAAATTCAGCGTCCGGATCGTTTTTGCCAGCGAGTGCCCGCTGGTTATCGCCGGCATCAAATATGTCGCGATCAATTCCGGTGTGATCGATCTCGTCGGCACATGCACCGATACGGCCGAAATGCTTGCATTGCTGGCGGACACGGAATGCGACGTCGTCATTGTCGATTTTGACATGCGGGGCGGCGGAAACATGGAAGGGGTGGCGTTGCTCGGCTACCTTCGGCGCACCTATCCGGGGTTTCGCATCGTCGTGTTGCTTGGGCACGAGAGCCCGGTCGTGATGCGAGCGATTCTCGCCGCGGGCGTATCCAGCGTCGTCAGCAAGCAGGACGAGGGCGGCCACATCATCGCCGCGATCCATTCCGCGTACTGCAACGGCAATTACCTGTCGCCGAAGGTCAAGGCAGCACTGGAAAGCGCGGCCGTCGACACGGGAAGAGGCGGGCGCTGGCTCGAACTGACGCCGAGAGAGGTCGAGGTCGTCCGCCTGTACCTGTCGGGCCTGTCGATCAAAGGGATCGCCGAGCGCCTGAGCAAGGGCAAGCAGACGGTCAGCGCGCAAAAGGTCAGCGCGATGAAGAAACTGGGCGTGGAGAACGACATCGAGTTGTTCAAGTGTGCCGCCCGGTTGAACCTGATTTATTGAAGTGCTCCGCCGGCCGGAATGTTTCAGCGCGTGAAAGCGCCGCGCTCGCCCGGAAATAAATTTTGTTTTTAAATGGAGGGATTGCACAGGGCTGAAGAATGATTTCGCTCCCTTGGGGAGCGTTCGAGGCAAGTCTGAATCTATTTATTTTTTGATTTATATCAATTCGGGAAATTAAAAATGAAAAAAATCATCATGCTGATGTCCGCTGTTGGTCTGGTGGCCGGGGTCGCTGCAAATGTTGCGCATGCATCGGACGGCTCGATTCTTTTCCAGGGGGCTGTCATTGCATCGACATGCAAGGTTGGCAACGCCGGCACCGGCAACGAGCTCACGGTCATGCTGCCCGATGTCGGTACCGGCGCGCTTACCGCCGCAGGCATGACCGCAGGCCGCACGCCGTTCAGCTTGCAGTTGACGGGGTGCGGCACGTCGGATGACGCGCCGACGAAAGTCGCGGTCTCGTGGGAATCGGGTACTACCGTGAATCTGGCAACGGGTCGCCTGAAACCGTCCATGGCGGACGCGGCGACCAACGTCGAGCTCGGCCTGTTGAACGACAAGTATGAGCCGATCAAGATCGGTGCCGCGGGTGTTGACGCGCAACAATCGCAGACGGTGTCGATCGCCGACGGCGGCGCGAACATGCAATACGCGGTGGAGTACGTGGCGACTGGCGCAGCGACGGCCGGCGACGCGAGTTCCTATGTCGCGTATTCGCTCGTCTACCCCTGAGCCAGACTTGAGCTGACTCGTGGCTGACCGCCGTGCCGGCGGTCAGCCCGATGCCCGGACCAACAGTCCGTCGGACGGATCGCGCACCTGGCTGTTTTTTGAAGGAGAGTGAACGTGAAAATAAGGAATCCACATGAAAATGCGCTTGCGGTATTGGCGCTTGCCGTACTAGCGATCCTGACATTGCTGCTGTCGTTCACCAATGCGCACGCCGGCGTGGTGCTCTCCGGTACGCGCATCGTATTCGAGGCGAAGGACAAGGAGGCCACGATTCAGCTGACGAACGAAGGGAAGGCACCGTCGCTCGTGCAGGCGTGGATCGACGATGGCAACCCGCGTGCGTCGGTCGACGATCTCGACGTTCCGTTCGTGGTGACACCGACCGTGTTTCGCATTGAGCCCGGGCGCGGGCAGGCGATACGGATCATTTACAGCGGCGAACCGTTGCCCGCGGACAAGGAATCGCTGTTCTGGCTGAACGTGCTCGACGTGCCGCCGAGGGCGGAGGCCGCCGAGGGCCGCAACGTATTGCAAGTCGCCTTCCGGTCGCGCATCAAGCTGATGTATCGACCGGCCGGGCTCCCGGGGAAGTCTTCCGATGCACCGAAGGCGCTGAAGTGGAGCCTCGTTCGCGACGACAAGCACCAGACCCTCCTGAAGGCGGAGAACCCGACGCCCTATGTCGTCAATCTGGGCAGCATCACGTTGACCGCGCGCGGCAAGACGTTCAGCGCGGGGATCGGCTACGTCCTGCCGGGCGAAGCGGCGACGTTTCCGATCAAGGGGCTCGGCGACTCCGGGGCGGGCGGCGAAACCGTGTCGTACAGCAGTGTCGACGATTGGGGAAGCGGTCGCGCACATCAGGCAACGGTGGGACGGTGAGGCCGGGTGGCCGGGGCTGGAGCGTGCGGTGCCGACGCCGTCGGTGTGAAAAAGAAAAGAGATGGTCTTCGGAGAGGGGGTCGTAGTGCGTTGGCGTGCCAGTTTGTCACGGAAGCATCAGCCCAAGCTGAAATCGATTTATGCGGCATGCCTGGCCGCGATGGCCGCGATGGCCGCGTGCCAAGCGGAACGCGCGTACGCAGCGCCGCAGCACGTCGCGCAAACGGATTTTGCGCAGGTCGAGTTCCAGGCCGGATTTCTGAACAATGCGGGCGGCGGGATCGATGTGTCGCGCTACACGCGCGGCAACGTCGTGCGTGCAGGCAGGTACAACCCGGACGTCTATGTCGACGGCCGCTGGATCGGTCGCTTCGAATTGATGTTCAAGTCGGCGCCCGATACACCCGACGCGCAGCCGTGTTTCCACGAGGCCCTGATCGAGAAGCTAGGCATCGACACGACGCAACTGCCGCAGGACGTTCGGACGGCGCTCGGCCAGCCCGGCGCTTGCATGCGTGTCGGCGAAGTGATTTCGGAGGCGTCCGTCGACTTCGATTTCGGCGAGCAGCGCCTCGATTTGAGCGTCCCGCAAGCATTGCTGCGGCGGCACGCGCGCGATGCCGTGAGCCCGGATCAGTGGAGCGCCGGCGCCCCGGTCGCGATGCTCGGCTATAACGCCAACGTCTACAATTCTCACGTCAAAGGCGCCGCGAACACGACGCAGGCCTATGTCGGCCTCGACGGCGGCTTCAATTTCCAGCGCTGGCATTTCCGTCACAGCGGCTCGGTGAACGTGGACGACAGCGGGCGGACACATTACGAGGACGTGTCGACCTACGTGCAGCGCGACCTGACGTCTTGGATGTCGCAACTGGTGATCGGTGAATCGTACACGTCGGGTGACCTGTTCGATTCGACGTCGTTTCGCGGCGTGCGCGTCTACACGGACGACCGCATGCTGCCGGAATCGCAGCGCGGCTACGCGCCTGTCGTGCGAGGTGTCGCGAACACCAACGCGAAGGTGACCGTCATGCAGAACGGTGTGAAGCTATACGAAACGACCGTCGCGCCGGGCGCGTTCGTCATCGACGACCTTTATCCGACCGGCTATGGCGGCGATCTGCACGTCTCGGTGACGGAGGCCGACGGCTCGGTGCATTCGTTTTCGGTGCCGTACGCGGCGGTGCCTCTGTCGCTGCGCCCCGGGCAGAACCGCTACAGCTTCACCGCCGGCTTCGTGCGAAACCTGCCCAACACGACACCGTTCTTCACGCAGGCCACGTGGCAGCGCGGGTTCACGAACCTGCTGACGGGCTACGGCGGCGCGACGATCGCGGAAGGCTACGCATCCGCGATGATCGGCGGCGTGCTCAACACATCATGGGGCGCGTTCGGCGTGGACGTCACGCATGCGGTGACGTCGATTCCGCGCGAGCGGCACTACTCCGGACAGAGCGTGCGCATCAGCTACGCGAAACAGATCGATGCGACCGGCACGAACATTGCCGTCGCGGCTTACCGTTATTCGACGGACGGCTTTTTCAGTCTGAACGACGCGATGTCCGCGCGCGATCAGTCCAAGGTTTTCATGGGCTCGCGGGGCATGTACCGGCAGCGCAATCGCGCGACGCTCACGATGAGCCAGCAGTTCGGCAGCAAGGGCGGCAGCCTCAACGTGACCGCGTCGGCGATGACGTACTGGAATCGCAGCGGGTCGGACGTCGAATATACGGTCGGATACAACAACAGTTTTCGCCGCGTGGCGTACAACGTTTCGGCGACGCGCCAGCGCGACGCGTGGGGGCGTTCGAGCACGCTGCTGTATGCGGGCGTGACCATTCCGCTCGGATCGAAGCGGCCCGCGATGCTGTCGCTCAACTTCAATCGCGACACGCGCGGATCGACGCGGGCGTCGACGAGTCTGTCGGGCACGCTCGGCCGCGACGGCAATTTCTCGTACGGCCTGAACGTCGATCACAACAGGACGAGCGACGACTCGCAGACCAGCGGCGGCGCGAACGCGATGTACCGCGGCTCACTGGCGGAAGTGAGCGGAAGCGTCGGCGCCAGCACGGATTACCAGCAATTTTCGCTGGGCCTGCGCGGCGCGGTGGTCGCGCATCCGGGCGGTCTCACGTTGTCGCAGCCGTTGTCGGAGACGTTCGCCATCGTCAAGGCGCCGCATGCGGAAGGCGCGCGCGTCACGAACATGACGGGCGTGCGCGTCGGGCGAAACGGCTATGCGGTCGTGCCGTTTCTGTCGCCGTTCAGGATGAACGAGATCACGCTCGATCCGAAGGGGCTGTCGACGGATGTCGAACTGAAGGAGACGAGCCAGCGCGTCGCGCCGCTCGCGGGCGCCGTGCCGTTGCTCGAGTTCAAGACGACGTACGGCCGCTCGGCGGTGATCCGCGTGCGTCGGCCGGACGGCTCGCCGGTGCCGTTCGGCGCGTTGGTGGCCGATCGGGCGGGCACGAATATCGGCGTAGTCGGGCAGGGCGGCAAGCTGTTCGCGCGCGGCTTGTCGGATAGCGGCGACCTGTTCGTGGAATGGGATGCGGGCGGCGACCAGTCGCGCTGCAAGGTCTCGTACAAGCTGCCGAAGCAGGGCAAGAAGCGTGTGCTGCCGCAGCGCGTCGAGTCGATGTGCGTGCCGGCGGCGCGTCCGAATTACGGGCCGAACGTGGCGGCGGGCAATGCGGCTCAACCGAAGTGAGGAAAGGTATGAAAATCGTTCGATGCGTGATCGCTTGCGCCTGGGTTGCCGCTTTCGGGGCCTTCATCTATTCGCTCCCGGGTTGGGGGCAGCCGGCACCTCGAATCCAGCTGGGGTATACCCCCTGGAAACACCTTTCGGTGCCGAACAATTTGCCGGAGGGAGCAATCGTGGTGCGCGAAACCATACCGGTCGACTGGATGTCCCTGTGCGGTCAACCGGCATGCGAGATCAACGGTGTCGAGCTATACGCGTACGGGGACTTCGATTTTCCGGTCGCCGGCCCCGATATCGCTGCCCTCAACCCGGGATTGAAGATGCAGATTTGGTTCGATGGCAAGCCGGTCACGACGAGCTCGATCAACGTCAAGCCGTCGCGCGTGGAAATGGTCGTGATCAGGACGGCGGGAACGGTGAACACGAGGCCGCTCGCCTACTTGACGACGAAGGGGATGACGAATTTCAACGTGGTCGGCGGATCGAAATTCATCATTGGCGCTAGCCAGGATCCCATCACCCTCGTTTCCGGAACGTGCAAGGTTCCGGACAAGACGGTCGAGTTGCCGCTCTCCCCGGTGTATCAATTCCGCGGAGTGGGGACGACGACGGATGTCGCGGTGCCGTTCGAGTTGCAGATCACTTCGTGCCCTCCCGGATACAACCAGGTCGGCTATACGCTGTCGGCGGCTGGTGCGGCGCCATCGTCCGCCAACGGCGTGCTGCCGCCCGGCCCGGGGGCGACGGCTTCCGGTGTCGCGATCCAGTTGACCGACCCGAGCGGTACGCCCGTGCACCTCAACCAGCGAGTACAAGCTGCCGCGTATGACAAGACGACAGGCGGGGCGTTTGCGATTCCGCTGGTCGCGCGATACATGCAGACGGCCGCCCAGATCACGCCGGGAAGCGTGACGGGAGCCATCGAAGTGTTGATGGACTATCGCTGACGCATGCGGACATCGCGGCGCTCATCCATGGTGGAGAGCTGGCCGGCCCGCTCCGGATCGGCCCTCGGTACGGCGCCATGCATTCGGTCACCGGCGAAACGCCGTCATTTATTTTGAGATAAAATTCGTCCGCCGGGTCTGTCCGGAAATGCAGGTCGGTGCCATCGGGTGCCGGCCTTCTATACACCGGTGCCCGATGGACGAATTCTCGATGCGGGTGCTCGTTGTCGACGATTACCCGGTAACCGGCAATGGTATTGCACAGGTGCTTCGCGGTGCGCCGACGATCGAAGTCGTCGCCGTGGTTGCGAGCACAAGGACATTGGTCGAACAACTCGACACGTCGCCATGCGACGTCCTCCTCCTCGATTACGTGATGCCCGCGGAACAACATGGTGATGGGCAGACCTTGCTCGCGTTCCTGGGCCGTCGCTATCCGGCATTGCGTTTCGTCACGGTGACGATGCTCAATTCACCGGCGGTTTTCCATGCGGTGCGGCAACTCGGCGTGAAATGCATCGTCAGCAGGTCGGATGCGATGTCGCATCTGATCGCAGCCGTCCACGCGGCTTTTTCGAACGGTGAATATCTGTCGCCGACCGTGTCGGCCGCGTTGAGCGGCTTCGACAACGGTGCGATTGCTGAACTGTCGCAGCGGGTATCCGAAATCGTCAGATTGTTCCGCGAAGGGTACAAGGTCACCGAAATCGCGGAAAAGCTGCATCGCAGCGAGAAGACGATCAGCGCGCAGAAGCTGTCCGCGATGCGCAAGCTCGGCGTGTCGCGCGATGTCGACCTGATCCGCCTCGACGACGGGGTCGATCCGGCGAAGCCATCCGATCCGGCCGCGGGAGAGTGAGCGTTGCCGCGCGACGCCTTACGCAAGTTCCGAAAATTGAGGTGGCGCATGGCGTCGCTCGGCAAGCGCGAATCGTTCGATCCCGTATGGATGCGCCGCTATCAGCGTCTATTGCTGAACGGCTTCGGTGCGGTGCTCGGAATTTTCATGGTGGCGGGCGCCGCGACCGCGGTCTGGATCGAGATTGCCGACTGTCATACGGAGTTTCGCGCACAGTTTCTGACGAGGCGTGCGTACTTGCGCGAGCGGATGTCGGAAAACGGCACGGTACTGAGGCGTCTGGCCTTGTCGGCGGAGGCAGTGCTCGAAGCGGGGGCGCGCCCGTCGGCGCAGGTCGAGGCCCGGTTCGTCGCCGGGCGCGGATTCGTGCTGGACGATGCCCCCACGAGGCGCCGCTACGCGGTGAGCGCGACCGTCGATGCGGATCATCCGGCGAGCGACTATTTCGACCTTCTCGCGATCTCCGAGCGGATGCTCGGCAAGCACGTGTCGCAGCGTTACCTCGTTCCGCAATCGAACCGGATCTACCTGAACGGCAATGAGGGGCGCTTTGCCGCGACGCTGGTGGGCGAAACGTCTGCGGGCAATTCTTCGCAGGCACGATACGAGCAGTTGTCCGGGTTGCTGCGGAAGCAGTGGCCGGATGTCGACGCGCTGGTTCGCGACGTCGCCGCGCATCCCGAGCGCGCGGCGCAGGACGTGATATGGCTACCGTCGCGCTTCGATCCCGTTTCGTCCGAACGCGTGATCGGTGCCGCGCTATGGGTTTTCGATAGGCGGGAGCGGCCCGTCATGCTCATTGTGGAAACGATGAATCCGGTCCTCTTTCCGGCCGATTCGGATGATGGCGACAGCGGTTCGTACACGATTGTCGATCGCATCGGACACGGGCCTGTCGCCACGACGGCGGTGCACGTCAACGATGCAATGGTGGCATTGCGTGCCGCAACGAACGATCGGGCACGCAACATCGAGCCGCGCTTCGTTGCCGGTCGATTCGTCGTTCAGGACATCATTCCCGATACCGATTGGCGGCTTGTTTACGTGTATTCGATTCGGGCGATCGTGAAGGGGCTTACGCCGCGGTTGCTGGTGCTCATGGTCGTGACATTGCTGGGTTTGATGGTGTTGTCGGGCGTGGTCGTCCTGATCGACCGACGTATCCTTGGGCCGGCGTATAGAAGGGCGGAGCGACTGAAAGAGGGCGAAGAACTGAACCGTACGCTGATCCGGACGGCACCGGTCGGGCTCGCGCTGATCGCCGAATCGGACGGTACCGTCAGGCTGCGCAATGACGTCATGGCGAGATACGAGAATCCGGTCTACGGCGAACCGCTGTCCCGCCGCATCTGGCGCGTATTCATGGCGCAGGTGGGCGACGATCCGGTTGCATCGCGTCGCACGCTGATCGACCTGGACATGCCGCTGATGCGCGTCGATGACGACGCGTGCGAGCGCAACCTGCTCGTCAATATCGTGCGCGTGCGGTATCGCGGAACGGACGCGTTGCTGGCGACGATCATCGACATCACCGCCCGCAAGCAGACCGAGCAATCGCTCGTCGACGCCCGGCGCGCGGCCGATCAGGCAAACAAGGCGAAATCGGTGTTCCTCGCGACGATGAGCCACGAGATCCGTACGCCGTTGAATGCCGTACTGGGGAATCTCGAACTGATGAAGCGCGGGCCGCTGCCCGACACCCAGCGTCGACGGCTCGAGATCGCCGATTCATCGTCGTCCGCGCTGCTGCGTATCGTCGACGACGTGCTGGATCTGTCGAGAGTCGAGGCCGGTGAATTGCACATCAATTCCGGACGATTCGATTGCGCGGCCTTGATGCGCGACGTGACCGAGTCGTTTCGCCCGCTCGCGACGGAAAAGGGCCTGGGCCTGACGTGCGATATCGCGCCCGATATGGCGCCGCCGCGCATCGGCGATCCGGTCCGGCTTCGACAGATCGTGTCGAACCTGCTCGGCAATGCCATCAAGTTCACGCACACGGGCACCGTCCGCGTGACCGTGCGCGAGTTGCAGGCGCACGGGCTTGACGCAATCGAAGTCGCCGTCGCCGATACTGGAATCGGCATCCCGGAATCCGCGATCCCAACGATCTTCGCGCCGTACCGGCAGGCGGACGATTCGATTCATCGCAGGTACGGCGGTACGGGTCTGGGTCTGGCGCTGTGTCAGCGCCTGGTCGATGCGATGCACGGTGACATATCGGTGCGCAGCAAGCTTCGCGAGGGCAGCGTGTTCGTCGTGCGTGTGCCGCTGGCGGTAGCGGTCATCGAACCGGCTGTCGACTCCGCCGACGAACCGCAGGTACGCCCGTCCGAGGTTTTGCAAACCGCGGTCGAACGCGAGCCGCTGCGCGTGCTGGCGATCGAGGATCACCCGGCAAGCCGTCTGCTGCTCGCCGATCAGTTCCGCGAATTCGGCGTGGACGCAACGATCGCGGAAAACGGCGCGCAAGCGCTCGACATGCTCGCCGGCAACGCATTCGCACTCGTCCTGACGGATCTGGGGTTGCCCGACACGGATGGCTGGACGTTGGCACGGGCCGTGCTTGCACGCGATGCGACCATGCCGATCGTCGGCATGACGGCGCGTATCGGCGAGCGCGACGCGCTGCGCTGCGCGGAGGCCGGGATCCGCATGTTGTTGCGCAAGCCGGTGTCGCTTGGTGCGCTGCAGCAGGCGTTGCGCGAGCATGCGCGCGGAGGTGGGGCGGACACGGTTTCGCACGCGAATCCGGAACGCGTGACGCTGACTGAATCGATGGCGAACACGATGCGCGAAGTCACGCTCGCGTCGTGTGCATCGATCGATCGCGCACTGGAGTCGGGTGACGCGCATGGCGTCATGCGGGAATTGCACTCGTTGAGCGGCGGATTCGCATCCGTCGGCCAGCAGGTGCTGGCCGAACTTTGCAGCGGATTGCAGCAGGTCGTGCATGACGACGGCCCGGGCGCGCTTGTCGAGTTGTGGCCCGCACTTCGTCTTGAAATGACGTCCGCGCTGGATGCGCTGCAGCCATCGAAGCGTGCCGACGCGCCGTGACGAATGCGTTCGTGCGGATTGCCGTGTCGATTCGTCTCCCGAGGCCGTAATCGGTTACGAAAATCGAAATAGGACAAATCGTGCTTGTTGATTAATATCTGTCTGAATTTTTCGAGATTAATTGATTTTTTGATGTCGACGAGTAAGAATTGTCGTGGGCTTGAGGTTTCTCGTGAAACTCAGGGCACATTCCATCTGATGACTTCCGCCTCCGATACGGCGCGGCTTTTTAACCAAATTGGAAATTCACCATTCGGTTTGGATCGCGCTCGACAATTTGTCGGATCGATTTTCGTTAATCCATGTGGAGATGTATAAGCGGGCATGGCAAAGATTTCATTTTTATCCTTGATTTATTTGATGTTCCTTTATAGTTCATCCGCGTTGGCCGACATGCGGAATTGCGCCATGCGTATGCGAATCATCGAGTCAAAAATCGAGATGGCGAAACAGATCGGCAATCCGTATCGTGTCGCAGGCCTGCAGCACGCACTACGGCGCGTGCAAATCAAATGTCAGGGCATCGGTTATATCGAGCCGGCCAACCTCGGGCGCGAGGGCACCCCGCGCAGCGAGTAAGCTGTGCCCGTGTGACCGGCTGCAACGGCATAGCGGCGTGTCCCGACTGGCACATTGATCCGGCAGCCCTTCCAGAGCCGGCTCCATGAAAATTCAACCGCGGCGGCGCACCGAACGGTGGTGCGGCGCCGTGTCCTCCCAGGCCGGTCCGTACGATCGCCGGCCGGCTCGCCGCGACGCCGGGCGACGGCGTTCTTCCCGATGCATCGCACGCGATTCGCATTTCAATGCTCGCGGCCTCGACCAGGCTTCGGTGCGTATCAGTCCATCGAAGTCAATTCAAAGCAAGTTCTTGTGACAACGCCCGCGTCATTCTTCCCGAATGGTCTGGAGGCGCGAGCCGGCCCGCTTCGAATGGAAATCGGCGGCATTTCGTTACGGATAACGATTAAACGGTTTCGCGCAGTTCATCCCTTCTGTTAATTGTAATTAAATTGATTTTTGTCAATCTAATGGATTTTGGAATTAATTGAGATAAGCGGGGCAATTCTTGAAATAATTAGTTGTCTATACGAGATTGATCGTGTCGGAGAATAATGTGATCCTGTGTTTACTTTTTAAAGGGGAAACATGGATATGGACGATACGAAGATGGCCTCGTCTAAAAAGATGGGGCTCGTGGCTTTGACGTTGGTAACGGCCTCCAACATGATGGGGTCGGGCGTTTTCCTTCTTCCGACCAATCTGGCAAACGTCGGGTCGATTTCGCTGTGGGGATGGGTTTTGACGATTGTCGGCGTGGTTGCGCTGGCGCTCGTATTCGCCAAAACCAATCTGATCCAGAGTCGGCCGGGCGGTATCGTCGCGTATGCCGGCGATGCCTTTGGGCCATTTGTCGGATTTCAGGCGACGTTTTGCTACTGGATCAGTGCCTGGGTTGGCAATGTCGCGTTGCTGGTGGCGGGCATCGGTTACCTCAGCTATTTTTTCCCGGGACTGAAGAACCCGATGGTCGGGAGCGCGACGGCGATCGTGATCCTGTGGGGATTCATCGGGCTGTCGTGCCTGGGCGCCAAAGCGGCAGGACGCGCGCAATCCTTCACCGCGTGCTGCATGCTGATCGTCGTGCTCGGCATCGGGTTCGGCGGTTGGGCGTGGTTCAGGCCCGAGACCTTCACGCAGGTGTACAACGGAACCCACCACGGCGACGGTTCGGCCATCATCTCGGCAGCATCGATCGCGCTGTGGGGGTTTCTGGGCGTCGAATCCGCGGTGGTCTCCTCCGGCCAGGTGGAGCGACCGGACTATACTGTGCCGCGCGCCACGGTGTTCGGCCTGTTGATCGCCGCCGTGTGCTACGTCGCCAGCTGCACGGTCATCATGGGCATCGTTCCGCACGACGTGCTGGTGACCTCGGCGGCGCCTTTTGCGGATTCCGCACGCTACATGTTCGGCACGACCGCCGGTGACATCGTGTCGGGGCTGAGCGTGATCGCCTGCTTCGGTTCGATCTCCGGTTGGCTGATCCTGCAATCCGAATCGGCGCGCTCGGGCGCCGAGCGCGGCCTGTTCCCGCATTTCTTCTGCGAGACCAATCGTAATGACGTGACCGTCAAGGGGCTCGTCTTCACGGGCGTCCTGATGTCGGTTGTCCTGCTGCTGACGGCTTCACCGGACCTGGCCGCCCAGTTCCAGGTGATCATTCTGATGTCCGTGTTCGCGTCGCTGCTGCCGTACATGTACGCCGCCATCTCGCTGCCGATCATCATGATCGAAAAGAAGATGAACGTCGGCGGAACCTTCAGGATTTACGCAGTCCTCGCATGCATCGGTGTGGTCTACAGCATCTTCGCGCTGCTTGGCTCGGGAACGGATTCGATCTTCTGGGGAACCGCCCTGATCATGGCGACCATTCCGCTGTACACCTACGTCGTACGAAACCGAATCCGGAAGGCATAGACGGCGCGGTCGATCCGCGACATGACGAAAGTCAAGCACAAAGTTAGTTATCCGTATCGACAAGCTTCTATTTATCTATAGAGTCATTGGAGTCAAGTCATGAACCATAGCGAGTGCATCCGTTTTCCCATTCTTTTGCTCGGCTTCGACGACGGGAAGATGGCCAAGGCGTTCAGCGACGAAATGCATCAGATCGTCGATCTTCTGAAGGAAACGTACGGTCATTCGATCGTTCATGAACCGGAGGCCGACGGCGCCCTGCTCGCACGGAGCAACGAAGCCGCGTTCGGCTGCGTCGTCATCAACGCGGATACGTGCTGTACCGCTGCCGACAGCGCACGTTATATCGGTATCGTCGAGGCGATCCGCCGCCACAACAATGGCGTGCCGTTCGTGCTGGCGGCGAAGCACGCGACCATCGACGCGCTGCCGATCGAGATTCTCGGCGAAGTGCGTGAATACGTGCATCTCGGCGAGGACACGCCGACCTTCGTGGCGGGCCGGATCGACTTCGCGACGAAGCAATACGTCGATTCGTTGCTGCCGCCCTACTTCAAGGCGCTCAAATCCTATGCGGAAGATCGTCCGTATTACTGGGACTGCCCCGGGCATCAGGGCGGCGTTGCCTATCTGAAGCATCCGGTCGGCCGCGAGTTTCTGCGCTTTTTCGGCGAGAACATCATGCGGGCGGACATCGGCATCGCGACGCCGGATCTCGGCGACTGGCTTGAGCATCGTGGCGTGCCGGGCGAGTCGGAGCGCGACGCGGCCCGGACATTCGGAGCCGACATGACGTTTTACGTCGTTGGCGGCTCCTCGCAGTCGAACCAGATCGTCGGGCATGCGATCCTGCGCCCGGACGATTGGGTGCTGGTCGATCGCAATTGCCACAAGTCGGTCAACCACGAGCTGACGATTACCGGCGCACGCCCCGTCTACTTCGAGCCTGCTCGCAACGGCTACGGACTGATCGGCCTGATTCCGCCCGAACAGTTCGAGCGGTCCGTCATTCGCGACGAGCTGGCGGCCAGCCCGCTGAACAGGGGCGCGCACGGTCACGAGCCGGTCTATGCGGTCGTGACGAACTCGACTTACGACGGCTTGATCTATGACGTCGATCGCGTCACGCGCGCGCTTGCCGGGTCTGTTCCGAGGATCAAGTTCGACGAAGCCTGGTACGCCTATGCGAAATTCCATCCTTTGTATCGGGGGCGCTACGCGATGGGCGTGCCCGACGACACGCCCGACCGGCCGACGCTGATCGCGGTGCAGTCCACGCATAAAATGCTCGCCGCGTTTTCGTCAGCCTCCATGATCCATATCCGCAACGGCGAACGGGCGCCCATCGATCGAGAAGTCTTCAACCAGTCGTTCATGATGCACGGCACGACTTCGCCGTTCTATCCGATCATCGCATCGATCGACGTCGCCACGGCGATGATGAAGGGTGAGTCGGGCAACGCACTGCTGCACGACGCCATCACCGATGCGATCGACTTTCGCAAGACCATGCTGACCGTGGGTGAAAAACTGAAGAACGCGGCCGGGAGCGACTGGTGGTTCGGCGTCTGGCAACCGGATCACGTGCGGGTCGAAGGTAGAAACGTACCGTTTCTCGACGTGCCGAACGACGTGCTGGCAAACGATCCGACCTGCTGGTGGTTGCGCGCCAATGAGCCATGGCATGGTTTCGGCAATGTGGAAGACGGCTATGCGATGCTCGACCCGATCAAGGTGACCATCACGTGCCCGGGGATCGACGCACTCGGCAACATGACGGATTTCGGCATTCCCGCACCCGTGGTGTCGAAGTTTCTCGGCACGCGTCGAACCATTCCGGCACGGAATGGCGATTACAACATCCTGATCCTGTACGCGTTGGGCTCTACTCAGGGGAAATGGTCGACGCTGATCGAGTCGCTGCTCGAGTTCAAGCGTCTGTACGACAGTGGCGCCGGCGTCGACGTCGCACTGCCCGAATTGACCGCATTGTCGCCGCAGTATCGTGGCATGACACTGCGTGAACTTTGCACTGCGATTCATCTTGCGAAACGCGATCTGCGCATGGCGGAATTGTCCGCGCGGGCCTGCGACGCGAAAGCGTCTCCGGTGCTGTCGCCCGGCGAGGCCTACCAGATGCTGATCGGCGACGGCACCGAGAAGGTGCGCGTGCGCGACATGATCGGACGGATCGCCGGCGTCATGGTGACGCCTTATCCGCCGGGCATTCCCGTCATCATGCCGGGCGAGCGAGTCGATCCGGAGGCGAGGGCCATTGTCGATTATCTGCTGGCGATGGAGGAATTCAGCCGGCGCTTCCCCGGATTCGAGAACGAGTTGCAGGGCATCGAGATCGATGAGGATGGCTGTTACTGGGTGCGTTGCGTCAAACAGTGACGCGGAGGTCGGCTTCCTGACGCGGGCGGCATGCGGTTCGAGAGAACGGTCGACGGCCGCCCTCGAGCCGCTGCCGCCGCGGATGTATTCCGAAGCGCTTTCATCGCCGATTGATCGCACCGGCAGCGTTGGCGGCGAAGGAACGCGAGTTCAACCCTAAGCAAGTGCCATCCGTGAATGAATCGTCAAGGAAATTTCTGCCGGTATGCCTGCTTGCCTTGCTGGCGGCTCCCGGATGCGTCGAAGCGCAATCGAGCGCCACGCTGTATGGCGCGATCGATACTTCGCTAACCTATGTGAACCACGCGGACGCGGGCAGGAATCTCTGGTCGCAAGGTAATGCGAGCAACGGCGAGTTGTCGGGGACGGGCTGGGGTATCAGCGGCAACGAAGTGTTGGGGCGTGGTCTGAGTGCGATATTCCGGCTCGAAAACGGCTTCGATCCGGGAAGCGGCCGGCGCGGTCAGGGCGGGCGCATGTTCGGGCGGGCTGCCTATGTCGGCATGGCTGGCACGCGTGCGGGGACGCTGACGTTCGGCCGTCAATACGATCCGCTTTCCGACGCGGTCGGCGCGATCACGGCCGACGCCGACTTCGGCAGTTCGTTCGCGACGCCGGGCGATGTCGACAACGGCGATTTAAGTTTCTGGGTGGATCGTTCCATCAAGCTGGTCCTGCCGGACATGGCCGGGTTCCGGTTTTCGGCGATGTATGCGCTGGGCGGCGTCGCGGGCGCGTCGGGAGCGGCGCGCTCGTATGCTGCCGCGGTGTCATATCATCGCGGCGGGCTGCGGATGGCCAGTGGATATCTCTATACGGCAAACAATCGCGCCCACGCGATGCGCACAGGCTGGGCAGGCACGGCGGACGGTCCGTTCGACGGTCCGATCAATGCGGGCTACGAGACGGCCGGGGCGATCGGCATCGCGAGAATCGCCGGGCAATACACGACCGGACGGATGACAGCCGGAGCAAGTTTCAGTAACGCGCAATACCGGCATGACGGCGCGTCGACGTTTTCGGCGACCGAGCGCTACGACTCAGTGCAAGGCTTTCTGACCTATCGGCCGACACGTGTGGCGCGGATCGGCATCGGCTATACCTATACGGCTGCGTGCGGCGATGCTTCCGCGCACTATCACCAGGTTTCGCTCGGGGCCGTCTACAGCTTGTCGCCGCGCGTCGACGTCTATGCGACCGCGACCTGGCAGCGAGCGAGCGGCTCGACCAACGACGGCAGCGGTGGCGTCATGCCGGTGCAGGCATCGATCGGCTCGTACGGCTATGCAGGAACGCGGACGCAAGCGATCGGCGTGGCCGGCATTCGGTACCAGTTCTGAACGACGAAGATCCTTCACGGCGCATGCCTGACGCAATCCGCCGCGGCACACGTCTTCGCGTGGGCGAGGTCGTGGTCGCGCCCACGCCCCACGGCGACCGCGTGATCATGACCGTGCCGGACATCCCGCGAAGGAATTCCGGCGAAGCGGCACCTACCCGCCGCGCTTGCGCCGCACCTCGCTCGGCGTCGTGCCGGTCCAGCGCTTGAACGCGTGGCGGAATCCCACCGCGTCGCTGAAGCCGAGCGTCAGCGCGATGTCCTCGGTGCTGAGCGTGGTGGTGCTCAGGTAGTCGATCGCGAGCGCCTTGCGCACGCTCGTCAGCAACTCGCTATACGACGTGCCTTCGGCGTCGAGCTTGCGGCGCAGCGTGCGCGACGTCATGCAGAGGATGTCGGCGATCGCGTCGATGTCCGGGAATTGTCCGGGCGTGCGCGTGAGTTCCTGGTAAACGCGTCGCGTGACACCGGCCTGGCTGCGCAATTCGTCGAGCAGGCGCGCGCAGTGCGACGACACCTGCGCGGCCGTGATCGGGTTCGCGAGCTGCGGTGCGCGCGTGAGCCACGCGGCCGGGTAGCTCAACACATGGTGCGGCTGATCGAACGCGATCGGGCATTCGAGCGCATCGGACAGCAGCGCCGCATGCGGCGGTCGCGGTTGTGCGAACTGCGCGCGGGCCGGCACGCACCACGCGCCCATCACGTCCTTGATGATCGTCACGTGCAGCGCGAATTGCATGTCGATCAGGAAGCGGTAGAGGGCCGGGTCCGGCTCGGGCAGCGCGGCTTCGTGCGGATCCGGAAACAGCCACGACGCGGTGTCGCCCTGTTCGACCCAGCGGATCGCGAGCATCCCGTTCGCGAGCTGGTGATATTTGACTGCCGAATCGAACACATGTGCGAGCGATTCCGAACACAGCATCGCGTAGCCGTACATTCCATAGCTCGACGCATGCAGCCGGTGGCCGACGCGCACGCCGAGATCGGTGCCGTCATGGCGGCTGATCGCGTTGCGGGCGGCGGTCAGGAACTGCAGTTGCGACGTGAGCGTGAACGGGTCGGTGACGGCGTCCGGCGACAGGCCGGTGCCGTCGAGCACGGCGGCCGGGTCGAGGCCGAGTTCCTGGGCGACGCCGACGAGCACGGCCAGCTTGGCCGGCGAGAAGCGCTTCTCGCGCAACGCGTGAGCGAGCGGGGCGTCCGGCAGCGGGGCGGCGCCGGCGGCCGTCGGGGTCAAGGGCGCACTGCGCGGCATGACTGGTTCAGCGTCCGATTCGATATCGTTCCGGGTTCGCGATTTTGCGCCGGAACGCGCGGGCGCGCCATAGGGTTCACCCTGATGCGCACGGGCTTGCACGGCCCGGCAACGACAAACCGACGCGTGAGCGCAAACCGCGGCTGGTGGCGCGCGGCGCGCTCGCGTGTCCGTTTCGATCATCTTTTCGACCGCCCGGATCATTTTCAAAGCCCCTTTGGCGGGCGATAGTCGCCGGTCAGGCGACGGCCCATGCGCATCCGGTGCGCGGGCCGCCGTGCGAACGGCGCTGCCCGGCGCCGTCCCCCGAGGAGCAGGACATGACGAAGAGACACTGGATCGGGTCGTACGGCTCGATCCCCGCCGAGATCGATGCCGATCGCCATCCTTCCGTAACCGCGCTGCTGGACGAAGCGATGCGCCGCTTCGCCGATCGCCCCGCATTCCGCGCGTTCGGCCGCACGCTGACCTACGCCGACGTCGACCGCCTGTCGGCCGCGCTCGCCGCCTACCTGCAACAGGTCGTGGGTGTGCGCAAGGGCGACCGCGTGGCCGTGATGCTGCCCAACGTGCTCGCGTTTCCGGTGGTGACGGTCGCGGTTGCGCGGCTCGGCGCGATCCAGGTCAACGTGAACCCGTTCTATACCGCGCACGAACTCGAACACCAGCTCAACGACGCCGGCGTCGAAGTGGCCGTGGTGTGCGGCGGATCGATGGGCACGTTCGCCGACGTGGTCGGCAAGACGCGCATGCGAACCGTGCTGAGCGTGGGGCGCGGGGATCTCGGCGTCGTCGATGCGCCGGCCGGCGCGTGCGACGCGCTGCCGCCCGGCTCGATCCCGCTCGCGGACGCGATCGCCGCCGGCGAATCGCTCGCCTTCGAGCCGGTCGCGCTGGGCGGCGCCGATCTGCTGCTGCTGCAGTACACGGGCGGCACGACCGGGCTGTCGAAGGGTGCCGCGCTGTCGCACCGCAACCTGGTCGCGAACATCGAGCAGTTCGCGGCGATCGTGCCGGCCGCGCGTCAGCCGGGCGAGGAGGTCGTCGTCACGGCGATCCCGCTGTATCACATCTTCGCGCTGACGGTGAACTTCCTGTCCTACTTCGCGATCGGCGCGGAAAACTGGCTCGTCGCGAACCCGCGCGACATGGATGGCTTCATCGACGTGCTGAAGGCCGCGCGGCCGTCCGTGTTCGTCGGCGTCAACACGCTGTATGCGGGGCTCGCGGGCCATCCGCGGCTGAAGGAAGTCGACTGGTCGCGGCTGAAGCTGTCGGCGGGCGGCGGCGCGGCGGTGATCGACGTGATCTCCGCGCGCTGGAAGGCGGTGACGGGCAACTTCATCCGCGAAGGGTACGGGCTGTCGGAAACGTCGCCGGTGGTCACGTTCAATCCGCAGTCGATCGACGCGTTCACCGGCACGACGGGCCTGCCGCTGCCGTCGACCGACGTGAAGCTGCTGGACGACCAGGATCGTGAGGTCGGGATCGGCGAGGCGGGCGAGATCTGCGTGCAGGGGCCGCAGGTGATGGGCGGCTACTGGCGCAAGCCGGACGCGAATGCGGCCGCGTTCACCGCGGACGGCTACTTCCGCACCGGCGACATCGGCGTGTTCGACGCGGCCGGCTTCCTGAAGATCGTCGATCGCAAGAAGGACATGATCATCGTGTCGGGCTTCAACGTGTATCCGAACGAGGTGGAAGCCGCGGCCACGTCGCTGGCGGGCGTGGCCGAATGCGCGTGCATCGGCGTGCCGGACGAGCGCACGGGCGAGGCCGTCAAGCTGTTCGTGGTGCTCGCGCCCGACGCGGCCGTGACGGAAGCGGAGATCGTCGCGCACTGCCGCGCGAACCTCGCGGCCTACAAGGTGCCGAAGCTGATCCGCCTGGTCGACCGGCTGCCGAAGTCGACGGTCGGCAAGATCCTGCGCCGGGAACTCAGCCGCGCCGACTGATGGCGCCGAAGCGCCGCGCGCCCGACGGCGCGCGGGCCGGCACGCCGCAAGCCCCGAAGGCCCCGAAGGCCCGGTCCGGGCCGCTCAAGTACAATGCGAGCGGTTCGACCGACGGGGACGCGATGACCGGTTCAGACTCACCTTCCGCCCAACCCGGGCGTGCGCTGCCGTCGCCGAGCGCGACGGTGCCGATCTCGCTCGTCAACGGTTTCCTGGCAAGTGCGGGCGCGCAGCGCGACGTGGTCGAACGCTACCTGCGCGGGGCCGGCATTCCGCTCGAGCTGCTCGGCGAGCCGCATGCGCGCGTGACGGAAGAGCAGTTCTCGACGCTGTACCGCACGCTCGCGATCGACCTCGACGACGAGATGCCCGGCATCTTCTCGCGCCCGCTGCGCGGCGGCACGCTGAAGTACCTGTGCCTGAGCCTGCTCGATGCGCGCAACCTCGAAACGGCGCTGCATCGTTTCGGCCAGTTCTTCCATATCCTGCTCGACGATTTCTTCGTCGAATCGAAGCGCGACGGTCTGGTCGCGCAGGTGCTGCTGCGGCCGAACCCGGTCGTCGGCCCGATAGGCGCGCTCGGCCAGGAATTGATGCTCAAGCTCGTGCACGGCGTGTGTTCCTGGCTGATCGGGCAGAAGATCCCGTTGCTGAAGATCGAGTTCGCGTGCCCGCGTCCGCGCCATGCGGTCGAGCATCTGTACTTCTTCACCGGCTCCGTGCAGTTCGACTGCGAACGCACGTTGATGCGCTTCAGCGCCGACTACCTCGACGCGCCGATCCGGCAAAGCAAGCGCAACCTGCGCAAGTTCCTCGCGCGCGCGCCCGGCGACTGGATCTTCGAATCGTTCAGCGAGCAGCTCGTCTGCCATCGCGTGCGGCAGTATCTGTCGGCGGCGCTGCCCGACCTGCCGGTGATCGACCAGGCGGCCGAGCATCTGCATTGTTCGGTGCGCACGCTGAGCCGCCATCTGGCCTCGGAAGGCACGACGTTTCAGGCGCTCAAGGATGAACTGCGGCGCGACATCGCGATCCAGCGGCTCACCGACACGCTCGACACGATCGCGGCGATCGGCGCCGACATCGGCTTCGACGATCCGAGCGCGTTCCATCGTGCGTTCCGCCACTGGACGGGCAGCACGCCGGGCACTTACCGGCGGCGCGCGTAGCGCGTCGCGCGGTGCATTCGAACCCGTTCCCATAACCGGCATCCTTCGTGCGCTCCCATGGACGGCTCCCGTCATCGCGCGTCGTTCGCCGTCACGAATTCGGCGGGCAGGGCGAGCGCGTCGGCCTCGCGCTTCACACGCCAGCACCGCGGCCCGGTCAGTTGCTTGAACTCGCCGATGCGCCGGATTGCCTGACGGCCGACGTCGTGTGGAGGATTTTCGGCAGCCAGAAAAACGCGATCGTCACCAGCGTCACGCCGACGACGAGCATCGGCGCCACCATTGGCCACGCGCCCAGTTGATAGCGCGGATCGGTGAAAACCGCTGCCGTCTGTCCCACGCTGAAAGCGAAGAACATCATGATGAAGCCGGACCAGGATACCGCGCGGCCCGCAAGATGAGGCAGGCTGCTGACAGCCCCCGCCTGCCCGCATGGCTGATGGATTCCGTGGCCGAGGCAATACACGCCATGCCCCACGAGCAGCGGCCAGATGCTGCCGGGAAGCAGCGCACAGCCCAACGCCTGAATCACCGCGCCGGAAAGGCTCAACGTTGCACCTTGTCGCACCGTTCGCAGCATGCTTTGACGTCGCAGCAGCAGGCGGCAGCCATACGTGCTCAGCACATAGACGAGCGTACCGCTCGCAGGTATCCAGCCATATCGCTGGGGCGACAGGCCGAGATACCGGATGTAGATTGCGGGAGACAGCAATAGGAAGCAGAACATGCCGGTGTACGTCGACGCGGCCAGCAGCGCCCATACCCTGAACGTGGCATTGCCGAATATTTCGCGCACGTCCCGGGTCGACCCACGGCTCGACGCGATTCGGGAGAAACTTTCCTCGAAGCCGTACCAGCACATGACGAGCAGCCCGAACGCATACAGGCTCATCCCCCCGAGCACCCATCGCCATCCGGCCTGCTGCGTGACATACGCACCGAGAATCGGCGCGAAGAACGCCATCATCCCCATGCCCATGAAACCGCGCGCCATCACGTACGGACCCTCGGCCGCCGAATACCGGTCGCGCACCGTCGCGCGCGCGCACACCAGGATCGCGGCCATGGCAAAGCCCTGCATCGCGCGAGCGGCGACCAGCATCGCTGCGCTCGACGCGAGCGCCGCCGCGAGCGCGGCCAGCGCATAGAGCGCAAGGCCGCTCAGCAACACGGGGCGGCGGCCGTATCGGTCGGAAAGACTGCCCATCGGCAATTGTCCGATACCGAATATCAATGCGAAAACCGTGAGGCTGACGCTGGCGGACCCCAGCGTCGCGGCGATTTCAGGCAGCGCCGGCAGGTAACTGTCGGTCGCCACCGGCTGGGCCGCCAGCAGAAGCGGCAACATGAGCGCGAAGTTCAGGCGAGCAGGGCGCGTGGTGTCCGGCATGACGGTTTTCGGTGCGGTATCGGGCATCGGGTGAAGACAGCGGCAACGCAAGTTCGCTCTGCCGGTGAGGGTGGGGCAGCAAGCCGGCAATGCCCGGCGGAAGGGGCGCCGACCGCGACGCCCCGTCGAGCGCCGGCTAGCTGCCCAGGGATTCCGGCACGTGCCCGGGCACGATGCGATGGCGCGCCATCGCAGCGACGCGCAGCCGGTCGTATTCTGCCTTGTCGACCGGTCGAGCGTTCGCTTGCCCCAGGTCGTTCATATGGACACGATGGGTCTCGCGTGCGCTCGCGGCTGCGAGCGACGCAATCACGGTGATGCCGAACGCGATCCCACCGACGATCAGCCAGACGTGGTGCGCGCCGGGCGGCGCGACCGCCGTGAACAGCGCGGGCAGCATCGCCGTGGCTGCAGTGCCGAGGTTCTGCGCGATCGCCATCGCCGAGACGCGCGTGCGGGTCGGGAAGAGTTCCGGGTAAAAGGAGGGAAATACCGCGTTGTAGCCTTGGTACACCACCCCCCACATGAGCATCGACATCGCGAATGCGAGCGGCACGTTGCGGATGCTGATCGCATACAGGTAGGCGAACGCGAGCAGGCCGGCCGCCAGCGCGCCGACGATGATCGGCGGCCGGCGTCCGACCTTGTCGGACAGGTTGCCGACGAACGGAATCACGATCATCGCAACGATATTGCCCATCACCGTGATCCAGAGATAGATGTCTTTCTGGAAGCCGATGCCATACGCCGGCTGGACCGCATAGGCTGCGCCGAAGATCGTGGCGACGACCGGAATCACGTTCATCATCGACATGCAGGCAACGCGCACCATGTCGGGAAAGTGGTGCCGGAAAGCGTCGGCGACGGGCGAGCCGGCTTGCGACCGGTTGCGTACCGCTTCATCGAAGGCCGGCGATTCGTCGACCTGGCGGCGAATGATCAAGCCCGCAACGATGACCAGCGCGCTCAGCAGGAACGGAATGCGCCAGCCCCAGCTGTCGAATTGCGCGGACGGCATGTAGTAGGCGAGCGGCAGGAACACGGCGGCGGCCAGCACCTGCCCGGCCTGCACACCCTGCAGCGTGAAGCTGACGAAGTATCCGCGCCGGCCGAACGGCGCATGCTCCAGGATCATCGAGCTCGCGCCGGTGATCTCGCCGGCCACGGCGAAACCTTGCAGCAGGCGAAGCGTCACCAGCAAGGCCGGCGCGATCAGCCCGGCTTGCTGATAGGTCGGCAGCAGGCCGACGCCGACGGTCGAGATGCCCATCAGGAACATGCAGAACAGCAGGACGGTTTTCCGTCCGCGCGTATCGCCGAGATGGCCCAGCACGAACGCGCCGATCGGGCGGGACACGTAGCCGACACCGTAAGTGGCCAGCGACGCGATGATGGCGGTCGTGGGGCTGCCGTGCGGAAAGAATATCTGCGGGAAGATCAGCGCCGATGCCGTGGCGTAGATGAAGAAATCGTAGTATTCGAGCACCGAGCCGATCCAGCCGCTGAAGGCGGCTTTTCTCGATTGGTGCCTGCCGCGGGGCTCGTCTCGCAAGGTCGTGGTCATCGTCGTCTCCAGATATTGATATGTGTGCCGGGCAACGCGGGTGATGCGGGGAGTCGTCACTGCCCGATGTATCGACTCCGTTGTGTGACCTGACCGAGGCCCATCGATACGACGCACGGCGAACAACCGCGGTGCGCAATGCCATGCACGCGGGCACGGTTGCGCATGTGCGTCGGTCCCGCATCGGCAGCCGATGCGGGCATCGGCTTATGCCTCTCCGAGCGCCGAGACCGCGGCCCGCAGCGCCAGCAGATAGCTTTGGACACCGAAACCGCAAATCTGCCCGCTGACGATCTCGGCGAAGACGGAGTGATGCCGGAACGGCTCGCGTGCATGAATGTTGGACATGTGCAGTTCGACGATCGGGCACGTGAGGATGGCAAGGGCATCGCGAATGCCGTAGCTGTAGTGCGTCCATGCGCCCGCGTTGATCAGCACCGCATCCTGGCCTTCCTCGAAGGCGCGATGAATGCGCTCGCACATCGCGCCTTCGCTGTTCGTCTGGAACGTGTCCACCTGTACGCCCAGTTCCTCCGCCAGCGCTTGCAGTCGTGCATCGATCTGCGCGAGCGTGATCGTCCCGTACTGCGCCGGGTCGCGCTTGCCGAACATGTTGTGATTGATGCCGTGCAGCATCAGGATCTTCTTCATGCGAATCTCCATTGCGTGTTCAATCAAAGGGCACGGCCAGCCGATCGATCACGGAACTGGTCTCGGGGCGCACGCCGCGCCACCACGCGAACGCTTCGGCCGCCTGCTCGACCAGCATGCCGACGCCGTCCGCAATTCCGTGTACGCCTGCGTTTTTCGCGAGCCGGAGAAACGGCGTCAGACGCTTGCCGTAGGCAAGTTCGTAGGCCGTGCCGGTCGGACTGAACACGCTCGGCGGGACCGGCGGCAGGTCACCGGTCAGGCTGGCCGACGTCGCATTGACGACCACGTCGAAACGCCCCATTCGTGCGAGGTCTGCGTAGCCGCCGGCAACGAGCGGACCGCGTCCGGCGACCTGCGCGACCAATGCGCGCGCCTTGTCGACGTCGCGATTCGCGATGACCAGTTCGGCCGGTCCGGCTTCGAGGAACGGCAACAGCGCGCCGCGCGCCGCGCCGCCTGCGCCGAGCACCAGGACACGCTTGCCGGCCATCGGCAGATTGAGGTTCGTTTCGATATCGCGAACCAGGCCGATGCCGTCGAAGTTGTCGGCCAGGATGCGGCCGCCGTCGAACTTGAGCGCGTTGGCCGCGCCCGCAAGCTGCGCCCGCTCGCTGCGTTCGTCCGACATCGCGAACGCGTCGAGCTTGAACGGCGCCGTGACGTTGATGCCCTTGCCACCGCCCTCGAAAAACGCACGAACCGCGGCAGCGAAAGCGCCTGCCGGCTCGACGGGTCCCTCGATGGCCGTATAGCTGATGTCCTGCCGCGTCTCCTGCGCGAAGAGGCCGTGAATCAGCGGGGATTTCGTGTGCCCGATCGGATTGCCGATCACCGCGTATTGGTCGGTCATCATTGGCTCGCTTTTGAATAGAGGACGCCGTCGGTCTGCATCGCGTCGATTTCGGCCGGATCGAATCCGAGGGCGCGCGCGACTTCCGCGTTGTGCTGCCCGAGATCGGGCGCGACGTCGCGAATCGTCGTATCGCAATCGGAAAACCGGAACGGCAGGTTGGGCAGGCGCAGCGTGCCGTAGCGCGGATGCTGTTGCTCGACGACCATGCCTCTTGCCTGGATTTGCGGATCGTTCAATACCTCGTCGATGCGCTGCACCTTCGCGCACGGAACGTCGATGCCGTCCAGCAGTTCGAGCACCGACGCGACGGAACGCGCGGCCACCCACGGCTCGACCACCGACAGGATCTCCGCGCGATGCGCGTTGCGTCCGGTGCTGTCGTGAAACCGCGTGTCGGCGCCGAAATCCGCCGGGCCGCCGTGCGTCGCGATAAGTTCTGCGAAGCGTTTCCACGCGTCGTCGACTTGCGCGGCGATCACGAGATCGCCGTCCGCGGCACGGAATACGCCGTACAGCGTCGAGGTCGGCATGTCGTGCCCGGTCTGCTCGGGCAGCACGCCCTGCAGCGTGTAGCACTGCACCGCATATTCGTGCATCGATACCAGCGTGTCGTACAGCGCCATGTCGATGTGTTGCCCGCGGCCGCTCTTCACGCGCCCCAGCAGCGCGGCGTTGATGGCCGCGACCGCATGAATGCCGGTGTACATGTCGCCGAGCGAGATGCGCAGCAGCGGCGGCCGCTCGCCCGGCGTGCCCACCATCTGCATGATTCCGCTCTTGGCTTCCGCGATCAGCCCGAAGCCCGCGCGATGCGCATCGGGGCCGGTGTGCCCGTACGCCGAAATCGAACAGTAGACGAGGCCCGGATTGCGCGCCGACAATTCGGCATAGCCGAGACCGAGCTTGTCCAGCGCGCCCGGCCGATAGTTCTCGATGAACACGTCGGCGGAGTCGCACAGGCGCTGCATGAATGCCTTGCCGCGTGCGTCCTTCATGTTGACGCTCACGCCGCGCTTGCCCATGTTGAGCTGCAGGAAGTAGCCGCTTTGCTGATCGTCGAGCACGGTCGCATGCTGGCGTCCGGCGTCGCCCGATCCGGGACGCTCGACCTTGATGACCTCGGCGCCGAGCGCTGCGAGACAGCGCCCGACATACGGCCCGGCAAGGAAGTGGCTGTAGTCGACGACGCGAATGCCTTCGAGTGGACGAGCCTGCATCACAGTGCCTCCGGGCGGCGCGGCACCATCAGACGATGTTCGCCGTGTTGAACGACCTGACCGTCCTGATTGATCAGCTCCGACGGCAGCACGACGATGCCCCAACCCGGGCGACTCTTGCTGGCCCGCATCGAGCCGACGCGGAACTTCACGTGCAGCACGTCGCCGACCTTGATCGGCAGCAGAAAATCCCACGTCCAGCCGAGCGACATGCCCGGCAGAAAGCGATAGTCGCTCTGCGTCTTCAGGCCGTCGGCGATGGACAAGCCGAACAGCCCGTGCGCGACGAGGCAGCCGAAATGGCTGGCGTTCGCGTATTCCTCGTCCACGTGGACGGGCGTATGGTCGCCGGTGAGGTCGGCGTACGCGAGAATGCGCTCGTTCGTCACGGTGTAGCTCGGGCTCGTGCACGTGTCGCCCTCGCGGGCGTCGTCCCAGTATTTCTCGACGATCGTCATGGTCACGCCTCCGCGCGCGGGTTGATGGCCAGCGCCTGCGCGACGCAAGAAGCCGGCCTCGCCTGGATCAGTTCGACGGCAAGCCCGTCGGGCAGGCGCAGCCAGTTCCGCCCTTGCGGCATCTCCGTCACACCGAACCGTTGCGCCGCGGCCAGCGCGGCTTCCAGGTCTTCGCACATCACGCCGAGATGGGCGAGCCGGCCTTCCGGACCATCGTGTTCCGGCGCGTGGATGAACTGCAGGCCGCCGAGCGTCCAGTACTGCCGCGGCGCGTCGAGCGTGCCGTCCACTTCGCGCAGGGTCATGCCGAGCACGTCCTCGAAGAAGCGGATGTGCCAGCGGATGTCCTTCACCCAGATCGCAACGTGTTCGAGATAGGCTTTCGTGGCATTCATGCGGCCGCCTCCTGCCGTTGGCGGTCGGCCATCGCGCGTTCCAGTCCCTTGATGCAGGCGACGAGCGTCGCATTGACCGGGGTCGGTACGCCGTAGCGCTGCCCCCAGCGCACGACCGAACCGTTGATGAAGTCGATCTCGGTGATCGAGCCCTTCTCCAGGCTTTGCAGCATCGACGTCTTGAAGGACGCGGGCAGCCCCTCGGCGGCGAGCGTCCAGGCCTGTTCGGGATCGGTCATCGACAGCTTGACGCCGGCTGCCTGCGCCGCCGCGATTGCCTCGGCCACGGCCGCGAGCGACGTCGCCTTCAGCAGCGGCTCGTCGTACAGCTGCCCGTAGGTGAGGCCGGTCAGCCCCGTCAGCGCGCCCGTCGCGACGTTCACCAGCAGCTTGTCCCACATCGTGCCGACGATGTTGTCGCTGATCGTCGTGGCGAGGCCGGCGGTATTGAACGCCGCGGCGATCGCCTCTACGCGCGGTGTGATGCGGCCGTCGAGTTCACCGATATACGTGTACTTGCCGATCACGCCGGATTCGATATGACCCGCGCCGCGCAGCACGCCGCCGACGTAGGTCTTGCCCGCGAGGACGCGCTCGCGGCCGACGACGTCGATCAGGATGTCCTCGTGCCCGAGGCCGTTCTGCAGCGACAGCACCGTGGTATCCGGCCCCACCAGCGATTGGGCGCCGCGGATGGCCGCATCGGTGTGGAACGACTTGACCAGCACCACCACCAGGTCGGCCACGCCGACATCGGCCGCCTGGGTCGTCGCGTGGACGCGTACGTGGCGGGTGCCACCCGCATCGTCGACGCGCAGGCCGTCACGGCGCATTGCATCGACGTGTGCCGGCGAGCGGTCGATCAGCCAGGTCTCGTGGCCGCCTTGGGTAAGGGTGGCGCCGATCGCGCAGCCCAGTGCGCCCGCGCCCAGAATTGCTATTTTCAATGGTGTCTCCTTGACGTATGGCATCACGATAGGAGTCGCCGCTCATGCCGACAATGCAATGGATACAATGGCGTCATTGCCACGGACAATAACGCAACGATGCCCGCCGACCTGCCCGACCTGAAGCTGCTTCAGCTTTTCGATCTCCTGTACGACGTGCGCAGCGTCACGCGCGTCGCCGAGCAACTGGGCCAGAGCCAGCCGACGGTCAGCATCTGGCTCGGGCACTTGCGGGAACACCTGCACGATCCGCTCTTCATCCGGACGCCTGGCGGCATGGCGCCGACACCGCAAGCCGACGCGCTGATCGGGCCATGCCGGGAAATTCTCGAATCCCTGCGGCGCTTCACGGCTTGGGAGATCGCGTTCGATCCCGCGACGGCCCAGCGACGGTTTCGCATCTGCATGACCGACGCGAGCCACATCACGCTGCTTCCGCGGCTGCTGGCCCATGTCAGGGCGCAGGCGCCCGGCGTCCGGCTGGAAGCCGCACGGATCGACGGCAATACGGAGCGCGCGCTCGAATCCGGCGAAGCCGATCTCGCGATCGGCTATGTGCCGTGGCTAGGCGGCGGCATTTATCAGCAGAAGCTGTACGACCAGGACTGGGTCTGTCTGGCCAATCGGCATCACCCGAGGATTCGCGGTCGCCTCGGGGCAAGGCAGTATCGTTCGGAAGGACATGTCGCCATTACGGCGGGAACGGGCGCGCAGCTCCTCGAACAGGCGCTGCGGCAAGCGCGCATCGAGCGCGACGTGGTGCTGGAGTTGCCGGGTTTTCTGGGTTTGGGGGCGATCGTCCAGACGACCGACCTGATCACGACGCTACCCCGTCATATCGGCCAGACACTGGCTCAGGCGAACGATCTGGCGGTTCATGCGTGCCCGATCCCGGTCGACGGGTTTGCGGTGCGGCAGCATTGGCATGCGCGATATCACCACGAGGCGGGCAACCGGTGGCTGCGCGGCGTCGTGATTCAACTGTTCGGCGCGTCGCATTGATCTGCGGATTTGGCGTTCGCGCTGGACGGCGTGCAAAACATGACGACCAGTTTCGTGCTCGACTCCGTCGTCCACAAGCGGTGACCAAACCGGCGCAACGGGAAAAGGGCAGGCGTGGGAGGCCGCGCGTCGTCCGGTTTCGGCGTCCGTGACGGCGTATCGAGGCCGCGCGGCGCCGGAGCGGCGTGCTGCCCGCTCCGCGCGCGCGGCCGCACTCAGGCTTTCAGTGCACCGAAGATTTCATTTAGCATCGACTTCGCATCGCCGAACAACATGCGGTTGTTGTCCTTGTAGAACAGCGGATTGTCGACTCCCGCATAGCCCGAAGCCATGCTGCGCTTCATCACGATCGACGTCTTCGCCTTCCACACTTCCAGCACCGGCATGCCGGCGATCGGGCTCGACGGGTCGTCCTGCGCCGCCGGGTTCACGATGTCGTTCGCGCCGATCACCATCGACACGTCGGCCTCGGGGAAGTCGCCGTTGATCTCGTCCATTTCCAGCACGATGTCGTACGGCACCTTCGCTTCGGCCAGCAGCACGTTCATGTGCCCCGGCATGCGGCCCGCGACCGGGTGGATCGCGAAACGCACGTCGACGCCCTTTTCGCGCAGCAGCTTCGTCAGTTCGAACACCGTGTGCTGGGCCTGTGCGACGGCCATCCCATAGCCGGGTACGATGATCACGCGCTTGGCCTCGCGCAGCAGCTCGGCCGTCTCCGCCGCACTCACCGCGACCGCCTCGCCGGCGGGCTGTGCCGCGCCGCCGCCGGCTGCCGCCGGTGCGCCCGCGCCGCTGCCGAAGCCGCCCGCGATCACGCTGATGAAGTTGCGGTTCATCGCGCGGCACATGATGTACGACAGGATCGCACCGGACGAGCCCACCAGCGCGCCGATCACGATCAGCAGGTCGTTGCCGAGCATGAAGCCGGTGGCCGCCGCCGCCCAACCCGAGTAGCTGTTGAGCATCGACACCACGACCGGCATGTCCGCGCCGCCGATCGCCATCACCATGTGCACGCCGAACAGCAGCGAGATCACCGTCATCACGACGAGCGGCAGCATGCCGTCCTGGATCGTTTCCGCATGCAGGAACGCGCGGCCGTAGTAGATCACGATCAGCAGCGCGGCCAGGTTCAGCCAGTGTCGTGCCGGCAGCAGCAGCGGCTTGCCGCCGATCTTGCCCGACAGCTTGCCGAACGCGATGATCGAGCCCGCGAAGGTCACCGCACCGATCAGGATGCCGACATAAATCTCGACCTCGTGAATGGCCTTCTCCGCGCCGGTGAACTGCAGCGACGTGTCGATGTAGCTCGCGAAACCGACCAGGCAGGCCGCGAGGCCGACCAGGCTGTGCATCAGCGCGACCAGTTCCGGCATCTGCGTCATCTGCACCTTCTTCGCGGCGTACAGGCCGACCGCGCCGCCGACGACGAGCGCGGCGATCACGTACGGAATGCCCGCGGCCGACACGCGCGGACCGGCGACGGTGGCCAGCACGGCGATCAGCATCCCGATCATGCCGAGCAGGTTGCCGCGGCGCGCGGTCTCGGGATTGGCGAGCCCGCCGAGGCTGAGGATGAACAGGATCGCGGCGCCGATATAGGAGACGGTAGTCAGGTTGGAAGTCATTGTTGTCGTCCCCTTATTTGCGGAACATCGCCAGCATGCGGCGCGTGACTGCGAAGCCGCCGAACATGTTGACGGCCGTGAGCGTGAGCGCGCCCACCGCCAGGCCCAGGATCAGCCCGGACGGGCGGTCGCCGGCATTGGCCAGTTCGCCCAGCGGCGGCGCGACCTGCACGAGCGCGCCGATCGCGATGATCGACGAGATCGCGTTGGTCACGCTCATCAGCGGTGTGTGCAGCGACGGCGTGACGTTCCAGATCACCATGTAGCCGACGAAGCACGCGAGCACGAACACCGTGAAATGCGACAGGAAGCTGGACGGCGCGAACTGGCCGACCAGCAGGAACGCCAGCGCGCCGATCGCAAACACGATCGCGAGCGCCTTGGCCGACATCGGCTCGCCGCTGTGGCCGTGGCCTTTCGACTTCGCCGGCGCGGCCGCCGCGGGGGCGGCTGCCGGGGGCTTGGGCGCGACGGCCGCCTGCTTGATCGGCGGCGGCGGCCAGGTGACGTTGCCTTCCTTGATCACGGTGAGGCCGCGGATCGCATCGTCGTCGAAGTCGACGTTGATCGTGCCGTCCTTGGCCTTGCACAGCTCCTCGATGACGCGCAGCAGGTTCGTTGCATACAACGTGGACGACTGCCGCGACAGGCGCGATGCGAGATCGGTATAGCCGACGATCGTCACGCCGTGGCGCACGATCGCCTCGCCGGGCACCGTGAGTTCGCAGTTGCCGCCCTGTTCGGCGGCCATGTCGACGATCACGCTGCCGGGCTTCATCGACTGCACCATCTCGGCGGTGATGAGCTTCGGCGCCGGCTTGCCGGGGATCAGCGCGGTGGTGATGATGATGTCGGCGTCCTTGGCCTGCTGCGCGTACATCGCGCGTTGCGCCTGCTGGAAGCCTTCGCTCATCACCTTCGCGTAGCCGCCGCCGCCCGAGCCTTCCTCTTCGTAGTCGACCTTGACGAACTCGCCGCCCAGCGACTTGACCTGATCGGCCACCTCGGCGCGCGTGTCGTTCGCGCGCACGATCGCGCCGAGACTCGCGGCGGTACCGATCGCGGCCAGACCGGCCACGCCGGCGCCGGCGATGAACACCTTGGCCGGCGGAATCTTGCCGGCTGCCGTGACCTGGCCGTTCAGGAAGCGGCCGAACGCATGCGCGGCCTCGATCACCGCGCGATAGCCGCTGATGCCGGCCATCGACGTGAGCGCGTCCATCTTCTGCGCGCGCGACAGCGTGCGCGGCAGCGAATCGATCGCGAGCACCGTGGCGCGCTTCGCGGCCAGTTGCTGCATCAGCTCGGGGTTCTGCGCGGGCCACACGAAGCCGATCAGCGTGCCGCCCTCGCGCATCAGCGCGACTTCGTCGGCGCTCGGCGGGCGGACCTTGAACACGATGTCGCTGCCGGACCAGAGCTCGGCGGCGCTGGCGGCGATGCTCGCACCGGCCGCGCGGTACGCATCGTCGTCAAAGTTCGCGCCGGCCCCGGCGCCGCTTTGGACGGCCACCGTAAAACCCAGCTTGATCAGTTTCTCGACCACTTCGGGGATGGTCGCAACGCGCCGTTCCTGAGTGGCTGTCTCCAGAGGAATCCCAATCTGTAATGTCATAGTGTTGAAAGATGGGTGATAGATCGGTGAGGGCCATCGCGAAGCGCGCGGGCCGGTGCGTCAAGGTACCAGAATCATGTGCGTGTTTAGTGGCGCGTGCGAGGGTTCGCGTCAAGAATAGAACGACCGTTCGCTGAATGCGGATAAAGTATGCCGCATAACGACGGGGCTATCGAGGGCACAAATGCGTCGAACGCGTCTTCCGATGTTCTGTTGCGTTTTATCCACGTGCGGGCGATATCGCGTCGGCCGAATGGATGTTGACGATGCGATCGGGCTACCGCTGCCACGGTGCGGCGGTGCCGCGCGGTGGGACTGCATGGGTTTCCCATAACCGGCTTCCTGCGCGGGTTCCCATGGCCGGCTCCCCATTGGCTCCCGCGCTCGCTTGGCCTGATGAGACGAAAGTCTACGCAGAAACGTGCCGGCCCGGACAGCGAAAAAGGACAGCCGATTTGGCGCCGGCCGCCATGTGCTCGCCGTTGTTGTCGTCCGCCCCGAGGCAGCTTCGGCGACTTTCCATCATCAACCCACGGTCTTCGGCTTCGCCGGCCAACCCGTCCGGCCGGCACGCCGATTGCGCATCGCTTGTGCCGAAATCGGCATCCGAACCCGCCGCCCCGACACTCGTTTCCGCCATCGCCTCGCGCATTGCGTGGCCGGTTTTGTCACCATGTGGGCCGGATATGACAATGGAAAACCGTCGGCGCGGCATTACGATGGCTCACGACGTCGCCTGGCGCTGGCCGGTTTTGCCGCAGCCGCCCGGGCCGCGCGCCTCATTCACCGCCTGATTTGGAACATCGACCATGAGCTATAACGCCCCTGTCAAGGACATGCTGTTCGTGCTGAAGGAACTCGCGGGCATCGACACCGTCGCGCAGTTGCCCGGCTTCGAGGAAGCCGGCTACGACACCGCGCAGGCCGTGCTCGACGAATCCGCGAAATTCTGCGGTGAGGTGCTGGCGCCGCTGAACGTCGAGGGCGACCGCAATCCGAGCAGCTGGAAGGACGGCGTCGTGACGGCAACGCCCGGCTTCGGCGCCGCGTTCCGCCAGTTCGTCGAAGGCGGCTGGCAAGGCTTGCAGCACCCGGCCGAATACGACGGCCAGGGGCTGCCGAAGCTGATCGCGACGCCGTGCATCGAGATGCTGAACGCGTCGAACCTGTCGTTCGCGCTGTGCCCGCTGCTCACCGACGGCGCGATCGAGGCGCTGCTGACGGCCGGCACCGACGAACAGAAGCAGCGCTACGTGCCGAAGCTGATCTCGGGCGAATGGACCGGCACGATGAACCTGACCGAACCGCAGGCCGGTTCGGACCTGGCGCTGGTGCGCTCGCGCGCCGAGCCGCAGGGCGACGGCACGTACAAGGTATTCGGCACGAAGATCTTCATCACGTGGGGCGAGCACGACATGGCGGACAACATCGTCCACCTGGTGCTGGCGCGCACGCCGAACGCGCCGGAAGGCGTGAAGGGCATTTCGCTGTTCATCGTGCCGAAGTTCCTGGTCAACGAAGACGGCACGCTCGGCGCACGCAACGACGTGCACTGCGTGTCGATCGAGCACAAGCTCGGGATCAAGGCGAGCCCGACCGCGGTGCTGCAATACGGCGACCACGGCGGCGCGATCGGCTACCTGGTCGGCGAGGAGAATCGCGGCCTCGAATACATGTTCATCATGATGAACGCCGCGCGCTTCGGCGTCGGGATGCAGGGGATCGGCGTGGCCGACCGCGCATACCAGAAGGCCGCGGCATTCGCGAAGGAGCGTGTGCAGAGCCGCCCGGTCGACGGGTCGGCCAAGCAGTCGGTGACGATCATTCATCACCCGGACGTGCGCCGCATGCTCGGCACGATGCGTGCGCTGACCGAGGGCGCACGGGCGCTCGCGTATGTCGCAGCGGCGCACAGCGACATTGCCCACCGCCATTCGGACGAGGCGACGCGCACGCGTCATCAGGCAATCTACGAATATCTGGTGCCGGTCGTGAAGGGCTGGAGCACGGAGATGGTGAACGACGTGGCGAGCCTCGGCGTGCAGGTGCACGGCGGGATGGGCTTCATCGAGGAAACCGGCGCCGCGCAGTACTACCGCGATGCGCGGATTCTCGCGATCTACGAAGGCACGACCGCGATCCAGGCGAACGACCTGGTCGGCCGCAAGACGATGCGCGACGGCGGTGCGGTGGCGAAGGCGCTGATCGCGGAGATCGGCGACACCGTCGCCGCGCTCGGCAAGGTCGACGGCGCGGCGGCCGCGTCGATGAAGGCGCAGCTCGAGAAGGGCGCGCGTGCGCTGTCGACGGTGGTCGACTACGTGGTCGCGAACGTGAAGCAGGACCCGAATGCGGTGTTCGCGGGCAGCGTGCCGTACCTGAAGCTGGCGGGCGTGGTGCTGTGCGGATGGCAGATGGCGCGCGCGCTGCTGGCGGCGCACGCGAATCGCGCGAGCGACACGGCGTTCTTCGGTGCGAAGATCGCGATTGCACAATGCTATGCGGAACACGTCCTCGTGCAGGCAGGCGGGCTCGAAGCGTCGATCGTCGGCGCGAAGGGCAACGAGAGCGTGCTCGCGTTGACGGAAGACCAGTTCTGACCGTAACGGTCGGGGCGCAGGAGGAGACGGGATTTTGACCACACAGGACTTGCTCGCGCAATACGGCCCGCGCGAATCGATGGAATACGACGTCGTGATCGTCGGCGGCGGCCCCGCCGGGCTGTCGGCGGCGATCCGGCTCAAGCAGCTGGCCGCCGAGAAAGGCACCGAGATCGGCGTGTGCGTGCTCGAGAAGGGTTCCGAGATCGGCGCGCACATCCTGTCGGGCGCGGTGATGGACCCGCGCGCGATCACCGAACTGTTCCCCGACTGGAAGGAACAGGGCGCGCCCTTGAACGTCGAGGTGACGGAAGACCGCTTCCTGTTCCTGTCCGAGAAGAGCGCGATCACGACGCCCAACTGGGCCCTGCCCGACAACTTCAAGAACCACGGCAACTACGTGATTTCGCTGGGCAACGTCACGCGTTGGCTCGGTCAGCAGGCGGAAGCCTTGGGCGTCGAGATCTTCCCGGGCTTCCCCGCTGCCGAGATTCTCTACAACGACGACGGCTCGGTGAAGGGCGTCGCCACCGGCAACATGGGCGTGGGCAAGGACGGCGAGCCGACCGAGAACTTCCAGCTCGGCATGGAACTGCACGCGAAGTACACGCTGTTCGCCGAAGGCTGCCGCGGCCACCTCGGCCGCCAGTTGATCTCGAAGTTCAAGCTCGACGCGAACGCCGATCCGCAGGCGTACGGGATCGGCATCAAGGAGCTGTGGGAAATCGATCCGGCCAAGCACAAGCCGGGCCTCGTGATCCACACGGCCGGCTGGCCGCTGAAGTCGGATACGTACGGCGGCTCGTTCCTGTATCACATGGACAACAACCAGGTCGTGGTCGGCTTCGTGGTGGGCCTCGGCTACACGAACCCGTACCTGTCGCCGTTCGAGGAATTCCAGCGCTACAAGACGCACCCGTCGATCCGCGCGTTCCTCGAAGGCGGCAAGCGCGTGTCGTACGGCGCGCGGGCGATCACGGCCGGCGGCCTGCTGTCGCTGCCGAAGACGGTGTTCCCGGGCGGCGCGCTAATCGGCGACGACGCGGGCTTCCTGAACGCGTCGCGGATCAAGGGCAGCCACGCGGCGATCAAGACCGGCATGCTGGCGGCGGACGCCGCGTTCGACGCGCTGCAGGCCGGCCGCCAGAGCGACGAGCTCAACGCGTATCCGGACGCCTTCAAGCAGTCGTGGCTGCATACGGAGCTGTACCGCGCGCGCAACTTCAAGCAGTGGATGGCCAAGGGCCTGTACCTCGGCACGCTGATGGTCGGGCTCGAGCAGAAGGTGATGGGCGGCAACGTGCCGTGGACGCTGCACCACAAGCATGCGGACCACGAGATGCTGAAGCCGGCGTCGCAATGCACGCCGATCGAGTATCCGAAACCGGACGGCAAGCTGACGTTCGACCGGCTGTCGTCGGTGTTCATCTCGAACACGAACCACGAGGAGAACCAGCCGGCGCACCTGACGCTGAAGGACGCAAGCGTGCCGGTGAACGTGAACCTGCGCACGTACGCGGGCCCCGAGGGACGCTTCTGCCCGGCGGCGGTGTACGAGTTCGTGAAGAACGACGACGGTAGCGACCGACTGGTGATCAACGCGCAGAACTGCGTGCACTGCAAGACGTGCGACATCAAGGACCCGACTCAGAACATCGTGTGGGTCACGCCGGAAGGCGGCGGCGGGCCGAATTACCCGAACATGTAACGCAAACGCATCCCCGCGCCCGCAGGCGCGAACGAACCGGAGTGAAACGATGAGCAATGCAGCGAAGGAAGTCGTGGTGGTGAGCGGTGTCCGTACCGCGATCGGCGATTTCGGCGGGAGCCTGAAGGATTTCTCGCCAACCGATCTCGGTGCGAAGGTCGTGAGCGAAGTGCTGTCGCGCGCGAACGTTTCGGGCGACGCGGTCGGGCATGTCGTGTTCGGCCACGTCGTGAATACCGAGCCGAAGGACATGTATCTCGCGCGCGTCGCGGCGATCAACGGCGGTGTCGCGCAGCACACGCCGGCGCTGACCGTGAACCGTCTGTGCGGCTCGGGCCTGCAGGCGATCGTGTCGGCCGCGCAGACGATCATGCTCGGCGATGCCGACGTCGCAATCGGCGGCGGCTCCGAGAACATGAGCCGCGCGCCGTACACCGTGCCGGCCGCGCGCTTCGGCCAGCGCATGGGCGATGCGAAGCTCGTCGACATGATGCTCGGCGCGCTGCACGACCCGTTCCAGACGATCCACATGGGCGTGACGGCCGAGAACGTCGCACGCAAGTACGGCATTTCGCGTGACGCGCAGGACGCGCTCGCGCTCGAATCGCATCGTCGCGCGGCGCGCGCGATCGCGGAAGGCCGCTTCAAGGACCAGATCCTGCCGATCTCGATCCGCACGAAGAAGGGCGAAGTCGCATTCGACACCGACGAGCACGTGCGTCACGACGCCGGCCCGGACGATTTCACGAAGCTGAAGCCGGTGTTCGTGAAGGAGGACGGCACGGTGACGGCCGGCAACGCGTCGGGGATCAACGATGCGGCCGCCGCGGTGCTGATGATGAGCGCGGACGCCGCGCGCGCGCAGGGCGTGAAGCCGCTCGCGCGTTTGGTCGCATACGCGCATGCGGGCGTCGATCCGGCGTACATGGGCATCGGCCCGGTGCCGGCCACGCAGAAGGCGCTCGAGCGCGCAGGCCTGAAGATCACCGATCTCGACGTGATCGAGGCGAACGAAGCATTCGCCGCGCAGGCATGCGCGGTCACGCAGGAGCTCGGCCTCGATCCGGCCAAGGTCAACCCGAACGGCTCGGGCATTTCGCTCGGTCACCCGATCGGCGCGACGGGCGCGTTGATCACGGTCAAGGCGCTGTACGAGCTGAAGCGCATCGGCGGGCGTTATGCGCTCGTGACGATGTGTATCGGCGGCGGCCAGGGGATTGCGGCGATCTTCGAGAACATCTGATAATCGAACGCTCAGCACCCGAACACACAGGAATCGTCATGGCCATCGAAACCGTCGGCGTCGTGGGCGCCGGAACCATGGGCAACGGCATTGCGCAGACCGCCGCCGTTGCAGGACTCAACGTCGTGATGATCGACGTCAGCGATGCGGCACTCGACAAGGGTGTCGCCGCACTGAAGGGCAGCCTCGAGCGGCTCGTGTCGAAAGAGAAGCTCGACGCTGCCGCACGCGATGCCGCGCTTGCGCGCATCACGACGTCGACCGATTACGCGAAGCTTGCCGCGGTCGACATCGTGATCGAAGCCGCGACCGAAAACGTCGAGCTGAAGAGCCGCATCCTGAAGCAGATCGAGTCGGTCGCGCGGCCCGATGCGATCATCGCGACCAACACGTCGTCGATCTCGATTACCGCGCTCGCGGCGCTGCTCGCCGATCCGTCGCGCTTCGTCGGCATGCACTTCTTCAACCCGGTGCCGCTGATGCCGCTCGTCGAGATCATCCGCGGGCTGCAGACGAGCGACGCGACCGCGTCCGCGGTGCGCGCGCTGACCGAGCGTTTCGACAAGTCGCCGATCGGCGTGCGCAATGCGCCGGGCTTCGTCGTGAACCGGATCCTCGTGCCGATGATCAACGAAGCGTTCTTCGTGCTGGCCGAAGGCATCGCGTCGGCCGAGGAGATCGACGCGGGGATGAAGCTCGGCGCGAACCATCCGATCGGGCCGCTCGCGCTGGCGGACCTCGTCGGGCTCGACGTGTGTCTCGCGGTGATGGACGTGTTCCTGAAGGACTTCGGCGATACGAAATACCGTGCGTGCCCGCTGCTGCGCGAAATGGTGTCGGCGGGGCGGCTGGGGCGCAAGACGGGGCGCGGGGTGTACGACTACAGCAAGTAAGCGACGTCTCAATGCCTCTTCACGCGGCCGCCTTCGGGCGGCCGTTTGCTTTTCACGGCACGCCTGGATGCCGATCCACCCCGGCGCGCGAGATTTCAGAACTGAAACTCCGATTCCATATCTGCGCCGCTACCGGCCCGCGCTTCGCATCCGATCCCCGCACATCAACGTCGTCCGTCCTGTAACGGATGTGGCCTGGTTTTTGCGTTAACCGGACGACATGCTCGATGTCCTCCCGTCTGACCAGTCTTTCCTGACGAAACGACACGGACACATCGAGAGGCGACTCGCTTTTCAATCGTAAGGTGAATGCAATGACTGGCAGCGGTAAACGAAACACGGTACCGGGCAACGACGCGCGCCGCGTAGCGCCGGGGCGCGAGGCGGACGCAGATCGATCCGCGACGACGCGCGAATCGTCCAGTGAACGACGCCCCGAGACGAACTGGGCATGGGCAAAGGGAACGGCGGGCTACGACTGGATGGATCACGCACCGCTCTTCGATCATCGCGATTGATCCTGTCGCGCGCGCAGGTCGTGCCACGGGATCGCCCCGCGGTTTGACCGACGACGATCGATGACCGGCCGGAGAGCCGGTCCCTTATTTCCCGCTGGTCGGCTGGATGCTATTCGTCGTCGCGATGTCGATAGCGGCCATCCGGCGATCTGGCGAACATGTCGACTGGCGAAAGCCAGGGACGATGCAACCTCGAACGACCGACGCGTGAATCCGCACACCGCCCGGCGAAGCAGGCGGGTGGAGGACGGCGCGTCGGCGAGCTCAATTCAACCATTCACTTTCCATGGCCGCCGTGACGCCTAACCCCATCCAGTCCATCCTGATTGCGAACCGCTCGGAAATCTCGATTCGCGTGATGCGTGCCGCCGCCGAACTGAACATGCGTACGGTGGCGGTGTATTCGAAGGAAGACCGCCTTGCGCTGCACCGCTTCAAGGCGGACGAGAGCTACCTGATCGGCGAAGGCAAGAAGCCGCTCGCCGCGTATCTCGACATCGACGACATCCTGCGCGTCGCGCGGCAGGCGAAGGTCGACGCGATTCACCCCGGTTACGGTTTCCTGTCGGAGAACCCCGATTTCGCGCAGGCCGTGATCGACGCCGGCATTCGCTGGATCGGCCCGTCGCCCGACGTGATGCGCACGCTCGGCAACAAGGTGGCCGCGCGCAATGCGGCGATCGCGGCCGGCGTGCCCGTGATGCCCGCGACCGAGCCGCTGCCGCACGATCTCGACGCGTGCCGGGCGCTGGCGGCGGAAGTCGGCTATCCGCTGATGCTCAAGGCGAGCTGGGGCGGCGGCGGGCGCGGGATGCGCGTACTGGAAAACGCTCAGGACCTCGAAACCTTGCTGCCGGTCGCGCGGCGCGAGGCGCTCGCCGCATTCGGCAACGACGAGGTGTACGTCGAAAAACTCGTGCGCAACGCGCGGCACGTCGAGGTGCAGGTGCTCGGCGACCTGCACGGCACGGTCGTGCATTTGTACGAGCGCGACTGCACGGTGCAGCGGCGCAACCAGAAGGTGGTCGAGCGCGCGCCGGCGCCGTATCTCGACGACGCGGGCCGGCAGGCGCTGTGCGAATCCGCGCTGCGCCTGATGCGCGCGGTCGGGTACACGCATGCAGGCACCGTCGAATTCCTGATGGATGCCGACACCGGCCAGTTCTACTTCATCGAGGTGAACCCGCGCATCCAGGTCGAGCATACGGTGACCGAGATGATCACCGGCATCGACATCGTGAAGGCGCAGATTCGCATCACGGAAGGCGGCCGGATCGGGCTGGCGGAGGACGTCGTGAACGGCGACGGCGCGATCGTCGAACGTGCGGCCGGCGTGCCCGCTCAGCAGGCGATTCCGCTGAACGGCAACGCGTTGCAATGCCGGATCACGACCGAGGACCCGGAGAACGACTTCCTGCCCGACTACGGACGGCTCACGGCGTATCGCAGCGCGGCGGGCTTCGGCGTGCGCCTCGACGCCGGCACCGCCTATGGCGGCGCGGTGATCACGCCGTATTACGACTCGCTGCTGGTCAAGGTGACGACCTGGGCGCCGACGGCCGCCGAATCGATCCACCGGATGGATCGCGCGCTGCGCGAGTTCCGGATTCGCGGCGTCACGTCGAACCTGCAGTTCCTCGAGAACGTGATCAATCACCCGGCCTTCATCGCGGGCGACGTGACGACGCGCTTCATCGACAGGACACCTGAATTGCTCGCATTCGCGAAGCGCGGCGATCGCGCGACGAAGCTGCTGCGTTATCTCGGCGAGCTGAACGTGAACGGCAATGCCGAGATGAACGGCCGCACGCTGCCGGCGCTGCCGTTGTCGAAACCCGTGCTGCCGAAGGTCGATACGGCGATGCCGATTCCGGCCGGCACACGCGATCGCCTGCGCGAGCTTGGCCCCGAGAAGTTCGCGCGCTGGATGCTCGATCAGAAGCAGGTGCTGCTGACCGACACGACGATGCGCGACGCGCACCAGTCGCTGTTCGCGACCCGCATGCGCACCGCCGACATGCTGCCGATCGCGCCGTTCTACGCGCGCGAGCTGTCGCAGCTGTTCTCGCTCGAATGCTGGGGCGGCGCGACCTTCGACGTCGCGCTGCGTTTCCTGAAGGAAGACCCGTGGGAACGCCTTGCGCTGCTGCGCGAACGCGTGCCGAACATCCTGTTCCAGATGCTGCTGCGCGGCTCGAACGCGGTCGGCTACACGAACTACGCGGACAACGTCGTGCGCTTCTTCGTGCAGCAGGCCGCGAGCGCGGGCGTCGACGTGTTCCGCGTGTTCGACTCGCTGAACTGGGTGCGCAACATGCGCGTGGCGATCGATGCGGTCGGCGAGAGCGGGATGCTGTGCGAAGGCGCGATCTGCTACACCGGCGACCTGTTCGACACGTCGCGGTCGAAGTACGACCTCAAGTATTACGTCGGCATCGCGCGCGAATTGCAGCAAGCCGGCGTGCACGTGCTCGGCATCAAGGACATGGCCGGCATCTGCCGTCCGCAGGCGGTTGCCACGCTCGTGAAGGCGCTCAAGGAAGAAACGGGGCTGCCGGTGCATTTCCACACGCACGACACGAGCGGGATCGCCGCGGCGTCGGTGCTCGCGGCGGTCGGTGCGGGCTGCGATGCGGTGGACGGTGCGCTCGACGCGATGAGCGGGCTCACGTCGCAGCCGAACCTGTCGAGCATCGCGGCGGCGCTGGCCGGCGGCGAGCGCGATCCGGGGCTGGACCAGGACCGCCTGCACGAAGCCTCGATGTATTGGGAAGGCGTGCGCCGGTATTACGCGCCGTTCGAATCGGAGATTCGCGCGGGCACGGCCGACGTGTACCGCCACGAGATGCCCGGCGGCCAGTACACGAACCTGCGCGAGCAGGCGCGCTCGCTCGGCATCGATCATCGCTGGACCGAGGTGTCGCGCGCGTATGCGGACGTGAACCGCCTGTTCGGCGACATCGTGAAGGTCACGCCGACGTCGAAGGTGGTCGGCGACATGGCGCTGATGATGGTCGCGAACGACCTCGCCGTGGACGACGTGCGCAACCCGGACAAGGACATCGCATTCCCCGAGTCGGTCGTGTCGCTGTTCAAGGGCGAGCTGGGTTTCCCGCCGGACGGCTTCCCGGCGGACCTGTCGCGCAAGGTGCTCAAGAGCGAGCCGCCGGCGCCGTATCGTCCCGGCGACCAGATTCCGCCGGTCGATCTCGACGCGGTACGCAAGCAGGCCGAGGCCGCGTGCGAGCAGCCGCTCGACGACCGTCAACTCGCGTCGTACCTGATGTATCCGAAACAGACGGTCGACTATTACGCGCACGTGCGTGCATACAGCGACACGTCGGTCGTGCCGACGCCGGCATTCCTGTACGGACTGCAGCCGCAGGAGGAAGTGGCGATCGACATCGAGCCGGGCAAGACGCTGCTCGTGTCGCTGCAGGGCCAGCACGCCGATGCGCAGGACGGCATCGTGAAGGTGCTGTTCGAGCTGAACGGTCAGTCGCGTTCGGCGCTGGTCGAGCAGAAGAGCGTCGTGCAGGCGGGCAAGGAGCGTCATGGCCTGCAGCGCGCCGATCCGGCGAATCCGCTGCACGTGGCCGCGCCGATGCCGGGTTCGGTCGTGACGGTGGCCGTGCAACCGGGGCAGCGTGTGTCGGCCGGCACGACGCTGATTGCGCTCGAGGCGATGAAGATGGAAACGCACATCGCGGCCGAACGCGACTGCGAGATCGCGGCCGTGCATGTGAAGCCGGGTGATCGGGTGGCGGCGAAGGATCTGCTGATCGAGTTGAAAGACCCGACGCGATGAGGGTTGCCGCGATCGGCCATTCGTGGTGACCGGGCGGGGCATCGCAACCGGCACGCCGCCCGCCGCAGGGCGTGCCGGACTGTTCGTTGACGGCTGCCTGCGCGTCGTTACGTGCCGCCGCGCAGGCAGCCGGCCCGCCATCGGTCAGTACGCCGCGTCGCTGCCGCCCTGGTCGGTGACGATCGCCACGCCCGAACTCGTGCCGAGCCGCGTCGCGCCGGCCTCGAGCATCGCAAGCGCGGTGGCGCGGTCGCGCACGCCGCCCGATGCCTTCACGCCGAGCACGGGGCCGACCGCGCGGCGCATCAGCGCGACGTCCTCGAGTGTCGCGCCGCCGTGACCGAAGCCGGTCGACGTCTTCACGAACGCGACGCCGAGGTCGCGGCACATCTCGCACACGCGCACCTTCTCGTCGTCGGTCAGCAACCCCGTTTCGAGGATCACCTTGAGCGGCACCGTGCCGCAGGCGCGGTGCACGGCGTCGATGTCGGCCTTCACGTCGTCGGCGCGGCCGCTCTTCAGCGCGCCGAGGTTGATCACCATGTCGATCTCGCGCGCGCCCGCCGTGATCGCGGCCGACGCTTCGAACGCCTTCGCGGCGGACAGGCCCGCGCCGAGCGGGAAGCCGACCACCGCGCACACGAGCACGCCGGTGTCGGCCAGCTCGCGCGCGGCGAGCGGCACGTTCGCCGAATTCACGCAGACCGAATAGAAGCGATGCTCGGCCGCCTGGCGGCAGAGTTCGCGGATCTGCGCGTCGCTCGCGTCGGGCGCGAGCAGCGTGTGATCGATGGTTTGGGCGAGCTGGGCGTTGGAAAGCGGCATGTGTCGAAACTCCACGGATCGTGTGCCGGAAAGGTACACGGAAAGTTGATGTTTTCACATCGGTTTGTGACGAATGCGACATCGCTGATGAGGGTGCTGCGAGGGCATCTGTCGTCCCCGACGACCGTGCTCAGGCCGAGGCTGACGCCGCATGAGGCGACGGTGTGAAAGATCGGGCGCGCCGCCGCTATACGTCGACGACTCCGCGCCCGAGTGCCACCACACGGCCGCCGACGCTGATCGAGCCGTGCTCGCTGACCGACAACCGAAGCAGGCAAGGCCGGCCGACGGCGTCGCCTTGTTCGACCTGACACGCCGCGGGTAGCGGATGACCGGCTGCAAGCAGCCAGCCGCCGAGATTCGCGCAGGCCGAGCCGGTGCCCGGGTCTTCAAAAATCCCGCCGCCCTGTTTCGCAAAGAAATAGCGGGAGACCACTTTCCCGGGGCGATCCGCGTCGAACGCGAATACGTAGGCGGTCTTGCGGCCGAGGCTGCTGGTCGGCCAGATATCCACGCAGGCGCTGTCGGGCCGGGCGCGGCGCACGGCAGCCGGGTCCTTGACCGCGACCAGCAACTGATCGGCGCCCGTATCGACCCAGCGCGGCGGCGCGAGCAAATCGTCCTGCGTCAGCCCCAGCATGGCAGCCGTTTCGGCATCGGACAATGCGCAGGGTGCCGTTTTCGGCACGCCGGCGTGCGGCGCTATGAACGTCCACACGTCGCGGGTGGCCTTGACGTCGACCACGCCGGCCTTGAATTCGAGCGAGAACTCATTGCCGACATTCAGCAGGTCGCGCACGACATGCGCGGTGCCGAGCGTCGGATGGCCCGCGAACGCCATTTCATGGCCGGGCGTGAAGATGCGCACGCGTGCACGCGCACGCTCCGACGGCAGCACGAAGGTCGTTTCCGACAGGTTGAACTGCACGGCCAGTGCCTGCATGGTCGCGTCGTCCATGCCGCGCGCATCCTCGAACACGCAGAGCGGGTTGCCGCCGAACGTGGATTCGGCGAATACGTTGAGCAGGCGGAACGCGTACTGTGTCATCGGGATCTCGCGTAGGTGGGTCTTGCCGGTCGGGGCGCGCGAGCATCGACGGCGTGTCGGGCTGCTTCGGCGCGATCCCGTATTCTGCCGGACGCATCGCGCGGATCGATGCGCGACCGATCGGAATTTCAGTTTTCATGCATCATCGGGTCTGTCCGATTCGTCGACGGCGATCCGGCCCGGGCATTCCAAATTTCGCAACGATCGCGGATATTTTTTCGCCGGAGCACGCCGTCGCCCGAGAATCCGGAATCATTCGATTCGATCACGCCGCCGCCGTGCCCATGCAACGCACGACGCTTGCCGAATCAGTCAGGCAGGAGGAAGACATGGCGCTGCTGAATCCCCGATCTGCCGCGGCAATACCGTGACGGGGAACGCGCTGGCCCCCGGTACTGGGCGAACCAGACGCAGGACATCCGGGGCGTGACCGCGCTCATTCTGAAGTCGCTGGCGGGTCAGGTGCGCGGTGCGCGCGCGGCTCAGCCAGTCAGTGCGACGACACGAACACCGCATCGTCGAACGCCGCCGGAATCGCGAACTGCGCGCGCATGCGCTTCGTTTCCTGCGCGGGCGTCTGGCCGAACAACCGTTTGAATTCCCGGCTGAACTGCGACGCGCTCGCATAACCGACCGCATGGCCGGCCGCCTCCGCGGTCAGGTCCTGACGCACCATCAACAGGCGCGCCTGATGCAGCCGCGTCGACTTCAGGTACTGCATCGGCGACACCTGCGTGATCGCCTTGAAGTGGGCGTGGAAGCTCGGCACGCTCATGCCGGCTTCCGCAGCCAGTCGCGTCACGTCGAGCGACTGCGCGTAGTCGGCGTGGATCATGCGCAGCGAACGGCCGATCCGGCCGAACTGTCCACGCATCGCCAGCGCGTTCCTCATCGCACCGCCCTGCGCACCGGTGAGCACGCGGAAATACAGTTCGCGCAGCAACCCGGGGCCGAGCACCGCCGCTTCGAGCGGGCGGTGCATCGCCTCGACGAAACGCAGCACGGTCGCGTGCATCGCATCGTCCATCGGCGTCGACATCATGCTTTTCGGCGCCTGCACGGGTTCGGTGACTCCCTCGCGATCGATCCGCGCGGCCAGTTCGGCAGCCATCGGGAAATCGAGGTGCAGATACAGCGCGAGCAGCGGACGCTCCGCCGTTGCGTCGGTTTCCATGCTGAACGGCACAGGCACCGATACGGCCAGGTAGTGGTCCTCGTCGTACAGATAGCGTTCGCCGCCGAAATAGCCGCGCTTGCTGCCCTGGCACACGATCACGATGCCCGGGTCGTACAGCACCGGCGTGCGGGATAGCGCGCGGTTCGAACGCAGGATGCGCACGCTCGGCAGCGCGGTCAGGTTGTAGCCTTCGTCCGGCGCCAACGCATGCAGCAACGCGATCAGGCGTTTGCGGCTGCGCGCGGGCAGCGACGGCGAGCGGGGCGGGGAGGGTGCGGTGCTCATAGTTTCAGGCAAGAAATTCAGCGGAATCGGGCTTATTCGACGTGGTTCGTCAGACTAGCATGCATGCTTCGATCGACATTCGGGAGAAGTTCACATGACATCCGGCAACATCATGCTCATCACCGGCGTCAGCAGCGGCTTCGGCCGTGCGCTTGCGCAAGCGGCCCTGGCCGAGGGTCATACGGTGGTCGGCACCGTGAGAAGCGAAGCGGCAAAACGGGCGTTCGAGGCGCTGTCCCCGCGTGCGGCCATCGGGCGCGTGCTCGACGTGACCGACTTCGAGCGCATCGACGGCATCGTCGCGGAAATCGAGTCGAGCGTCGGCCCCGTCGACGTGCTGGTGAACAATGCCGGCTACGGGCACGAAGGCATCATGGAGGAGTCGCCGTTGTCGGAGATGCGTCGGCAGTTCGACGTGAACGTGTTCGGCGCCGTCGCGATGATGAAGGCCGTCGTGCCGTTCATGCGCGAACGCCGGCGCGGCCGCATCCTGAACATCACGTCGATGGGCGGCCACATCACGATGCCCGGCATTGCCTATTACTGCGGCAGCAAGTTCGCGCTGGAAGGGATTTCCGAGACGCTCGGCAAGGAGCTCGAGCCGTTCGGCATCGCGGTGACGGCGGTGGCGCCGGGCTCGTTCCGTACCGACTGGGCCGGCCGTTCGATGACGCGAACGCCGCGTTCGATCGCCGATTACGACGCGCTCTTCGATCCGATCCGCCAGGCGCGCGAGGAGAAAAACGGCCGCCAATCGGGCGATCCGGCGAAGGCGGCACGCGCGATGCTGGCTGTCATCGCGGCGGATCGTCCGCCGGCGCATCTGCTGCTCGGCAGCGATGCGCTTCGGCTCGTGCGCGCCAAATGGTCGGCGCTGGAAGACGAAATTCGAACGTGGGAGGCGGTGACCGTGTCGACCGACGGTTGACGCGCGATCGGTCGTGCGCGACGCGTCAGACGGTGAGTCGCGTTGAAAGTCACGCCTGCGGGCGCCGTTGCCCGCAGGAGGCCCGATGCATGACGGTATGTAATTGGTTTCATGACACGGTCGCGGTTTTCCGCTACAACACTGGGGTGCTGCGTCGACCGACGCGGTGTGCCACCGCGCCGCAGTTCGTGACCGACACCCGCCCGGGTGGCCGGCCGGCACGTGATGTTCACCTACCTCAAAGGAGCCTGCAGCCATGCCGTACATCACCACGAAGGACAACGTCGACATCTTCTACAAGGACTGGGGCCCGAAGGATGCCCAGCCGATCATGTTCCATCATGGCTGGCCGCTGTCTTCCGACGACTGGGATGCCCAACTGCTGTTCTTCGTTCAGAAGGGCTACCGCGTGGTCGCGCACGATCGCCGCGGCCACGGCCGGTCGACGCAGGTTTCCGACGGCCACGACATGGATCACTACGCGGCGGATGCGTTCGCGGTGGCCGAAGCGCTCGACCTGCGCAACGCGGTGCATATCGGTCACTCGACCGGCGGCGGCGAAGTCGCGCGCTACGTGGCCCGCCACGGCGAGCCGGCCGGACGCGTCGCGAAGGCGGTGCTGGTCAGCGCGGTGCCGCCGCTGATGCTGAAGACGGACGCGAACCCGGAAGGCCTGCCGCTCGAGGTTTTCGACGGTTTCCGCAAGGCGCTCGCCGACAATCGCGCGCAGTTCTTCCTGGACGTGCCGTCGGGCCCGTTCTACGGCTTCAACCGGCCGGGCGCGGTGGTGCATCAGGGCGTGATCCAGAACTGGTGGCGCCAGGGCATGATCGGCGGCGCGAAGGCGCACTACGAAGGCATCAAGGCGTTCTCGGAAACGGACCAGACCGAAGACCTGCGGTCGATCTCGGTGCCGACGCTCGTGCTGCACGGCGAAGACGACCAGATCGTGCCGATCGCGGACTCGGCGCTGAAGTCGGTCAAGCTGCTGAAGAACGGCACGCTGAAGACGTATCCGGGCTATTCGCACGGGATGCTGACGGTCAATGCCGACGTGCTGAACGCCGATCTGCTGGCCTTCATCCAGTCGTAATGCTAACGGCGCATGCCCGCTTTCGCGGGCTGCGCCGTGCTGGCCAGTCACGCCGGCCGCTTCGACTCCGATTTGCTTCGGCATCCTGTGCGTTGTGCGGCGCGAGGACATCGCGTCGTCTTGCCACCGAGCCGACGCGTCGGCGGCGTCGCGCGTGCGGCCGGACCGTGCCGCACGCGTGACACATCACGCATCGTTTGCGACACTGTCGCCGACATCGCCTTCGATCGCGGCCATCAGATCGTCGACGCTCACCATCAGCGCTCGAACCTGGCGCAGCGATTCGTACTGATGCAGCACCGCGCGCCACGACGGCAGTTCCAGCAGCGCTTGCCACACGACGCCGAGGCCGTGCGGATCGGCATCCGCGCACTGCGCCAGCGCGCTCGCGTATTCAAGACTCGCCGGCGCCGACAGCAACTGCATCCGGCTCGCGGCACCCAGCAGGCGCGGCGCGGGATCTGCCGACGCATCGCAGCAATACAGCACCTCGCGCTGCAGCGCCGCGTCGTCGATCGTCAGCGCGTGCAGCGACGCACCGTGCAGGCGTACCGCGCCTTCGCGCGTGTCGAACGCATAGACGGCGTCCGGATCGGCTTGCGCGAGCAGGCTCAGGCCGCGCAGCAGGCGCGGCAGGTCGGTGGTCGCGGCATCCGCGGATGCTTTCGCTTCAACGAGAAACAGGACGTGCCACGCGGCGGACGGATCGTCGCCGCGCGCACGCTCGAGCAGCACCGCATCCCACTCGGTTTTCGCGCGGTCGTGCTTGCCGGGTATCGAGGCCGGCACGCGCATCGACGTGACCACGCGATACGTGCGGTGCGCGTCGCTCGCATCGAGCTGCGCGGCCAGGGCGTCGAGCGCCTGCGCGGCCAGCGCTTCGACGGCCGCGCCCCGCTGTTGCGACGAGACGCCTTGCGCGACGGCGAGCGCGCTGCCTTCGAGCGGACCCTGGCGGCTCCACAGCGTGCGGTACCGCTGGACGTCCGGATCCGGCGACAGTGCATCGAGACGCTGCAGCCGGGCGAGCGCGGCGCTGTCCTTCAGTTTGGCGATGTCCTGTTCGAACGCGGTATCGGTCGCCATCTCCGGTTGCGCGAGCAGGTGCCGCAGCGTGGCATCGAGATCGTCCCACGACGCGGCGGCCGCGGCCGCATGCAGCCGTGCGAGCGGCTCGCGTTGCCATGCCTGCGCACGCCGTTCGAGCCGGGCCGGATGCGCGATCGTGTTGACGGCCGAGCGCAGCGTGCGCCGATCCTGCTCGGCATGCGCGGCGAGCGACGCGTATTCGCGCACGGCCGCCGCGCGATGTCGAAGCACGGCGGCCTGGAATGCGGGGTCACCGGATTGTGCGTCCATCGCGTCGCCGATCATCCGCGCGAGCGCGTCGATGAAGCGGCGTTGCAATGCCGGGGCGGGCGTGAGGCCGTCGGCCTGCATCCGGCGTGCTTCCTCGATCACGATGGCGATGATGGCAGCCGGGTTCGCGGCGTCGGTCAGCGACGCTGCGCGCACGAACGGCGGCAGCCGGTAGCGGCGATCGACGGTTCTCAGGACTTCGTCCAGCAGGGCAGGCAACGGTGTCGGCGGCATGGCGAATGACGGGAGAGGCACGCGGTCCGCGCGTGACGGGCGATGTGCAACGGTATCACGCAGCGCCCGCATGCTGCAGCGTGTGCTGCGGCGAAGCTGCCGTTCGCGTGGCGCGGGCCGTGCCCGGCGTGCGTGACGCGTGCAATGCGTCGATCTGCCTGCGTGCGTTCGCCGCGTCGCCCGCCGCCGGACGTCAGGCCGTCAGCGTCACCGACAGGCTGCCGAGTTCGCCGAAGCGCACCGCCAGCGCATCGCCGAGCGGCACGTCGATCGCGCCCGCATACGAACCGGTCGTCACGATCTGGCCGGCACGTGCGCCGTCGCCGCGCGATGCGAGAAAATTGACCAGCCACACGAGCGGCTTGAGCGGATCGCCGTCCGGATGACGGCCGTCGATCGTGCGATTCAGCGCGCCCTCGAACGACAGCGCGAGCGTCTCGAGCGGCGCGTTCAATCCGTCGGGCACGACGGGACCCACGCACAATCCCTGGTTGAACTGCCCGTCGGCGAGCAGTTCGAACTTCGACGCGCGCGCGGGCTCCGCATAACGGCAACCCAGCACCTCGAGCACGATGCGCACTTCGCGGATCGCGCCGCGCACGTCGTTCTCGTCGTATGGCTGCGCGCGGGCGGGCAGGTCGCGATCGAGCACGAACGCGATCTCCGGCTCGATCCGCACGATCGGGCCGCCGACGACGCGATACGGCGCATCGGATTCGCGGATCGTCGACGCGAAGATCGGCGCGACGATCACGCGGTCGGGCGGCGGCAGCGCACATTTCCATCCGCCGATGGCTTCGCCGAGCAGATCGGCGACGCGATGCTGGATCGCCAGCGCGGTATCGACGTTCTCGGGACGCAAGGCGTCGGGCAGCAGCGGGCCGGGCATGCCGGCATGGCGGGCGGCGACGAGATGCTGGGCGGCGCCGTCCACGCGTTCGGTAGTCGTTGTCATGTCGGTTGAGCGAGTTGAAAGTGGGCCGGCAAAAAAGGGCCGGACGAAGGTCGCAACGTCGATGATAGCGCCTTCGGCGCCATGGCCGCCCGGTTGCGCGGTGCGCCCGCGCGGACGGCGCGCCGATTTTTGCGCGTGGCGCTTTGCCGCACGCCGCGTTTTTGGTGGATCTTGATCGCCGTCAAGCTTCGAACCGGCTGTCCGCCGATGATGGGGACATGGCCGCACGCGACCGCGCGCGGCAACTCACCCCAGCGAGGTTCGCATGTACAAGAAGATCATGGTGGCCGTCGACGGCAGCGCTTCGTCGAAACAGGCGCTTGCCGAGGCAGTGAAGGTGGCGGTGGCGGGCGATACGCACGTCAGCGTCGTGTACGTGGTCGACAAGTCGGTGCTGTTCACGTACGCGGGTCGTTTCGATCCGCATGCGCTCATCGAGGAAATCCGCGACGACGGGCGCAAGGTGCTGCGTGAAGCCGAACAGGTCCTCGCGCAGGCCGGCGCGAAGGGCGAGGCCGAACTCGTCGAAACCGAGAGCATCGGCGAGGACGTCGCGGAACGCCTGCAGCGTTATGTGAAGGAGCGCGGGATCGACCTCGCGGTGGTCGGCACGCACGGGCGGCGCGGCATCCGGCGTGTGCTGCTCGGGAGCGTCGCCGAGCGCTTCGTGCGTGGCTCGAAGTGCCCGGTGCTGCTGATTCGCGGCGACGATACCGGCGAACCGGCTTCCGCCGCGGCAGCCTGACGCGGCGGCGCGCGATGATACGTCGTCAATACCGGATCGTCGTCGCGGCGATCGCCGTGTTCGTGTCGCTCGCGGGGATGATGGCCGTGGTGACGGGGCTGCTGTTCGACGAAACGATCGCGCTGCGTGGCGGCGCGGTCGCGCTGATCGTCGGCGTGGCCGGCTTCGTCATCATGCTCAACCCGGGGCCGAAGGGCGAGGGGTGACGCGCGGCACTTCCCCGGTTTCATGCAGGACCGGCACCGCAGCAGCACTGCCGGCCCGTCTTTCCGCGTCTCTCCGTCCGTCATGTCCGGCGCATTCGCGCCATCCTGCCCGGCCAGCATCTCCCTGGCCGGCATCTCCCATCTCATCGATTCCGCATCAGGCAGCGCACGCTTCGATTGAATGACGCATGCGTGCACGGGCACACCGCTTCTCATCTCATCGTGGCGGTCTAGTCCTGTCCTCGCCGTTTTCCTTCGGTGGCATGCCCGTATTGATCCGGCCTGGCACGGCAGCCGGTCGCGCGCATGCGGCCGCGACTCGTGCGTGATTGCATCGCGCCGCGAAAACGCGTGACGCCGCAACAATGCGGCTCTCATGCATAAACGCGTGATCGAGCGCCGGCCTGTAACCCGTCAAACCCTGACGCGAAAGTCCGGTTCCTGGCATGCCATTGGCACGCCTATATCGATCCCCATTCAACACCGATGCGTGCCGGGCGGCGATATCGTGATTTGTATCAAGTCGTGATATGTCGATCCGAAAGAGAATTCATTCGACCCGGACGCAAGGGATGGAAGCGAACGCAACGAGCCGAATGCTGCCCGTCCTTCACATCCGGGATATCACCTCCTTAAATATTCAGGGTCTGCCAAAAGACCGGAAAAAACGAGATCCCCATGAGCCATTTCCTGGATAGATTGCGTTATTTCTCCACCACGAGGCCAACCTTCTCCAACGGACACGGCGCCGTCACGGACGAGGACCGCAAATGGGAAGACGGCTATCGGCTGCGCTGGCAGCACGACAAGATCGTCCGTTCGACCCACGGGGTGAACTGCACGGGTTCGTGTTCGTGGAAGGTCTATGTGAAAGGCGGGATCGTCACCTGGGAAACCCAGCAGACCGATTACCCGCGCACGCGCCCCGACATGCCGAACCACGAACCGCGCGGCTGCTCGCGCGGCGCTTCGTACTCCTGGTATCTGTATAGCGCGAACCGCCTCAAGTATCCGATGGTGCGCAGCGCGCTGGTGAAGCTGTGGCGCGAACGCCGCCGCACGCTCGCGCCGGTCGACGCATGGCGCTCGATCGTCGAGGACGACGACGCGCGGCACTCGTACCAGCGCCGGCGCGGGCTCGGCGGCTTCGTGCGCGCGAGCTGGGACGAGGTCAACGAGATCGTTGCGGCCGCAAACGTTTACACGGTCGAGCGGCACGGCCCCGATCGCGTCGTCGGGTTCTCGCCGATCCCGGCGATGTCGATGGTGTCGTACGCGGCCGGCTCGCGCTACCTTTCGCTGATCGGCGGCGTGTGCCTGAGCTTCTACGACTGGTATTGCGACCTGCCGCCCGCGTCGCCGCAGACCTGGGGCGAGCAGACCGACGTGCCGGAATCGGCCGACTGGTACAACTCGACGTTCATCATGATGTGGGGCTCCAACGTCCCGCAGACCCGCACGCCCGACGCGCACTTCCTCGTCGAGGCGCGCTATCGCGGCACGAAGGTCGTGTCGGTGTTCCCCGATTACTCGGAAGGCGCGAAGTTCGGCGATCTGTGGTTGCATCCGAAGCAGGGCACCGACGCGGCGCTCGCGCTCGCGATGGGTCACGTGATCCTGAAGGAGTTCCACCTCGCGGGTAAAAGCGACTATTTCATCGACTACTGCAAGCGCTATACCGACATGCCGGCGCTCGTGCGCCTCGTGCCGCACGGCGACGGCTACGTGCCCGAGCGCCTCGTGCGCGCGTCCGATTTCGACGACGCGCTCGACGAGGCCGCGCATCCGGAGTGGAAGACCGTGATGATCGACGACGCGACCGGGGAATTCGTCGTGCCGGTCGGCTCGATCGGCTTCCGCTGGGGGCAGCAGGCCAAGGACGGAGCGAGTGACAAGGGCAAGTGGAACCTGCGTGGCGAAACGTCGAAGGGCGCGGCGCTGTCGCCGCGGCTGTCCTGCGCGGCCGAGCACGACGACGTGGTCGACGTGCTGTTTCCGTACTTCGGCAACCAGCCGCACGCGCATTTCAACTCGACGCAGCACGGCTCCGAGCTGTCGCGCCGGATCGGCGTGCGGCGCGTCGCGACGCGCGACGGCGAGATGCTGGTCGCGACCGTCTACGACCTGTTCGTCGCGAACTACGGGCTCGACCAAGGGCTGGGCGGGCGCGACGTGGCCGCGAGCTACGACGACGATCTTCCGTATACGCCGGCATGGCAGGAAACGATCACGGGCGTGAAGCGCGCGGACGTGATCTCGGTCGCGCGGCAGTTCGCGGAGAACGCGCACAAGACGCAAGGCAAGTCGATGGTGATCATCGGCGCGGGGATCAACCACTGGTTCCACATGGACATGTCGTACCGCGCGATCATCAACATGCTGATCATGTGCGGATGCGTCGGCAAGCCGGGCGGCGGCTGGTCGCATTACGTGGGCCAGGAGAAGCTGCGTCCGCAGACGGGCTGGACCGCACTCGCGTTCGCGCTCGACTGGAATCGGCCGCCGCGCCACATGAACGCGACGTCGTTCTTCTACGCGCACACCGATCAGTGGCGCTACGACACGATGGACCCGGGCGCGCTGCTGTCGCCGCTCGCGGACAAGACGCAGTTCCACGGTTCGCCGATCGACTACAACGTGCGCGCCGAACGGATGGGCTGGCTGCCGTCCGCGCCGCAGCTCGCAGTGAATCCGCTGAAGGTCGGCGCGAGTCTCGACGACCCCGCTCAGGCAGGCGCCGATGTCGCGCGACAACTGAAGGCCGGCATGCTGCGGATGGCGTGCGAGGACCCGGATTCCCCCGACAACTTCCCGCGCAATCTGTTCGTGTGGCGTTCGAACCTGCTCGGTTCGTCGGGCAAGGGCCACGAGTATTTCCTGAAGCATCTGCTCGGCACGACCAACGGCGTGCAGGGCGACGACCTCGGCGCGACGGGCGGCGCGCGCCCCGAGGAAGTGAAGTGGCACGACGAAGCGCCGCGCGGCAAGCTCGACCTGCTCGTCACGCTCGACTTCCGGATGTCGACCACCTGCATGTATTCGGACGTCGTGCTGCCGACCGCGACGTGGTATGAGAAGGACGACATGAACACGTCCGACATGCACCCGTTCATCCATCCGCTGTCGGCCGCAGTCGATCCCGCGTGGGAATCGAAGAGCGACTGGGAGATCTTCAAGGGGATCGCGAAGCGCTTCTCCGAGCTGTGCGACGGGCATCTCGGTGTCGAACGCGACGTCGTGCTCGCACCGATCGCGCACGATACGCCGGGCGAACTCGCGCAGCCGTTCGACGTACAGGACTGGAAGCGCGGCGAATGCGAGCCGGTGCCGGGCCGCACGATGCCGGCGGTGATCGCCGTCGAGCGCGATTATCCGAACACCTATGCACGCTTCACGTCGCTCGGCCCGCTGATGGACAAGCTCGGCAATGCTGGCAAGGGCATCGGCTGGGACACGAAGGACGAAGTGAAGCTGCTGGGCGCACTCAACTACACAGTCGCTCATGGCGCCACGCAGGGGCGCCCGCGCATCGACACCGCGCTCGACGCAGCCGAGGTGATTCTCGCGCTCGCGCCGGAAACCAACGGCGAAGTGGCGGTGAAGGCATGGCGCGCGCTGTCGGGCATCACCGGCATCGACCACACGCACCTGGCCGCCGCGCGGGAGGACGAGAAGATCCGCTTCCGCGACATCCAGGCGCAACCGCGCAAGATCATCTCGTCGCCGACGTGGAGCGGGATCGAATCCGAGCACGTGTCGTACAACGCCGGTTACGTGAACGTGCACGAGCTGGTGCCGTGGCGCACGCTGACGGGCCGTCAGCAGCTTTACCAGGATCACGCGTGGATGCGCGCGTTCGGCGAGTCGCTGTGCGTGTACAAGCCGCCGATCGACACGGGCAGCTACGCGCACATGGTCGGCAAGCGCTCGAACGGCAACCCCGAGCGCGTGCTGAACTTCCTGACGCCGCATCAGAAGTGGGGGATTCACAGCACGTATACGGACAACCTGCTGATGCTGACGCTGTCGCGCGGCGGCCCGATCGTGTGGATGTCGGAGGACGACGCGAAGGCGATCGGCGCCGTCGATAACGACTGGATCGAGTGCTACAACTCGAATGGAGCGTTGTGCGCGCGGGCGGTCGTGAGCCAGCGGATTCCGTCCGGGATGGTGATGATGTACCACGCGCAGGACAAGATCGTGAACACGCCGGGCTCCGAGATCACCGGCACGCGCGGCGGCATTCACAACTCGGTCACGCGCATCGCACTGAAGCCGACCCACATGATCGGCGGCTACGCGCAGCTGTCGTACGGCTTCAACTATTACGGCACGGTCGGCTCGAATCGCGACGAATTCCTGATCGTGCGGAAGATGAGCAAGATCGACTGGCTCGACGGCGAGGAAACCGCGGTCGACCCGACAACACAGGCCGTACGGGATGGAGAAACGTCATGAAGGTACGCGCACAGATCGCGATGGTGCTGAACCTCGACAAGTGCATCGGGTGCCATACCTGCTCGGTCACCTGCAAGAACGTGTGGACCAGCCGCGAAGGGATGGAATACGCATGGTTCAACAACGTCGAGACGAAGCCGGGCATCGGCTATCCGAAGGACTGGGAGAATCAGGAGCGCTGGCGCGGCGGCTGGCAGCGCCGTGCGGACGGCCGGATCGAGCCGCGTCTGGGCGGCAAGTGGCGGCTGCTGGCACAGATTTTCGCGAACCCGCACCTGCCCGAGATCGACGATTACTACGAGCCGTTCACGTTCGACTACGGCCATCTTCAGGAAGCGGGCAACACGCGCGCGATGCCGGTCGCGCGACCGCGCTCGCTGATCAGCGGCCAGCGGCTCGAGAAGATCGAGTGGGGCCCGAACTGGGAGGAAATCCTCGGCGGCGAGTTCGAGAAGCGCGCGAAGGACACCAACTTCGAGTCGGTGCAGAAGGAGATCTACGGGCAGTTCGAGAACACCTTCATGATGTACCTGCCGCGCCTCTGCGAGCACTGCCTGAATCCGGCGTGCGTCGCGTCGTGCCCGTCGGGCTCGATCTACAAGCGCGAGGAAGACGGCATCGTGCTGATCGACCAGGACAAGTGCCGCGGCTGGCGCATGTGCGTGTCGGGTTGCCCGTACAAGAAGATCTACTACAACTGGCAGAGCGGCAAGGCCGAGAAGTGCATCTTCTGCTATCCGCGCATCGAGGCCGGCCAGCCGACCGTGTGTTCGGAAACCTGCGTGGGCCGCATTCGCTACCTCGGCGTGCTGCTGTACGACGCCGACAGGATCAGCGAAGCCGCGAGTGCGGAGAACGAGCAGGACCTGTACGAAGCGCAGCTGTCGCTGTTCCTTGATCCGGAGGACCCGGCCGTGATCGCGCAGGCCGAGCGCGACGGCGTGCCGGCCGCGTGGCTCGACGCCGCGCGCCGCTCGCCGACCTACAAGATGGCGATCGACTGGAAGATCGCGTTCCCGCTGCATCCGGAATACCGGACGTTGCCGATGGTCTGGTACGTGCCGCCGCTGTCGCCGATCAACTCGGCCGCGAACAGCGGCGCGCTCGGGATGAACGGCTATCTGCCGGACGTCGAATCGCTGCGCATTCCGCTGCGTTATCTGGCGAACCTGCTGACGGCCGGCGACGAGGCGCCCGTGAAGCGCGCGCTCGAACGGCTGCTCGCGATGCGTGCGTTCATGCGCGCGCGTCACGTCGACGGCATCGATGCGCGCGGCGTGCTCGACCAGGTCGGTCTGTCGCTCGCGCAGGTCGAGGAGATGTACCGCTATCTCGCGATCGCGAACTACGAGGATCGCTTCGTGATCCCGACGACGCACCGCGAGTATGCGGAGAACGCATACGACCTGCGCGCGTCGTGCGGCTTCTCGTTCGGCAACGGCTGTTCCGACGGCCGTTCGGAGGGCAGCCTGCTCAGTCCGAAGAAGGGCACGAAAACCATTCCGATCCATGAGGCGTCCCGATGAGCACCGCGCCCGATCCGACCTACGCGGCGTTCGCGGCGCTGCTCGACTATCCCGACGATGCGTTCATCGACGTGCTCGATTCGATCGAAGCTCACCTGCGCGAAAACGTGCGCGTGCCGAAGGCGGTGCGCGCGGGCCTCGACCGCTTCTTCGCCTACGTGCGAGAGCGCGACCTGTTGACGCTGCAGGAGAACTACGTCGCGCTGTTCGATCGCGGCCGTGCGACGTCGCTGCACCTGTTCGAGCACGTGCACGGCGAATCGCGCGACCGCGGGCAGGCGATGGTCGACCTGCTGCAGATGTACGAGCGGCACGGGCTGACGTTGAACCCGGGCGAGCTTCCCGACTACCTGCCCGTGTTCCTCGAATACCTGTCGCGGCTGCCGGCGGCCGATGCGCGCAACCTGCTCGGCGAGACCGGCGAGATCCTGCGCGCGCTGGCCGGCCAACTCGCGCAGCGCGGCAGCCATTACAGCTTCGTCGTCGGCGCGCTGCTGCCGATGGCCGGCCTCGCGCCGGTCGACCCACCCGCGGCCGCGGACGACGACGTCGCCGGCGAACGGCCGAGTGCCGACGACTATCGCGCGCTCGACGCGTCGTATGCGGACGAGGCGGTGCGCTTCGTCGGCGCGGCAACGCCGGCCGAGCAGACGGTGCGGTTCCACGACAAGCGGCCGGCCCGCGGCGCGTAAGCGCGGGCCCAACTGGGGAAAGACATGAACGCTTATTTGCATCAGTTTCTGTTCGGGATCTATCCGTACATCTGTCTCGCGGTGCTGCTGGTCGGCAGCCTGATCCGCTTCGATCGCGAGCAGTACACGTGGAAGAGCGATTCGTCGCAGCTTTTGCGCCACGGGATGCTGCGGCTCGGCAGCAACCTGTTCCACTGGGGCGTGCTGGTCGTCGTGCTCGGGCACTTCGGCGGCTTCCTCGCGCCGCACTGGCTCGTGTCGCCGTTCCTGTCGGCGTCCGGGCACCAGCTCGTCGCGATGGTGGCGGGCGGTGCGGCCGGCGTCGCGGCGATCGTCGGGCTGACGATCCTGATCTGGCGACGCCTCGGCGACCCGCGCATCCGCAAGAACAGTCGCAAGTCCGACATCGTGATCGTGCTGATGCTGTGGGTGCAGCTCGCGCTCGGGCTCGGCACCGTCGTGCTGTCGACGCGCCACATGGACGGCGTGATGTTCGAGCAACTCACCGACTACGTGAAGGGCGTCGTCACGTTCCGGCCGGACATCGCGAGCCTGCTGGCCGGCGTGCCGCTGACATACCGGCTGCATATCCTGCTGGGCTTCACGATCTTCCTCGTGTCGCCGTTCACGCGGATGGTGCACATCTGGAGCGGCATCGCGTCGGTCGCGTACCTGATCCGGCCGTACCAGCTCGTGCGCAAGCGCTGAGGAGGCCATATGAACGAGGTTCTCTCCGAAATCGCGAGCGCGCCGCTGACGATCAACGGCATTGCGATCGACGATGCGGCCATCGCGACCGAGACCGCGCATCACGGCGACGCGCCCGATCCGCTCGACGCGGCACGGCACGCGCTCGCGGTGCGCGAATTGCTGCGGCAGCGCGCGGTGTCGCTCGCGCTGATCGACGAAGGCGCGCCGCTCGACGATGCGGCAGTCGACGCATTGCTCGAACGCGAGCTGACGCACGTGCCCGAACCGGATCGTGCCGATTGCGAGCGCTATTACGCGCAGCATCCGGCGCGCTTTCGCCGCAACGACATCGTGTATGCGAGCCACGTGCTGTTCGCGGTGACGGACCGCGTGCCGCTCGCCCCGCTGCGGCAGCGCGCGGAACGTGCGCTCGCCGACGTGGTGGGCGCACCGGACACGTTCGAAGCGGTCGCGCGCGCGTCGTCGAACTGTCCGTCGGCGCAAGTCGGCGGCAGCCTCGGACAACTTCTGCGCGGCGACACCGTGCCGGAATTCGAGGCCGCGCTGTTCGACACGGACGGGCTCGGCGTGCTGCCGAAGCTCGTCAACACCCGCTTCGGCTTCCACATCGTGCGCATCGAGCGCCGCGCGCCGGGCGACGTGGTGCCGTTCGACGAGGCCGCCGGCCAGATCGCCGCGCGCCTGTCGGAACGCGTGCGGCAGCGGGCGATGCGGCAGTACGTGGCGATACTCGCGGGCGGCGCGCGGGTCGAAGGCGTGACCTTCGACGGCGCGAGCGGGCCGCTGGTCCAATGAAACGAGGTTTGTGTATGGCAACTCAACAAGGTAACGTCGGCCCGGCCGCGGACACGCAGGCCGTCCCGTTGCGTGCGTGGTCGGTGCTGGCCGCGAGCACGCTCGCGTTCATGGTGTGTTTCGTCGTGTGGATGATGTTCGGCGTGCTCGGCGTGCAACTGCGCACCGATCTTGGCCTGAACAGCACGGAATTCGGGCTGCTCACGTCGACGCCCGTGCTGACCGGCGCGCTGATGCGCTTGCCGCTCGGCACGTGGACCGACCGCTTCGGCGGCCGCATCGTGATGACGATGCTGCTCGTCGTGTGCGCGATTCCCGTCTACATCGTCAGCTATGCGACGCAGCTCTGGCAGTTCCTCGTGATCGGGCTGTTCCTCGGCTGCGTCGGCGCGTCGTTCGCGGTCGGCACGCCGTACGTCGCGCGGTTCTTCCCGCCGAAGCGGCGCGGGCTCGCGATGGGCGTGTTCGGTGCGGGCACGTGCGGCGCGGCGGTCAACCTGTTCGTCACGCCGCTGCTGCTGTCCGCGTATGGCTGGCGTTTCGTGCCGCGCGTCTACGCGGTTGCATTGCTCGTCACGGCCGCGATCTTCTGGGTCGCGTCGGCGCCCGATCCGGGGGCGGGCAAACGGGGCGGATCGATGCTCGACGCGTTCAAGGTGCTGCGCGATCCGCGCGTGTGGCGGCTCTGCCAGTATTACTCGATCACGTTCGGCGGCTTCACCGCGCTGTCGCTGTGGATCCCGCAATACCTGAAAAGCGAATACGGGATGTCGCTCGTGATGGCCTCCGCGTTCGCGGCCGGCTTCTCGCTGCCGGGCTCCGTGCTGCGCGCGCTCGGCGGCGCGCTGTCCGACCGCTTCGGCGCGCATGCGGTCACATGGTGGGGGCTGTGGGTCGCGTGGATCTGCCTGTTCCTGCTGTCGTATCCGGCGACCGACTTCGTGATTCACACGATCGACGGCACCGCGTCGCTGAATCTGTCGATGCCGGTGGCAGGCTTCGTCGCGCTGACCTTCGTGCTCGGTGCGGTGTTCGCGTTCGGGATGGCGTCGACCTTCAAGTACGTCGCCGACGATTTCCCGGACAACATGGGCGTCGTCACGGGCATCGTCGGCCTCGCGGGCGGGCTCGGCGGCTTCCTGCTGCCGATCCTGTTCGGCTTGCTGCTCGACCTGCTGCGCGTGCGCACGACCTGCTTCATGTTCCTGTACGGGATCGTGTGGGTGTCGCTGATCCTGATCTATCTGTCCGAGGTGCGGCGCACACCCGTGACGGGTTGAGCGTTCGTGCGCGATGCCGGCAGCCGCCGGCGTCGCGCACGCATTTTGCAGCGCGCCGGGCGTTTTCGAGCGTCCGCAGTTCTGTCAAACTGGCGCCCATGACACCGCGCCTCGCCTTACCGCCTTCCTCCGATTCCACGCCTGCACCAGCAGGCTTCCCCGACGCCGACGAACTGGCCGCGCTGCGCGCGTGGTACGCGGGCATGACCGTGCGTCAGGCGGTCGAACGCTATCTGCCCGACCGGCTCGGCGAACGGCGGTCGGCGCGCGGCGTGATCGGTGGAATTCGTCGCCGCCTCGTGCGCGTCGCGCGGCAGGTCGGGCGGCCCGATCTCGCGGAGCAGCTCGCGCATGCCGACAGCGCGCGCGTCCAGATGGCGAAGGCCGCGACCGATGCGATCGGCCTGCTGCGCCATGCGCGTGCGCCGGTGCCGCAGATCAGCGATGACATCGGCTTGTGGCTGCCCGCACGCGCGGTCGTCGCGCTGCGTGCGCACGGGATCGCGACGCTCGCCGACCTGACCGTGCGGATTCCGCGGCGGCGTCAGTGGTGGCGCGCAATAGCGGGGCTCGGCATGGCGAGCGCGCGGCATATCGAGGCGTTCTTTTCCGCGCATCCGGACCTGACCGAGCGGGCGCGCGCGCTGATCGCGGCGACGCCGCGCAGCGCCATCGTGCCGTGGGAGCAACTGAAGCTGCCGCACGAGGTCGACGGGTCGGCCGGCACGTTCCGCGCGCCGCGCGCGACCAGCACGCTCGACGCGGACAACGATTACGCGGCCGTGCACGCGTGGCTGTCGCTGCACGAATCGGCCGCGACGCGCCGCGCGTACCGGAAGGAGGCCGAGCGGCTGATCCTGTGGGCGATCGTCGAGCGCGGGCGTGCGCTGTCGTCGCTGACCACCGAGGATGCGGTCGCGTATCGCGCGTTCCTGCGCAACCCGACGCCGCACGAACGCTGGATCGGGCCGGTGCGGCCGCGCGGCGCGCCGGACTGGCGGCCGTTTTCGGGCGGATTGTCCGCGCGTTCGGCCGCGTACACGCTGTCGGTTCTCGGCGCGCTGTTCCGCTGGCTGATCGAGCAGCGCTACCTGCTCGCGAATCCGTTCGCGGGCGTCAAGGTGCGCGATACGCGCGGCGCGAATGCGCTGGACACGTCGCATGCGTTCACCGAAGGCGAGTGGTTGCTCGTGCGCACGATCGCGGACGGGCTCGAGTTTCGCAAGGACAAGCCGTCCGGCGCATCGCAGTCCGGCTGGACGCCGGCGGCCGCGCAACGGCTGCGCTTCATTCTCGATTTCGGCTATGCGACCGGGCTGCGTGCGAGCGAACTGGTCGGCGCGACGCTCGGCGACATCGAAACGGACGCGCACGGCGATGCGTGGCTGAAAGTGATCGGCAAGGGCAGCAAGGCCGCGCGCGTCGCGCTGCCGCCGCTCGCGCGCACGGCGCTCGATCGTCATCTGGTCGCGCGGCGGCTGCCGGTGACGCCGGTGCGCTGGCGTCCCGATACGCCGCTGATTCCGAGCCTTGCGGAAGACGGGGCGGCCGGGATCACGAGCGTGCGGCTGTGGAAGGTGATGCAGCGTTTCTTCACGCAGACGGCCGCGCTCGTCGACGACGACAACCCGGCGCTCGCGCAAAAGTTGCGCCAGGCGAGCCCGCACTGGATGCGTCATACCCATGCGACGCATGCGCTCGCGCGCGGCGCGGAGCTGACGACGGTGCGCGACAACCTGCGGCATGCGTCGATCTCGACGACGTCGATTTATCTGCACGGCGACGACGTGAAGCGGGCGCGGCAGATGTCGAGTGCGTTTTCGGCTGACAAATGAGCAGGGCGCACGCGTGATCGCGTGGGATTCGAACGGAACGGCACCGCGTCGGTGACGGTCAGAAGGGTTATTCGGTAACGGAGCGGATGGATGGCATCGAGTCAGGGAACCGTCGATTTCGTCGTCGAGCAGATGGCTGCGGCGGGCACGGTATCGGCCCGCAAGATGTTCGGCGAATACGGCATCTACTGCGACGGCAAGATGGTCGCGCTGGTGTGCGACGACCGGTTGTTCGTCAAGCCGACGCCTGACGGGCGTGCGTTTCTCGGCACCTGCGACGAAGCGCCACCGTATCCGACGGCGAAACCGCATCTCGTCATCGGAGGCGAGCGCTGGGACGACCGCGAATGGCTGTCGACGTTGATCCGGATCACTGCTGCGCAACTGCCGGTGCCCGTGAAGCGGAGTCGATAGCGGTCGGCGTATTCTGTGAAACATGTGCGCGACCACCGCGTCACCTGCTGGAGCACAAGAATGGAGACATCCCAACATCCGCAAGCACCGCGCTACGCGCGCCGCGCATGGCATGCGCTCGTCGCGGCCCTGTGCCTCGGCTGGAGCGCGCTGTCGTTCGGCGCGGACGGCGCGGCGGCACTGCTCGACCGCTATCACAGCCTCGGCGAGCAACTGAAGAACAATTCGTTCCACCGCCCGCTGTACCTCGAATCGTCCGAGGCATCTTCGTCGCTGAAGGGCGACATCTATGCCGTCGTCGACTATCCGTTCTCCGTCGTGAACGGCAAGCTCAACGACCCCGCGCAGGGCCCCGCGAACTGGTGCGCGGTGCTGATCCTGCACCTGAACACGAAGTACTGTCGTGCGTCGACCGGCAGCGACGGCCCGGTGCTCGACGTGAACCTCGGCCGCAAGATCGAGCAGAAGCTGTCGGATACCTATCGCGTGCAGTTCCGCTACCGCGTGGCCGCCGCGACACCCGACTATTTCCAGGTCGACCTGGCTGCCGACAGCGGCCCGATGGGCACGAAGGACTACCGGATCGTGCTGGAAGCGGTGCCGGTCGGCGGATCGCGCACGTTCCTGCACCTCACGTATTCGTACGGCTTCGGCGCGGTCGGCCGCGTGGCGATGAAGACCTACCTCTCGACGGTCGGCAGCGACAAGGTCGGGTTCACGGCAGCCAGCGGCGCATCGGCGGCGCAGCCGCAGTACATCGGCGGCGTGCGCGGATTGCTGGAGCGCAACACGATGCGCTACTACCTCGCGATCGACACGTATCTCGCGACGCTCGACAAGCCGCTCGACCAGCGCCTTGCGCGCTGGTTCGACGCGACCGAGCAGTATCCGAAGCAACTGCACGAAGTCGAGCGCGGCGCGTATCTGCAGATGAAAGCGCAGGAGGTGCAGCGGCAACAGGCGGAGCGATGACGCCGCCCGTTGCCGGGCTGCCCGGCGTCGATCAGTTCGACGCGCCGCCGACCGTGCGAATGCTGTGCCACTGCCCCTGTTCGACGCGGAACAGCGTGTAGGGCGGCTTGATCAGGTCGCCGCGCTCATCGAACGAGATCTTCCCCGTCACGCCCGTGACCGACACGCCCGGCAGGCTCGCGACGATCTTGCCGCGGTCGACCGAATCGGCCTTGTGGACCGCCGCGATCATCGCGAGCGCCGCGTCGTACGCGAACGGCGCATACAGCTCGATCTTGCCGGATGCCGCAGACGCGACCGCGAGCTGCGCGACCACACGGTACCGCCTTCGAATCCCCGGCCACCGCATCCATTTCCCAGCCCCTGCGTCAAATCGTAAGACGTACAGTTCGCCCGAAGTCGCGAATTCGCGCCGAACTGTACTCTTGTGTGCATATCCGATGTGTGTACTCCGCATCAACTGTTCTGCTCTTACGATTCCATCATCAAGTGCACAGTGCCGCAGGCCCAGACATCACGGGCTTGACGGCGCATCTTCAAAAGCGAGCCACGACGATGGAAAAGGCAAAACCGGAGGGAGCAATCAGGCATCACGACAGCCCGGTCGGCGGGCGGCACATGCACGGATCGGGCGTGCGCGGGGCGGCGGGGAGCATGCGATGAAGCTCTACGAAAAACTCGCGGACGACATCGAACGCCTGATCCGCCAAGGCGTGTACCGGCACGGCGACCGGATTCCGTCGGTGCGGCAGGCGAGCCAGCAGCACCGGATCAGCATCACGACCGTGCTGCACGCATATCTGCTGCTCGAAAGCCGCGGACTGCTGGAAAGCCGTCCGCAGTCGGGCTACTTCGTGAACCTGCGTCGCGACGACAACCACGCGCCGGTGCGCGAACTGCGGCCGTCGAAGCCGATCGCGATTTCGTCGTCGGTCGACATGAGCCGGCTCGTGCTGTCGACGCTGCGCTCGATCGGCACCGACGACGCGGTGCCGCTCGGTTCGCCGTATCCGGACCCGATCCTCTTTCCGTTCGAGAAGCTGAACCGCTACGCGTATGCGGCCGGCCGGGACAAGTCGCTGTGGGGCGTGACCGACGGGCTGCCACCCGGCCATCCGCGTCTGATCCGGCAGATCGCACGGCGCTACCTGGAAAACGGGATGTCGGTCGATCCGAACGAGATCATCGTGACGGTCGGCGCGACCGAGGCGATCAACCTGTGCCTACAGGCGGTCGCGAAACCGGGCGACACGATCGCGGTCGAGTCGCCGACGTTCTACGCGATGCTGCACGCGATCGAGCGGATGGGGATGAAGGCGATCGAGGTCGCGACGCATCCGGAATACGGGATCGATATCGCCGCGCTGGCGGCGATCGCGAAGTCGCAGCCGATCGCCGCGTGCATGGTGATGCCGAATTTCCAGAATCCGCTGGGCTTCCAGATGCCCGACGAGCGCAAGCGCGAACTGGTGGAATTCGCGACTCGCGTCGACATGCCGCTCATCGAGAACGGTGTGTATAACGAACTGTATTTCGGCGAGTCGCATCCGAGCACGCTGAAGTCCTGCGATCGCAACGGGATCGTGCTGCATTGCGCATCGTTCTCGAAGAGCCTGACGGCGGCTTACCGGGTCGGCTGGGCGTTGCCGGGCCGCTATCGCGATCAGGTCGAGAAGCTGAAGTTCCTGAACACGCTGGCCACGCCGTCGCTGCCGCAGCTCGCGATCGCCGAGTTTCTCGAACGCGACGGCTACGAGCATCACCTGCGACGCTTGCGCAAGGCGTATGCGCAGCAGGCGAACCTGATGCGCGCGATGGTGTCGCGATTCTTCCCGGAAGGCACGCGCATCTCGAGCCCGGCCGGCGGCTACGTGCTGTGGGTCGAGTTGCCGGTTCAGGTCGACGCGATGCGGCTGTATCAGCTCGCGCTGGAGCAGGGAATCACGATCGGCCCCGGCTACATGTTCTCGATCACCGACAACTACCGGAACTTCATCCGGCTGAACTACAGCAGCGCGTGGTCGCCGGAGATCGAGCAGGCGGTGATCGCGGTCGGGAAGCTCGCGGCGTCGTGCATGCGCTAAGGCTGGCGGCGTCGGTGGCGTGGGTCGCATTGCGCTCGGCGCGTCCATGGCGCGCGGCGTTGAGCGTCGCCGCCGCCGCGAACGTGTTGCAGGAAGAAGCCGCGTGCGGCCGGCTTTGTGGGGAAGCGGTGAGCGCGCTGCTGACGGAGGGCGCACCTGCCGTCACGCGTGTCGCGAGTCGCGCGCCGCATGACGGCCCGCGCCTGTCCGCGCTGGAAATCGACGTGCTGCGCGCGATTTCGCGCCCTGCATCACGGCCGGTTGCGTTCGGTGCCGAACGTCGTTCGGGCGTGGGGACGGGTAGCGGGGCGCCCCGCGGGTGTCCGCCCGAGCGAGATGCCCAATCCCGCGCCGATGCTCAGGAAGAACGCGATACCGAGAATCGCGACGATGAACGCATGCGCGATCGCAGCGGGATCCTGATGCGAGCCGAGGACCGTATAGAAAATTCCGCCGATGATCGCGACGCTGAGCGACGTGCTGACCTGCAGGGTCGAACTGGCGATGCCGGCGATCATGCCCGACAGCGCCGGTGCGACACGGCCTGTGACCATTCGCATCAGCGTCGGCAGCGCGAGCCCTTGCCCGAAACCGATGATGAACAGAACGGCGGCAAGCGGGATCGTGGCGAGCGGCATGCCGAGCGGTGTCGCGGCGATCAACCAGGCCAGGCCGACGAGGCCGACGACCTCGAGGCCCATGCCGAACGGATTGACGTACGCGCCGAGAACGCGTGAGCAGTGCGGCGTCGACAGCGGCCCCAGCAGAAAGCCCACGCCGAACGGCAGGAACACGAGGCCCGCGCTCAGCGCATCGACGTGCAACGCGCTTTGCAGATAGATCGAAAACAGCAGGAAGAACGCGCCGATCGAGTACAGCAACAACGCGATTAGCAGCGCGCGGCCCAGCCCCGGCGCGCGCAGCGCGGCCGGATCGAGCAGCGGGGCGCCGCCGCTGCGGGCGAGCCGGCTCTCGTAGCGCCAGAAGAACCATGCGAGCGCCGGTACCGCCATCAGCGACATCCAGGCCAATAGCGGCCAGCCTGCGTCACGCCCTTCGATCAACGGCACGACCAGCGCGCCGAGCGTTGCCATCGACAGCGCCGTGCCGCCGAGGTCGAGCTTGCGTGCATGCTGCGCGCGCGTTTCCTTCAGCAGCGGGATGCCGAACAGCACGACCAGGATCGCCAGCGGCAGGTTGACGAGGAAGATCGTCCGCCAGCCGAGATTGAACAGATTCAGCGAAATCAGGATGCCGCCCAGTGCCTGCCCGACGACCGCGGCGAGGCCGAAGACCGCGCCATAAAGGCTGAGCGCGAGCGGCTTTTCCGATTCGGGGAAGATCGCCTGGATCGACGCGAGCGCCTGCGGCGCCATGACGGCCGCCGTCAGCCCCTGCAACGCCCGGCCCGCGATCAGTGTCCACGGCGAACTCGCGAGGCCGCATAGCGCAGATGCCGTCGCGAATCCGATCAGTCCGAGAAAGAACATGCGCCCCCGCCCGAACAGGTCTCCCAGCCGGCCGCCGGTAATCAGCGTTACGGCATACAGGCCGGCGTACGACGAGATGACGAATTGCTCGGCCGAAGACGACGCGCCCAATTCCCCCCGGATCGACGGCAGCGCGACATTGACGATGAAGAAGTCCAGCGGAGGCAGGAATGCGCCGACGAGCAGGACCGAGAACATTGCCCAGCGGCGCGGGTCCGGCGAGACGGAATCGTTGCGGGTCATGGGTGAGCCTCCATATGGGACCAATCAGTTCCAAATTGGCCAAAAAAATTAATCGAGAACGCGCATCGTGTTGTCGACGAGCGCGAGCATGTCCGCTTCCGATACGCCGGTTTTGCCCAGCACGCGCATTCCCTCGACCTGACAGACCAGGAAACGCGCGAGCGCCTGTTCGTCGCGTTCGGCAACCTCGCCGCTAGCCTGCCCGCGCACGATCGCGCCGGCATAAAGCTGCTGCAAACGCCGGAACATGCGTGCCGTGCGTTCCGCGACATCCGGATCGCGGGCCGCCATTTCGGTAGTCATCGCGATCGCGAGGCATCCGCGTCGGCCTGCCTCGCCGACGGAAAGGCGCGCATAGCGCAGCAGCGAATCGCGAATGGCGTCCTTCACCGTGCCCGGCTGCGACAGGATGTCGGCGGTTGCCTTGAGCCCGTCGGCCATATACAGGTCCAGCGCCGCCAGCAGCAGCCCTTTCTTGTCGCCGAACGCCTTGTAGAGGCTGCCGCGCGACAAGCCGGTGCCGGCAATCAGATCCGGCAGCGACGCGCCTTCGTAGCCGCGGTCCCAGAAGACTTGCATCGCGTCGCGCGCGGCATCGTCCAGTTCGAATTCGCGCGGACGTCCAAGACCGGTCGGATGTGCCATGGGTGAGATCTCCTGCAATTTGGCGTCAGTATATGGACTGATCAGTTCCTATGTCAACGCGTGGATCCGGCCGGGGAGGAGGATGAACGCCTTCGGACGATCATGCGGGCAACCATCCCAGATCGAACCGGGACGGGCAAAAAAAAGGCTCTTCGTGGATTTTCGTGGTCGTCGCTTGTCGACCCGGAGCGGCCCTTCAGATTCATCCAAAGCGGCCAATCGTTGTGACCTGCGGCGGGATTTTGTAGTCACGCTCGATGAGTATCTTGGCCTCGGCGCGACTGCGGAATCATTCCCGATTAAATCGCTTCTCGCGCAGCGTGCCGTTGGAACCTTCAACGGAGTCGTTCTGCCAAGGGCGGCAAGAACGGACACAGCGTGTACGATCTGGTCTTCAGAAAACCATCCAAGGAGAGTGGAATGAATCCGGAACAGGCGCGAGCCGAAGAAACCCAGGCGATGGAGCGCATGGTGGCCGCCACGCTGCGCGTGCAGAGTACGTTCGCCTCGATGCAGAAGCAATTTCCGCCGCAAGGCAGCGGCGAGCCTTCGCCGTTCGCGCTGCAAACCTTTGATGCCGCCCTGCAGGAACTTGAAGACGCACAGGCCGCATTCGATGCGCTGCTGAACGATCTGATCGACGGTAACCGCTAAAGGCTACGCCCTTATCTGCACCGATTGTCGACGATCTAAAAAGCTGTGTCGAACGGCCGTTTGTGGCCGGCAATTGCCCGAAGCTGCCTACCGTGACCGACTTGCAAGGAAGCTGGGCCGACACCTATGCATTGATCACTTGCGGTCCAAATACGCGACCTGACGCTCATACCAAGCTTGCGGATATGGGAGAAGATCGCCGTCGGCTTGGGACGTGTACTTTCCATAGCCGACGAATTCGTAATAAACGCACATCGCCTCCGCATGTGACGATGCCCAAAACGTCCATATCCATTCGCTACCCGGCTCATTGAGAGCCCTGGCAGCATCTCCGTCCGGTCCATGGGCAATGCATGCGGGAAGAGCGTTGCCGAACTCGTCCGGGTAGAGCCAAACCTCGTGCAGGTAGCCCAGTGTCTTCCTCATCCAGTACGAGCTCCAAGGACATTCCTATACCGCCCCGAATTGTCGACGATTTTCTCCGGACGATCGAATGGCTGAAACTGGCCGCCCGTCGCCTGCGGAGGAGGCGGTGATCGGCCCCACGAACGACTGCCTGGGCGTGCAATTCGCCCCTCGCCCGAAAAACACTTGACCTTGTCATAGTGACAAGGTGTCCACTGTCGGGCGAGGAGGCATTCATGATCCGTCACTATCCCCCGACTTCCCGTCACGCATTGACCACGGCACTCGAGCATCCGGACGCTTCGCTCCGTCTTGCGGCTGCGCTAGGTGCCGGCACGGCTCCCGATCCAGGCCAGATCACGCTACTGGTGAAGCGTTGCGGTGTCGAACCGGATTTCTTCGTTCGCGACATGCTCACCTGGGCGCTCACCCGGCACACGCAGGATCTGACCTTGCCATTGCTGCTTGACGAGCTGCGCTCGCCGCTGGCGCAAGCGCGTAGCCAGGCGCTACATACGCTCTCGAAGATCGGCGACCCTGCAACCTGGTCAGCGATCACAAGCGGGCATCTACATGACCCCGATCCGGAGGTGGCACGAACTGCGTGGCGCACCGCAGCGGGGCTGGTGCCGACCTGGCAACGAGCCGCCTTGGCACGCGCACTGGTTCGCGAGCTAGGCCGCGGCGACAAGGACCTCAAGCGGAGTCTGAGCCAGGCATTACTCATGCTTGGAGACGACGCCATGGCCCCGCTCGTTGCGGCGGCGGCCCGACACACGGACCCGGCGGTTCGCGTTCATGCCTGCGCGAGCCTCAGGCTCATCGCCGACCCGGAGAGCGCGTTCGTGCTCGATCCAGCCGATGCGTGGCGCGCAGGTGCGCCGTTGCCCGACGCCGATGAACAGGCGGGTTGACGGCGATCGATGTGACGAGCCACGTGTTGGCCGAGGTGATGGAAGCCGTTGGCGGTTTGTTAGAATTTTCGAGGCTCGATTGGAGCCAAGGCCGAGACACAGGGCGGCGTGAACCAGATGACACCGGAGACAAGTGATGCGCATCAGCGAGTTGGCCAATCGTTCCGGCGTCAGCGCGCGCATGCTGCGGCACTACGACGCGATCGGACTGGTCAGCCCATCGGGACGTACGGAAGCGGGATACCGCGAGTATTCGCAAGCCGATGCCTTGCGCCTGTTCCAAGTGGAGAGCCTGCGCTCGCTGGGCCTTGGGCTGGCCGAGGTGCGTCAGGCGCTCAGCCAACAAGCGCCTCACCCCGATGTGCTCATTGACGCGCTGATGGTTCGCAGCCGCGAGCGGCTGGCCGCAGAGCAAGCGTTGCTTTGCCGGCTGACTGCTGTGTCCGCCACCTCTCCCGATGATTGGTCAGCTGTGCTTGATGTCGTGCATCTGCTGAAAGGACTTGAGTCGACGCATGCACCTGAGAGACAGCGTGCTGCGTTTGACGCCGCGTCCAGCGATGCCCCGCTTGCAGCACTCATCGCCCATGCACTGCTCCAGGAACAAGAGCCGAATGTCGCAGGTGCGCTGCACTGGGCGCTGGGAAGAACCGTAGGCAGCGGCACCAGCGTACTTGGCGCGGCGCTTCAACAGCCCGATCCGGCAGTACGCGAACGGGCCGTGCTCGCGCTGGCGAAACTCGGCGGTTCCGATGCGGTGGAGAGCTTGCGCGGCTCGCTCCTCGACCCCGCGGAGCGCGTGCGGTATCGCGCTGCGCGGGTGCTTGGCGGATGGGGGATACGCGACGCCATTCCCCTGCTGATCGAGCAGGTTCTTGGCGGGATTCACGATGTCGAGGCGGCCGATGCGCTAGCCGATTTGGCGGAAGACCCTGTGATCGCAAAGCAAATTGTGGAGCGCTTTGAAGCAGCGATCTCAGACGGTCCAGCCGATGTCCAGACCCGTGTACGGATTTGTCAGGCGCTCGCCGAATTCAATGGCACGGCGTCGGCCCTGCTTGCCCGGCTGGCCGCCGATCCAGACCCGTCCGTGGCGCGCAATGCTCGTTACGTGATGTGCATTCGCAACGATGCGCTAACGTAGTCGAGTTTGCATTTGATAGCAGGCCTCTTCCTTGGAGGCGAATGCCCTCGTTGCCTGTCTCTCCTGGATCCGTCGGTGGGGAAATAGACTGCTCGCTTGCTCGGCAGCAGGCGTGCGCTTGTCCGGGAGGGTCTCACATCAGGAGCGACCGGAGATAGCCGAGAAGCCTGCATTTTCGACTTCAGACACCAAATGTCAGCTAGTGGCCGAACGCCGACGTTCCTCGCCGGCGTCCTCCCCCCGGAAATCCACGAAGAACCAAAAAAAAGCGCCGCGGGCATTCAGCCCGCGGCGCCTTCGCGTGTCGCCACGACGGGCACAGCCCGCCGCAGCTCGACCGCATGCTTAGATCTGCACGGTGTCCGCGACTTCCTTGAAGTCTTCGATCTGGTCGAAGTTCATGTACTTGTAGATCTTGTCGCCGTTGGCGTTGAGCACGCCCATGTCGGCCATGTACTCGTCCTTGGTCGGGATCTTGCCGAGACGCGAGCAGATTGCCGCCAGTTCCGCCGAGCCGAGGTACACGTTCGTGTTCTTGCCCAGACGGTTCGGGAAGTTGCGGGTCGACGTCGACATCACCGTCGCGCCTTCGCGCACCTGTGCCTGGTTGCCCATGCACAGCGAGCAGCCCGGCATTTCGGTGCGGGCGCCGGCCGTGCCGAACACGCCGTAGTGGCCTTCTTCCGTCAGTTGCTTCTGGTCCATCTTGGTCGGCGGCGCGACCCACAGCTTGACCGGGATGTCGCGCTTGCCTTCCAGCAGCTTCGACGCGGCACGGAAGTGACCGATGTTGGTCATGCACGAACCGATGAACACTTCGTCGATCTTCGCGCCGGCGACGTCGGACAGCGTCTTCACGTCGTCCGGATCGTTCGGACACGCAACGATCGGTTCATGGATGTCGGCCAGGTCGATCTCGATGACGGCCGCGTATTCGGCGTCGGCATCCGGCGACAGCAGTTGCGGGTCGGCCAGCCACTGCTCCATCGCCGCGATACGGCGCTGCAGGCTGCGCGGATCCTGATAGCCCTGCGCGATCATCCACTTCAGCAGCGTGATGTTGCTGTTCAGGTACTCGATGATCGGTTCCTTGTTCAGGTGCACCGTGCAACCGGCTGCCGAACGCTCGGCCGACGCATCCGACAGTTCGAACGCTTGCTCGACCTTCAGGTCGGGCAGGCCTTCGATTTCGAGGATGCGGCCCGAGAAGATGTTCTTCTTGCCTTGCTTGGCCACCGTCAGCATGCCTTGCTTGATGGCATACAGCGGAATTGCGTTGACGAGATCGCGCAGCGTGACGCCCGGCTGCATCTTGCCCTTGAAGCGGACCAGCACCGATTCCGGCATGTCCAGCGGCATCGTGCCGGTGGCGGCCGCGAACGCGACCAGGCCCGAGCCTGCCGGGAAGCTGATGCCGATCGGGAAGCGCGTGTGCGAGTCGCCGCCGGTGCCGACGGTGTCGGGCAGCAGCATGCGGTTCAGCCACGAGTGGATCACGCCGTCGCCCGGGCGCAGCGCGATGCCGCCACGGGTGCTGATGAAGTTCGGCAGCGTCTGGTGCGTCTTGACGTCGACCGGCTTCGGATAAGCGGCGGTGTGGCAGAACGACTGCATCACGAGGTCGGCCGAGAAGCCGAGGCAGGCCAGATCTTTCAGTTCGTCGCGGGTCATCGGGCCGGTGGTGTCCTGCGAGCCGACCGAGGTCATCTTCGGTTCGCAGTACGTGCCCGGACGCACGCCCTGGCCTTCCGGCAGACCGCATGCGCGGCCGACCATCTTCTGCGCGAGCGAGAAGCCCTTACCGCTGTCGGCCGGCTGGTGCGGCAGGCGGAACAGCGTCGACGGCGCGAGGCCGAGCGCTTCACGCGCCTTCGCGGTCAGGCCGCGGCCGATGATCAGCGGAATGCGGCCGCCGGCGCGCACTTCGTCGAACAGCACGTCGGACTTGACCTGGAATTCGGCGATCACGTTGCCGTCCTTCAGCGCCTTGCCTTCGTACGGGCGCAGTTCGACGACGTCGCCCATGTTCATCTGCGACACGTCGAGTTCGATCGGCAGCGCGCCGGCGTCTTCCATCGTGTTGTAGAAAATCGGGGCGATCTTGCCGCCGAGGCACACGCCGCCGAAACGCTTGTTCGGGACGAACGGGATGTCTTCGCCGGTGAACCACAGCACCGAGTTGGTGGCCGACTTGCGCGAGGAGCCGGTGCCGACCACGTCGCCGACGTAGGCGACCAGGTGACCCTTGTCCTTCAGCGATTCGATGAACTTGACCGGGCCGCGCTTGCCGTCTTCTTCCGGCGTGATGCCGGGGCGCGCGTTCTTCAGCATCGCCAGCGCGTGCATCGGGATGTCCGGGCGGGTGGTGGCGTCCGGGGCCGGCGACAGGTCGTCGGTGTTGGTTTCGCCCGTGACCTTGAACACGGTGATGGTCAGGCTTTCCGGCACTTCCGGACGGCTCGTGAACCATTCGGCGTCGGCCCAGCTCTGCAGCACGGCCTTCGCGTGCGCGTTGCCCTTGTCGGCGAGTTCCTTCACGTCATGGAACTGGTCGAACATCAGCAGGGTTTTCTTCAGTGCGTCGGCAGCGACGGCCGCGACTGCTTCGTCGGACAGCAGCTCGATCAGCGGCTGGATGTTGTAGCCGCCCAGCATCGTGCCGAGCAGTTCGGTCGCGCGCTCGCGCGAGATCAGCGGGCAGGCCGTCTCGCCCTTCGCGACGGCGGCCAGGAAGCCGGCCTTCACGCGCGCGGCTTCGTCGACGCCGGCGGGGACGCGATGGGTGATCAGGTCGAGCAGCGTCTGCTCTTCGCCAGCGGGCGGGTTCGCCAGCAGTTCCACCAGTTCGGCGGTTTGCTGAGCCGTCAGCGGCAGGGGAGGAATACCGAGCGCGGCGCGGGCGGCCACGTGAGCACGAAAGTTTTCAAGCATGGGGGGACCTGCTGAGATTGCGTTTCAGGGGAAGGGCTTTCCAGGCACGCCGGGGCTGCTGTTCCGGACACTGCTTCACTGCTTGGACGGGATTCTAGTCGCAATATGGTCAGGCGTCAAATGTCTTATGTCTTATATAAGAGTTGCGTGTGGGGCATATGGCCGGTCGCAGATGCGGCGTTCGTCCGACCGACGCGATTTCATCATGTGGAAAATCCGGGGCAAACCGTTCGAGGTCGGTCGCCCGAGGCTGCGCAATATCGGCGCCGCACGCGCCGTCCGCATGGGCAGAAACGCCAATCGAAAAAGGCGCGGCGTTGCGAATTTGCGAAAAATAGGGCGAATGAAAGCAGAAATGCCGACGTCCTGCGCAACGAAGCTTCAAGATCCCAACGCAAGATAGGCACGATGAAGACACCGATGCCGATCCAGACGATCTCGGCGGGCAGTGTCTTCGAGGAATGCGCCCATCACGACGGAGTGCGCGGTGAAGACGGTGAATGCGAGCAGTTTCGCTCCGATCAAGCCGCGAATGTTGGAGCGTCGTCGATCGTCGGCGGCGCGGGTGAATACAGCGCCTTCGTCGCTGCAGCCTCGTCGGTCAATCGAACCACGAGTTCCCGCGGCCCGAGCACTTTCAACTCCGCACCATATCCAAGCAGCTTGCGCGCACCGTGCTCGATCGATTCGATCGGCATCAGGAATTCTTTCCATCCCGGCGGGACCGCGCTGCTGCCGGCGCTATCCGAGACGGGCGCGACCTTGACGCGCGCATTGATCAGCCAACTCTCTGCGCGCGCCGACACCGCGACGTGCGCGCTCAACCGGTAAAGCTTCGCTTCATACCGGCTCATCGCATCACGCCAGTGCCGGGCCAGATCGAACCGCGCGGGCCGCTTGAATCGGCGGCGCGACGCTGCGAGTTCCCGAATGTTCGCGAGCCGAAAAGTCAGCGCATCGCGCTTGCCGGCGACCTTCGCCACCACGTACCACGCACCGCCCTTGAGCACCAGCCCGAGCGGATCGAGTGCGCGGCGCGACACACCGCGCCAGCTCTCGTATGTCACCTCGATTCGCTGCGACTGCCACACGGCATCGGCGACTTCACGCAGAAACGCCGGCGTTTCCTGCGCCCGATACCAATCCACGGTATCGACATGCAGCCGGCTCGCGACACGATCGGCATGTTCGCGCGAGTCCGGCGGCAGGCTGGCGATCATCTTCAGCCGCGCGGACGCAGCCATCCCGTCGAGCCCGAGTTCTCCCGCCGGCCCCGGCAGGCCGGCCAGAATCAACGCATGTGCCTCCTGCTCGGTCAGCCCCGTCAGATCGGTACGCCAGCCGTCCTGCAACTGAAAGCCGCCGTTGCGTCCGCGATCGCCCCAGATCGGCACGCCGGCCGTCGACAGTTGGTCGATATCGCGCAGGATCGTCCGCTCGGACACTTCCAGTGCGGCGGCCAGCGCCGGCGCGGTCATGCGGCCGCGCGCCTGCAGCATCATCATGATCGACAACAGCCGGCTGGCTTTCATGAGTGGCACCTCATCCGGAATACATGACACGGGATGTCATGTTATCGGATCTATGATCCGACACATCCGCGATCGGCTGGCGCGCAACGGAGTCGGGCGCGGGCTTGCCGACGCGCGGGCGGTGCTCATGTGAGGGCCACTGCGCGAAACCTGACGAGGAGAGCGATACATGAAAATCATGACTGGTCCGCTGAGCATGTTCGGCGCGAAAGTCGAGATCGCGGCGCACGAGAAGGGCATCGCCTTCGAGCGCGTGCTGGTGCCGTTCAGCCAGCAGCGCGGCTACGACCCGAAGCATCCGGACGTCTTGCGCATCAATCCGAAGCGTCAGGTGCCGGTGCTGATCGACGGCGACCTGGAGATTTTCGATTCCACGCAGATCTTCGAGTACCTGGAAGACTTGAAGCCCGATCCCGCGCTATGGCCCGCGCAGCCGAAAGCGCGCGCGGTGGCGCGTCAGCTCGAGCACTGCAGCGACGAGGTTTATTTTCCGCACGTGATCCGGCTGATGGGCCTCGAAGAGACGCCGGATCATCCCGCGGCACAGGCCGCACGCGACGAAGCGCGGCAATACTATCGACGCATGGAGCGCGTGCTGGCGGACCGGGAATTCCTTGCCGACACCTATTCGTACGCCGACATCGCGTTCTACATGGCGCAGTTGTTCGGCGCACGCAAGGGCGCGCCGATGACGGCGGAGACGCCGAACCTGCTCGCCTGGCGCGAACGGATGACCGCGCGTCCGGCCGTGCGGAAAGTGGCTGGTGCGATGGCGGGTTATCTTGCTTTGATCGACCATCCGGTTCCGGATTTTCTTCGCGGGCTCCATTAGCCAACCCGTCGCGCGTCGAGCGGCTACGATCCGTCAGTCGCTGCCGGATGTGAACGCATCACCCGCCGGTCACCGGCGGAAAGAACGCCACCTCGCTGTCCTCCCGCACGACGAATGCGCCGGTCACCATCTCGAGGTTCACGGCCGCGCGCACGGGGCGGTTCAGCCGCAGCGCTTCGCCACTGCGCGCGTCGCGTGCGGCGAGCGCGGCGCGCAGCGCGTCGACGGTGAGCTCATGCGCATCGATCTCGACGACTTCCTCGTCGGTATGCAATTGTTCGCGAATGCTCGCAAAGTATTTGATCGTCAGTTTCATTACGATGTCCTGAGCGAAATCGGTGCAATCGGCGGGATCGGAAAGACATTGTCCGGCACGTTCATCCCCATCGACGCATCGCCTGATCGTCATGCGCCTTCGGCTCGACCCAGCCGGCCACGCCGTCGTGCCGGATCTCCTTCTTCCAGAACGGCGCATGCGTCTTCAGGAAGTCCATGATGAATTCGCACGCATCGAACGCCGACGCGCGATGCGCGGCGGCCACCACGACGATCACGACCGCATGGCCCAGCGGAATGCGCCCGACGCGATGCACGACCTTGGCCGCCTCGAGCCGCCACCGCGCGCAGGCCTCCTCGACGATGCTCCAGAGCGCCTGCTCGGTCATCGTCGGATAGTGCTCGACTTCCAGCGTGATCACGTCGTCGACGTCGCCTTCGTTTCGCACGACACCGAGGAAATTCACGACCGCACCGACATTCGGATTGCGAACGATCGGCGCGATCTCGGCGCCGGCGTCGATCGCCGTGTACTGCACGCGCACCTCGAATCCGGCTGCGATCACCGGCGGCGGCTCGTTTGATGACGTGACACGGGATTCGGTGAAACTGGTCATGACGGTTCTCCAGTATGCGGTTCGCTCCGCCTCGCGCGGCTGCAGCCCGTCAGCCGCCGACGAGCGACATGCGCACGGTCGGGTAGGTCTTGCCGGACGGCCTTTTCGACGCCGAGCGAGACGAACGCGCGCGCGATCTTCTCGAGTTGCGCGAACGACAGCCGCTCGGACGACGGCATCAACGCATAGTCGGGGCCGAAGCTGCCGCGCGGCATGCAGTAGCCGCAGCGGAAATTGCACTGGTCGATGACGGACAGCCGGAGGTCGCGCAGCGGCCGCGCAAGCGTGTCGAACGGGCGGGAGAAGATGCGGGGCGATGCGCCGCCGGTTGCGGCGGCGACCGGCGCGGAAGCGATGGCATTCACGATGGGTTCGGCTGCCTGCATGAAGTGATCGGAACGGCGTCGCCGATCGACCGTGCATGCGCAGAGGTGTCGGCGCACGGGTCGTGACGAGCCTCATCGTGAGGATAGGCCGCTGGATTCCATCGGCAGAGACACAATCCCGCACGAAATGCAGGAATACAGTTCGTCGTCCTGGATGCGCGAAAGGCGGGCATGACGCGCCAATCCATGCTCATGTTCGTGCTCACGCGAGCCAGTGCGCGAAATCGTAATACGGGACGGCGCCGTCGCGATCGCATCAGGCGGCCGTATGGATGCCGCCGGTCGCTGGGCTGCATGCTGTTTTCTCCTGGGGGATCGCCCGGCGCGTGGGCCGAGCGATGGGCGCGAATTCTGCGTCGAGGCGGTGCGTGGTGTCGCGCCAGCTCGCCACCGGCAGGCCACGAGCCGATGGTACGGGCGTTCGGCCGTGACGCGGATGCACAGCGTCGCAGTGCGGAAAGCAGTACAGCCGACAACCTCGCGGCCCCGCAACGGGTTTTCCGTACACACATCTTCGGCCCCGGGGAAAGCACAGTTTCAGCGCACGTTCGCGCGATTGCGAGTATCGTCGCAAACGCGATATCGTCATTCACGCTTCGTTGCCGCGCCCCGCGATCCGTTCTTGTCCGCACGTGCCGTCGCGAAGCCGTCGCGCGATTTCCTGCTTCGAGCTGACGTCCTCACAATCACGAGCAAATTACGGTCATGGAAATCTTCGATGCGTTCCATCTCGCCCGATTGCAATTCGCGTTCACGGTGTCGTTTCACATCGTGTTTCCGGCGATCAGCATCGGCATGGCGAGCTTCCTGGCGGTGCTGGAATGGCGCTATCTCGTCACCGGCGACGCCGCCTATAAATCCATGTTCCAGTTCTGGTCGAAGATCTTCGCGATCGGCTTCGGGATGGGCGTCGTCTCCGGCGTCGTGATGGCGTACGAGTTCGGCACGAACTGGGCGGGCTTCTCGCGCGTCGCGGGCAACATCACCGGCCCGCTGCTCACTTACGAAGTCCTGACGGCCTTCTTCCTCGAGGCCGGCTTTCTCGGCGTGATGCTGTTCGGCTGGCAGCGCGTCAGCCCGCGTGCGCATTTCTTCGCGACGCTGATGGTCGCGGTCGGCACGCTGATCTCGACGTTCTGGATCCTCGCGTCGAACAGCTTCATGCAGACGCCGCAGGGCTACAGGATCGAGAACGGTCTCGTCGTGCCGGTCGACTGGTTCAAGGTCATCTTCAACCCGTCGTTCCCGTATCGCCTCGTGCACATGACGATCGCCGCGTTCATCGTCGCGGGCTTCATCGTCGCCGCGTGCGGGGCGTGGCACCTGCTGAAGGGGCGCCGCGACGAGCCGGTGAAGCGCAGCTTCTCGATGGCGCTGTGGATGTTGCTGCTGCTCGCGCCGATCCAGATCGTCGTCGGCGATGCGCACGGGTTGAACACGCGCGAATACCAGCCGGCGAAGATCGCGGCGATCGAGGGGCTGTGGGAAACCGAGAAGGGCGGCACCGCGCTGAACCTCGTCGGTCTGCCCGACATGCAGGCAGAGACGACGCGCTATGCGATCCAGGTGCCGCACCTCGGCAGCCTGATCCTCACGCACAGCTGGGACGGCGAGATTCGCGGGCTGAAGGAATTCCCGGCGCAGGACCGCCCGTATTCGCCGATCGTGTTCTGGACCTTCCGGATCATGGCCGGCCTCGGGATGCTGATGCTGCTCACCGCGCTGCTCGGCCTACTGCTGAGAAAAGGCGGACGCCTGTATGAAACGCGCTGGTTCCAGTGGTTCGTCGTGTGCATGGGGCCGTCGGGCATCGTCGCGCTGCTGGCCGGATGGATCACCACCGAGGTCGGGCGGCAGCCGTGGACCGTGTATGGCGTGCTGCGCACCGTCGATTCGGTCGCGCCGCTCAGCGCGCAGCAGGTCGGCGTGTCGCTGCTGATCTTCGTGGTCGTGTATTTCCTGGTGTTCGGAACGGGGATCTACTACATGATGCAATTGATGAAGCGCGGGCCGGCCGCCCAGGCCGGATACATCGAGCTGCACCGGCATCCGGGGCTGCGCAAGAGCGCGCTGTCCACGCCGCTGAACGTCACCGAAGCGGAGTAAGCGATGCACATCGATCTTCCTGTCGTGTGGGCCGCGATCATCGGCCTCGGCGTGTTCATCTACGTGATGCTCGACGGCTTCGATCTCGGCATCGGCCTGCTGTTTCCGTTCTTCGACGCGAAGGCCGAACGCGAAGTCATGCTGAATACCGTCGCGCCGGTATGGGACGGCAACGAGACCTTTCTCGTGCTCGGCGGCGCGGGCCTGTACGGCGCGTTTCCGGTCGTCTACTCGACGCTGCTGCCGGCGAACTACCTGCCGCTGATCCTGATGGTGGTCGGGCTGATCTTCCGCGGCGCCGCGTTCGAATTGCGTGCGAAGGCGAACCGCACGCAGCACCTGTGGGATCTCGCGTTCATCGGCGGCTCCGCGCTGGCCGCGTTCTGCCAGGGGATCACGCTCGGTTCGCTGCTGCAAGGCATCCGGATCGTGAACAACCAGTTCGCGGGCGGGCCGTTCGACTGGCTGTCGCCGTTCAGCCTGTTCTGCGGGATCGGCGTGCTCGTCACCTATGCGACGCTCGGCTGCGGCTGGCTGATCCTGAAAGTCGACGGCGAGCTGCAGCGCAAGATGCGCATGCTGATGAAGCCGCTCGCGGGCGTGCTGCTCGCGGTGATGGGCGTGGTCAGCCTGTGGACCGTGATCGGGCTGCCGGCCGTCGCGCATCGCTGGTTCGGCAGCGGCAACCTCGGCTGGTTCCTGCCGGTGCCGATCCTCGTCGTCGCGTGCGTGTGGGGCATCTTCCGCACGGTGAAGCGCGAGCACGAGGCGACGCCGTTCCTGCTGACGCTCGCGCTCGTGTTCCTCGGCTACACCGGCCTCGTGATCAGCATCTGGCCGAACATCGTGCCGCCGTCGCTGACGATCTGGGACGCGTCGTCGAGCCATTCGAGCCAGTTGTTCGCACTCGTCGGCACCGTGATCGTGCTGCCGATCATCCTCGTGTACAACGCGATGCAGTACCGCGTGTTTCGCGGCAAGGTGCGCGAGGGCGACGCCGGCTATCACTGACCGGCGCGCCCCGGTGACGGGGCAGGGCGTGCTCGGGCGTATCATCATGCGCAAGCGCGGTGAAGCGCGTCTCCCGGCCCGGCATCGACCGGACAGCGGCCCGCCACGCGCGGGCCGTTGAACATCGGGCGGCGGCGATCCGCATGGCGTATTTTCGGCAGTCGAGACAACACCATGATCGTCAGACCACGACAAAACTGGCTCAGGATGCTGTTCATATGGAACGGTTCCGTGCTGCAATCGATCATTCCGCAACTCGTGTTCATGGCGATCGTCAGCACGCTGGCGGTCTTCACGAACGGGCGCATCTTCGGCGAGAAGATTCCGCTGAACACCGCGCCGTTCACGCTGTTCGGGCTGGCCCTCGCGATCTTTCTCGCGTTTCGCAACAACGCGAGCTTCGAGCGTTTCAAGGAGGCGCGGCTTCTGTGGGGCAACCTGCTGATCGCGGCGCGCACCGTCACGTCGCAGCTGCGGCGCTACTTGCCCGACAGCGTCGGCGATGCGGAGCGCGACCGGCTCGCCGATCTGCTGATCGCGTTCACGTATGCATTGAAGCATCAGCTGCGTCATACCGATCCGGCGCAGGACCTGCAGCGTATTCTCGGCGCCGAGCGCGCCGCCGCGTTCGCGCACAAGTGCTACCAGCCCGTCGCGATTCTCGATGAACTGCGCGGCGGAATCGTCCGCGCGCTGGGTCGCGCGCCCGGCAGCGAAGCAACGTGCTGGATGTTCGATATGCAACTGGCCGAGTTGGGCAAGGCCGTGGGCGGCTGCGAGCGCATCCTGACGACGCCGATCCCGTTCTCGTACAGCGTGCTGCTGCATCGCACCGTCTATGCTTATTGCGTGCTGTTGCCGTTCGGCCTCGTCGATTCGACGGAATACTTCACGCCGCTGATTTGCGTGTTCATCTCGTACACGCTGATCGCGCTCGAAGCGATCGCGAACGAGGTGGCCGAGCCGTTCGGCTTCGCGCCGAACGCGCTGGCGCTCGATGCGATGGCGCGCACGATCGAGCGGTCGGTGCTCGAGCTGGGCGAGCGCGCGATGCCGGAGGAGTTCGTGCCGGCATCGACGTATCAGATCACGTAAGCGGCACCGCGACGCGCGTCGCGGCGTGCACGATTGGGAGAACTTCGCATGCGCATCTACGTGACGAGTATTTTCGTCGACGATCAGGACAAGGCGCTCGCGTTCTATACCGACATCCTCGGCTTCCGGTTGAAGAACAACGTGCCGGTGGGCGCGTACCGCTGGCTGACGGTCGTGTCGAAGGATCAGCCCGACGGCACCGAGCTGATGCTCGAACCGAGTCATCATCGCGCGGTCGGCCCTTATCGTCAGGCGCTGTACGAGGACGGCATCCCGGCGGCGTCGTTTCAGGTCGACGATCTCGACGCCGAGTACGCACGGCTCGACGCGCTCGGCGTGCACTTCACGCTGGCGCCGATGGACGCGGGGCCCGTGCGGGTCGCGGTGCTCGACGATACGTGCGGCAACCTCGTGCAGCTCATGCAGATGAAGTGACGCGTTGTCCACGAGGAGCCGCTCGGGTTCGTTTCAGTCGCGCCGGTCGATCATTTTGTGGGGCGTCATGATGGCGTGAAAGGGCGCAGGCACGACATCGGCGGAGTCGACCAAGAAAGTTTGTGTAGACTCGTGCTCGTTCAATGGAGCCAACATCATGCAACTTCTTGACCACGTGTCCATCGGCGTTCCGGATATCGACCAGGCCCGCCCCTTCTACGACGGTGTCATGGCCGCGCTGGGCGCGACCAAGGTTTATGACCGCGGCACCGCGCTCGGTTACGGCGAACGTTGCAGTGCCACCGACACCGCATCGACCTTTCTGGCGATTTATCTGGATCCCGCCGAAGTCGGGACGAGCAAGCGACACTGGTGCTTCAAGGCGGCTTCCCGCCAGCAGGTGCATGCATTTTTCGAGGCGGGGCTGTCCGCGGGCGGGCGGCCCGACGGCGACCCCGGCTTGAGGCCGCACTATCACGCCGACTACTACGCGGCCTTTGTCGTCGATCCGGCCGGCAACCGGATCGAAGCCGTGTGCCACGCTGCGCCAGCGGCGCACGAGCGGCCGTGACGACACTCGCCGACGACTGATCGCCCGCGGCACGGTGTCGTGCCGTCGGGTCGCGGACAAGCGTGGCGCCAGTCGCGTTTGCCGCGCGCGCGGCTCAATCGAAGTACGTCAGCCCCATCGCGCCCTTCACCTCGGCCAGCGTCGCGCCGGCCACCTCGCGCGCATGCATCGTGCCGCGCTTGAGGATCGCCATCACCTCCGCCTTGTCCGCTTCGAATTCGCGACGGCGCGCACGGATCGGCTCGATCAGCGCCTGCAGCCGCTCGTTCAGCACGCGCTTGACGACGCTGTCGCCGAGGCCGCCACGGCGATAGTGCGCCTTCAGTTCGTCGACTTTCTGCACGTCGGGCTCGAACGCGTCGAGGAACGTGAACACGACGTTGCCCTCGACCTGACCGGGATCGTTCACGCGCAGGTGGTTCGGGTCCGTGTACATGTCCTTCACCGCTTGCGCGATCTCGTCGGGCGTCGAGCCGAGCGTGATCGCGTTGCCGAGCGACTTGCTCATCTTCGCCTTGCCGTCGATGCCCGGCAGCCGCGTGACCGCCGACAGCACGGCCTCGCATTCCACCAGCACGGGCTTGTCGACCGTCGCGTTGAAGCGGCGCACGAGTTCGTTGGTCTGCTCGATCATCGGCAGCTGGTCGTCGCCGACCGGCACGTGCGTCGCCTTGAACGCGGTGATGTCGGCGGCCTGGCTGACGGGGTAGGTCAGGAAGCCGGCCGGGATGTCGCGCTCGAAGCCGCGCAGGCGGATCTCTTCCTTGATGGTCGGATTGCGCTCGAGGCGCGCGACCGTCACGAGGTTGAGCAGGTATTGCGACAGCTCGGCGAGCTCGGGCACCTGCGACTGGACGACGATCGTCGAGATCGCCGGATCGATGCCGACGGCCAGGTAGTCGAGCGCGACCTCGATCACGTTCTCGGTGACGCGCTGGCGGCGGCCCATGTTGTCGGTCAGCGCCTGCGTGTCGGCGAGCAGCAGGAACTGCGTCGCTTCGTGCTGCATCTGCACGCGAGCGCGCAGCGAGCCGATGTAATGGCCGAGATGCAGCGGGCCGGTCGTGCGGTCGCCGGTGAGGATGGTCGGTCGGGGCGGGTGCGTCATGGTGTGGATTGGCTCCGGGTTATCGAAGCCACCAGCCATGACGTGAGCGCAGAAACGACAATGCCGCCATGGCTGGCGGCATCACGTTCGGGACATGCAAAAGGAAACGGGCCGCATGGGTCAGGCGCGCCACCAGCGATGCACGTTCGGCGAGGCAGGTTGGGTTTCCATTGCGCGAGTATAGCGTAGCGGCGGCGAGCCGTGCGTCAGCGCACGACCGATTCCAGCGCGAGGCGCGCGACTTCGGCGGACGGCCATAGCAGGTATAGCAGGCCGACCATCAGCAGCAGCGCGCAGACGCGCACCGCCGGCGTACGGTCGATCTCGCTCAGGGTGCGGATGTGCTGCTTCAGTTTCTTCATGCTTGCAGGCGCGACGTGCGCCACTTCAACGGTTGCTGCAACGGGGCCGGGGGGGAGCGGCGCCGGGGGCTACGGGTTCAACGAGGGGCCGGGCGGGCGCGGTACGGAGTTCGCGCGAAGCTCGCGTGCGGACAGATAAAGGGCTCGATCATGAGGCCGGTGGCGCATTGCATGAGGCGAGGCGACGCGCATCCTACCAGTTTGGGAGAGCGCACACCGTCAAGAATTGTCCGGCAGCGGGCGGGTCGAGGCGCAGTTGCACGTTGAGGCAAGGGGAATAGTCAATAAAATCAAAGGTTTGATTTAGCTATTTTCGCCGTGATTTCGTGCCGCATGATGTCAGGCGTGAAATTTCTCGGGTGCAAGTGGAACGGCGTTCGGTTCGACGGCAACACGTGGCATTCGGTGCAAGTGCTGGACTGCACGGGAAGCACGGTCGAAGCGCATGGACTCAAGGGGCTGGACGTGGAGGCCTCCCGCCGGAATGCGCGACGCGAACATCGGCAGGCGTCGCACCCCCCAGCTTTTTTCTCGTCAACAACCACAAAAAACATCATTTCGCCCACGCGGGCCTGTCAGCAGAATGTCTCCATTCCCACTCGCGCAACGACACGAGCGTCGCAGCGAGCCGCACTTCAAGGAGACAGCCGTGGCAGTGGAAACAACCTCAATCGATACGCTGGTCGTCGGAGCCGGGCAGGCCGGCGTGGCCATGAGCGAGCACCTGGGCAAGCTCGGCGTGCCGCATCTCGTGCTGGAGCGCGACCGCATCGCCGAGCGCTGGCGCACCGGGCGCTGGGATTCGCTGGTCGCGAACGGCCCCGCGTGGCATGACCGTTTTCCGGGGCTCGAATTCGACGGCCTCGATCCCGATGCGTTCGCATCGAAGGACCAGGTCGCCGATTACTTCGAAGCCTATGCGCGCAAGTTCAATGCGCCGATCCGCACCGGCGTCGAAGTGAAGCACGTCGTGCGCAACATGGGCAAGCCGGGTTTCATCGTCGACACCTCGGACGGCACGATCGAGGCGAACCGCGTGGTCGTCGCGACGGGCCCGTTCCAGCGCCCGGTCATCCCGCCGATCGCGCCGGACGATGCCGGCCTCATGCAAATCCACTCGGCCGATTATCGCAACCCGGCGCAGTTGCCCGACGGCGCGGTGCTGGTGGTCGGCGCGGGTTCGTCGGGCGTGCAGATCGCCGACGAGCTGCAGCGCGCGGGCCGGCAGGTCTATCTGTCGGTCGGCCCGCACGACCGCCCGCCGCGCGCGTATCGCGGCCGTGACTTCTGCTGGTGGCTCGGCGTGCTCGGCGAATGGGACAAGGAAGTCGCGCCGCCCGGACGCGAACACGTGACGATTGCGGTGAGCGGCGCGCGCGGGGGCCACACGGTCGATTTCCGCGCCCTCGCGCACCAAGGCGTGACGCTGGTGGGGCTGACGAAGGCGTTCGACGGCGGCGTCGCGGTGTTCGAGCGCGATCTCGCGATCAATCTCGCCCGCGGCGACGAGAACTACCTGGCGCTGCTCGATGCGGCCGACGCGTACGCGGCGCGCAACGGCCTCGACCTGCCCGAAGAACCTGAAGCCCGCCGCATCCTGCCGAATCCGGATTGCGTCACGCAGCCGATCCTCGCGCTCGACCTCGCCGGTGCCGGTGTCACGTCGATCGTCTGGGCGACGGGCTACGCGGTCGACTACGGCTGGCTGAACGTCGACGCGTTCGCCGCGAACGGCAAGCCGCAGCACCAGCGCGGCGTGTCGAAGGAGCCGGGGATCTATTTCCTCGGTCTGCCGTGGCTGTCGCGGCGCGGCTCCAGCTTCATCTGGGGCGTGTGGCACGACGCGAAACACATCGCCGACCACATCGTCACGCAGCGCAAGTACCTCGACTATCACGACGCGTCGCAACGCCGCGCGCAAACGCGCACCGGGCACGACGACACGTCGCACGCGGGGCAGGCCGATGCGCGCCCGCTGGTCGATGCGATCGGCTGATACGCGCACGCGCCACGTGCCGCGCCCGGCAAGGCGCCCGGACGCGGCGACCCCGCTACAACCGGAACCCGCCGCGACCGCTCCCGGCGCGGCGGGCGAACCCCCCGTCAATCGAAGGACCTCGATGAGCCAGCCTACCCACACCCGTATCCGCATGTTCAATACGAAGGATACCTACCCGAACCAGACGCTCGACAACGACCTGTGCCAGGCCGTGCGCGCCGGCAACACCGTCTACGTGCGCGGCCAGGTCGGCACCGATTTCGACGGCAACCTGATCGGCCTCGGCGATCCGCGCGCGCAGGCCGAGCAGGCAATGAAGAACGTGAAGCAGTTGCTGGAGGAAGCCGGCAGCGACATCACGCATATCGTGAAGACGACGACCTACCTGATCGACCCGCGCTATCGCGAGCCCGTGTACCAGGAAGTCGGCAAGTGGCTGAAAGGCGTCTACCCGATTTCGACAGGACTCGTCGTCTCGGCGCTCGGCCAGCCGCAGTGGCTGATGGAGATCGACGTGATCGCGGTGATCCCGGACAACTGGCAACCGAACCGCGCATAGGAGGCGACATGACTTTCTCCATCGTCGGGCGATGCCCGGAAACGGGGCAGCTCGGGATCGCGATCAGTTCGTCGAGCATCGCGGTGGGCGCGCGCTGTCCGTGGGTGCGCGCGGGCGTCGGCGCGGTCGCCACGCAGAACGTCACGCTGCCGGCGCTCGGCCCGCAGATCCTCGACCTGATCGAGCACCGGCAGCTCGCGCCGGCGGCCGCGCTCGACCGCGCGCTCAGCGCGAACGGCTGGAGCCAGTACCGGCAGGTCACGGTGATCGACGGGCAGGGGCAGACCGCGTGCTTCACCGGCAAGGAAGCGCTCGGCACGCACCATGCGGTTGAGGGCGAGCAATGCGTGGCGGCCGGCAACCTGCTGGCCGCGCCGGGCGTGATCGACGCGATGGCGCGTGCGTTCGAGCAGTCGCCCGGGTTGCTGGCCGACCGCCTGCTCGCCGCAATGCACGCGGCGATCGCGGCGGGCGGCGAGGCCGGGCCGGTGCATTCGGCCGCGCTGAAGGTGGTCGGCGACGTGACCTGGCCGATCGTCGACCTGCGCGTCGACTGGGCCGATGCCGATCCGATCGGGCAACTAGATGCGCTGTGGCGCGCGTATCGCCCGCAGATGCAGGATTACCAGACACGCGCGGTGAACCCGACTGCCGCGCCGAGCTACGGAGTGCCGGGTGATGAATGACACGTCGAGCCGCGCATTGCTCGAACGGTTGATCGGCTTCGCGACGGTCAGCCGCGATTCGAATCTCGCGATGATCGAATTCATCGGCCATTACCTCGACGGCCTCGGCGTCCCGAGCGAGCTGTTCTACAACGCGGAACGCACGAAGGCGAGCCTGTACGCGACGATCGGGCCGCGCGATCGCGGCGGCATCGCGCTGTCGGGCCATACCGACGTGGTACCGGTCGACGGGCAGGCGTGGACGGTCGAGCCGTTCCGGCTGACCGAGCGCGACGGCCGGCTGTACGGGCGCGGCACGGCCGACATGAAGGGCTTCATCGCGTCGGTGCTCGCGGCCGTGCCGGCGTTCGTCGCGCGGCCGCTGCGCCTGCCGGTGCATCTCGCGTTTTCGTATGACGAGGAAGTCGGCTGTCTCGGTGTGCGGCCGATGCTCGATGCGCTGGCCGCGCGCGAGCACCGGCCGCGCCTGTGCCTGATCGGCGAGCCGACCGAACTGAAGCCGGTGCTCGGTCACAAGGGCAAGCTCGCGATGCGCTGCCACGTGAAGGGCGCCGCGTGTCACTCGGCATACGCGCCGCTCGGCGTCAACGCGATCGATTACGCGGCGAAGCTGATCGGCCGGCTCGGCGAGATCGGCGCGGCGCTCGCGCGGCCCGAGCATCACGACAGCCGCTTCGATCCGCCGTTCTCGACCGTGCAGGCCGGGTTGATCAAGGGCGGCCGCGCGCTGAACATCGTGCCGGCCGAATGCGAATTCGACTTTGAAGTGCGGGCGCTGCCGGCGTTCGACGCACATGACGTGCCGAGAAAGCTGCAGGATTATGCGGAATCCGAACTGTTGCCGAAGATGCGCGCGGTGCAACCCGATACCGATATCCGGCTGCAGCCGCTCGGTTCGTATCCGGGGCTCGCGACGTCGCCGGACAGCGAGGCCGCGCGGCTGCTCGCGATGCTGAGCGGCTCCGACGCATTCGGCACGGTCGCGTTCGGTACCGAGGGCGGGCTGTTCGGGCAGGCCGGCATTCCGACCGTGGTGTGCGGGCCGGGCAGCATGGACCAGGGGCACAAGCCCGACGAGTTCGTCGCGGTCGAGCAGCTGCACGGATGCGACGCGATGCTGGGCCGTCTCGCGGCGTATCTCGCTTCGGATGACTGATCAGGCTGCGGAGCCGCATGCCGCATGCCGCATCTCGCACGCTGCCGCTTCGCGGCGCGTGCGGTTTCCTTGTTGCTATCGCGCCGATTCCGCGACGATCTGCGCCAGCCGCTCGCGGCAGAACTCGACGAACGACTGCGCCTGCTTCGTCAGCTGACCGCGCTTCAGCCGTGCGCTCACGAGCCCAGACGGGCTCACCGTTTCGCTGAGGGCGATCGTCACGACGCGCCGGCCGTCGTACGTGTATTCGGAGTGCGGCCGCGTGACGAGCAGCGAGAAGCCGAATCCCTGGCCGACCATGCCGCGCACCATTTCGATCGACGGCGAAGCGAACACGATGTTCGGCGTGAGCCCGAGCTCGCGAAACAGGCTGACGAAGTATGTGCGGCTCGGCAGCACGTCGAGGAGAATCATCGGCTCGACGCTGAGGTCGTGCAGCGATACGTGCGACTGGCCCGCGAACCGGTGGTTCTCCGGCAGCAGCACGTATGGCTGCTGCGGCGGCATCAGCGGCTCGGTTTCGATCGTGCCGTCGAGATCGTGGTCGTAAAGGAACGCGAGATCGAAGGTGCCGGCCGTCAGGCCCTGCACGAGCTCCTGCTGGTCGCCGTCGCGCAGCCGGATGTTGACGCCCGGATAGCGCTCCCGAAAACCCGCGATCAGTTGCGGCAGGTAGAGCGGCGCGACGGTCTCGAAGCAGCCGATGTCGATCTGCCCGGTGATCACGTCGTTGTCGGCGAGCGCGTTCTGTTCGAATTCGTGCGCGATGCGCAGCAGTTCCTGCGCCTTCCGGTAGAAACGCGTGCCGGATGGCGTCAGCGACACGCCCTGCGCGTGATGACGGATGAACAGCTTCACGCCGAAGCTCTCCTCGAGCCCCTTGATCGCGCTGGAGATCGACGGCTGCGCGATGAAGAGCTGGCGCGACGCCTCGGCGACGCTGCCGGATTCCACCGTCGTCACGAAATATTTCAGTTGCCGCAAAGTGTAGTGAGCCACAGGCACCTCTGATACTCGGCCCCGGCGCACATGCGTCGCCGGAGCGCGTAATCGGTCCATCGTTTCGGGTAGCACCTTACCTGAAGAAAATCGGCGCCGACATTTCCGCTGCAGAGCTTTTTCGTATGTCTCGGAAATATTTTTAGTATTTTCCGGGCGCCGCATGCGTGGCGCACCATCGTCTCCAATCCGGATCGCGACAAAAGCGCGCATGCGCGCGGCGAGCTGCCGCCAGCGTATCCGGACCCGATTGCAGGCGCGCGCTTCGGCGCGCGCCGGCTGACACGGCACGCGCGCATCGCCGCGCAGGACAGGAGACTTCGCCATGACGACCGCGGAACGCAACGCGTCCCCCATGATAGAGAAACACACGATCGGCTACGTGCCGCCCGCAGAACGCCACGGCAAGGTGCGCGACCTGTTCACGCTCTGGTTCGGCGGCAACATCGCGCCGCTGCCGATCGTGACCGGCGCGCTCGGCGTGCAGCTCTTTCACCTGAACCTGATGTGGGCGATCGTCGCGATCGTCGTCGGCCAGGCGGTCGGCGGCGTGCTGATGGCGCTGCATTCGGCGCAGGGGCCGCAGATGGGCATCCCGCAGATGATCCAGAGCCGCGCGCAGTTCGGCTCGTGGGGCGCGCTGCTGGTCACGGTGATCGCGGCGGTGATGTACGTCGGCTTCTTCGCATCGAACATCGTGTTGGCCGGCAAGTCGGTGCACGGCATCGCGTCGTCGGTGCCGGTGCCCGTCGGCATCGTGATCGGCGCGGTGGGATCCGGGCTGATCGGGATCGTCGGTTACCGATTCATCCACATCCTGAACCGGATCGGCACGTGGGTGCTCGGCATCGGCATCGTGGTCGGCTTCTGGATGATCCTGTCGCACGTGAGCACCGCCGATTTCCTCACGCGCGGCGGCTTCGACTTCGCCGGGTGGCTGGCGACGGTGTCGCTGTCCGCGTTGTGGCAGATCGCGTTCGCGCCGTACGTGTCTGACTATTCGCGTTACCTGCCGGAGGACGTCGGCGTCGCGTCGACGTTCTGGGCGACCTATCTCGGCTGCACGATCGGCTCGACGCTCGCGTTCATCTTCGGCGCGGTCGCGGTGCTCGCGGTCCCGGCCGGCGCGGACACGATGGATGCGGTCAAGCAGGCGACCGGCCCGCTCGGCCCGCTGATGCTGTTGCTGTTCCTGCTGAGCGTGATCAGCCACAACGCGCTGAACCTTTACGGCGCAGTGCTCGCCGTCATCACGTCGGTGCAGACCTTCGCGTACAAGTGGATTCCGACCGCGAAGACGCGCGCGGTGGTGTCGGTGGCGATCTTCATCGCATGCTGCTACGCGGCGATCGGCGCGTCGACGAACTTCGTCGGCAATCTCGTCGATCTCGTGCTCGCGCTGCTCGTCGTGCTGGTGCCATGGACGGCGATCAACCTGATCGACTTCTACGTGATCCACAAGGGCAAGTACGACATTCAGTCGATCTTCATGGCGGACGGCGGCGTATACGGCCGCTTCAATCCGCAGGCGTTGCTCGCGTATGCGATCGGGATCGCCGTGCAGATTCCGTTCATGAACACGCCGATGTATGCGGGCCCGATTCCCGCGCATCTCGGCGGAGCCGACCTGTCGTGGCTCGTCGGGCTGGCGCTGACGTCGCCGCTGTACTACTGGCTCGCGACGCGCGACAGCGCGTACCGGCGCCGGCAGACGGGTGCGCAGCTGCCGTCGTCGGCGGCGCGGTAAGCGGATCGTCTCTCGACGTGACGAAAGGAAGCGGCCGCCGCATCGGATGCGATGCGGCGGCCGGGAGAGGGGGAAGAGGGGCGGCGAGCCGGTTCAGGCGCGCGGCATGTCGTACCGGATGTCGCAACCTCGCCCGCGCCGTGAATCACACGCCCACGGAACGCGCGACCCGCACCGGCACCGACTTGTACGACGGCGTGCCGCTTTCCTTGTCGATGTAGTCGAGCGGCACGAGCACGTTCGCTTCCGGGTAATACGCGCCGACCGACCCCGGCGCGATGTCGTACTCGATCGCGGTGATCTTCTCGAGACGCAGCGTGCGGCCGGATGCGGTGATCGTCTCGACGTCGACGAGGTCGCCGTGTTCGAGCCCGTACTTCGCGAGATCGGCCGCGTTCATGAACAGCACGTCGCGCCGCCCGAACACGCCGCGATAGCGGTCGTCGAGCCCGTAGATCGTCGTGTTGTACTGATCGTGGCTGCGCAGCGTGATCAGCCGCAGCACCTGCTCGGCGCCGAGCACGTCGGCGTCTTCCTTCACGCCCTTGTAGACCGAGAACGTCGCCTTGCCGGTCGGCGTGGGCCACACGCGCTCGGTGGGCGGCAGCGGCAGGCGGAAGCCGCCCGGCCTGCGGATCCGTTCGTTGAACGCCTCGAAGCCGGGCACCGTGCGATCGATCAGGTCGCGGATGCGGTCGTAGTCGGCGATCAGGTCGAGCCATGCGACCTTGCTGTTCGGCAGCGTCGCATGCGCGATTCCGGCGACGATCGCGGGCTCCGAGCGCAACTGGTCGGACGCCGGCTTGAGCTTGCCGGCCGATGCGTGAACCATCGACATCGAATCCTCGACGGTGATCGACTGCCGGCCGCTCGCCTGCATGTCGAGCTCGGTGCGGCCGAGCACGGGCAGGACGTAGGTTTCCTTCGCCACCAGCAGATGCGAGCGGTTCAGCTTCGTGCCGAGATGCACGCTCAGATCGAGCTTCGCCATCGCGGGGAACGACAGCTCGGGATCGGGCAGCGCGACCGCGAAGTTGCCGCCGAGGCACAGCAGCGCCTTGGCCTGGCCGTCGATCATGGCCTGCATCGCCTGCACCGCGTCGTGCCCGTGATGCGCGGGCGGCTTGAAGCCGCACACGTCCTCGATCTTCTGCAGGAATTCGGCCGACGGCTTCTCGGTGATGCCGACGGTGCGGTTGCCCTGCACGTTGGAGTGGCCGCGCAGCGGGCATATGCCTGCACCGGGCTTGCCGAAGTTGCCGCGCATCAGCAGCAGGTCGGCGATCAGGCGCACGGTCGCGGTGCCCTTGTTGTGCTGCGTGACGCCCATCCCGTACGTGACGATCGTCGCGTTCGACTTCGCGTAGGCGAGCGCGACCTGTTCGAGCTGCGCCTGGCTCAGGCCGCTCGCGCGCTCGATGTCGTCCCACGACGTCGCCTGCAGGTCGGCGGAGAACGCGTCGAAGCCGTCGGTGTGTTGCGCGATGAAGTCGCGGTCGAGCACGTCGCCGCGCCCGGCCTCGAGCCGCAGCAGCGCCTTCATGATGCCTTTCAGCGCGGCGGCGTCGCCGCCCGCGTCGACCTGATAGTACGTCGAAGCGATGCGCGTCGAGCCGAACGACGCCATCTCGATCATGTCCTGCGGATCCGCGAAGCGTTCGAGCGCGCGCTCGCGCAGCGGATTGAACACGATGATCGGCACGTTGCGGCGCGAGCACTCGTGCAGCGTGCCCATCATTCGCGGGTGGTTCGTGCCGGGGTTGTGGCCGATGGAGATGATCAGCTCGCAGTGGTCGAAATCCTCCAGCGACACCGTGCCCTTGCCGATTCCGATCGACTGCGGCAGGCCGACGCTGGTCGGCTCGTGGCACATGTTCGAGCAGTCGGGGAAATTGTTGGTGCCGAGCTCGCGCGCGAAGAGCTGATACAGGTACGCGGCTTCGTTTGACGCGCGGCCCGACGTATAGAACTCGACCTGCTCGGGCGGCAACGCGCGCAGCACCTCGCCGATGCGCGCGAACGCGTCGTCCCATTCGACCGCGCGGAACGTGTCGGTCGCGCGATCGTAGACGAGCGGATGCGTGAGCCGGCCCATGTTCTCCAGCTCGTAATCGGACAGCCGCAGCAGCGACGACACCGTGTTCGCCGCGAAGAACTCGGGCGTCACGCGCTTGGTCGTCGCTTCCCACGTGACTGCCTTCGCGCCGTTCTCGCAGAACTGGAACGTCGACTTGTGTTCCTTGTCCGGCCATGCGCAGCCGGGGCAGTCGAAACCGTCGGGCTGGTTGGTCCGCATCAGCACGATCGGCGCCTCGATGGTTTCCATCTGCGTGCGCACGGCCTCGGCTGTCGCGCGAAGCGCGCCCCAACCGCCAGCGGGCCCATCGTACTTTCTGATGCCCGGCACTTCGCGTCGATTTGTCATGTGAATCTCCATGAGCCGGACCCGCTGCCGGGTGGCTCGGGTTGCGCCGCGTCGCGGCATGGGGCGGTTCCGGCCCGCGGACGGAGCCGGTCATGCGGGCCCGTGCATCCGGGCCCGTCGGGTTTCAGTGCGCGTCCATCCTCGCACCGGACGACGTCTTGCCGAATGCCTTCGCGACCGGTCGCGTTCGACGCCAGCAACGCCGGCGCTTCGCGGAGCCCGCGGCATTACTTCGACTGCGTTCAAAATAGCGAATCGGCCCCGGGCCTCCAAGACACAGTTCCGCATCGGCGCGGCCGCGAATTGCACCCTCACATGCATGTGCTCGGGAGATGCAAGAAGTACAGACGAGCGCGCACGCGGGTGCGGCGTGCGGGATACGAAAAGGTGGCGGCGCGCGATGCGCGCGCGTGGGCGCGCATCGCGGCGAAGCGGGGTCAGTCGGAGAGCGTCATCGCAAGTCGCTGTCGTGCGATCTGCTTCACGGCGGATGACAGGGCTGCATCCTGCAGATCGTTGGCCCAGACGGAGAATGAATCCTCGATCAGGTTGCGGGTGTCGGGCGGCAGCTCGGCCAGCATCAGCGCCACCACGGTGAAGAGCACGGCGGTGTCGCCGGCGTGGCGGCTCGCGTTCGCGTCGACGGCCTGCTTCAGGCTGTCGACCGACGCTTGCAGCGCCTGTAATGCGTCATTCGATTCGCTCATTTCACGCCTCCATTCAGGATGGTGCGGCGACGACGAACGTGCGGCCGGCAACGCGGCCGGTGCACGCGATGCCCGGCAGGCATCGCGCGCGGGCGGGACGTCAGGTCGCCGCGGTGGCCTGCGGCGCCACGGCCACCGATGCCTCGCTCGTCAGCATCAGGAACGTGAACGTTTCGCGCAGGTACAGGCGAACGACCTTGTCGGTGTGACTCGTGTAGCCGATCGACACGTCTTCGCCGAGGTGCAGTTCATAGTCGCCGCCGCGGGTGGACAGCACGCAGCCGCCGCTGATCGCCGGCGCCCAGATGATCTCGCCGCTGACGATGCGCTTGATGTGGCCGAGGACCGGGTAGCCCTGGTCGCGCGCTTCGCTCAGCGCCGTGTAGGCGTCCGAACCGAGCACGACCGAGTACGGGCCGTCGACGCCGGCGAGCCGCAGTGCTTCCAGCGCATCGCTGATCGCGTCCGGGTACGCGCCGACGTCGGCCGGCAGCGTGAGCTTGCGGTTCGACGTGCCTTCGCGGATGCCGACGATGTCCGCGGCCAGGTAGCCGTCGAAGATCGCGCCGTCTTCCGCGAATGCGAGCCGTTGCGCGGCGTCCTTCGCCGGTTGCCAGTCGGCGTCGCGCGCGCCGCGCTCGACGCTGTCGATCGCATCGCGACTCAATTCGAACGGCACCGTGAGCTCGACGATCGTACGCGCTTCGCGTAACCGTGCGCTCACCTGCTCGCGCGGCGCGGCGACCTCGCGCAGATGCCCGGTGCCGACGGCCGACAGCGCGGGGCCGGCCGGGCCCTCGACGTCGACCACGCGGCGCCCGGCCACCGAGCGCTTGAAGGTGCGTGCCACTTCCTCCTCGATCTGTTCCCAGGCGGCGGAGGAAACGGGCGCGAGTTCGCGGTGCAGGTTATTCATGGGCTTTGGCTCCTTTCAGCGATCCGATGTTCAGCGAGCCGTCACGACGCGACTCGGGCGAGGTGGGGGCCGGCTGCGAGGCGGTGGCGTCGGCGGCCGGTGCGGCGCGATCGGCGAGCGCTTCGAGCAGGTCGGCCGACGGCACGAAGAACAGCGAGCCGGTGACCGCGCGGCTGTAGTCGAGCAGCCGGTCGTAGTTGCCGGGCGGGCGGCCGACGAACATGTTCTCGAGCATCTGTTCGATCGGCGCCGGCGAGCGCGCGTAGCCGATGAAATAGGTGCCGAATTCGCCGTAGCCGGGGCGCCCGAACGGCATGTTGTCGCGCAGGATCTTCACTTCCTTGCCGTCTTCGTCGAGCGTGGTCAGCGAGCTGTGCGAGCACGACGGTTTCACGTCCGGCGCGAGCTCGATGTCGGACAGCTTGGTGCGCCCGATGATGCGCTCCTGCGTCTCGACGGCGAGCGCGTTCCAGCCGGCCATGTCGTGCAGGTACTTCTGCACGATCACGTAGCTGCCGCCCGCGAATGCCGAATCCTCGTCGCCGATCACCGTGAAGTCGACCGCCTCGCGGCCTTCCGGGTTCTCGGTGCCGTCGACGAAACCGATCATCGCGCGCTGGTCGAAGTTGCGGAAGCCGTGCACCTCGTCGACGACCGTGACCGCGTCGCCGAGCGCGCCGAGCAGTTGGGTGGCGAGTTCGAAGCACAGGTCCATTGCCTCGGCGCGGATGTGCAGCAGGATGTCGCCCGGCGTCGCGACCGCGACACGCTGGCCGGCGCCGAATTCGCGGAACGGATGCAGCGACGCGGGGCGCGGATCGCCGAACAGCGCATCCCATGCGTCGGCGCCGAAGCCGCACACGCAGGACAGGTTGCCGCCCGGCACGCGCTTGCCGACCGAGCGCACGAGCGCGGCGATGTCGCCGCACCACGCGCGGATCGTGTCGGCGCGGTCGGCGCCCGGGTTGACGGTTGCGACGAGGAAGATCGCGCTGCGCGTGATCGGACTGTGAACGGCCTGGGAGAGCGGGGGAAGGGTTTGCATCGCGGCCTGCCGGTCAGTCATGTCGGGACGGACGGGCCGCGAATGCCGCGGCGCGCGAAGACGAACGGTTGGACTGTGTCATGCGACTGTTCTCTTTGTGACATGCGGATGAAGGACGTTCGTTGCGCATGCGTCGCGCAACAGGCCACGGCGGCGGCCTGCCGCCCGGGCGCAACGGGTGGCCGCGCATTCGCCCGGCGCGTGACCTTGCCGCACCGCGTGACGGCGTCGAGCATGCAATCTAGCAGCTTCGGCGGGTCTTTGGAACACGTATCGGCGAACTGTCATTCGAATGGATTGATCGGGGTCCGATTTCGCGCAGCGGGCGTGCAGCTGTACTCCTGAAGCGCGCGGCGCTGTGCTCTTGAGCGGGCGTGGCGCGTGCAGTAGATTGGATTCGCTCCGCCTGCCGACGAGAACCATCATGATGAACCTTCTGGAAGAGACGCGTATTTTCGGTGCAGTGATCGAGCATGGCGGGGCGTCCAACCTGATGGTGGGCAACGCGCAGGTGAACGCGCGGCTCGATCGCCTCGAACGGTATCCCGGCTGCCGGTTGTTGCCGGACCGAACGGGCGACGAGATGCCGGCGTCGCGTTCCATGAGTGCTATCGCCCGGATAGATGCGTGCGCAACCGTTCATCCTCGCGAAACCATCCGCCGTGTCGATGGAGTATTGACCGAGGCATCCAAGCCATTGCACGGGTCATCGTTTTGAATACGTCCACTGTTTCCGCCGATACGGCCGCCGAGCGCATCCGCCGCCGCTTCGGACACTTCCTCCATGCGGCCGAGCTGGCCGGGCTGATCGTGATCGGTCTCGCGACCGCGTTCGCGATGACGCAGGAAGCGTGGAAGGTCGTGCTCGCGGGCGAGGTGTCGCTGACCGACCTGCTGTTGATGTTCCTGTATCTCGAAGTGCTCGCGATGGACGTGCGCTACCTGCGGCTCGGCCGGCTGCCGGTGCGCTTTCCGCTGTTCATCGCGATGACGTCGCTTGCGCGCGACCTGATCCTGCGCGGCGCCACCGACAGCCCCGAACGAATGCTGATGACCACGTTCGGGATCGTGCTGCTCGCGGTGGGCGTACTGATCCTCAGCTTCGGTCAGCATCGTTTTCCGACGGAAGTCGACGATGTCGAGGAAGATGCGCACACGCGTCGGTAACGCCGCCTGCGTGCGCGTGGCCGGTGCTGTCGGCGAAGAACGAAGGATTCCACATCGATAGCGGTGTCATCGTTGAAATGACCGCAACCGGCAAGCTCGCCGTGTCCGGCACGGATTGGCCGTTCAAGAGCGGCCCGCCCGGGATGCTCGCCAGGCCGCACGCCGCGCACGGCATGCGGATTGCTTCGCCCGCTTGACACCCGCACACGCGTATCCAGCGTGTTGCGCCGCAACGTCGATGACGTTCCGCGCCGGTTGCGGATCGCGTATGAGCCATGGTGCGCGTTTGCGTGCGCCGCGGGGTCGTCCGTCCCTGCTCTTTTCAGGCAGGACGCCGATAATGGGATCGTTACCTCAGCCGGGAGCCGCGCCATGTCCGGAAGCGACGCATCGTCTTCACGCCCCGATCTTGCGCAGGGCATTTCGCTCGATGACATCGCCGACGGCGCGATGATCGAGGGCCAGGTCGGCGACGACGCGGTGCTGCTGGTGCGCCGCGCCGACGCCCTGTTTGCCGTGGGCGCGCAATGCCCTCACTACGGCGCACCGCTGGCCGACGGGCTGCTGGTCGGCGACACGATTCGCTGCCCGTGGCATCACGCGGCGTTCTGCCTGCGCATCGGCGAACGGCTGCGTGCGCCGGCGCTCGACGGCCTGACATGCTGGCGCGTCGAACGTCGAGACGGCCGCGCGGTCGTGCTCGGCGCGCAGCCTGCCGCGTCGCCGCCCGTGTCGAATGCGCCCGGATTGCCCGAATCGGTGGTGATCGTCGGCGGTGGGGCGGCCGCGATCTCGGCGGCCGTGACGCTGCGGCAGGAAGGCTACCCGCACGCGATCACGCTGCTGAGCGCGGACAGCGAGCCGCCGTACGATCGACCGAACCTGTCGAAAGACTATCTGGCCGGCACGGCCGAAGCCGACTGGCTGCCGCTGCGCGGCGCGTCGTTCTATACCGACCAGCGCATCGACGTGCGCTGCGGCACGCGCGTCGCGCGGATCGACCCCGCGCAACACGCGGTCGAGCTCGCGGACGGCAGCCGCGTCGGCTACGGCGCGCTGCTGCTCGCCACCGGCGCCGAGCCGAACCGCCTGACCGTACCGGGCGCCGATCTTCCGCACGTGTGCGTGCTGCGTTCGCGTGCCGATTGCGATGCGCTGATCGGCAAGCTGAAGACCGCGCGGCGCTGCGTCGTGGTCGGCGCGAGCTTCATCGGCCTCGAAGCGGCCGCCGCGCTGCGCACGCGCGGGCTCGACGTAGACGTGGTCGCGCCCGATGCGCGGCCGATGGCGCGCGTGCTCGGCGACGCGCTCGGCGATACGATCCGCGCGCTGCACGAGTCGCACGGCGTGGCGTTCCATCTCGGCGCGACGCCCGCGCAGATCGCGTCGGATCGCGTCACGCTGTCGAACGGCGACGTGCTGCCGGCGGATGTCGTGCTGGTCGGCATCGGCGTGCACCCGAACGTCGCGCTTGCGCAGGACGCGGGGCTGGCCGTCGATCGCGGCGTGACGGTCGACCGTTTCCTGCAGACGAGCGCGCCGGACATCTACGCGGCCGGCGACATCGCGCGCTGGCCCGATCCGCTGACGGGCGAACGCATTCGCGTCGAGCACTGGGTCGTCGCGGAGCGACAGGGGATCGTCGCGGCGCGCAACATGCTCGGCCGGCAGCAGCCGTTCGACGCCGTGCCGTTCTTCTGGAGCCAGCACTACGACCTGACGGTGCGCTATGTCGGACACGCGGAGCAATGGGATCGCGTCGAGATCGACGGCGACCTGCGCGCGCACGACGGTTCGGTGACGTACTGGCGCGGCAACGCACGGCTCGCGGTCGCGACGATCGGCCGCGATCTCGACTGCCTGCGCGCGGAAGCGGCGCTCGAGCAGCAGGGCGCGACGCACGCGTGAGCGGGCTGGCGACCGTGCGTTGACGGATGCACGCTCCGGTCAACGCGTTGCGTATGCAACGGTCGTTGCAGCGTCGCGACAAGCGCGGAGGCCGGCGTACCGCGACTCCGGTTGCGCCGTCGACGCGTTCGCGACGACGAACCAAAACGCGAATTGCCCGGTGTTCCCCTCGCCGACGGGCGCGCGCCTTGCTCGAACAGCGCGACGGTATCCACACCGTTTCCGCTTTCGACAAGGAGGGCCTGACATGAAAGCAGTCGTATTTCACGGCATCGGCGATATTCGCATCGATACGGTACCCGACCCGGAAGTCGCCGACGTGACCGACGCGGTCGTGCGCCTCACGGCCAGCGCGATCTGCGGCACCGACCTGCACATGGTGCGCGGCACGCTCGGCGGGATGAAGCCGGGCACGATCCTTGGCCATGAGGGCGTCGGCATCGTCGAGACGGTCGGGCGCGACGTCCGCAATCTGAAGCGCGGCGATCGCGTGCTGATTCCGTCGACGATCGCGTGCGGCAGCTGCGTGTACTGCCGCGCGGGCTACACCGCGCAATGCGACGTCGCGAACCCGGGCGGGCCGCGCGCGGGCACCGCGTTCTACGGCGGACCGGCCGACACGGGTCCGTTCGACGGGCTGCAGGCCGAATACGCGCGCACGCCGCTCGCGAACGCGAGCCTGATCCGGCTGCCCGACGCGATCGACGACGACCGCGCGATCCTGATGTCCGACATTTTCCCGACCGGCTACTTCGGCGCGCAGCTCGCGGAGGTCAAGCCGGGCGACACGGTGGCCGTATTCGGCGCCGGGCCGGTCGGTCAGTTCGCGATCGCGAGCGCGAAGCTGATGGGCGCCGGGCGCGTGATCGCGATCGACCGCATCGCGTCGCGGCTCGAGATGGCATGCGCGCAAGGCGCCGAGACCATCGACTTCTCCGAGGAGGACCCCGTCGACACGGTGCTGCGGCTCACCGGCGGGATCGGTGTCGATCGTGCGATCGACGCGGTCGGCGTCGACGCGATGCGCGCGACGCACGGCCCGGCCACCGCCGATCGCGACGCGGCGCGCGCGTTCGATGCGGAAGTCGACGCCGTCGCACCGCGCCGCAAGCCGGACGGCCGCTACTGGATACCCGGCGACGGGCCGTCGCAGGTGCTGCAATGGGCGGTGCGCGTGGTCGCGAAGGCCGGCACGGTCGCGATCATCGGCGTGTATCCGCCGCAGGCGCGCGTGTTCCCGGTCGGCGAGGCGATGAACCGGAACCTGACGATCAAGATGGGCAACTGCAATCACCGGACCATCACGCCGCGGCTGATCGAGCTCGTGCGCAGCGGGGCGTTCGACCCGGCGTCCGTGCTGACACGCTGCGAGCCGCTGACGAACGCGATCGACGCGTATCGCGCGTTCGACGTGCGCGAGCCTGGCTGGATGAAGGTGAAGCTGACGCCATGACGATGCGAACCGGAAGGAGGAGGGCAGTGATGAACGAGATCGACGATCGCTACGACAACTGCATGGCCGCATGCGACGCGTGCGCGCATGCGTGCGACGCTTGTATCGCGGGATGCCTGGCGGAACCCGAGGCGCAGACCCTGACCGCCTGCATCGCGCTCGACATCGAGTGCGCGCAGCTGTGCCGCCTTGCATCGGGCGCGATGGCGCGCGCCAGCGTGCTCGCGCCCCAGGTGTGCGCGCTTTGCGCGCTTGCATGCGATCTGTGTGCGGCCGAATGCCTGCAGCACGCGCACGACCATTGCCGGCGCTGCGCGCTGGCATGCGATACCTGCGCCGCGATGTGCCGCGCGATGGCCTGAACGGTCAGCGCGTGTCGTGAACCTGGCGGGCGACGCGCTGCAGCAGCGCGTCGAGCACCGCCATCTCGACGGGCTTGACGAGGTGATCGTCGAAGCCCGCGCTCGCGGTGCGTGCGAGGTCGGCCGGGCTCGCATGGCCGGACAACGCGACGCAGGTCGTGTCGGCCAGCACATCGATCGCGCGCAGTTCGTGCAGCAGCGTGAAGCCGTCGACGTCGGGCATCGAGAGATCGACGAGCATCAGGTGCGGAACGACCTCGCTCGCGAGCGCCAGCGCGTCGCTCGCGTTGTACGCGACGTGCGGCGCGTGGCCCTTGACCTGCAGCAGCACGGCGAGCGTGTCGGCGGAGTCGCGGTTGTCGTCGACGATGACGATGCGCAGCGGCGCACCGGCCGGCTGTTCGGCTGCGCGCGGTGCGGGCGCGTCGCCGGGCGCCGCGCGCGTCGCGTGCTCGATCGGCAGCCGCACCGTGAACGTCGCGCCATGGCCGGGGCCGCTGCTTTCGGCGGCGATCATCCCGCCGTGCAGCTCGACGAACGACCGGCAGATCGCGAGGCCGAGCCCGAAGCCGTCCGACGGGCGCCGGCCCGACGCGCCTTCCTGTTCGAACAGGTCGAAGATCGATTCGAGCGCGCCCGGCGCGATGCCGACGCCGTGATCGGTTACGCGGATCGCGACGGTCGGCCCTTCGGCGCGCGCGCCGACGTCGATGCGCCCGCCCTGCGGCGAGAATTTCGACGCGTTGTCGAGCAGGTTGTGCAGCACCTGGACGAGCCGCGCCACATCGCCGCGCACCACCAGCGGATCGGCCGGCAGGTCGACGCGAATGTGCTGCTCGCGCGCGGCCAGCTTCGGCTGGATGCTTTCCACGCCGCGGCAGACGAGGTCGCGCACGGTCACCGGCGCGTCGTCGAGTTCGACCTTGCCGGCGGTGATGCGCCCGACGTCGAGCAGATCGTCGACCAGCCGCGTCAACTGTCCGACCTGGCGGTGCACGGCGTCGCGGCATTGCGCGAGCGCGGGCGCCGGATCGGGCAGGCTCTGCAGCACGCCGACCGAATGGCGCAGCGGCGCGAGATGATTGCGCAATTCGTGCGCGAGCATCGCGATGAACACGCTGAGCCGGTGCGTCGACACTTCGAGCTCGGCGAGCCGCTTGCGCTCGGTCATGTCGCGCGTGATCTTGATGAAGCCGGCCAGCTGGCCCGCGTGGTCGCGCACGGCCGTGATCGTCACGCTGGCCCAGAACAGCGAACCGTCCTTGCGTACGCGCCAGCCTTCGTCCTCGAAGCGACCGTGCGCGACGGCTTCCCGGAGCGCGAATGCGGGCCGCCCGGCGGCGATCGCGTCGGGCGGATAGAAGCGCGAGAAATGGTGGCCGACGATGTCGGCCGTGCGATAGCCCTTGATGCGCTCGGCGCCCGCGTTCCACGTCGCGACGTTGCCATGCGTGTCGAGCATGAACACCGCGTAGTCGGTGATCGCACCGACGACGGTCTCGAAGCGAAACTCGGCGAAGCGGTGCAGCAGATCGCGCGCGTCGTTGGGTCCGAGCGGCGGGGGCGGATCGGAAATGGTGTCGTTTGTCTTCATCGTCACGGCAAGTCGGATGCGGGCGGAAGAACGCCGCCCCGCCGCAGCCGGCCCGGCCGGCGGCGGCCATTCAAATCGGATTGACACGCCCGAAAGCATAAGGGAGGTCAATTCACCTGATCAATGGGGGCGCATGGCCTGTGCCGCGCGGCGCGCGCGGCGCGAAATCCTGCCGGCGGACGGCCGGGCGGTGGCGATGCGGCATGGCGATTGCATCGCCGTCCGGTCCGCACGCCGCGACGGGACGGGCGCGAGAGCCCCGGCCGGGAGCGGTGCGACGCTTTGCGGCTACACGAGGGCATCGACATGAACAGCACACTGAACCCCGACAACGAACCGGCCGGCCCGGACGACGACAACGCGCGGCGCGGGCGCGACGGCCGCGCGCTGGGGCCGAGCGACTCGTCCGACAGCGGCAGCGACACGGCGGGCGCGCGGCGCCATCCGTTCGACGTCGATTCGCCGCTCGACGAACACGCGCTGGAGCGCGGCGACGCGGCCCTCGACAGCGATACGGACCGCGCGGGCACCGGCGAACGCGCGTCCGCGGATGGCGACGCGGGGCTCGAGGAAGGCGCCGACATCGAGCCGGATCGCACGGAACGGCTGAGCGAGCCCGGCCGCGTCGACGATCCGGACGCGCCTGAGGAACCCGGCACGGGCGACGTATAGGGTCGTTGCACGGCGACCGGCCGCGCAAAAACTGCAATCCCGTTGCAGATAGGGAGGCCCGGCAAGGGGCGTTCGGCAACGAGTGACCGGTCAGCGTCGCCCGTCCGTGGGCATCGGGCGCGAGATGCGGCGATCACGGCGTGGACCGGACTATTGACGTCGGCGCGCCGCCTCTGCGCGACGGCCGGCCACGCGGCACGTGACTTGCAACCGGTTGACCGACGCGCGCCGCGACGCGACATGGGGCCGCGCGTGGCACAGCCGCGAACAAGGAGAGACACGATGCAACGACGATATCCCGGACGGCAAGCCGAACGGAGCGGCCCGCCCGACTGGCAGGAGCGCAGCGCACGCGCGTACCGGGACACCGGCGAGCGCGATCTGCGCGGCGACGAATCCCGACGGCAGGATGCCGACTACGAATCCGCGTACCGGCGCTTCGCGAGCGAGGACGTCGGCCCGGAAGACTGGGGCAGCGAATGGAGCGAGCGCTCGGCACGCTCGTCGGCCGAACAGCGCGGTGCAAGCGGTGACTGGCGCGACGCACCGGGCGACGCGCGCGATCCGGCATGGGAAGCCGAACGCGGCTATGGCGACCGAGGCCGTCGCCCGGAAGACGGCCTCGGTCGTCCCCGCCGCTACGGCGGCGACCAGCAGGGATTCCGTGGCCATCACCGGATGGCCTGGTATGGCGGCGAGCGCGATTACGATTCTCGCGATCCGTCGCGCTTCGGCAGCGATGCGCAACGCGACACCATGCGCCACCGTCGCGGCCCGAAAGGCTATACGCGCTCGGACGAGCGGATTCGCGAGGACGTTTGCGAGCGACTCGCGCATGCGCTCGACATCGACGTGAGCGACGTTTCCGTGCAGGTGCGCGACGGCCGCGTCGAACTCGACGGGACCGTGCCGTCACGCTGGATGAGGCACGACATCGAGGACATCGCCGACAGCTGCATGTGCGTGCGCGACGTCGAAAATCGTGTGCGCGTGCAACGCAACAACGGCGACCACGATACGGGTATGGTGCTGCATCCGTCCCAGCGCACGGTCACGCCGACGCAGCCTGCGGTGCGCGACCCGGAACCGGGCAGCGGTGCCGGCCGCGATCGCGACACGCGCCGTTAAAGCGCCGTTGACCGCCGATACGAGGATGATTCAACCGCGGACACAGGCATCGCGCGCATGACGACCGGCACTGACGACCGGCCGCGCGACGATCGCGACCCGACCGGCAACGGCCACCGAGGCGATGCCCGCGACGGCCGTGAGCGCGACGCGCGCGGCCTGCGCGTGCGCATCGCGGTCGAGCTGTGGCGCGCGATCTGGCATTACCGCGGGCGCGTGCTGGCGGCGATCGTGCTGCTCGTGCTCGCGAAGGCGGCGGCCGTCTCGGTGCCGCTGCTGCTGAAGGACATCGTCGACGGATTCGGCCGTGCGGCGGGCCAGCCGATCGCGCTGCCGGTCCTGCTGCTGTTCGCGTATGCGGTCGTGCGCTTCGCGGCGAACGCACTGAACGAAGTGCGCGACATGACCTTCGTGCAGGTCACGCAGCACACCGTCGCGTCGTTTACGGTCCGCACGTTCGGTCACCTGCACCGGCTCGGCGCGCGCTTTCATTCGCAGCGCGAAACAGGCGCCGTCGTGCGCGACCTCGAGAAAGGCACGGCCGGCATCGGCTACCTGCTCGGCGTCGCGGTATTTACCGTCGTGCCGACCGCGATCGAGATCGGCTCGGTGCTGGTGATCGTGATCGGCAAGTACGGCGGCGGCTTCACCGCGATCATCCTCGTCACGTTCACCGTCTATGCGGCATACACGGCCGTCTTCACGCGCCGGCGGATCCGCTACCAGCGTCGCGTGAACGCACTCGAGGTCGAATCGAACGCGCGCGTGGTCGACAGCCTGCTCAACGTCGATACCGTCAAGTACTTCGCGCGCGAGGACGTCGAGCGCGACCGGCTCGAACGCGTGCTCGACGCATGGCGCGAGGCCGGCATCGACAACCAGTACGCGCTGTCGACGCTGCACATCGGGCAGAGCGCGTGCATCGGCGCGGGCATCGCGGCGGTGATGCTGCTCGCCGGCCAGCATGTCGCGCGCGGCACGATGACGATCGGCGATCTCGTGCTGATCAACGCGTACATCATCCAGATCAGCCTGCCGCTGAACGCGCTCGGCTTCGTGTTCCGCGAAGCGAACGATGCGATGACGAACGTCGAGCGACTGTTCGGGCTGCTCGACGCACGCGGCAAGCCGGGCGAGGAGGGCGACGTGCCGGGTGCGCAGCCGCTCGTGGTGCGCGGCGGCGCGATCGCGTTCGAGCATGTCGACTTCGGCTACGAGCCGAGCCGGCAGATTCTGTGGGACGTGTCGTTTCGCGTCGAGCCCGGGCAATCGGTGGCGGTGGTCGGCGGCAGCGGCTCGGGCAAGTCGACGCTCGCGCGGCTGCTGTTCCGGCTGTACCAGCCCGATGCGGGGACGATCCGCATCGACGGCCAGGACCTGCGCCTCGTGACCGCGCGCAGCCTGCGCGACGCGCTCGGCATCGTGCCGCAGGACACGATCCTCTTCAACGACACGCTGGCCTACAACATCGCGTACGGCAAGCGCGACGCGACGCGCGGCGACGTGATCGCGGCCGCGCGCGGCGCGCAGCTCGACGCGTTCATCGAGCGGCTGCCCGACGCGTATGACACGCGGGTCGGCGAGCGCGGCGTGCGGCTGTCCGGCGGCGAACGGCAGCGTGTCGCGATCGCGCGCGCGCTGCTGAAGGCGCCGCCGATCGTCGTGTTCGACGAGGCGACGTCGGCGCTCGACACGCGCTCGGAGCGCGCAATCCAGCAGGAGCTGGCCCGCATCGCGCGCCACCGCACGAGTCTCGTCATCGCGCACCGGCTGTCGACGGTCGTCGACGCGGACCGGATTCTCGTGATGGAGCACGGCCGGCTCGTCGAGCAGGGCACGCACGACGAACTGCTGGCGAGCGATGGCGTATACGCGCAGATGTGGTCGCTGCAGGCGAAGCAGCGTGAACTCGAACGCACGGAGGCGACGTTTGCGCGGCAGCCGGTGCGGATCAATCCGCTGGTGGCGCAGGTGCTCGACGCGCTGGCGGATGCCGCCGCGCGCCGCGGCGTGCCGGTGTTCCGCGAGCTGTCGAGCGAGGATCTGGTCGTCAAGGCCGATCCGGCCGCGCTGCGGCGCTTCGTGTGGGCGCTGTGCCGCGCCGGGATCGATGCGAGCGGCGGCGGGCAGATCGAGGTGCGGACCGCACGGCACGACCCCGAGGCGCGGATCACGATCACGTGCGCGGGCGTCGAGGTGCCGGAATTGTCGTTCGTCGATCTCGAACAGCTGCAAAGCGCGATAGAGGACGCGGGCGGCTACGTCGTGCGGGAGCGCGGCGACATCGGCGTGACGCTGCACTTGTCGCTACCGATGTGCGCGGTTGCACCGGCGTCGATGCAACCGACCGCCGCCGCACCGGATCTTGGGCCGGAGGCCGTTGCGACCGCGGACGCGAAACCGCTCGACGGCCTGCGAATCGCATGCGTCGACGATCACGACGAGGCCCGCGAAGCGCTTGCCGCGCTACTGAAGGTCGCCGGCGCGGACGTGCGCGTGTTCGCGTCCGGCCAGGCATTGCTCGACGAGCTGTGGCGCGCGCGTCGCGCGGACTGGCCGGCGCTCCTGGTGTGCGACATCGACCTCGGCGATGACGAGGAAGACGGCTACACGGTCATGCGCCGCGTGCGCCAGCTCGATGCCGAGCGCGGGCGCGACGGCCGCGCGCCGCTCGAAGCGATTGCATTGTCAGGCCATGCGCGCGAGCGTGACCGCACGCGCGCGGTCGAAGCGGGTTTCCATGCATATCTGACCAAGCCCGCGGCAGCGGCCGACCTGATCGCGACGCTGCGTGCGCTCGCGTTTTCCTCTGGAGATATCCATGCCGAACCTTCCGAACCCGGCGACATCCGAAGCCCTGACCGAGCGTCGCGCCGGTAGCGCGTTCGCCAATCGCCAGGCCGCGGTCGCGGCCGTCGAACTGCTGTTGCCGACGTTGTCGGCCGCGCTGGAGAGCGACTTCGTCGGCGACAGCGGTTGCCTGCACATCGTGATCATGGATCCGGCGCTCGGGCCGCGCGACGCGGCGTTCGAGGACGCGATCCTCTATGAGTTCTCGCTGCCCGACCCGAAGGACTGGGACGCCGACTATCGCGCCTATGCGCGCGCGAAGGCGCGACTGTCGTGGGAAACCGGCCGCGACGGTCACGTCGTGCAGGCGCTGGAGCCGTACCGGCTGCGGGCGGGCGACACGAACCTGTGGGGCGGCGTCGCGCAGCACGGGATCGTGGTCGGCGTGTCGGGCGCGCAGCCGTGGTTCGACGAGGCGTTCGCGGGCTGCATCGCGCACTGCCTGCGCGCGCTCGCGAAGCACCGCGCGCAGGCGACGCCAGACGGGCTCGCGATCTGAGCGCCGCAGGCCGCGCCGGTTTTTACAGCAGCTTATAAAAAAGCCCGTCGGCGGGCGCGGCGGCCCGATGCGGCGCGGGCGTGCGCAGTCTGGCACGGTTCTCGCTGTACCTCCTGCACCGGCGCTTGTCGCGGCAAGCGTCACGGCCACGATTCTTCGAACACTCGCAGGAGGTGCATGTTGAACGCGACTCACGATCCAGCCCGAACGCCGCTCGCCGGCCGCACCGCGCTCGTGACGGGCGGCGGCCGCGGCCTGGGCGAAGCCATCTGCGAGGAACTCGCGCAACATGGCGCGCACGTGATCGTCGCCGATCTCGACGGCGATCGCGCGGCGGCCGTCGCGCAGCGCCTCGAGCGGCATGGCGGCCAGGCGGTCGGAAGGCCGCTCGACGTGCGTGACGAGGCGTCGGTGCTGCAGGTCGTGCACGACGCGCGCGAGGCGCTCGGCGATCTCGACGTGATCGTCAACAACGCGGCGATCGACGTGACCGCGCCGATCGACGACGTCAGCGTCGCCGCCTGGCAACAGGTGCTGATGACCAACCTGTTCGGCCCGTACCTGATGTGCCACGCGGTCGTGCCGATGATGAAGGCGCGCGGCGCGGGGCACATCGTCAACATCGCGTCCACCGCATCGAAACGCGCATGGCCGAATGCGTCCGCGTATCACGCGACGAAGTGGGGGCTGCTCGGGCTGTCGCATGCGCTGCATGCGGAGTTGCGGCCGGCCGGCGTGAGCGTGTCCGCGATCGTCGCGGGGGGGATGCGCACGCCGTTCCTGCTCGACCGCTTCCCCGACATCGACGAGGACACGCTCCAGCCGCCGGAGCACGTCGCGGCCGCCGTGCGGTTCGTGCTGACGCAGCCGCCGGGCACCGTCGTGCCGGAACTGATGGTGTTGCCGATGAAGGAGACGTCATGGCCCTGAGGCGTGAGCGACGGCTACCCGGCGCGGTGCTGCTCGACAAGGACGGCACGCTGCTGGAGAACGTGCCGTACAACGTCGACCCCGCGCGGATGCGGCTCGCGCCGGGCGCCGCGCGCGCGTTGCGCACGCTCGGCGCGACGGGCATGCCGATCGCGGTCGTGTCGAACCAGCCGGGCGTCGCGCTCGGCTACTTTGACGAATCGAAGCTTGGCGCGGTCCGTCAGCGTCTCGCCGAATTGTTCGAAGCGAACGGCGCGACGCTGGCGGATTTTTTTTATTGCCCGCATCACCCGGCCGGCAGCGTGCCGCGCTACACGTGCGACTGCGTCTGCCGCAAGCCGCGCCCCGCGATGGTGCGCCGCGCGATCGCCACGTTCGGCGCGGTCGCGGAATGGAGCTGGATGATCGGCGACATTCTCGACGACGTCGAGGCCGGCCGCGCCGCGCGCTGCAGCACGATACTCGTCGACTGCGGCAACGAGACCGAATGGCGGCTCGATGCCGCGCGCACGCCGCACCATGTGGTCGACCGTCTCGATCTCGCCGCCGACATCGTCGTACGCGAGGCCGTGCGCCGTCACGGCTCGTGGGTGCGGCGATGAGCGCCGCCTGGGAGCGCGCCCGACGCATCCTGTGCGTGCGGCTCGACAGCCTCGGCGACGTGCTGATGACGACGCCCGCACTGCGCGCGCTGAAGGAGAGCGGGCATGGCCGCCGGCTCACGCTGCTGACGTCGCGTACCGGCGCCGCGCTGACGAAACACCTGCCGATGGTCGACGACGTGTGGACGTATGACGCGCCATGGGTCAAACATCCGGACGCGCACGGCGATCCGGTGACCGATCTCGACATGATCGACCGGCTGCTGGCCGGCCGCTTCGACGCGGCGGCGATCTTCACCGTGTACAGCCAGAGCCCGCTGCCCGCCGCGATGATGTGCTGGCTCGCCGGCATCCCGCTGAGGCTCGCGCATTGCCGCGAGAATCCGTACGAACTACTGACCGATCGCGTGCCCGAAACCGAGCCGGATTCCCACGTGCGCCACGAGGTCGCGCGCCAGCTTGCGCTGGTGCGCGCCGTCGGCGCGAAAACCTCCGACTGGAGGATGGCGTTCGAGCCGGGCGATGCGGCGCGACGCGCGTTGCACCAGCGGTTGCGCGCCGCGTTGCAGCGGATCGGCGGTCCGCGCCGGCCGGGCCCGTCGCGCGCGCGCTGGCTGGTCGTGCATCCGGGCGCGAGCGCGGCGTCGCGCCGCTGGCCCGCCGAGCGCTTCGGCGCCGCGGCCGCGCGGCTTGCGCCGCTGTTCGACGGCATCGCGGTGACAGGCAGCGCCGACGAGCGTGAGCTCGTCGATGCCGTGTGCGAACGCGCGGGACCGCGCGCCGTGGCGCTCGCGGGCACGCTGCCGCTCGGCGAACTCGGCGCGCTGATCGAGACGGCGGACCTCCTCCTGTCGAACAACAGCGGCCCGGTGCATCTCGCGGCCGCGCTCGGCACGCCGGTCGTCGACCTGTACGCGCTGACCAATCCGCAGCACACGCCATGGCGTGTGCCGCACCGCGCGTTGAACGTCGACGTGCCGTGCCGCAACTGCTACCGCAGCGTATGCGATCAGCCCGGCCATCCGTGCCTGCTCGGCGTGAGCGTCGACGACGTCGTCGAGGCGACCCACGCGCTGTTGCGCGGCAGCGTGCGCCATGCGCAACGTGCGGCCGCGCTGGCCGCCGTGCGCGGTGCCGAGCCGGCTGCGGCGAACGCGTCGAACGTGATTCCGTTCGCGCACGTCACCACGAGGAACTGACGCATGCCCGCTCCGACCTATACGCTCGGCATCAACGCCGCCTTTCACGACAGCGCCGCCTGCCTCGTTCGCGACGGCATGGTGATCGCGGCGGCCGAGGAAGAACGCTTCACGCACGTGAAGCACGCGAAGCGGCCGGTGCCGTTCTCGACGTGGGAGCTGCCGTATCACGCGATCGATTACTGTCTCGCGGAAGCGGACATCGCGCTCGCGGATGTCGACCACGTCGCGTATTCGTACGATCCGTGGCTCGAGCTCGATCGTCATGGCACCGAGACGGCGCTGACGCTGCCGCTTGCGCCGTCCGCGCATGCGCCGCGCGCCGACGGCGTGTCGCCGTGGCATCCGTTGTTCCTGTCGTCGATCGTGAACGCGCCGCGTCAGCTCGCCGGCGGCGCGCCGCACCACCTGCAGCGACGGTTTCGCGGCGTCGCGCACGACGGGCCGTTCCGCTGGCACTTCATCGAGCATCATCTCGCGCACGAGGCCAGCGCGTTTCTCGCGGCGCCGTACGAGCATTGCGCGGTGATGACGATGGACGGGCGCGGCGAACGCGCGACGACGAGCTACGGCGCGTTCGACGGCCAGTCGTACCGGCGGCTCGGTCAGGTCAATCTGCCGCATTCGCTCGGCCTGCTGTACGAGCGCGTGACGCGCTACCTCGGCTTCCTGCATTCGTCCGACGAGTACAAGGTGATGGCGCTCGCGTCGTACGGCAAGCCGGTGTTCGCCGACGAGATGCGCAAGCTGGTGAGCTACCGCGGCGACGGACGCTACGAAATCGTCGATGCCGATCTCGTCGCGCTGTTCGGCGCATCGCGCGAGCGCGGCGGACCGATCGAACCGCATCATTGCGACATCGCGCACGCGCTGCAGCTGGTGCTCGAGGAGACGACGCTGCAGGCGGTCGACTGGCTCGCCGCCGAGACCGGCGAGCGGCAGCTCGCGATGGCGGGCGGCGTCGCGCTGAATTGCGTGATGAACGCGAAGATTCGCGATCGCGGCCCGTTCGACGACGTATGGGTGCAACCGGCCGCCGGCGACGCGGGCACCGCGCTCGGCGCCGCGCTGTGGACCGACTTCCGGATGCGCGGGATGCGCGGCGAGTGGCGGATGGATCACGCGTATCTCGGGCCGTCGTACAGCGACGACGCGATCGAGGCCTTTCTGACGGACGCGCAACTGCCGTATCGGCGGCTCGCGGACGTCGCCGCCCAAACCGCCGCGCTGCTCGCGGCGAACCGTGTGATCGGCTGGTTCCAGGGCCGCATGGAGTTCGGGCCGCGCGCGCTCGGCGCCCGCTCGATTCTCGCGTCGCCGATCGATCCGGGCATGCAGCGCAAGCTGAACCGGATCAAGGATCGCGAGGACTTCCGGCCGGTCGCGCCGGTCGTGCTCGAAAGCAAGGCGCATCAGTGGTTCAACGGCGGCCGGCGCCTGCCGCTGCGCGCGCCGTTCATGCTGTTCGTGTACGACGTTGCGCCGGGGGCGGAAGCGACGATTCCGGCGGTGCGCCACATCGACGGCACCGCGCGCGTGCAGACCGTCGATGAAGACCAGCATCCGCTGCTGCATGCGCTGTTGACCGAGTTCGACGCGCTGACCGGCGTGCCGGTGCTCGTCAACACGTCGTTCAACACGCGCGGCGAGCCGATCGTCTGTTCGCCGCGCGACGCGATCGAGTGCTTCTGGACCTCGCCGCTCGACGCGCTCGTGATCGGCTCGTTCCTGCTGGAGAAGCAGAGATGAACATGCGCGACGTGCAACTGCCGCCGGTCGTGTCGGTCGTCGTGCCGACGTATCGGCGGCCCGACCTGCTCGAGCGCTGCCTTGAAGCGCTGTGCGTGCAGGTGTTCGATCCGACCACCTACGAGATCGTCGTCGTCGACGACGACCCGGCCGGCAGCGCATGGGAGACCGTCGACGCATGCCGCGCACGCGTGAACGACGTGCCGGTGATCCGTTACATGACCGCGCCCGATACGCAGGGGCCGGCGGGCGCGCGCAACATCGGCTGGCGCAGCGCGCGCGGCGCGCTGATCGCGTTCACCGACGACGACACGATTCCCGATCCGACCTGGCTGCGTCATGGCGCGGCCGCGCTGCTCGCCGAACCGGCGGCGGTGGCCGCGGCGGGGCGGATCGACGTGCCGCTGCGCGCGCGTCCGACCGACTACGAGCGCGACGCGGCCGGCCTCGCGCATGCGGAATTCGCGACGGCGAACTGCTTCGTGCGGCGCACGGCGCTCGAGTGCGTTGGCGGGTTCGACGAGCGCTTCACGCGCGCATGGCGCGAAGACGCCGACCTGATGTTCGCGCTGCGCGAGCACGCGGGACCGATCGTCGGCGTCGACGCCGCGCGGATCGTGCATCCGGTGCGCCCCGCACGCTGGGGCGCGAGCATCGGCCAGCAATCGAAGGTGTATTTCGACGCGCTGCTGTACAAGAAGCATCGCGCGACCTACCGGCGTCATATCCGTGCGATGCCGCCTTGGAATTACTATGCGGCCGTGCTGTTCGTGCTCGGCGCGATCGGCTGCTTCGCGGCCGGATGGCGCGCGCCGGGCATTGCGTGCGCGGTGGCCTGGGCCGTGATCACGGCCGCGTTCTGCGTAAAGCGGCTGCGCGGCACGCGGCTCACGCCGTCGCACGTCGCCGAGATGATCGTCACGTCGATCGCGATCCCGCCCGTGTCGCTGTATTGGCGCGTGCGCGGCGCACTTCACTTCCGGGTGTTTTTCCTATGATGCTCGAATCCGTTTCATCGTCCGGTCCGGCACGCATCGCGGTATTCCGCGCGCTGCAGCTCGGCGACATGCTGTGCGCGGTGCCGGCGCTGCGCGCGCTGCGGCGCGGCGAGCCGCACGCGCGCATCACGCTGATCGGCTTGCCGTGGGCGCGCGAGTTCGCGTCGCGCTTCTCCGATTACGTCGACAACTTCATCGCGTTTCCCGGCGCGCCGGGCCTGGGCGAGCAGCCGGACGCCGAGCCGGCCGCGCGCGAGGCGTTCGTCGCGGAATGCCGTGCGCGCGACTTCGATCTGGCGATCCAGTTGCACGGCAGCGGCGCGCAGACCAACGCGATCGTCGCGTCGCTCGGCGCGACGCGCACCGCCGGCTTCGTGCCGCCCGACGGCGGCACGACCGCGCTCGACTGCTCGGTCGTCTGGCGCGACGGCGAACCCGAGGTCACGCGCTACCTGGCGCTGACGCGCAAGCTCGGTTATCCGGACTGGGGCGATTACCTGGAATTCCCGCTCGGCGGCCTCGACTACGCGCTATGGCATGTGCTGTGCGACGAACATGCGCTCGATCCGGGCCGCTACGTGATCGTTCATCCGGGCGCGCGGATGGCGTCGCGGCGCTGGCCGGTCGAGCGCTTCGCGAGCGTGGCACGGCAGCTCGCGGACGACGGCTGGCAGATCGTGCTGACCGGCACGCGCGCGGAACTTGCGCTGGCCGGTGCGTTCGTCGAACATCTCGCGCGGCCGTGCGTGAACCTGTGCGGGCGCACGCCGCTCGGCGCGCTGGCCGCGCTGGTCGGCCGCGCGCGTCTCGTGCTGTGCAACGACACGGGCGTGTCGCATGTCGCGGCGGCGTTCGGCACGCCGAGCATCGTCGTCGCCTGCGGCAGCGATACGGGACGCTGGGCGCCGCTCGACGCGGAACGCCATCGCGTGCTCGCGAACTATCCGGCCTGCCGGCCGTGCATGTTCGACACGTGCCCGTACGGGCACGAGTGCGCGACGGCGATCGGCGTCGACGACGTGATGGAACGAGCGGGCGAACTGCTCGCGGAGGAGAGACGTCATGTCACGTAAGCGGTTGCGCGTGCTCACCTGGCACGTGCATGGCAACTATCTGTATTACCTGTCGCAGGCGCCGCACGATTTCTACATCGTGACGAAGCCGCAGCATCCGCCGGGTTACGCGGGGCGGGTCGGGCACCTGCCGTGGGGCGACAACGTGTATGAGGTGCCCGTCGAGTGCGTGCGCGACACCGAGTTCGACTGCGTGCTGTACCAGCATCACAATCACTACGCGCACGACCGGTTGCGGCTCCTGAGCGACGCGCAGCGTGCGTTGCCGGCGCTGTTCGTCGAACACGATCCGCCGCGCGAGCATCCGACCGACACGCTGCACCCGGTGCAGGACCCGAACGTGTTGCTGGTGCACGTGACGCCGTTCAACGCGCTGATGTGGGACAGCGGCGTCACGCCGACGCGCGTGATCGAACATGGCGTGCTGATTCCGGACGGTGTCGAGTATCGGGGCACGCTGCCGAAGGGCGTGACGGTCGTGAACAACATCGCGCGGCGCGGGCGGCGTCTCGGCGCGGACCTGTTCGAGTCCGTGCGTCACAGCGTGCCGCTCGATCTGGTGGGCATGGGCTCGACCGTGCTCGGCGGCATCGGCGAGGTGCCGAACCCGGCGCTGCCGCAATTCCTGTCGCACTACCGGTTCTTCTTCAATCCGATCCGCTACACGAGCCTCGGGCTCGCGGTGATCGAGGCGATGATGATCGGGCTGCCGATCGTTGCGCTCGCAACGACGGAGATGGCGCAGCTCGTCAAGAGCGGCAGCAACGGCGTCGCCGATACGCGGCCGGAGGTATTGATCGACGCGATGCGCATGCTGATCCGCGATCCGGATCTCGCGCGCGAGTGGGGCGCGGCCGCGAAGCGCGATGCGTGCGAGCGGTTCGGGATCGAGCGGTTCGTGCGTGAGTGGGATAGCGCGTTGTGCGACGTCGCGTCGTGAGCGGTTCAGCCGCCGGGGCGGTGTGCTTACGGGTTCGTTGCATTCGGTGGCGTGCCCGCGCTCGCGGTGCCGCCGGCGCCACTTGTACCACTTGCACCACTTGCGCTGCTCGTACCCGACGCCGGCGCTGCCGCGCCGTTCGCCGCGTTGCGCTCGTGTTCGGACAATAGCGCGAGGCGGTTGTACAGCGTCTTCAGGCTGATGCCGAGGGCCTTCGCGGTGCGCGGCTTGTCGCCGTTGAAATGACGCAGCGACGCGACGATGAAGCGCTGCTGCGTATGCGCGAGCGTCGTGCCGATATGCAGCGTCATCGCGTTGTGCCGAACTTCGTCGCGCGGCAGTTGCCGACGCGGCAACTGCAGTTCGATCTGTTCGTCCGCGAGGATGAACGCGCGCTCCAGCGCGTTGCGCAGCTCGCGCACGTTGCCGGGCCACGTGTACGCGCGCAGCGCCTTCATCGCCTGCATCGACAGCCGCTTGCGCGTGCGGTGCCGGGCGTTCAGCCGGTCGACGATCTGCAGCGCGATGTCGCCGACGTCGTCCTCGCGCTGCCGCAGCGCGGGCACGTGCAGCGCGATCGTCGCGATCCGGTAGAAGAGATCCTCGCGCAGCCGGCCGCTGCGCACGGCCTCCACGGGGTCGTGATGGGTGGCCGCGACGATCCGCACGTCGAGCGGAATCGCTTCGTGACCGCCGACGCGCATGATCGTGTTCGACTCGAGCGTGCGCAGCAATTTCACCTGCAATTCCGCCGGCATTTCCGCGATTTCGTCGAGAAACAGCGTCCCGCCGCGCGCGGCTTCGAACATGCCCACATGTTGTGCAACGGCGCCGGTGAAGCTGCCTTTTTCATGTCCGAACAAATGGGACTCCGCGATGTCCTTCGGGATCGCCCCGCAATTGACGGGCACGAACGGCCCGCGCCGGCGCGGGCTCATGTCGTGGATGAGCCGCGCGACGATGTCCTTGCCGGCGCCGCTTTCGCCGACCACCAGCACGCTGACGCGCGTAGCGGCGACGCGCGATACCTTTAGCAGCAGATTCTGGATCGTTTGCGAGCGGCCGAACAATCGCGTGCCGTCATCGTCGGATTTCGACATGAGTGATATCGCGTTGGGAAGTATTGACCGAAATCGTCGAGGGCTGGATGAAAAAATGACCGTCATGCGTCGTTTTTTTCATGTGGAAATCATACCTTTTATGCTGGAATTGCCGGATTGAATCTGGCAATGCCACCGTGGTCGAGGGATAGATTTATTCGATGAGCGGCGATCGCGCGACGTGCTTCTTCTATACTGCTAAGCACTCGTTTGTCATTGCAGGACAGCTAGTCTGCTCATTCGTGTGCAGTGCGGACGTGGCGCCAGGTGCCGGCGTCGTACCCCCCATTGCACGCCCGACGCGGTTTCGGCCGATGCCTGGCGCCGGAGCCGCACTACCAGGAGCTTCGATGCCTTATGTCCTGATCGTCGAAGACGATGCCGATACGCGCACGATGCTCGCGACGCTCGCACAGGCGCAGCAACTCGCCTGCGACACGGCCGCGACGCTCGAAGAAGCGCGCACGCTCGTTTCAACGCATACCCCAGATCTCGTGCTGTGCGATCTCGTGCTGCCGGACGGCAACGGGATGGATCTGTTCGACGCATTGCCCAAGCACGCGCATTGCGAAATGGTGCTGACCACCGGTCACGCAAGCCTCGAAACCGCGATCGACGCATTGCGGCGCGGTGCGACCGACTATCTGGTGAAACCGCTCAACATGCAGCGGCTGAACAGCATCTTCGCGCGCGTGCCGCGCACCACCGCCCTGCACGAGGAAATCGCCGAACTGCGCTCCGAGCTGAAGCGTCTCGGCCGCTTCGGCCGGATGCTCGGCAGCTCGCCCGCGATGCAGGCCGTCTACGATGCGATCGGCCGCGTCGCGCGAACCGAAGCGTCGGTGCTGCTCACCGGCGAGTCGGGCACGGGCAAGGAGCTCGCCGCACAGACGGTTCACGATTTGAGCCTGCGCCGGCGCGGCCCGTTCCTCGCGGTGAACTGCGGCGCGATCGCGGCGAACCTCGTCGAGAGCGAGATGTTCGGCCACGACCGCGGCAGCTTCACCGGCGCCGAGCGGCAGCACAAGGGCTTCTTCGAACGCGCGGACGGCGGCACGCTGTTCCTCGACGAAATCACCGAGATGCCGGTCGAATCGCAGGTCAAGCTGCTGCGCGTGCTGGAAACCGGGCGGCTCACGCGGCTCGGCTCGACGCGCGAGATCGACGTCGACGTGCGCATCGTCGCGGCCACCAACCGCGATCCGGAAGGCGCGATGGCGGACGGCAAGCTGCGGCCCGACCTCTATCACCGGATCAACGTTTTCCCGATCCCGCTGCCGTCGCTGAGCGAGCGCGGCGACGACATCCCGATGCTCGCCGATGCGTTCCTGCAGCGCTACAACGAGGAAAGCGGCCGCAACCTGCGCTTCGCGCCGGCCGCGCGCGAAGCGCTGAAGACTTACGCGTGGCCCGGCAATGTGCGCGAGCTGCGCAACTTCGTGCAGCGCGCGAGCATCTTCAGCGACGCGGACGTGATCGACACGCTGCCGCCGCCGATCATGGAAGAACTGTCGAACATGGTCGACTCGAACGAGGAGCGCGTGACGGTGCCGTTCGGCACGCCGCTCGAGGAAGTCGACCGCAAGCTGATTCTCGGCACGATCGCGCAATGCGGCGGCGTGAAGGCGCAGGCGGCGGAGGTGCTCGACGTCAGCCTGAAGACGATCTACAACCGGCTCGCGCAACTGGAAGACGAAGTGGAGAAACCGGATTCCTGATGTCGTGCCCGACAGGCTCATGCGCGCGCGCCCGCACGGCGGCGCGCATCGTCGTCGAGGCGGCGACGCATGCGCTCGACATGCGGCGGCAGCGCGCGCCGCTCGCGCAAGATCCACGGCACGCCCGCGAACGCGGGCGCGATGCCGCGTTCGCGCCACAGGCGCGGCAGCATGCGCAACGTATGCGCGAGCGCCGCGCCGGCCGGCCACCTGAGCCACGCGGTCCATACCGCGTTGCGTGCGGCGACGCTCGCGCGCGCGTGCACGTCGCGTTGCATCGAAGGGTGATGATGAACCGTCAGATGCGGTGCATAGACGAGCCACGCGCCCGCGCGATACAGGTCGAGCGCGAGCAGCGCTTCCTCGCCGCCGAGGAAGTAGCGCGGATGATATCCGCCCGCGGCGAGGAACGCGTCGCGTCGGAACGCGGTCGCACCGGCCAGCAGCCCGAGGATCGGCCGGCCCGGCAGCGCGACGGGCGCATCGAGCGGGCTGTCGGCCATCAGCCGGCAGGTCGGGTCCTCGCGCTGCTCCGGCCCGACGAGCACGCGCGCGGTGACGGCCGCGACGTGCGGATACGCATCGAGCAGGTTCGCTGCTTCGGCGAGCGAGCCGGGCGCCCACCAGGTGTCGTCGTCGCAGAACGCGACGTGGCGCGTGCGCGCGACGGCCGCGCCGAGGTTGCGGCCGGACGCGCCGAGATTGACCGGTGCATGCACCAGCGTCGCGTGCGGAAAGCGGTTGCGTACGAGCGCCGCGGTTGCATCGTCCGATCCGTTGTCGACGACGACGATCGCCGGCCGGTCGGGCAGGCTGGAGAGTCGTGCGAGCGTGCGCGCGAGTTCCGTCGGGCGCCGCCAGGTCAGCACGACCGCGGTCACGCGCGCTTCGCGTGGCGGCAGCACGACATGCGCGGGCGTTACGCGGACGAGCCGTCGCATTCGAGCCGCCAGTATGTTTCGGGTTCCTGGAGATCGGCACGCATATGAGGCTCGAACAGCGCAATCTGGCTCGCATACGCGTCCACGGCGGCGGCTTTTGCTGCCGCGCCGTCCATACGGCTGCCGGTCGGCGCGCCGACCGGATGGCCGGTCCAGCCGCGTTCGCGCCAGCCGATCACGCGCCTGGCCATCAGCCCGTCGATCCGCCGGTATGGCACGTCCTCGTAGAAGCGCCACACGCGCGATGCATCGCCCGACCGACCGTCGTCGCGCAGCAGCGTCAGCATGGCCTGCTGCACCTGCACGTGATCGCGATGGAACAGGCCGGCCGGCGCGAGCACGCCGAAGCCCGGGTGCGCGTCGATGGCCGCGGCCACGCGCGCGGCGATCGCCGTCGACGCGGCCGGCATGCCGTACTGGTCGTCGAGGAAATCGAGCCACACCGCCTGCGCGTCGAGCGTCTCGAGCGCGTGCCGATCCTCGTCGCGGCGCGCGCGCATGGCTTCGTCCGCCGTGCGGAAACCCGCGCGCCGGTCCCACGGCGGCGCGGCCGTCCCGCGGGCCGGTATCCCCGCGAAGACCGTGACGACGACCGAGCCGGGCGACTGCGCGAGCAATTCGCCGCAACTGAAGACGGCGTCGTCGAGATGCGGCGAGATGGCGAGCCAGCGTGTCGGAATGGTCATGGCGTGAAGGTCTCCCGGGTCGGCGTAAGCGGCCGAGCATGTGACGTGCCCATCCGTTCACGCGTGGCCCGCCGCCGCCGGTTCGCCGGCAGGAGCGTGTCGGATGATTGATTTTGCACGGCCGCCGGCCGGAAATTACGCCACCGCCGTGATGCTCGTCGCGATCGCGACCGTGCTGCAGGCGCTGGCGATCCGCTTCGGCGGCGTCAACCTGTCGCTCGTCCTGTACTACCCGATGCTGGCCGGCGCCGCGTGGGCGACGTCGTTCGTGTTCGGGATCGCGTCGACCGCGGCGAGCGGGCTGCTGGTCTGGACGCTGTTCCTGTCCGATCCCGGCGCGTATACCGAACCGTTGCCGGCCCGCCTCGTGCGGCTCGGCATCTTCTTGCTGGTCGGCGCGCTGGTGTGCGCGGTCGCGGCGATGCTGCGCCACGCGCGCCTCACGAACGAGCTCGCGCGCCAGCGGGAAGCCGACGCGCGGCGGCAGCTCGATGCCGTGCTGCAGGCGCTGCCGCACGGCGTGATCGCGACCGATGCGAAAGGCCGGGTGACTTACCTGAATGCGGCGGCGGCCGAACTGGCCGGCTGCGGCCTGGACGAGGCGGCAGGTCGACCCGTGCGCGACGTGCTGCGCGAGTTCGATCACGACGGCCGGCGCGTGCAGACGACGCCGCTCGACCGTGCGCTCGGCGGCGCGCATGCGTTGTCCGACCGGCACTGGCTGCACGGCGCCGACGACAGCCGGCCGGTGCCGATCGTCGAGGCGGCGTCGCCGATCGCCGATGCGGACGGCAACATCGACGGCGCGGTGCTGCTGTTGCGCGATGGCGGCATGGCGCGCGTGCTCGCCGACAAGTCGCGGCTGCAGCTCGCGGTCGTCGAGGCATCGCCGGACGCGATCGTCGGGATCGACGGCCATGGCCGCATCGTGAGCTGGAACCCGGCCGCGCAGCGGATCTTCGGGTACGACGAGGACGACGCGTGCGGGCGGCCGCTCGAAGCGCTGGTCGCGATGCGCTGGCTGGCGCGCAACCCGCTGGCCGAGACGTTCGACGCGTTGCGCGAACCGGTCGGCCCGCTCGAGCTGCTGTGCGTGCGCCGCGACGGCCGGCGCTTTCGCGCGACGGTATCCGCATGCCCGGTGAAAGGCGACGCGCGCAGCTGCGTCGCGCTGTCGCTGACGCTGCGCGAGACCGGCGCGCAGCGCCGCCGCGACCTGCGCGCGCACCGTTCGCTGCAAGGCGCGCGCGACGCGCGCGATCAGGCCGACACGTCGAACCGTCTGAAGGACGAACTGCTCGCGACCGTATCGCACGAACTGCGCACGCCGCTGAACGTGATCTACGGCTGGGTCGAGGTGCTGCGCAATTCGCGCGACGACGCGTTGCAGCAGCAGGCGATCGACGCGATCGACCGCAGCGCGCGTTCGCTCACACGCATGGTCGGCGACATCCTCGACGCATCGTCGCTCGAGACCGGCAAGCTGCGGATCGAGGCGATGCCGGTGGACGTGGTGCGGCTGTTCGCCGATGCGACGAACGCATTCCAGACGGCCGCGTCGTCGGCCGGCATCGCGCTCGGATTCGACTGCGCCGCGCCGGCATGCGTGGTGTCGGGCGACGCCGAGCGCTTGCGGCAAATGCTGTCGAATCTCGTGTCGAACGCGCTGAAGTTCACGCCGGCGGGCGGCACGGTGACGGTCACGCTGTCGCGCGACGCCGCGCACGCGACGCTGACCGTCTCCGACGACGGGCAAGGCATCGCGCCGGAGTTCATCCCGTACGTGTTCGACATGTTCCGCCGCGCGGACGATTCGCCCGCGTCGTCGCGGCGCGGGCTCGGGCTCGGCCTTTCGATCGTGCGGCATATCGCCGAGCTGCACGGCGGCACGGTCCGCGTCGAAAGCGCGGGCCGCGATCGCGGCGCCACGTTCACCGTGACGTTGCCGGCCGGCTGGCAGCCGGTGGGGGCAATGGCGTGGGGCGTCGCGCAGCACGACGGGCTGCTCGATCCGCTGATGCTCGACTCGCAGCGCATCCTGATCGTCGACGACGACGCCACCACGCGCGCGAGCCTGACCGCCGCGCTGAGCACGCTCGGCGCGACCGTCGCCATCGCGTCGTCGGGCCGCGACGCGCTTGCGATCGTCGCGGACGTGAAGCCGACCGTCGTGCTGTCCGATCTCGCGATGTCCGACGGCGACGGCTTCTGGCTGCTCGACGCGTTGCGCAGCGGCGCCGCGAACGGCGGCACCCCGCCCGATATGCGCGTGCTCGCCGTGACCGCGCACGCCGGCCTCGCCGACGAGCGCCGCGCGCTCGAAGCGGGCTTCGACGGCTATCTGTGCAAGCCGGTCGACGTTCGCGAGCTGGCGCACAAGATCGCGCGCGTGACGACGCCCGACCGCTGACGTGCGACGGGCACCGGCCGTCGCGCGTCACGCCGTCCCGCTCAGGTCGCCGTCGGCCGGTTCCGTGTGCTGATCTGCGCGAGCATGTGCGATGCGATCTGCGTGCTGCGCACGAGATCGCCCGGCGTGTGATGCACGACCTGCCGATGGATGAAATACCGCGCGGTATGCGCGAGCCCGCTCGCGAGCGGTGTCGTCGCGCGCCAGCCGAGGCGCCGGTGCGCGGCGTCGAGATCGGGCCGCCGCTGGCGCGGATCGTCGGACGGCAGCGGACAGAACTCGATCGCGACCGTCGTGCCGACGATCCTCACGACCTCGCGCGCGATGTCGATCATCGCGATCTCGTCGTCGCTGCCGAGGTTCACGGGCTCGCATGCGTCGCCCGGTTCGTCCATCAACCGGACCAGCGCATCGACCATGTCGTCGACATAGCAGAACGAGCGCGTCTGCTTGCCGTCGCCGTAGACGGTCAGCGGCTCGCCGGCCAGCGCTTGCGTGATGAAGTTGGAGACGACGCGCCCGTCGGCCGGATGCATGCGCGGGCCGTACGTGTTGAAGATCCGCGCGATCCGGACGTCGACGCCGTACTGGCGGTGATAGTCCATGAACAGCGTTTCCGCGCAGCGCTTGCCTTCGTCGTAGCACGCGCGCACGCCGATCGGGTTCACGCGGCCGCAGTAGCGCTCGTCTTGCGGATGCACGTCGGGGTCGCCGTACACTTCGCTCGTCGACGCCTGCAGGATGCGCGCCTTCACGCGCTTCGCGAGGCCGAGCAGGTTGATCGCGCCATGCACGCTGGTCTTGGTCGTCTGCACCGGGTCGCGCTGATAGTGCACGGGCGATGCCGGGCATGCGAGGTTGTAGATTTCGTCGACCTCGACGTACAGCGGAAACGTCACGTCGTGCCGCATCAGCTCGAAGTTCGGCGCATCGAGCAGGTGCGCGATGTTGTCCTTCGTCCCGGTGTAGAAATTGTCGACGCACAGCACGTCGTGTCCGGCCGTCACGAGGCGCTCGCAGAGATGCGAACCGAGAAACCCGGCGCCGCCGGTGACGAGCACCCGTTTGCGATCGTAGCCCTTCATCATGCGTTCTCCTTGCGGTTCGCGAGTACGCCCGGCGTGGTCGCGACGGGCGTTCGGCGGCTGCTGGCCGCCGTGCCGGCGCGTTGCGGATGCGCGACGTCGCGGTAGATGTCGACGAGGCGGTCGGTCACGCCGCGCCACGTATAGAAGCGGTGCGCGCGCAGATAACCGGCCCGGCCGAGCGCATCGCACAGGTCCGGTCGTGCGCGCAGCTGCACGAGACGCTCGGCGAGCGCGGCCGGATCGCGCGGCGGCACCAGGTAGCCGGTCACGCCGTCGTCCACCGTCGTGCGGATGCCGCCGACGTCGCTGCCGATCACCGGCGCGGCACATGCCATCGCCTCGACCGGCGTGATGCCGAACGGCTCGTACCACGGCGTCGTCACGAAAACGTCGGCCGCGCTGTAGTACAGGTGCAGCGTGTCGCGCTCGCGCCGGCCCACGAAGGTCACGTGCTTCGCGATGCCGATGTCGCGCGCGAGCGCGGCAAGGCGTGCGAGTTCCGGATCGCGCGCCGGGTCGGGCGTCGCCTGGCTGCCGCCGACGATGTAGAGCCGCGTCGGCCGGTTCGGGTCACGCGGCATTCGCGCGAGCGCGTCGATCACGGTGTCGATTCCCTTGCGCGGCACCAGCCGCCCGAGCTGCAGCACGACGAATGCATCGTGCGGCCAGCCGAGCCGCGCACGCGCGCCGACACGCGGCACGGGCCGGAATTCCCGCGCATCGAATCCGCAGGGCACGATCTCGATGCGCGCGGCATCGGCGCGGTAGTGCGTGGTGAGGTCGAGCGCATCCTGCGGGCACTCGGCGATCAGCCGGTCCGCGCGGCGCGCGAGCGTATCCTCGATCGTGAAGCGTTCGTCGGGGAAGCCGTCGGCCGCGCCCTGATGCAGCCGGCGCACGCGGCCGAGCGCATGGAACGTCATGACGAGCGGAATCCCGAGACGCTTCTTCACGCGCAACGCGGCCTCGCCCGACATGAAGAAGTTCGCATGCATCACGTCGACCGGGTCGGGCTCGCGCCGCATGCGTGCCGTCATGTAGTCCGCGAACGCGCCCATGTAAGGCAGCAGCCGCTCCTTCGGGATATCGGCGGGCGGCCCGACCGGCACGTGGATCACCCGCATGCGCGGACCGATCCGCACGACTTCCGGCAGGTGCGGATTGTCGCAGCGCGTGTAGACGTCGACGTCGAGGCCGCGCTCCGCCAACTGCTTCGCGACGTTCGCGACGTAGATGTTCTGCCCGCCCGCATCCACGCCGCCGATCACCCCCAGCGGCGACGCATGTTCACTGATCAACGCAATTCTTTGCATGGTGTTGCTCCCGAGGTCGGGGCCGCGCCGGCGAGCCCCGTTGCGTCCCTCTCCGGCAATCGCCATACCCGGCACTTCGCGGGGCGCATGCCCCGCCCGTGTGTCGCAAAAATTACAACGCGTTGGATGAAAGGGCGTCCGATCAGCGTGCCGCGCGTGCACGCGGCGTATTGCGCGCGGCACGCGATTTGCGCCACCCGGATGTCCGCCGGCCATGCCGGCATCACACGATAGGAGGTCACGATGAAGATATTCCCGCTGCAAGCCCGCGCTCCGCGATTCCGCCGTCGCGCGGCGAAGCGTCTCGGCATGGCGGTCGCGATCGCCGCGGCCACCGCCTGTATCGCCGTCGCGCCGAACGTGTTCGCCGCCGGAGACGACGGTGGATCGTCATCCTCATCCATGTCGTCGTCGACGCATTCGAGCACCGGCACGAAGATCCGCGACGCGACCATCACGACCAAGGCGAAAGCCGAATTGGTCGGCACGAACGGCCTGTCGGCCGGCGACATTCACGTGAAGACGCGCCACGGCGTCGTGATGCTGACCGGCAGCGTGCCGGACGACCAGCAGCGCATGCAGGCCGCCAGCGTCGTCAAGCAGATCGACGGCGTGCAGGACGTGCGCAACCAGTTGACCATCCGCCCGAAATAACCTCGGCCCCGTAGAAGGAGTCCAGTGATGAACTGCATGCTCAAACCGGTCGGCGAGCAGACGATCGTGATCACGGGCGCCACGAGCGGCATCGGCCTCGTCACCGCGCGCAAGGCGGCACGGCGCGGTGCGAAGCTGGTGCTGTTCGCGCGCAACGAGAACGCGCTGAACACGCTCTGCGAGGAAATCCGCCAGCACGGCGGCCTCGCGGTGCCGGTCGCCGGCGACGTCGGCATTCTCGAGGACGTGCAACGCGCCGCCGCGATGGCGGCCGACACCTATGGCGGCTTCGATACGTGGGTCAACAACGCGGGCGTGTCGATCTTCGGCACGGCGGCGTCGGTGCCGCTCGAGGATCAGCGCCGGCTGTTCGACACCAACTACTGGGGTGTCGTGCACGGCTCGCTGGTCGCGTCGGATCATTTCCGGCGCAAGAGCGATTTCCACGGCGGCGCGATCATCAACATGGGCAGCGAGGCGTCCGATGCGCCGGTGCCGCTGCAAAGCGCGTATGCGGCGTCGAAGCACGCGGTCAAGGGCTTCACCGATTCGCTGCGTCTCGAGATCGAGTCGGATCACCTGCCCGTATCCGTCACGCTCATCAAGCCGGCCGCCATCGACACGATGTTCGTGATGCACGCGAAGAACTACATGAACGTCGAGGCGAAACTGCCGCCGCCGATCTACGACCCGGACCTCGTCGCCGACGCGATCCTGTTCGCCGCCGCGCACCCGCGCCGCGCGCTGTTCGTCGGCGGCGCCGCGAAGCTGGCGTCGGCCAGCGCGTATCACGCGCCGCGCCTGTTCGATCGCGTCGCGGCCACGCTGTTCGCGCGCGGCCAGCGCACGGTGCGCCCCGCGCGCCCGCGCGACGACAACGCGCTGTACGAGTCCCGCCACGCGCTGCACGAGCGCGAAGGAATGGAAGGGCCCGTGCTGCGCGGCTGTGCGTACAACGCGGTGGTGCAGCAACCGAAGGTCGCGGGCGCGGTCGCGCTCGGCGCGGCGGCGCTGGTGGTCGCCGCGCTGGCACGCGCGCGGCGCGCGTCGTCGTAATCGCGTTCCTTTCCGGTTCCCCGTTTCTCATTCGAAGGAGGTTTCCATGTCATCCCGACAACATACGGGCCACGAATACAGCCATTCTCGCGCGCACGAAGGCGAGCGCACGCAGCAGGATCACGACAAGGGCGGCCACCAGACGGGGCACGGCAAGGCGCCGAGCCCCGTCGACGTGCAGAAGGCGCTGAAGGGGATGGACTATCCGGCGAGCAAGGCGGACGTCGTCCAGTGCGCGGAGCGGTCACATGCCGATCCGCGCGTGCTCGACATGCTCAGGCAGATTCCCGATCGCGAATACGGCACGCCGGCATCGGTGTCGAAGGAGCTCGGGCGGCTGATGTGAGCGCCGCCACGTCGCGTCGCGCATGCCGTCGCGTGCGCGGCGCCTTACGGTCACGAGGAGCACGAACATGGCGATGATCGTCGCAGGACGCTTCACGACGTTCGATGAAGCGGAAGGTGGCGCGCGCCACCTTTACGAGCGCGCGTTCGGCCCGGACGACGTGTCGATCTTCTTCCTGAACCCGGGCGGCCAGCACGCGCGCTTTCCGATCGGCGGCGACGTGTATGCCGATACGGCCGCGAAGCCGGGCGGCCGCGGCGCGATGGTCGGCGCGCTGCGCGGGCTGCTGATCGGCGCGATCGTCGGACTGATCGTCTATGCGCTCGGCGTGCACTACTGGTTCGTGCCGGCAGCGGGCGCGCTCGCCGGTGCGTATCTCGGCGCGTTCGGCGGCGCGCTCGGACGGATGCGCGGCGAGCAGGCCGAAGGCAAGGGCACGCTTGCGCATACCGAAACCGGCGTGATCCTGGCCGCGCGCGTGACGGCGACGACCGCGGCCGCGGCGGAAGACGTGCTGCGCGCGACCGGCGCGCAGTCGATCGAGCGCGTCGAAGGCGACTGGCAGGACGGCGAGTGGCGCGACTTCGATCCGGTGCGCCGGCCGGACGGCACCACGCAGGGCAGTCCGCGCTGAACGAGTCGTTTCCGCATGCGCGTGCCACTCGGCGTGCGGCTACGCGGTACACGGCACGCCGTTTGCGATGCCTTCGCGACACCCGTTCAAGGAGGAAACCATGACCACCGCCAGGACACCGCCGCCGCAGACGCAGACGCAACAGCCGGGCCGCGAGCGGGAGATGCATCCGAAGCCGCACGACGAAGCGGCCGATTACGTCGGCAGTGGCAAGCTGGCCGGCAAGGTCGCGCTCGTGACGGGCGGCGACAGCGGGATCGGCCGCGCGGTCGCGATCGGTTTCGCGAAGGAGGGCGCGGATGTCGCGATCGTCTATCTGAAGGAATCGGACGATGCCGCGCACACGAAGCGCTTGATCGAGCAGGCGGGGCGGCGCTGCGAGGCGATCGCATGCGACGTCGGCGACCGCCGGCAGGCGCGCGACGCCGTCGCGCGCACGGTCGAGCGGCTGGGGCGGCTCGACGTGCTCGTCAACAACGCGGGCGAACAGCATCCGCAGCCGGGCATCGAGGACGTGACCGAGGAACAGCTCGAGCGCACGTTCCGCACGAACGTGTACGGAATGATGTTCTGCACGCAGGCCGCGTTGCCGCACATGAAGGCGGGCGGTCGCATTGTCAATACCGCGTCGGTGACCGCGTATCACGGCAGCCCGAAGCTGCCCGACTACTCGGCGACCAAGGGCGCGATCGTCGCGTTCACGCGCTCGCTCTCGATCGAGCTGGCCGAGCGCGACATTCGCGTGAACGCCGTCGCACCGGGGCCGATCTGGACGCCGCTGATTCCGTCGACCTTCACCGCCGAACAGGTATCGAAGTTCGGCGCGAACGTGCCGCTCAAGCGGCCGGGGCAGCCGGACGAACTGATCGGCTGCTACGTGCTGCTCGCGTCCGAAGGCGCGAGCTACATGACGGGACAGACCTTGCATCCGAACGGCGGCTCGATCGTCGGCGGGTGACGATGCTGTCCACACCAGGAGAAAGCGCATGAAACAACCCAACTGGACGACCGCGGCGCTCGCCGCGGGCGTGCTCGCCGTGTCGGGATTCGCGTGTGCACAGATGCCGAGCGAGCCGCCCGCATCGAATTCGCATGTGCCGGGCGGCATGATCAACCCGACGTCGGGGGCCGGGGCGGGCGATGCCGGCATCGCGAAGGCGCCGCAGGGCGTCGATGCGGAATTCGTCGACAAGGCCGCGCTGGCCGGCAAGGCCGAAGTGCAGGCGGGCCAGCTCGCGTTGCAGCAGGCGCAGTCCGCGGACGTGCGCGCGTTCGCGAAACGGATGGTGACCGACCACGGCAAGGCGAGCATGAAGCTCGACGAAATCGCCGCGCGCAAGGGCATGAAACCGCAGGTCGACCAGATCCAGGATCCGGACGTCGAGGCGCTGCGCGGCAAGCGCGGGCACGACTTCGACACTGCCTATGTCGCCGCGGTCGGTCCGGACGCGCACAAGAAGGCGGTCGCGCTGTTCGAAGACGAGGCGCGCGACGGCAAGGACACGCAACTGCGTGCGTTCGCGACATCCACGCTGCCGACGCTCAGGCATCACCTGAGCATGGCGGAGGCGCTCCAGCGCAAGGTGGGCGCGCAGTAACGCGCGCCCGTTTCAACCCCAGGGCCGCGCGGGCGGCCCGTTTTTTCGGAGAAGCAGTCATGGCCCAACGGCAATCGAAGCATGCAGGCATCCTCGAACTGCTCTGCCAGGCATACGAGACCGAGCTTGGCGGCGCGAAGATCTACGAGGCCGCGCTCCAGTGCGCGACCGACGAGGACCTGCACAAGGAATGGGAGAAGTACCACCGCGAGACGATGCATCACCAGGACGTGCTGCGTCAGGTATTCGACACGCTCGGCCTCGATCCGGATACGAAGTCGCCGGGCCGCGCCGCCGTGGAGGCGACCGGCAAGTCGCTCGTCCAGGTGATCGAGCAGGCGAGGAAGCAGGCCGACCCGGCGGTCGCGCAGGTCGTCGCGGCCGAGTGCGTGGTGCTGGCCGAAACCAAGGATCACCTGAACTGGGAGCTGATCGGCTACGCGGCCGACCAGTTGCGCGACGGCGACGCGGCGAAGGCGCTGAAGGCCGCGCACGATGAAGTCGAGGCCGACGAGGACCATCACCTGTATCACACCCGTGGCTGGGCGCGCGAGATGTGGATCGACTCGATGGGCTTCAAGGCGGTGCTGCCGCCGCCTGAGGAAGTGAAGAAGGTCGAATCGGCGGCCGATGCGGCGCGTGCCGAAAAGTCGCGCGGCAAGATGATGTGACCCTGCCGATCGGGCAACCGGGCCGCGCCGCTTGCGCGGCCGCCCGGCTGTCCGATATCGTTGCTTCGCCGTTCCGGTCCTTCCTCCATGGTTGAACGGTTGCGAACGCAACTACACCACGGTTCCGGTCAGGTCAGCATGTCCACGACCATCACGACTACCGACCCCGCCATCAGCACGACCGCCAGCCACCCGAACGCCTTCGACGCGATGCCGCTGCCCGGCTGGCCGGCCGCATCGCGTCGCCGCGACAACAGCATCACGAGCACCAGCATCGGCACCGCCGCGACGCCGTTGAGCACCGCGCTCCAGTAAAGCGCCTTGATCGGATCGACGGGACTGAAACAGATCGCGATGCCAACGAGCATGCAAGCCGCCAGCACCGCATAGAATGCCGGCGCGCGCCGCACCGGCTCGTTCAGGCCTTCCCGAAAGCGCCACGCCTCCGCGCAGCCGTACGCGGCGCTGCCCGCGAACGCGGGAATCGCGAGCAGCCCGCAGCCGACGATGCCGAACGCGAACACGACGAACGCCGCTTCGCCGGCGATCGGGCGCAGCGCCTCGGCAGCCTGCGCGGTGGAGCCGATGTCATGCCTGCCGTTCGTGAAGAACACGGCCGCGCCGATCACCATGATGCAGAACGATACCGCGTTGGTCACGATCATCCCGGTCCAGGTGTCGAACGTGATGCGACGCTCGGTCTCGCGGCGCGCGCCGGGTGCGCATGCGGTGTCGCCGTTGCGGCGCTCGGCCTGGGTTTCCTCGACTTCGAGCGCGGCCTGCCACACGAACAGGTACGGGCTCAGCGTCGTGCCGAGCACCGCGACCGCCGTCGTCGCATAGTCGTGCGTGAACGCGATGTGCGGCAGCACGATCGCCTGCAGCAGGCTGCGCCAGTCGATGTGCACGAAGCCGAGTTCGAGCACGTACGCGAGCAGGCCGAGCGTCATCCATTTGAGCCAGCGCGCGTAGCGTTCGTAGGACAGCAGGACCTGCAGCGCGAGCGATGCGATGCCGTAGACGGGCGCATACCAGTAGCTGCGGCCGCCGACGACGAGCGCGGTCGCGTCGCCCATCGCGGCGAGGTCGGCGCCGACGTTCACGACGTTGACGATCACGACCGTCACGATCAGGGCCTTGGCGAGGCGGCTGGAGAACTGCTCGCGGATGGCCGCCACGAGGCCTTCGCGGTTGGCGCGCCCGATGAATGCCGACGCGAGCTGCACGGCCACCATCATCGGCAGCGTGATCACGGTCATCCACAGCATGTGGAAGCCGAACTGGCTGCCGGCCTGCGCATAGACGGCGACGTTGCTCGGATCGGCGTCGGACGCGCCCGCGAGCAGGCCGGGGCCGAGCCGTCGGTACCACGGCCGGGCGGGGGATGCGGCGCTCGCGGGGTCGCGCACCGCGTCGTCGCCGCGCAGGTCGCTCATTCGGCGTCTCCCGGTGCGCCGCGCGCGAGGCGCGCCGCAGTGCGCAGCGCGTCCACGAGCGTCCGGTATGCGTGCTCGCGCGAATCGGCGCCGCGCGTGCGCAGCACGTAGGACGGGTGATAGGTCGCGACGACGAGACAGCCGTCGGGCGAGCGCACCGGCTTGCGCGTGCGCTCGAGCGTTGCTTCGTTGTCCTGCAGTACTGCGCGCAGCGCCGTCGCGCCGAGCGCGACGACCACGCGCGGGCGCATCGCATCGAGTTCGCGTTCGAGCCAGTAGCGGCACGCGGCGACCTCGCGTTGCGCGGGCGTCTTGTGCAGCCGTCGTTTGCCGCGCGGCTCCCATTTGAAATGCTTGACCGCGTTGGTCAGATAGACGGACGTGCGCTCGATCCCGGCCTCGTCGAGCGCGCGGTCGAGCATGCGGCCCGCCGCGCCGACGAACGGGATGCCCGCGCGGTCTTCCTGGTCGCCCGGCTGCTCGCCGACCAGCATGATGCGCGCATCGGCAGGCCCCGCACCGGGCACCGGCTGCGTCGCGTGTTCCCACAGTCCGCAGCGGCGGCAGGCGTCGAGCGTGGCCGGCGCATCGTCGTCGGCGGCGATCGAAACCGACGCGCGCTTTGCGGGGGCGTGGCGCGTCATGGGGTGCTTCCTGTACTCATCTGCGCCGCGCGCGCGTCGACGTGCGCGCGACGGCGGACGGCAAGCGGGGGGAAGATCCGGGCGAGTCGGAACATCGGCGGCTCCCATATCGATGCTGTGCAATGTGTGCAGCAACCGGCATGCCGCATGCAGTCGACATGCATGCGCAGTTTGCGTCGGGACGGCATCCGGCTCAGGCGAGAGCCGCCGCGGGCGATCGAGCGTGGCCGATCGCGGGCCTTACACGGCGCTTGTAAAACGGTATCGGGCGCCGTCACGCCGCGCGCATTCGCCCGCCGCACGCGGCAAGACGGTGCGCCCGGAGCGTCGCGGTCGGGCATGTCCCGGCTGGGTATGCTTCTCCGAATCGTGCACAATACGCGGCATTCGAGATGCGGAGACCAGACCCGTGGGAATCAACTTCGATTTGACCGACTTGCAGGCGTTTCGCGCGGTGGTGGAGCTGGGAAGCTTCCGCAAGGCCGCCGAGGCGATCAGCATTTCGCAGCCCGCGTTGAGCCGCCGGATCGACAAACTGGAGGAAGCGCTCGGCGTGCGTCTGTTCGAGCGCACGACGCGTAGCGTCACGCTGACGACTGTCGGCCGCGTGTTCGCGCCGAGCGCCGAGCAACTGCTGGACGATCTCGACGTGGCGCTGCTCGGCATCCGCGACGTTTCGTCGAGCCGCCTCGGTCACGTGACGATCGCGTGCGTACCGTCGGTGGCCTACTATTTCCTGCCGAACGTGATCGCCAGCTATCATCGCCGCTTTCCGCGCATCAGGGTCAAGCTGCTGGATGCGAGCGCGAACGAGGTGCTGAGCGCCGTCATCAGCGGTGAGGCCGATTTCGGCGTGAGCTTCATGGGCAGCCAGGAGTCCGAGGTCGAGTTCAAGCTGCTGCTGCAGGAGCGATTCGTTGCCGCGTGCCGGCGCGATCATCCGCTCGCGCGCAAGAAGCGCGTGACCTGGAACGAGCTTTACGAATACGAGTACGTGTCCGTGGACAAGACGTCCGGCAACCGCCTGTTGCTCGACCAGGCACTGACGAGCGTCGCGCCGCGCGCGCCGAGCGTGTGCGAGACGCGCCACGTGACGACCATGCTCGGGCTGGTCGAAGCGGGGCTCGGCGTCGCCGCGGTGCCGTCGATGGCGATGCCCGGACACGACCATCCGCTGCTCACGAGCGTGCCCCTCGTCGAACCTTCGGTCAAGCGCCGGGTGGGCATCGTGAAACGGCGCGGACGCCCGCTGACGCCCGCCGCGGAGGAATTTCACCGGGCGGTGATCGACGCCAGGCGCGGCGGTGCGCCGCGCAGCGATGCATCGAAGTAATGCTCGTGACGAATACGACCGGAACATCGAGGAAGACCGCAGCATGAGGCTGGCAAGATCGCTTCGTTCGCTTTACGTGCAGGTTCTGCTGGCGATGGCGCTCGGCGTGAGCGTCGGCCACTTCTGGCCGTCGGCCGGCGCGGCGCTCAAACCGCTCAGCGATGCATTCGTCGCTCTCGTGCGGATGATGATCGCGCCGATCGTGTTCTGCACGATCGTCTCCGGCATCACGTCGCTGGCGAACGGGCAGGCCATCGGACGCACGATCGTCCGCGCGCTGGTGCTGTTCTATCTGCTGACCGCCGCCGCGCTCGTATTCGGGCTCGTCACGGCGTTCGTGCTGCGGCCCGGCGCCGGCATGCACGTCGACGTGCGCCATCTCGATGCGAGCGTCCTGGCGCAATACGCGCAGCATGCGCAACCGCGCGGCCTCGTCGCGTTCGCGCTGAGCGTGATCCCGGATACGATGCTCGGCGCGTTCCAGCAGGGCGAGGTGCTGCCCGTGCTGCTGCTGTCGCTGCTGTTCGGTTTTTCGCTGAACGCGTATCCGCAGGCCGGGCGGCCCGTGCTGGCGCTGATCGACGGCGTCGCGCAGATCGTGTTTTGCGTGCTCGCGATGATCATGCGGCTCGCCCCGCTCGGCGCATTCGGCGCGATGGCCTTCACGGTGGGGCGCTTCGGTATCGGCTCGGTCGGCTCGCTCGCGTGGCTGATGGCGTCGTTCTACGTGGCCTGCGCGCTGTTCGTCGCGCTGGTGCTCGCGCCGCTCGCGCGGCTGCACGGTTTCGCGTTGTGGCGGCTGTTGCGCTACATCCGCGAGGAGTTGCTGATCGTCCTCGCGACTTCGTCGACGGAGCCGGTATTGCCGCGGCTGATCGTCAAGCTGGAGTCGCTCGGTTGCGACAAGGGCGTCGTGGGGCTCGTGCTGCCGGCCGGTTACTCGTTCAACCTGGACGGCACCGCGATCTATCTGACGCTCGCCGCGTTGTTCATCGCCCAGGCGTGCGATGTGCCGCTTTCCGCGCCGCAGATCGCCGCGATGCTGGCCGTCATGCTGCTGACGTCGAAGGGGGCGGCCGGCGTGTCCGGCAGCGGGCTCGTCGCGCTCGTCGCGACGCTCGCCGTGATGCCCGACCTGCCGGTTGCCGGCGTCGCGCTTCTGGTCGGCATCGATCGCTTCATGTCCGAGGCGCGTGCGCTGACGAGCGTGATCAGCAACGCGTGCGCGGTGATCTTCGTTTCGATGCGGGAAGGGGCGTGCGATCGCGCGCGTCTCGCGCGGATGCTGAACGGGACCGGACCGGCTGGCCCGAATGGCGCCGATGGCGCGGCGGCCGGCGCCGGGCCCGACGGGAAGGCGGTCTGACGCGCACCTTCCCGTCGGTCGTGCTCAGTGTGCGGAGACGGAATCCAGCCCGGTCGATTTCACTTCGGCCTGCACGTCGGGCGACGCGAGATAGTCGAGAAGTGCCTTCGCTTCCTGCGGGTGCTGCGCGCCGACGGGGATGCCGGCCGCGAAGCGCGTGACCGACTGCAGCGATTCGGGAATCTTCCCGACGAAGGTCGCGCCCTTCACGGGCAGCAGTTCGCTCACCTGCTGAAAGCCGATGTCGTAGTCGCCGTTCGCGACCACGGATGCGACCGGGATCCGCGGAATCATGGCCGCCTTCGATTTCACCTGGTCCTCGATGCCGAGCTTTTTGAACAACTCGCGCTCGATGTAGACGCCGCTCGCGCTGTCCGAGTAGGCGATCGACTTCGCATGCAGCAGAACCTGCTTGAGGCCTTCGGCCGTGCTGATGTCGGGTTTCGCCGCGCCGTCGCGCACGACCATGCCGATGCGCGAATCGGCCAGCTCGACGCGCGATCCGGCGATGACCTTGCCTTGCTTGATCAGATCGTCGAGCGCATAGCCGACCATGATCACGACGTCCGCCGGCTCGCCGCGCGCGAGCCGGTTCGGAATCGCTTCAGGCGACTTGCCCATCGACGGGCCGAGCGCGGTTTCGAGCGTGTTGCCCGAGCGGGACGCGAACTGCGGGCCGAGCAGCTTGTAGGCGGCGGTGAAGCCGCCCGAGCTCATCACGTGCAGGTCGGCGGCCTGCACGTTCGCGGCGACCGCCGAGGTGGCGACGAGCGCGGTCGCGCAGAGTTTCAGGAGCAGGTTCTTCATGGTCTTGGTCTTGGACGTGTGGAGTCGGGACGGGTCGTTCGGCGCGAGGCTTCAGTGCGCCGGCGTCAGCGTGGCCGTCTGCCGGCGATACAGGGCGAACGTCGCGAGCAGCGCGCACACCGCGGCGAGGCTCATCCAGTAGCCGGGCGCGGCCTTGTCGCCGGTCATGTGAATGAGCGCCGTCGAAATGGCCGGCGTAAAGCCGCCGAACACGGCCGTGGCGAGGCTGTAGGCGAGCGAGAAACCCGCCACGCGCACCTCGACGGGCATCACTTCCGTCAGGGCGACGACCATCGCACCGTTGTAGATCCCGTACATGAACGACAGCCACAGAAGCACGAGCAGCATGTTGACGAACGACGGCGCATGGGCGAGCAGGGACAGTGCCGGGTACGCGGTGGCGATCGCGAGCAGCGTCATGCCGACGAGCAGCGGCCGGCGGCCGATGCGATCGGACAGGGCGCCGCCGATCGGCAGCCACACGAAGTTCGACACGCCGACGCACAGCGTGACGAGCAGGCTGTCGGCCGTGCTCAGGTGCAGGACCGTCTTGCCGAAGGTCGGCGCGTAGACCGTGATGAGGTAGAAGCTCGTGGTGGTCATCGCGACCAGCATCATGCCGGCGATCACGACGCCCCAGTTCCGCGCCAGCGTCCCGAACACTTCCTTCATGCCCGGACGATGCTTGCGGGCCTTGAACGCCTGCGTTTCCTCGAGGTTGCGGCGCAGCATGAAGATGAACGGCACGATCATGCAGCCGACGAAGAACGGCACGCGCCAGCCCCACGAGGCGATGGCCGACGTGCTCAGCCACTGATTGAGCGCGAAGCCGAGGCCGGCCGCGACGACGATCGCGACCTGCTGGCTGGCGGACTGCCAGCTCGTGTAGAAGCCCTTGCGGCCGGGCGTGGCCATCTCGGCGAGATAGACCGACACGCCGCCGAGCTCGGCGCCCGCCGAAAAGCCCTGCAGCAGGCGCCCGACCAGCACGAGCACGGGCGCGAGCAGGCCGATCGTCGCGTAGCCCGGCACGAACGCGATCAGGATCGTGCCGCTCGCCATGATCGCCAGCGTGACGATCAGGCCCTTGCGGCGGCCCACGTCGTCGATGTACGCACCCAGCACGATCGCGCCCAGCGGTCGCATCAGGAAGCCGGCGCCGAAGACGGCGAAGGTCATCATCAGCGACGCGAACTCGCTCGCGGCGGGAAAGAATACGGCGGAGATCTGGGTTGCGTAGAAGCCGAACAGGAAGAAGTCGAACTGCTCGAGGAAGTTGCCGGCCGTCACGCGGAATACCGCGGCGGCCTTCGACCGTGCGGTCGGAAGGCTGGGCGAGGGGTGCATCAGGGTGTCTCCAGGAAATCGGGAAGAATGCGCCGGGGGAGCGGTCGATTGTCGTTTCGGCAATATTCGCCCGGAGACGGACAAACGATAAGTGCGATTTTTGGAAGGATTGATGTTGTATGGTTATCAATCGGGCGGCGCGGCGCGCCGGACGCATGCAAGGCCGGCGGCCGGCGACGCCGGCCTCGGTGGATCGGGCCGGCGCCGGGATCCGTCAAAAAGCCAAAAAAAGCCCCGCATTCGCGGGGCCTGTCGCCTGAACCACCGGCAAATCACGAACGGTCAGTGCCGCCCGCGCGTGCGAGGATCGTTCAGTTCCTCGGTCGGATCGGTGAGCCCGAGCTCGTCGCCCGCGCTCCAGTACGGCGCGCTGCCGTAGAACTCGTGCAGCGGCTCGGCCCATTGCGGGTCGGCCATCGCCGGCCAGTGATCCTTGTCGAAGCCGGGCGCGTTGCGGATCCGCTCCGACGACACCGACAGCAGGAAACACTTGCGTTCGGTATCGAGCGTGAGCGCGCTCCACGGGATCGCGAGCAGCTTGTCGCCGATGCCGAGCACGCCGCCGCTCGACAGCACGGCGTACGCGACGCGGCCGGAGCGCACGTCGAGCATGATGTCCTTGATCTTGCCGACGTCGTCGCCGTCGGTCGTGTAGACCTTGTCGCCTTCCAGCGTGTCCGCCGCCATCACGTCGGGGCCCGGGCCGGCCGCCGTCGCGGCGCCCTTGCCGATGATGCGCGTCTGTCCTCGATCGGAAGTCTGCATGGTTGTCCTCCTGGTTGCGTGGAGCGCGACCGTGCCCGGGATGGGCCCTGCGGGTCGCGCGGGGTTGTCGGGCGGGGCGAGGATCGCCCCGTCACGTACGCTTCGGTTGCGACACGCCTTCGAGCGTGTTCGCGACGTCGTCGCGCGCGGGGCCGGCCGTGCGTGTCGCGATGTCCGCGAGCGACAGCATGCCGACGAGGCGCTTGTCGTGATCGACGACGGGCAGGCGGCGCAGTTGCGCGTCGGCCATGTAGTGCTGGATCTCGTCCAGCGAATCGTCCTCGAAACACCATTCGATCGGGCCCGACGCAACTTCGTGGATCCGCGTCTCCGGCGGCTTGCCGGCCGAGATCGCGCGCACCGCGAGGTCGCGGTCCGTGACCATGCCGATCAGCCGGTTGTTGTCGCACACGGGCAGCGCGCCGATGTCGTAGCGCTCCATCAGTTGCGCCGCATGACGGATCGAGTCGGTCGGCGCGATGCGCACGACGTCCTGCGACATGATTTCGTTGACGCGATGCATGAAGTCCTCCTTGCAGGTTTGAGTCCGGGCCGTACGAGTCAGCAAGCGGCGTGCCGTTCGGCACGCGTGTTCGTCGAATCGCCGACGGTCATTCGTCGCGGCGCTTGGCCGGGTCCTGCCACGGGCCGTCGTCGTGCGTGCCCGGCGGCGTGTCGGGCTCGATGCGCGTGACGCCGCCGGTCGCCGGCGGATCGCTCGCGGGGAACGTGTCCTCCAGCTGCTTGTCGATATGCCGCTCGGAGTGGCGCGTTTTCGTGTGGTCCTGGTCCTTCAGCGGCGGCGACGGATCGGGATGCGGTTCGTGCGTCGGCGCGTCGCGGCCGGAACGGGTCGAATCCTTCATGGCATGCCTCCGTGTCGGTGACGTCGAGGCGCTCATCGCGCAACGGCCGTGCCCGCTGCATGGCGGCGGCACGCGACTTGCCGTGTCGGTAGCAACGACGGCGACACGCGGCGCCACGCGCCGCATGCACACGCACATCGAACGGGAGGGCACGATGACGATTCCGAAACGGCGGCCAGGGGTGCGCTATGAAGTCAACGTCTGCGGCGGAGGGTTCGAGTCGGTGAAGAGTCACTTCAACACGTGGAAACAGGAGCCGCTGATTTACCGGCCCGATCGCCGCATGTTCGAAGGCAAGGCCGACGTGCGGCCGCTCGACGAGACCTTCGGCTCGACCGAGCCGGCGCGCTTCGCGCTGCAGCGCGCGTGCGAGCCGGCCGATTCGTATGCGCTCGCCGCGCGGGTGCGCGACGACGACCACGAGTTGTGGCTCGTGATGGCCGCGTACGACGGGTAACGCGATGGCCTTGAAAGAATTGCAGCGCGCGGTGTAGCGAATGCACGTCGCGCCGCGCGGCGGGTTGCATGTCAGCTTGCGGGGCGGCGCGTCGACAAGCGAAAAGCGGCATGAATGACCGGCACGCCGCTTGCGGCCACCGAGTGCGTAGCGCATCGAGCGGCGAACGTGCCGCAACCCGATGCCGTCACGACAGCACAACGAACGAATGCCCATGAACCGAGATGTCGTCCGAAATCCCGCTCAGTCGCTGCATCGGCCCGAGCCGGTGATTCCCGACGGCGAGCCCGACCCCGAACCGCCCCCGCCGGACGACCTGCCGCCCGGCACGCCCGAGCCGTATCACGATCCGGAAGGCGATCCGCCGGAGCGGCCGCCACCGGAACGCGAGCCGCCGACGCGGGAGCCGCCGATCCACGCGCCGCCGACGGGCGTGCCGCCGGTGGCGTTCACCCGATTCAAGGAGGGGCCACGATGAGCATTCGCGTGAAACCCGGCATGCTGCGCGACGTGGCCGAGACGCTCGGCCGCCATTTCGAGGCGCGCGCGATGCCGTTCCATGTCGAGGAGCAGCCGGCCGGCGCACTGCATTTCGGCTTTCGTGTCGATGGCCATCCGGCGTCGCTGACCGTCACCTTCGACGCCGACGCATTCACGGCGCTCGAGCAGGCCGGTACCGAGCGGCAACGCGGCGCGCTGGCCCGTGTCGCCGCCGAATTCGACATGATGATGGCGCGCCGCGCACCCACCGCGTATGCCGGCGATTTTCATTTCAACCGGCTCTGAGCCGTGTCGCCACGGCCGGCCCCTGCCGCCGACTCAACGGAGGATTCCGATGAAACCGATCCAGACGATGCGTATCGGCGCCTGTGCATTCGCCGCCGCGTGCGCGCTGGGCGCATGCACGCAACCGCAGGGCCCCTACGGCGCGCACGGCGCGCACGGCGCGCCGCCGGCGCCGCCGGACGGCCATGGCGCGTCGCCGACCACGACGATGCCGGACGCGAATACGCGCTACGACACGCGTCCGTCGCCGTACAACACGCTGCCGGCGGGCGCGGCGGGCGGTGAGCCGGCCGACGTGCCGCCGCCGGGGCCGAACGGTGTGCAGGGCGACCGGACGATGCCGGGCACGCCGCCGCCGATGCAGTACTGACGCGCGGAACGGCGCGCGACGGCCGCACGCGGATAAGCCGGCGCGCTGCCGGTGCGTCCGCCCGGCGCGAATTCCGTGCCCCTAACTTGCCGGCGCTTGTAAAAAAGTCGGCACCCGGAGCCGCCGCGGGCGGGGTGCGAACCCGCGAGAGCCGCGCCGGACGGTGCTTCGCCGCCTTGGCATGGAAGCTGCGTGAATGCGTGTGAACGCAATTCCGCACACCGTCAGGAGGGCATCGATGTCCGTCACGCTTGCGCTCCAGATGCGACAGCATCTGGCACTCACGCCGAGGCTTCAGCAGTCGCTTCGCCTGCTGCAGTTGTCTTCGCTCGAATTCCAGCAGGAATTGCGGCAGGCGCTCGACTCGAATCCGTTTCTCGAAGATGGCCAGGGCGACGACGAAGCCGCCGCCGACGCGCCCGAACCCACTACCGAAGCCGCGCCGCCCGAGCCGCCGCCCGAGCGCGAGGACGTGCGTCCGCCTGACGGCGAGGTGTCGTATACGGCCGCTCCGGCGCCGCGCGGCACGAGCCGTCAGGCCGACGACGCGAGCGACCTGTCGCCCGGCGAGTGGATGGCGGCCGAGCCGTCGCTGCACCAGCAATTGCACGATGCACTGCGCCTTTATCCGCTGAACAAGCGCGACCGCGAGGCCGCGCGCATCGTGATCGATGCGCTCGACGAGGACGGCTACCTGCGTCAGGAACTGGCCGAGCTGCTGGTCGCGGCCGATCCGGCGCTGCTGCTGTCGGAACAGGATCTCGCGGTCGCGCTGCGGCTCGTGCAGATGCTGGACCGCCCCGGCATCGCCGCGCGTTCGGTGTCCGAATGCCTGGTGCTGCAACTCGACGCGATTCCGGCCGGCACGCCGGCGCTCGCGGAGGCGAAGGCGATCGCGCGCGAGCACCTCGAACGGCTCGCGCGGCGCGAGACGGCGGAAATCCAGCGACGTCTGGGCTGCAGCCAGCCGACGATGCAGGCCGCGTGCGCGCTGGTGCGCACGCTCGATCCGCGTCCCGGCAATCACTACGGCAGCACGCGCGGCGACTACGTGATACCCGACGTGATCGTGCGCCAGGTGCGCGACGAATGGATCGTGACGATCAACCCGGCCGTGCTGCCGCGCGCGCGCTTGCACGAGCGCTACGCGACCTTGTTCGCGCAGTCGAGCGGCGAGCGCGATTCGCCGCTGGGCCAGCAGTTGCAGGAAGCGCGCTGGCTGATCCGCAACGTACAGAAGCGCTTCGACACGATCCAGCGCGTCGGCGAATGCATCGTCGCGCGGCAGCGCGATTTCTTCCGCTACGGCGAGATCGCGATGAAGCCGCTCGTGCTGCGCGACATCGCCGAGGAACTCGACCTGCACGAATCGACCGTGTCGCGCGCGACGGGCAACAAATACATGGCCACGCCGCACGGCACGTTCGAGTTCAAGCATTTCTTCCCGCGCAAGCTGGAAGCGGCCGGCAAGGGCGTGTGCTCGGCGTCGGCCGCGAAGGTGCTGATCCGCGACATGATCGCGGCCGAGCGCCATACCGATCCGCTGTCGGACGTCGCGCTCGCGCAGAATCTCGCGGGGCGCGGCATCCTTCTTGCGCGTCGCACGGTGACCAAGTATCGCCAGGCGATGAAGATTCCGCCCGCTGAACTGCGCCGGCGCGATGCCGCGTGACGATACCGTCCGAACCGCGCGCGGCCCGCGACCCGCGGTACCCGCGCGCATCACCGAGAGGAGAACAGCCATGCCAGCCAAGTCCCAGGCCCAGCAGCGCGCCGCGGGGGCCGCCTTGTCGGCCAAACGCGGTGACACGAAGATGAAGGACCTGAAGCCGCCTGCGAAGTCGATGGCCAAGTCGATGAGCGAGAAGGAACTCGAAAAAATGGCTTCGACGCCGGCCCACGGCAAACCCCGGCACAAGCACGATTCTTGATCGTGCGGCGACACGCGTCGACGATTCGTTATTCAGGACTGCAGGAGGCATTCATGCTTCGATACGCCATCATCTTCTTCATCATCGCGCTCGTCGCCGCCTTGTTCGGCTTCGGCGGCATCGCGGCCGGCGCGGCCGAGATCGCGAAGATCCTGTTCTACATCTTCGTCGTGATCTTCCTGGTCACGCTGCTGCTGGGAGTCGTGCGCCGATGACGATCGCCCCCGACCGTTCGCAGCGCATCGCGGAACTCGAACATGCGCTCGCGAACGGCTTTCCGTCGCAGTCGACCGTCGTCGTGCATGCGGACGACGCGTCGGGGCGGCTGACGATCCAGGTGTCGTGGGTGCGCGTGCCGTCCGATGACGACGCACGTCAATGGCGCTGCGCGGTCGACCTGCGTTTCGATCCCGACGTGCTCACGCGCTATGCATCGCTCGGTACGGCCGACCGGTTGCGCGTCCGGACGCATGTGTGCGACATGGCGCGGCGCGCGGTGGACGAACAGAAACCGCGCGTCGAGGACGCCGAGATCGAATGCAGCGTCGCGCTCGACGTGACGCGCGACGAACTGGATCGCGCGCTGCGCGCGCCCTGACGGCGCGGCAGCCGCCCGTCGCGACACCGTAGCGGGCCGCCGCGGCACGCGCCGCGCGGCGCGTCCGTTTCCCGTGACGGCTGCGTGTGCGCCGCGACACGGCCACGCACGCCGCCGTCCATCACCGAACCGATGCGAGGATGCGCGCATGACGAATCTCCCCGATCCGGCAATCGACCGCAACCCGACGGCGCGCAATCGCGCCGCCTCGCGGAACGTCGCACGGGGGAGCGGGTCCGCCGGGCGGGCGTGCAAGCGGCAAGGAGGACAGGCATGGCACCGCGGATGATCTGGAAAGGCGCGATCAGCTTCGGGCTCGTTCACGTGCCCGTGCAGCTGTTTCCCGCGACGCGCACCGTGAAGCCGTCGTTCCGGCTGCTCGACAAGCGCTCGATGGATCCGGTCGGCTACCGGCAGATCAACAAGCGCACCGGCAAGGAAGTCACGCGCGAGGACATCGTGCGCGGCTACGAATACGAGAAGGAACGCTACGTCGTGCTGACCGACGACGAAATCCGCGCGGCGAACCCCGAATCGACGCAGACCGTCGACATCCTGACCTTCGTCGACGAGGACGCGGTGTCGTTCCTCTATCTCGACACGCCGTACTACCTCGTGCCGGACCGCAAGGGCGAGAAGGTCTATGCGCTGCTGCGCGATGCATTGAAGGACAGCGGCAAGATCGGCATCGCGCTGGTCGTGATGCGCGACCGACAGCATCTCGGCGCGCTGATTCCGGTCGGGCCGCTGCTCGCGCTCGACACGCTGCGCTGGCAGGAGGAGTTGCGGCCGCTCGACGAACTGTCGGTGCCGGCCGACGACGCGAAGGGCGCGGGCGTGACCGCGCGCGAGCTCGCCATGGCGAAGAAGCTGATCGACGACATGGCCGGCAAGTGGACGCCCGACGAGTATCACGACACGTTCCGCGACGACATCCTCGAGCTGGTCGAGCGCAAGGTGCGCGCGGGCAAGATCGAGGAGATCGAGGAACGGCCGGCGCAGACGAGCCGCGCGGCGACCAACGTGGTCGATTTGACCGAGTTGCTGAAGCGCAGCCTGAAGGGCGGCGGCGGAGCGCGTGCGGCGGATTTGCGCGACGCGGGCGACGACGAGGACGCGAATACGGAAGGGGCATCTTCGTCGTCGCGCGGCGGCGGGCGCCACAAACCGGCTTCGAAAACCGCGGCGAAGGGCGCGGCCACGAAAACCGCGGCGGCGAAACGGCCGGCCGCGAAACGTGCCGCGCACGGCGAGCATGCGGTGAAGAAAGCCACCGCGCGCCGCAAGCACGCCGCATGACGCCGCGCGAAGCGAGGTGATGCGATGCCCGGCAAGCTCGATCCCTATCGCCGCAAACGCCACTTCGGCGCGACGCCGGAACCGGAAGGCGCGCACGGGCGTCGGCGTACGGAGGCGGATGCGAAACCTGCCCGGCGCACGCGCGCGGGCACCGGCCATCCGCTGCGCTTCGTGATCCAGGAGCATCATGCGCGGCGCTTGCACTACGATTTCAGGCTCGAACTCGACGGCACGCTGAAGTCGTGGGCCGTGCCGAAGGGGCCGAGCTTCGATCCGTCGGTGAAGCGTCTCGCCGTGCATGTCGAGGATCATCCGCTCGAATATGCGTCGTTCGAAGGCGAGATTCCGGCCGGGCATTACGGCGCGGGGTCGGTCGTCGTATGGGACGAAGGCACGTGGACGCCCGACGGCGGCCTCGCGCAGGCACGCGACGGCTATCGCGCGGGCAAGCTCACGTTCCGGCTCGACGGCGAAAAGCTGCACGGCGGCTGGGCGCTCGTGCGCAGCGGGCGCCAGCAAGGGCGACTGGAGCAGTGGCTGCTGATCAAGGAGCGCGACGACGACGCGCGCGACGCGGACGAATTCGACGTCGTCGGCGAGCGGCCGGGGAGTGTGCATGATGGCGCGGCGTCTGCGGCGCGCGCGGATTCGGCCGACGGCGCGAAGCATGCGCGCCGGACGCCGCGCGGCCGCGGCGACAAGTCCGCGAAACGCGATGCACGTGGCGCGCGGCACGACGAACACGATGATCGTAAACGCCCGCCTGTCGATCCGTCCGGGATCGAAGGCGCGGTGCGCGCGCCGCTGCCCGAGCGCGTCGCGCCGCAACTCGCGACGCTGGTCGACGGCCCGCCCACGCAGGGCGACTGGCGCTACGAACTGAAGTTCGACGGCTACCGGATCCTCGCGCGTATCGCGGGCAAAGGCACACGCCGGCATGTGAAGCTGATGACGCGCGAAGGCCGCGACTGGACCGCGAAGCTGCGCGCGCAACGCGATGCGCTCGCCGCGCTCGCCGTCGACGACGCATGGCTCGACGGCGAGGCCGTCGTGCTCGGCGCGCACGGCCTCCCCGATTTCCAGGCGCTGCAGAACGCCCTCGGCGCGGGGCGCTCGGATGCGGTCGCGCTGTTCGTATTCGATTTGCCCTTCCTTGACGGTTACGACCTGCGCGACGCGCCGCTCACCGCACGCCGCGCGCTGCTCGAACCGCTGCTGGCCGACAGCGACCCCGCGCGACTGCGCTTTTCGCCCGATCTCGGCGACGACGTCGCGTCGCTGATCGCAAGCGCATGCGATACGGGCCTGGAAGGGCTGATCGGCAAGCGCGCGGACTCGCGCTATCGGGCCGGACGTTCGCCTGCGTGGATCAAGCTCAAATGCCGACGCCGGCAGGAGTTCGTGATCGGCGGCTATACCGAGCCGTCGGGCAGCCGCCACGGCTTCGGCGCGCTGCTGCTCGGCGTGCACGAACCGGCGCCGGCCGGCAAGCGGCGGCGCGGGCCGGCACCGCTGCGCTATGTCGGCCGGGTCGGCACCGGCTTCGACGCACGCATGCTCGACCGGCTTGCCGCGATCCTGCGCAAGCACGAGCGCGACACGCCGCCGTTCGATCCGCCGCCGCGCGAACGCTCGCGCACGCGCGTGCACTGGATCGAACCGACGCTCGTCGCCGAATGCGAATTCGCGGAGTGGACCGGCGACGGCATCGTGCGGCAGGCCGCGTTCGTCGCGCTGCGCGAAGACAAGCCGGCCACGCAGATCGTCCGCGAAGTGCCGAAACAGACGGAAAATGCAAAAACGGAGATGACGATGGATCGACAGCGAACCACGCACGACGACAAACATCCCCGCAAGCACGCGTCGCACGCGGCTCATGAAGCGAATGGCAGCGAACACCACGCGCGTTCACGGTCATCCACCCGCACGGCCGGCAACGATGTCGGCCCGGATCAGCTCGGCCGCGTGCGCATCACCCATCCCGACCGCGTGCTCGACCCGCAAAGCGGCACGCGCAAGATCGATCTCGCGCGCTACTGGCAATGGGTCGCGCCGTGGCTGTTGCCGGACCTGAAGGGGCGACCCGTGTCGCTCGTGCGTGCGCCCGGCGACATCGCCGGCGAGCTGTTCTTCCAGAAGCACGCGGAACGCCGCGAGATTCCGTTCGTCACGCAACATGCCGGGCTCGATCCGGGACACGGTCCGCTGCTGTCGCTCGACAGCGTCGACGCGCTGCTCGGCGCCGCGCAGATGGGCACGATCGAACTGCATACGTGGAACGCGCACGCGTCGAACATCGAGCGGCCCGACCGGATCGTGTTCGATCTCGATCCGGATCCCGCGCTGCCGTGGAGCGCGATGATCGAGGCCGCGCAACTCGTGCGCGGGCTGCTCGACGAACTGGGGCTCGCGTCGTTCTGCAAGACGAGCGGCGGCAAGGGGCTGCATGTGGTCGTGCCGATCACGCGACACCTCGGATGGGACGACGTGAAGGACTTCTCGCGCGCCGTCGCGCAACACGTCGCGAGCGCGCTGCCCGACCGTTTCACCGCGACGATGGGCCCGCGTCATCGTCGCGGCAAGATCTTCATCGATTACCTGCGCAACGGCCGCGGTGCGAGCACGATCGCGGCGTACTCGGCGCGTGCGCGGCCCGGGATGGGCGTGTCGGTGCCGCTGCGCTGGGACGAGGTGCCCGATACGACGGGCGGCGCGCAATGGACGATCGACACGCTGCACGAACGGCTCGACCGGCTCGAGCGCGATCCGTGGGAAGGCTACGACGAGACGCGGCAGCGCATCTCCGCGCAGATGCGCGCGCGGCTCGATGGGTCGTGACGTCGCCGGCGCGGTCAGCGCCGGCGCTGCTGCAGGCGGTAATACCAGTCCATCAGCGGCGTCGCGGAGATGCCGTGCGCGATCACCGACGCCGACACGACGGCCAGCACCGGCGCCGCCAGCGGGCGCACCGCGCTGGACGGTCCGTGTTCGAGCGCGAACAGCAGGTAATAGAACGAGCCGATTCCGCGTATCCCGAACCACGCCATCAGCCGTCGCTGCGCGTGGGTCGCGTGCGAGCCGGTCAGCGACAGCAGCACGGCGAGCGGCCGCACGGCCACGAACAGCACGAGGGCGAGCGCGATAGCGCCCCACGTCATGAGCGGCGCCGACAGCGTCGTGAGCACGCTGCCGATCATCGTCATGATGAGCGCCTCGGCGATCCGTTCGAGCTCGATCGTGAAGTCCAGCACCGATTCGGTCATGAACGCGTGCACCTTCTCCGGATGCTTCTCGGTCGCGACCACGTCTTCCGAATCGATCCGGCCGATCACTTCGCGCGGGCGCCGGTCGCCGCTCGCGCGATGCTCGACGCGGCGCATCGCGACGCCCGCGGCGAACGTCGCGATGAAACCGAACGTATTCGCGAGCTGCGCGGCGCCGAACGACAGCACGATCAGCGCGAGCGCGAAGAAGCCTTCGAAGCCGAGCGCCTGCGCGTGGCGGGTGCGCAGCCAGCCGATCGCCTTGGTGGCGGCCGCGCCGAGCACGCCGCCGATCGCGGCCGCGCCCGCGATGCCCCACAGCGCGGCCAGCGCGAATGCGCCCGTCAGCGCCGGCCGCGCGTGCGGCGTGTCGGCCGCGCCGCACAGCGCGAGGCCCGCGAGCGCGAACGGCAGTGCGATGCCGTCGTTCAGCCCGCCTTCGCCGGACAGCGCGAAGCGCACCAGGTCGCGGTCGCCGGGATCGTGCACCTGCACGTCGTGCGCGAGCACCGGGTCGGTCGGCGCGAGGATCGCCGCGAGCAGCAGCGCGGGACCCCAGCCGAGCCCGAGCGTCAGCACCGCGCAGCCGGCGAGCAGCGGCACGGTGACGCTCATCGCGAGCAGGCCGAGCCGGCAGGGCACGAGCCACAACGGGTCGGACAGCGGCACGCGCAGCCGCAGCCCGATCGCGAACAGCGACACCAGCAGCGCGACCTCGACGATCTCGCGCAACAGCGACGCGTCGCGTTCGATGTCGAGATGCAGGAGGCCGGCGCCGGACGGGCCGAGCGCGACGCCGAGCGCGAGATAGATCATCGCGCTGCTGCAGGGCAGGTGACGCAGCGCCGATGTCGCGACGCCCATGCCCATCAGCACCGCGCCGACGATCAGATACCACAGCGTTTCATGCATGCGTGCAGGCGGAGCAGGTCCATACGGAGCGGGCGGGGGGCGTCACGGCTTGCGGCCGAACGCCTCGCGCAGTTTCCGCTTCGCGCGTTCGAGCGTCGCGCGGCGTGTTTTCGGCAGGTTGCGGCCCGCGCGGTTCAGATAGAAGTTGAGCATCGACATCGCCGACTGGAACGGCGGCGCCTTGCGGCGGCGGCTGTGTTCGGCCGAGCGCTTGAGCGACGCCGCGATCTCGCCCGGGTCGTCGGACTTGAAGATCGCGGGTTCGATGTCCAGCGCATCGCTCTTTTTCATGACGTCGGCGGACCAGCGCTTGCGATGATGCGGATCGTTGCTGCGCGCGCGGCCGGGGCGGCGCGTCACGCGTTTGCCGTGCGGATGGGAAGCGGAAGCTGAAGGCATGACAGGGCTCCGTACGGGATCGGGATGGGCTGGTCGTGGAACGCGCAAATCGCGTGCCGCGCGTCGCCGACGGCACGTGCCTTGCTGAACCAGGGATGCAGGAAATTCCACGACAGCCATTCCATTGAGGGAGAACGTTCCATGAAGTCAGTATTCGAATCGAAATCTGCCGTGCGCCGGATCCTTGCGTGCGCGGCCGTCGCACTCGTCGCGGCCGCACCGGCCGCGTGGGCACAGAATTCGCAGCGTTCCGACGAGGGCACCGGCGCGCCGATCCTGTCGCCGCCGGACACGTCGGCGCAGGGCGCCGGCGACGGCATGTCGAACGGCAATACGGCGGCACCGCCGCCCGCGACCCGCATGCAGGAGCCGCGCGCCATGCGTTCGCACGCGCGCCCGCATGTGCGCACCAAGCCGGGCGGCCCGAGCGGCGCCGGCACTGGCGGCAGCGGCAGCACGGGCGGCTCCAATGGCGGCGGCAGCGCGGGGGCGGGCGCGACGGGCGCGGGCGGCGGCGCAGGCGGTACGGGCAGCGCGGGTTCCAGCGGCTATTGACGATCACGGTGTCGCGCCGGCGCGACCGGCGCGGTGCGATGGCGGGCGTCGGCCGCGGGGCCGGCACACCGCCACCACGCAGGAGGACATCATGCAATCGAATTCACGGATCTCGATCGACCACGACGAACTGGACACCGACGCGGTCGATACCGACGATCTCGATACGACGGTGCATCTCGACGTCGAGACCGGCAGGATCACGTTTCATGCGGCCTGGGCGCTGGCGTCCGATGCGCCGCCCGATACCGCGCGGCACGCCGTGGTGCTCGCACTCGACTGCGACACGATGGAGCGCTATGCGGATCTCGACGACGGCGCGCGGATGCGCGTGCACGCAATGCTGCACGATGCCGTGCAGGCCACGCTCGACACGCTGCCCGACGTCACCGAGGACCTGACGCTCACGGTCGAACTGACCGACGCGATGCTCGATGCGGCGCGTCACTTGCAGTGAGCGTGTCGGGCCGATAGCGACCCGCGCACCGGCGCGGCCTTGCATGACGGCGCCGGGCGGCTGTCGCCGCCAGTCGCATTACATCCTGTTGAAATCTTTGCAGACGCGGCACGGCGCGGCGTGACTCGGGCCCTCACGCGTCACGCGGCGGCGCGCATGCGTGAGGCCGCCCGGCGATTGCGGGTCGCGCCCCATCGACGCGATCGTGCGCGCGGCACGCAAATTGCTGCGCGACGGGCATGGCACGACGAGTGCCGCAACATCAACAGGGAGGCGCTCCATGATCGGCAAGTTGGACCATTGCAAGGTGGCGATACTCGCGGTCGACGGTTTCGAGGAAGCCGAGCTCGTCGAGCCGCAGCGCGCGCTCGAGGCCGAAGGCGCGCAGGTCGACGTGATTTCGCAGAAGCGCGGCGAGATCCAGGGCCTCAGGCACGTCGACAAGGGCGATCGCGTGAAGGTCGACCGGACGTTCGACGACGCGCGCGAAGGCGACTACGACGCGGTCGTGCTGCCAGGTGGCGTCGTCAACGGCGACGCGATCCGGATGCTGCCGGCCGCGCGCGAATTCGTGACGGCGGCAGTCGGTGCGGGCAAGCCGATCGCCGCGATCTGTCACGGCGGCTGGCTGCTCGTATCGTCCGGGCTGGTGGACGGCCGCACGATGACGAGCTGGCCGAGCCTGCAGGACGACATCCGCAACGCGGGCGGCAAGTGGGTCGACCAGGAGGTCGTGCGCGACGGCAACCTGATCACGAGCCGCAAGCCCGACGATCTGCCCGCATTCAACGGCGCGCTGGTGCAGTGTCTCGCGTCGCGGGGAGGCTGAGCGATGCCGGCCGATTCCGTCCATCACGTGACGCTGACCGACGCGCCGCCCGAGTTCGACGGTGCGGCGCTGCAGATGCGCTTCGTCGTCGAGGTCGACGGGAAGCCGCTCACGTGCGCGATCACGGTCGAGGCGCTCGAGGACCATTTCGGCGCGCGCTCCGCGCTCGAAGCGGACCTGCGCGACGCGTTCGAGCGCGGCCGTGCGCGCATCGAGGCCGCGTGCGAGGAAGTGCTCGCGGACGGCAAGGGCGGCGTGGAGCTGCACAGCGGCTATTTCCGCGTGCGCGACAAGGCGGCGGGCAAAACGGTGCGGGCCGGGTTGTTTCGCTCGAGGAAGTCGTGATCCGCGCGGCTGCGGAATGCCGGCGCGGGCCGGCCGGCGCACCGTGCGCGTGCTCGCTTACACGCCATTGAAAACTTTGCAGCGGCCATCACGCGGTTTGCGGTGACACATCGCGCCGCGCGCCGGTCGCGCACGGGGCGGCCGCGTCCCACAATCTGGCACGCTCCCTGCATGCTTCTGTCGTCGCCGGCGCACGTTTCGCGCCGTGCGTCGCCGCGATGCCGCCGCTGCATCGTGCGAAGCCTTCAACGGGGAAACAAGCATGCTGACCGCCCATGAATTTGCCGCGCTGTTCCTGGTGCATCGCGCACCGGAACAGATCGAGACCGACCGCGAGGACATCGTCGCGCTGGTCGAACGACAGTTGATCGTGATGTGCCCGGACGCATCGGGCACGAGCCGCCCGGCTTTGACCGCCGACGGGTTGACCGTCGTCCGGTGCGTGCAGCGGCACGATGGCCGCGACGCCGGCGATCTCGACGCGTGACACGCGATGCATGACACCCGCACGCGTGGCCGACGCGCGGTTCAGCGTGCGATCGCGACCGGCTCGTTGACCTGCACGACCGGTGTATCGCCGTCGAACGGCGGCGCGAACGGGAAGCGGTCGATCACGCCGGTCTCGAACAGCAGGCAGCAGGTCGAGCCGCCGTACTGGAAATAGCCGATCTCGTCGCCCTTGTCGACGCGCTGCCCCGGCACGACTTCGACGATGCAGGACGAGACGTCGCCCATGCCGACGAACACGGCCGCGACGGTTCCGATCCCGGGATCGTCGCAGTCGATCGCGACGATCGCGCGCGCGGCGACGGCCGTCATGTAGCCCTGCGAATCGTTGAGGCCGGCCGGGTCCGGGCCTTCCGCCTCGGCGACCGAATAGTAGGTGCCGTCGACCCGGTACGCATGCGTGACCGTGCCGCGCACCGGCGCGTGCCAGCGATGATAGTTGTACGCGCTCAGATACGCCTGATACAGATCGCCGCCGACGAACCGTTCGGCGAGCGGCAACCGCGCGGGCGTGAAGATGTCGCGCAGCGAGTAAGGCTGGCCCTTGACCCAGAACGTGTCGCGGATCTTCACGTTCGATGCGGTGTGATACGGCGCGGCTTCGCATGCGCTGACGATCACGTGCGCATCGTCCGGCGCCGCGACCGGCCGCGCGCCCGCGCGAAAGCGTCGCGTGAAGAAGTCGTTCCACGAGTCGAAGCCCCAGTGCGGCTGGTCCTCGCGATACTGGAACTGCGACAGGCCGAGGCGCTTGCGCGCTTCGTCGCAGAACCAGCCGTCGGGCGACGACGTGTCGAGATGCGCGCGCGAATGCGGGCCGCCGAGGAAATCGCACCACACGTTCAGCACCTGCTTCAGGTGCGCGTTGACCGCCGCGTCGCGAAACACCGCGTGGCCCGACGGCATGCACATCGGCCAGTCGAGGAACGCGTTCAGCGGGCACACGATCAGGCTCGTTTCGCTGAATGGCGGCGTGTAGGTCATCAGGTGATCGATCACCGTCATCAGTTCGCCGATCGATGTGTAGCCGAGCGTGCGGCCCGCTTCGTGTGCCTCGTCGATCGCGCGGGTCAGGCTCATGCGCAGCACCGCGTCGTCGTCGAACAGCCGCGCGAGTTCCTGCACGGCCGGCGTGCGCAGCCGTTCGCCCGCATGCGCGCGTGCGTCGTTCGCGATGCCCTCGCGGTATGCGGCCATGTGCGATTCCTCGCGGGCCATCCATTCGCCGAGGCGATGGCGCGTGGCGGGCGACGTGCTGGGATCGGTCGGCATGCTCACCTCCGGCAAGGATTGCGATACGAACGAAGCTAGCAAGGCGCTTGCCCGGTGCGCGGCACCGAAATTGCTGCGCTCGGCCGACGGATGCTTTCACCGACACAGGAGAGGACACATGAACGCAGCTTCGAATGTGCGACAGGCGAACGATGCGGCGTCGACCGACGAGCGCCGCAGCGGCGAACAGCGGACCGTGGCGCCGACCCGCACGCGGGCACGGGTGCGCGCGTCGACGTCACATAACGATGCGCGGCGGGCCGAACGCGGCGGCGGGAACGGCCCGGTGGCGCCGAGCCGCGGTCACGAGACCGGCGAGCCGCATTGGGAGGATGATGGCGGCGCGATGCCGCCGGAAGAGTGGTCGTGACTTCGAGCGCTTATTGCTGGCCCGCCGGCCGCTCGGGGCCATAGGTTCGATCGCGGGTAACCATGGATGCGGCGCCGATTTCTTCATTTCCATATTTCGAGTATTATCGAAAAATGGAAACGAACCAGACCATCGCTGCCCTGTCGGCCCTCGCGCACGAGTCGCGCCTCGCCGTATTCCGCGCGCTCGTTCAGGCCGGCCCGTCGGGCCTGCCTGCCGGGCAAATCGCGACGCTGCTCGACGTGCCGCCGTCGTCGCTGTCGTTTCATCTGAAGGAACTGGCCCACGCGCAACTCGTCACGAGCCGCCAGGAAGGCCGCTTCGTGTTCTATTGCGCGAACTTCGCGACGATGAACGCGCTGATCGGCTACCTGACCGAGAACTGCTGCGGCGGCAATCCGTGCGCGCCGGCCACCGCCTGTTCGACTTCCTGCTCCGACCCAACGTAAGCACACGTCCACGCACCCGCCGATGACCACCAACGTCCTGATCCTCTGCACCCACAACTCCGCCCGCAGCGTGCTCGCGGAGGGCATGCTCAATCACTGGGCCGCGAAACTCGGCCGCGACGTGCGCGCCTACAGCGCCGGCAGCGCGCCAAGCGGCCGGCTCAATCCGTTCGCGCTGGACGCGCTGACGCGCGCGGGCGTCGACGTCACCGGCTACCGCAGCAAGAGCTGGGACGAATTCGTCGGCGACGGCGCGCCGCGGATGCGCGTCGTCATCACGGTATGCGACAGCGCGGCCGCGGAGGCTTGCCCGTACTGGCCCGGCAGCCCGGTGAAAGTGCACTGGGGCTACGCCGATCCGTCGAACGCCGAGGGCGGCGATGCAGGCAAGCGGCTCGCGTTCGAACTGACGCGCGAGGCGATCGGTTACCGGATGCTGCAACTGCTGGCGTTGCCGCTCGACCGCTTGAGCGACGCCGAACTCCAGGCGGCGTTGATCGACATCTCGCGGAACTGAGCGCCCGCACGGGGCAGGCGCGAACTCGTGTGCCCCGTGCGTTTTTCCAGCATCGAATCCTGTCCGATGAATACGTCCAACACCATCCCGCCTTGCAATGCCGCCGCGAAGCCGGCGATCAACTTCTTCGAACGCTATCTGACGGTCTGGGTCGCGCTGTGCATCGTCGCCGGCATCGCACTCGGCCAGGTGCTGCCCGGCCTGTTCCAGCGGATCGGCCGCATCGAGTACGCGCAGGTGAACCTGCCGGTCGGGTTGCTGATCTGGGTGATGATCATCCCGATGCTCGTGAAGGTCGACTTCGGCGCGTTGCATGAAGTGCGGCAGCACGTGAAGGGGATCGGCGTCACGCTCGCCGTGAACTGGCTCGTCAAGCCGTTCTCGATGGCTTTCCTCGGCTGGCTGTTCATCCGCCAGCTGTTCGCGCCGATGCTGCCGGCGGACCAGCTCGACAGCTACGTCGCCGGCCTGATCCTGCTGGCCGCCGCGCCGTGCACGGCGATGGTGTTCGTGTGGAGCCGGCTCACGGGCGGCGATCCGCTGTTCACGCTGTCGCAGGTCGCGCTGAACGACAGCATCATGGTGATCGCGTTCGCGCCGCTGGTCGGGCTGCTGCTGGGGATGTCCGCGATTACCGTGCCGTGGGCGACGCTGCTCACGTCGGTGCTGCTCTACATCGTGATTCCGATGATCCTCGCGCAGCTCTGGCGCAAGCGGCTGCTGCGGAGCGGGCAGGCGGCGTTCGATGCCGCGATGGCGAGGATCGGCCCGTGGTCGATCGCCGCGCTGCTCGCGACGCTCGTGCTGCTGTTCGCGTTCCAGGGCGAGGCGATCCTCAAGCAGCCGCTGGTGATCGCGCTGCTCGCGGTGCCGATCCTGATCCAGGTGTTCTTCAACGCGGCGCTCGCATACTGGCTCAACCGCGCGGTGGGCGAGAAGCACAACGTCGCGTGCCCGTCCGCGCTGATCGGCGCATCCAATTTCTTCGAGCTCGCCGTCGCCGCCGCGATCAGCCTGTTCGGTTTTCACTCCGGCGCGGCGCTTGCGACCGTCGTCGGCGTGTTGATCGAGGTGCCGGTCATGCTGCTGGTGGTGCGCATCGTGAACCGGTCGAAGGGCTGGTACGAGCGCGCATGAGCCAACCACGGAATCCATTCATGACCGACCGATTGACCGACCTGCCGCAACTCGACCCCGAACTCTTCCGCGTGCCGGACGCGAGCCGCTTGCGGCCGGCGTCGCCGTCCACGCATCCGCCGCGTTTCCTGCTGCTGTACGGTTCGCTGCGCGAGCGTTCGTTCAGCCGCCTGCTGGTCGAGGAGGCCGAGCGCCTGCTCACGGCGATGGGTGCCGAGGTGCGCGTGTTCAATCCGAGCGGCCTGCCGTTGCCCGACGATGCGCCGGAGAGCCACCCGAAGGTCGTCGAGCTGCGCGAACTGGTGCTGTGGTCGGAAGGGATGGTGTGGTGCTCGCCGGAACGACACGGCGCGATGACCGGCATCATGAAGTCGCAGATCGACTGGATTCCGCTGTCGGTCGGCGCCGTGCGGCCGACGCAGGGCAAGACGCTCGCGGTGATGCAGGTCAGCGGCGGCTCGCAGTCGTTCAACGCGGTGAACCAGATGCGCGTGCTCGGGCGCTGGATGCGCATGCTGACGATCCCGAACCAGTCGTCGGTGGCGAAGGCGTTCATGGAATTCGACGAAGCGGGGCGGATGAAGCCGTCGGCCTATTTCGATCGCGTGGTCGACGTGATGGAGGAACTGGTGAAGTTCACGCTGCTGACGCGCGACATCGGTCCGTATCTGGTCGACCGGTACAGCGAGCGCAAGGAGAGAGCGGAGGCATTGTCGAAGCGGGTGAATCAGCGGGCGATTTGAAGTCGCGGTGTGTGCGTCGTCTCGCGAGTCGCAATCGATACCGGCAGCGCCGCGAGCATGATCCATACCGATCCGGACAGACTCAATCCCGAACGCGTGCCGCGACGAGCACCGCAACCGGCAACGCGGCCAGACAGCGATCGAGCCGAATCACGCCGCCCGGCGCAGCGACTTCGCTTCCGTCGCTCAGCCAGTCGATCCACCGCTCGCCGGCGGCGCGCGGCACGACCACGGCCGTATCGCCCCATTCCCGTGGTTCCACGCGCGGCAGCGCCGGCGCTTCGCCGAGCAGCCGGCACGCGAGCCGCGTCACCGCGACCACGACCGTCGCCGCTTCGTCGCAGCGCGCGAACGCCACCGCATGCCGCCCGAGTTTTCCGCGCACGCGCAGCGGCACGTACGCGCCGTCCGCGAACGTGGTCGGCCAGCGCGCGCGCAACGCGAGCATCCGCTCGACGAGCGCGCGCTTCACCCGCGCGTCGGGCCAGTCGCGCAGGTACGCGGCGACCGGCTCGTCGACCCGCTCGGCCGCCAGCTTCGCAAACGGCACGTCGCGCCGGTTGTCCGGATCGACGAGCGAGTGATCCCATGACTCGGTACCTTGATACAGGTCGGGCACGCCCGGCGACGCCATCCGCAACGCCGCCTGCGCGAGACTGTTGACGACGCCGGCCGGCGCGAGCCGCGCGACGAACGCATGCAGGCGATGCACGAAATCGCCCGTGCCGTGCGGCGTCAGGATCGCGCGGACGAACGTCTCGCAAGCGCACTCGTAGTCCGCGTCCGGCGCGAGCCAGTCCGTGTGCCGTTTCGCCTCGCGCAACGCCTTCGTCTGCCATCGCACCACGCGCTCCGTGAGCGCCGCGAGTCCGCCTGCATCGTCCGGTGCCAGCCCCGGCGGCCAGCAGCCGCCGAGCGTCTGGTACAGCATCGCCTCCGCGGAAGGCCCGGGCGTCCAGGCAAGATCGCGATGTGCGCCGCCGCGCCGAGGCTGGTTCAACGCGGACCAGTCGAGCGACACCGTGCGCCACAGGTCCGGCACTTCGCTCAACACCGCGAGCCGCGCGCGCGCATCTTCGCCGCGCTTGTGATCGTGCGTCGCCGTCGCGACGAGCGTATGCGGCACGGTGCGCGCGCGTCGCCGGTTGCGTGCATGGAACGCGCCGCGCGACAGGCTGAACTCGCCGGCATCGGCGCCGACCTCGTTGCGCGACAGCAGCCGTCCGTAACGATAGTTGGCCGTGTCCTCGACGCCCTTCGCGGCAAGCGGCGCGGTGAGCTGCGCGAACGCGACACGCGCCGCGTGCAGCGCGGCGGCATCCGCGCGCGGCACGCGCGTGCCGGGCAGCCCGAGCCAGCCGGCGACGCGATCGAGCGCATAGCGGTCGGACGGATCGATCGCCGCGCACGCCGCGTCGTACGCGCGCGCCAGCACGCGGCGATCGGAGGCGGTCGCCTCTTCGCCGAGGGTCGGGTACATCCGGTACACGGGCAGATGCACGGCGAGCTCGCCCAGCACCCGATGGATCGCAATCCTGCTGATGTCGCGCGTCGCGGGTGCGGCGCGGGCGACACGGTGCAACGCCCGCGCGACGCGTTCATGCTCGCCCGCAAGCTGCCGAGTCAGCACGCGCCGCTTGCCGGCCACCGCTTCCCGAGCGAACGAGCGCGTCGATCCCGACACGGCTGCCCAGTGCGCGGCGAGCGGCGCGGCGCCGGCCGGGTCGTGCAGCAGCGCGGCGACGTCGTTCATGAAGTCGTAGCCGGTCGTGCCGTCGACGCGCCAGTCCTCGCGCAGCGTCTCGCCCGGCGCGAGGATCTTCTCGACGACGACATACGGCCGCTCGTCGCGCTGCGCGGTGAGCCGCGCATGCAGGCGCCGGCAGTACGCACGCGGGTCGGCGAGGCCGTCGACGTGATCGACGCGCAGGCCGTCGATGAAGCCGGCCGCATGCAGCTCCAAGGGCAGCGCGTGCACCGCGTCGAACACCGCGTCGTCTTCGACGCGCACGGCCGCGAGCGTCGCGATGTCGAAGAAGCGCCGCCAGTTCAGTTCGTCGGCGGCCGTGCGCCACCATGCGAGCCGGTAATGCTGGCGTTCGAGCAGCCGGTGCAGGCACGCGCGCGAGCGCGCGCGGCGCGGATCGGCGCCGCGCAGGATCGCGTCGAACGCATGCGGGCCGTGGGTGGCGGCATAGTCGCGCAGCGCCGTGTGCGCATCCGCGAGGCGCGCGCTGCCGCGTATCGCCGCGGCAGCGAAACGTTCGGCGAGGGCGTTCAGGTCCGCACGATTGGTGATGCGCAGGATTTCCGCATAAGTGGCGGTGGCGACCGGCAACTTCCTGCCCGGGCATGCGATGAAAAAGCATCCGGCCGAAGGATCGGCGCCCAGCGTGATGTCGCCTGCCGCGAGCGCGTCGCCGTACGGCGCGCCGAGGCAGGGTAGCAGCACCTTGCCGTCGAGTGCCGCATCGGGCGGATGCCAGTCGATGTCGAAGTAGTGCGCGTACGGGCTGGCCGGCCCCCATTCGAGCACGTCGTTCCACCAGCCGTTCGATGCGCCGCCGACGCCCATGTGGTTCGGCACGATATCGACGATCACGCCGAGGCCGCGCGCACGCAGCGCGTCGACGAGGCGGCGGAAGCCGGCTTCGCCGCCGAGTTCCGCGTTGATCGCGCGATGGTCGACGGTGTCGTAGCCGTGCGTCGAGCCGGGCTCGGCCGTCGTGATCGGCGACAGGTACAGGTGGCTCACGCCGAGCCGCGCGAAATAGTCCGCGTGCGCGGCCGCGTCGTCGAACGTGAAGCCTGCATGCAGTTGCAACCGGAGGGTCGCGCGCGGGGTCATGCATCGTCCTCCGGTGCGTCGCGCGCGCGCTCGATCGCCGCGATGCGTGTGCGCACGTCGGCGTCGAACAGCGCGTCGACCGTGCGCGGCAGCCGGCGCAGCCAGTTCGGATGGCCGCATGGCGGGCCGGGCAGGTTCGGCTGTTCGGGCAGTGCGAGCAGATCCTCGAGCGGCACGATCGCGAGCGGCGACGGGCTGCGCGCGACGTACGCGAGGACGGCGCCGACGGGCGGCGCATCGGCGGGCGGGATCAGATCGCTCGCCGGTGCGCAGCCCGCGTGCTGCAACGCGCGCCACAGCATCGCACGGTCGGTGGCACGTTCGGCCCGGGCGGCCGCGAGGTGCAGGGCGGGCGACGGTGTGCTCTGCGTGGAGGGCGCGCCGTGGCTGTCATCCGTGGCCGGCGTATCGTCACGCATGACCGGATCGTTCCGTTCGTCGCGGCCCGAGCCGTGTGCGGCCGCGGCGCGACCGATGTCGTCGCCGGCATCGCGTGCACGCGCGACGCGCTGCAGGTGGCCGCTTCGGTCCGCCGCGCCTGCATGCTTGGACGCATCGGCATCGGCCACGACCCGCCGCCATTCGAGATCGACACCACGCCACCAGCCGGCCACGGTCGGCAGATCATGCGTCGACGTCATCGCGATCGTGTCGCGATCCCACGCCGACGGCGGCCGAAACGCACGATTGGCTTCACGTTCGAACCACAGCACGCGCATCCCCGCGATACCCTGCTCGCCGAGCCGCTCGCGGAATCCTTCCGGCACCGTGCCGAGATCCTCGCCGATCGCGACCGCGCGATGCCGTGCCGCCTCCAGCGCGACGAGCCGCACGAGATCGTCGAACGGGTAGCGCAGGTACGCGCCGTCGCGCGGCGACCGGCCCTCCGGCACGATCCACATCCGCGCGAAGCCGAGCACGTGATCGATGCGGATCCCGCCCGCATGCGCGAAGGCCGCGCGCAGCAGCTCGACGAACGGCGCGAAGCCGTTCGCGCGCAGCGCGGCGGGCGTCCACGTCGTCACGCCCCATGCCTGGCCGTCCGCATTGAACAGGTCGGGCGGCGCGCCGACCGACACGCCGCGCAGCAACGTCGCGCCGTGCGCCCACGCATCGCTGCCGGCCTGATCGGAGCCGACCGCGAGATCGGCGATCAGCCCGATCGTCATCCCCGCATCGCGCGCCGCATGCTGTGCGTTGCCGAGCGCGTCCGACGCGCACCATTGCAGGAACGTATGGAACGCGATCGTCTCGGCATGCGCATGCGCGAAGGCGTCGACCTCGGACGACGCCGGCGTCCGCCACTGCGCGGGCCATTGCCGCCAGTCCGCGCCGATCCCGTGTTCGATGCAGAACGCCTGCAGCGCGTCGAAGCGCGCATGCGCGTCGAGCGCCGCGCCGCCCGCCGCGCGGAACCGCTCGAACGCGTCGCGCGACGGCTCGCCGTTCGCGCGCCACGCGTCGAAGCACGCGCGCAGCCGGCGCAGCTTCAGCGGCAGCACGTGCGGCCAGTCGATCAGCGGCGTGTCGCCCGCGTTGGCGATGTCCGGCGCCGCACCGCGCATTCGCCGCACGATGTCGGCCCCCGGCACCGCATCGCAGTCGAGATACGCGACGTTGTGCCAGCGCCGCGACGACGGCGAATACGGACTGTCGCGTTCGGGCAGCGCCGGATACCCGGCATGCGTCGGACTGATCGCGACCGCGTGCGCGCCGTGGCGCGCCGCGCGCGTGGCGAGACCGGCGAGCGCGGTGTAGTCGCCCGCGCCGTCGTCGCCCGTGCGGCGCAGGCTGTAAATCTGAGCCGCGATGCCCCAGCGACGCTGCGCGTCCGGCGCGCCGTCGTGGGCATCGAACGGCCGCGTCCGCGGCGGCGCGATCGCAAGGCCGATCCGCTGCTCGCCGATGTCGAGCGCGTGATAACCGGGCAGCGCGAGCGGCGGCAGCGTGCCGTGTTCGCCCGCGCCGGTCACGTGCCCGTCGACGTGTCCGCCCGATTCGAGTGAAATCCGGAAGCGCGCGCCGGGCGGTGCGACACCGCGCGGCAGCGTGAGCGGCACGCCGGCGTCGCCGGTCACGACGCGCGGCGTCGCGTCGTGCGCGTCGGCGAGCGCCGCCGCGCTGTCGACCCGCTCGATCGGCGTGCCGCACGGCCAGCCGAGCGCATCGACGAGCGCGATGAGCGCGTCGTCGTCCACTCGCCGGGCGACGCCGCCCGAATCGATCCAGTCGGGCTCCAGCCCGGCCGAGCGCGCGAGTTCGGCGATCGCGACGTCGGTCGTCATGGCCGCGTATGCCCGTTCGAGCGGTGGCTCAGCGCATCGTGGTTCACCGCGCCGTCGCGCCACGCGATGCAGGTGCGCGCGGGCAGCCGCGCGTCGGCCAGCCGGTCGCGCGCGCGCGGCGGCGTCTCGAACACGATCTTGCCGACCGGCAGCGCGGGCAGCATCGCGTCGTGCGAGCCGGGATTGAACGCGATCGTCAGCGTGCTGCCGTCGCCGAGCCGCCAGCGTGCGACGAGCGCCTCCGCGGCGCCGTCGCCGTTGCAGGCGAGCAGTTCGACACCGAGCGCGCGGGCGCCCGGCAGGTGCGGCGTCACGAGCGCCGCGCGCACGGTCAGCGCGCTGCGATAGAAGCGCCGCCACGCGTCGGCGTCGGGCCATGCGTCCTCGCCGGCATGGCCGGGCGACGAGCGCACGAAGGTGCCGACGTCGTTCGGATCGGGAATCGCGTCGCGATGCGCGGGATCGGCGAACGCGGGAAACGCGGCGAACTCGCGGCGCCGGCCTTCGCGCACGGCGTCGGCGAGCGCGCCGCGATAGTCGGTGAAGAACTGGAACGGCTGCGTGCTGCCGTCTTCCTCGCCCATGAACAGCAGCGGAATTTGCGGCGCGAGCAGCATCAGGGCGGTGGCGGCGCGCACCGCGTCGTCGTTCGCGAGCGCGCGCAGCCGTTCGCCGAACGCGCGGTTGCCGATCTGATCGTGATTCTGCAGGAACGTGACGAACGCGGTCGGCGGCAAATGCGCGCTCGACTCGCCGCGCGGCGCGCCGCCGTGCAGCGGCGATGGCTCGCCCTGGTACGCGAACCCTTCGCCGAGCGTGCGCGCGAGATGGCGCAGCGGCGCATCGGCGTACGCGCGGTAATAGCCGTCGCGCTCGCCGGTCAGCAGCACGTGCGCGCTGTTGTGGAAATCGTCGTTCCACTGCGCGTCGAAGCCGTCGGGCCCGAGCAGGCTCGCCGCATTGCGTTCGTTCTCGAGCACCAGGTGCACGTGACGCGCGTCACCCGCATACGCACGCACGCGGTGCGCGAGCGTGAGCAGCCACGCGTCGTCGTCGATCGCATGCGCGGCGTCGATGCGCAGGCCGTCGAAACGGAATTCGTCGAGCCAGTACAGCGCGTTGTCGATGAAGAACGCGCTCGTCTGCGCGCGCGAGAAGTCGATCGCGGGCCCCCATGCGGTCTGCCGGTCCGTGCGGAAGAATTCCGGCGCATAGCGCGGCAGCAGGTTGCCCTCGGGGCCGAAATGGTTGTACACGACGTCGAGCAACACCTGGAGCCCGAGCCCGTGCGCCGCGTCGACGAGCGCCTTCAGTTCCTCGGGCCGTCCGTACGACGCGTCGGGTGCGAACGGCAGCACGCCGTCGTACCCCCAGTTGCGCGTACCGGGAAACGCGTTGACGGGCATCAGCTCGATCGCGGTCACGCCGAGCGCGGCGATTTCCCGCAGGCGCCGCTCGACGTTCGCATAGCCGCCGCACGCGCCGACGTGCAGTTCGTACAGCACCGTCTCGTGCCAAGGCCGGCCGCACCACGCGTCGTTGCGCCAGCGGTACGCGGCCGGATCGACGACCTGGCTCGGGCCATGCACGCCGTCGGGCTGAAAGCGCGACGCGGGATCGGGCACAGCGAGGCCGTCATCGAGCAGGAAGCGGTACAACGTGCCGGGGCCATACGGCGCGACGACCTCGAACCAGCCGTCGCCGGCGGCCGGCATCGGGATTCGCTGCTCGCCATGCAGTTCGACCGTGGCCGTGCGGCTCGCGGGCGCCCACAGGCGAAAGCGCGTGTGCGTAGCGTCGATACAGGTCGCGCCGAACGACGACGCGAACGCGTGCGTGCCGGGCGGAGGGGCGGTACGTGACGTCATGGCGGTACCTCACGAGGGCGGGGATGGCGGCACGGCCGCGACCGCGATCACGGCGGCGTGCGCGGCGACGTCGAGGCCGGCCTCCGGCCACGAGCGCGGGCCGGCGTCGGGTGTCGCGGTGTCGAGCAGCACGCGGTAGTCGAGCACCGGCGCGGGCAGCTTGAACGTAATGGCATGGGTCGACGCATTCAGCATCACGAGCAGCGCCTCGGTGCGCCCGGTGCGGCCCGTGCCGACCCGGCGCATCGTCAGCGCGCGGCGCTCGCCGTCCTCCCACGCAGGCACGCTCATCGCGCCGCCGCGTTCGTCGAACCAGTCGATCTCGTGCATGCCGGGCGCGCCGTCGCGGTCGCCCGACGGATAGCGCGGCGCGGACATCACCGGATACATGCGCCGCAGCGCGGCGAGCCGCGACACGAAGCGCATCATCTGCTCGCCTTCGTCGCTGCGCGCAAGCTCCCAGTCGAGCCACGACAGTTCGTTATCCTGGCAATACGCATTGTTGTTGCCATGCTGCGTGCGGCCGAATTCGTCGCCGGCGACGATCATCGGCGTGCCGAGCGCGGTGAACAGCGTCGCGAGCATCGAGCGCGCGACGCGCGCGCGCAGGTCGCGGATCGACGCGTCGTCGGTCGCGCCTTCGACGCCCCAGTTCGCGCTGCAGTTGTCGTCGCGGCCGTCGCGGTTGTCCTCGCCGTTCGCGTCGTTGTGCTTGTGCGCATACGACACGAGATCGGCGAGCGTGAAGCCGTCGTGCGCGGTGACGAAGTTCACCGACGCCCACGTATGGCGCCGTTGATGATTGAACAGGTCGGCCGACCCCGCGAGGCGCGCGGCGAGTTCGGGGCGCTGCCTGGCGTCGCCGCGCCAGAAGCGTCGCACGGTGTCGCGAAAGCGGTCGTTCCATTCGGCGAAGCCGGGCGGGTGGCGGCCGAGCTGATAGCCGCCGGGCCCGAGGTCCCACGGCTCGGTGATCAGCTTGCGCTGCGCGAGCACCGGGTCCTGCCGCAGCGCGTCGAAGAACCCCGCGCCCGGCTCGAAGCCGTGATCCTCGCGGCCGAGCGTCACGCCGAGATCGAAACGGAAGCCGTCGATGTTGAACGCGGTGGCCCAGTAGCGCAGCGAGTCCATCACCATCTGCACGACGCGCGGGTGCGACATGTTCAAGGTATTGCCGCAGCCGGTCTCGTCGACGTGGTAACGCGGGTCGTCCGGCCGCAGCCGGTAGTAGCTCGCGTTGTCGAGGCCGCGCCACGACAGCGTCGGGCCGAGCTCGTTACCTTCGCACGTGTGGTTGTAGACGACGTCGAGCACGACCTCGATGCCGGCCGCATGCAGCTGCCGGATCGCGATGCGCATTTCGTCGAGCCGCCGCGTCGACAGATACGACGGCTCCGGCGCGAAGAACGCGGCCGTGTCGTAGCCCCAGTAGTTGCGCAGCCCGCGGTTCACGAGCGCGCGCTGTTGCAGGAACGCGTGCACGGGCAGCAGCTCCACCGTGGTCACGCCGATCGACAGCAGGTGATCGATGAACGCCGGATGCGCGAGCGACGCGAAGGTGCCGCGTTCCGGCGCACGCAGCCCGGCGCGCCGCATCGACGCGCCGCGCACGTGGGCCTCGTAGATCACGGTGCTGCGCCACGGCACGTCCGGGCGCCGGTCGGTGCGCCAGTCGAACGCCTCGTCGACGACCACGGCCTTCGGCATCGCGGGCGCCGAGTCGCGGCGGTCCATCGACAGGTCCGCGCGGTTCGAATGCACGCGATAGCCGAATAGCGCGTCGGACCAGCGGAAATGACCGACCAGCTTGCGTGCGTACGGGTCGAGCAGCAGCTTGGTCGGATTGAAGCGATGGCCATGCTGCGGCTGGTACGGCCCGTCCGCGCGAAAGCCGTACACGGTGCCCGGATGCGCGTTCGGCAGGTAGCCGTGCCACACCTCGTCGGTGCATTCGGGCAGGTCGAGCCGCGCGAGTTCCTTGCGGCCGGTCGGATCGAACACGCACAGCTGGATGCGCTGCGCATGCGCGGAAAACACCGCGAAGTTGGTGCCGAGACCGTCCCAGGTCGCACCGAGCGGATAGGCGCGGCCGGGATCGAGTCGGGATGGCAAGGCGGTCGGCATGGGGTGGGTCTCCGTGTCGAGGTCGCCGGGTGTCAGGCCGGACTCAGCCATACAGTCGCGAGCGGCGGCAGGCGCAACGCGGCCGACCACGATTCGCCGTGCGCGGGCACGGCTTCCGCCCATACGGCGCCGTCGTTGCCGGCATTGGTGCCGCCGTACACGGCCGCATCGGTGTTCATCAGTTCGCGCCACTGGCCGGGCGCGGGCAGCCCGATGCGATAGCCGGCGCGCGGCACCGGCGTGAAGTTGCTGACCGCGACCACGAGGCGTCCGACGTCGTCGCGGCGCGCGAACGCGAATACGCTGTTGTCGCGATCGTCGCCGATCAGCCACGCGAAGCCTTCCGCGTGGCAGTCGAGCGCATGCAGCGCCGGTTCGGTTGCGTACACGCGGTTCAGGTCGCGCACGAGCCGTTGCACGCCGCGATGCGCGGGCGCGTCGAGCAGGTCCCAATGCGGCGTCGCGTCGTGCGCGAACTCGGCCCATTGCGCGAATTCGCTGCCCATGAACAGCAGCTTCTTGCCGGGATGCGCCCACATGAAGCCGAAGTATGCGCGCAGCGTGGCGAGCCGCTGCCACGCGTCGCCGGGCATCTTCGCGGCGAGCGAGCCCTTGCCGTGCACGACCTCGTCGTGCGACAGCGGCAGCACGAAGCGCTCGGAGAACGCATAGACGAGCCCGAACGTCATCCGGTCGTGGTGATACCGGCGATGGATCGGATCCTCGCGCAGATACGCGAGCGTGTCGTGCATCCAGCCCATGTTCCACTTGAAGTCGAAGCCGAGCCCGCCGTCGCCGGTCGACGCGGTGACGCCCGGCCACGCCGTCGATTCCTCCGCGAAGGTGACGACGCCCTGCGGCGCGAGCGCGCCGTGCAGCGTGTCGTTCAGCGTGCGCAGGAACGCGACGGATTCGAGATTCTCGCGTCCGCCGTGCACGTTCGGCACCCATTCGCCTTCCTTGCGCGAATAGTCGCGGTACAGCATCGACGCGACGGCGTCGACGCGGATTCCGTCGACGTGATAGCGCCGTGCCCACGCGAGCGCCGACGCGACGAGGAACGCGCCGACCTCGTTGCGCCCGAGGTTGAACACGCAGGTGTTCCAGTCGGGATGCATGCCTTCGCGCGGATCGGCGTGCTCGTACAGCGCGCTGCCGTCGAACTGTGCGAGACCGTGCGGGTCGTTCGGGAAGTGCGCGGGCACCCAGTCGACGATCACGCCGATGCCGGCCGCATGCGCGCGGTCGACGAAGCGCGCGAAGCCGTCGACCGGCCCGAAGCGCGCGGACGGCGCGAACTGCGCGAGCGGCTGGTAGCCCCACGAGCCGCCGAACGGATACTCGGAAATCGGCATGAATTCGACGTGCGTGAAGCCCATGCCGTGCACGTACGGGATCAGCCGCTCGGCGAGCTCGTCCCAGGTCGCGCTGCGGTCCATTTCCTCGGGCACGCGCTGCCACGATTCCGCGTGCACCTCGTAGATCGACCACGGGATGCGGAAGCGGCGGTCCGCGTGCGGCCGCGCGTGCAGCCAGCCGTCGTCGTGCCACGCGAACGCGTCGAGCGCCGCCGTGTCGGCGACGATGGACGCCGTGCGGGGCGCCGCCTCGGTCGCGCGCGCGCACGGATCGGCCTTGTGCGGCAGCACGCGTCCGTCGCTCGCGCACAGCTCGTATTTGTAATGCTCGCCGGCGCCGATGCCCGGCACGAACAGCTCCCATACGCCCCACGGCCGCCGCAGCCGCATCGGATGCCGCCGGCCGTCCCATGTGTTGAAGTCGCCGACCACCGACACGCGTTGCGCGTTCGGCGCCCAGACCGCGAAGCGCACGCCGTCGACGCCGTCGATGCGCGCGGGCGTCGCGCCGAGGCAGTCGAGCACGGCGGCCGGGTCGCCGGCCGCGAAACGCGCGAGCGCCGCGTCGTCGAGCAGCATGCCGAACGCATAGGCGTCGTCGGTCACCTGGCGCGTGTCGGGCCAGTCGATCGCGAGCCGGTAATGGCCGTCGTGCGCGAGCGTCCCCGCGAAACAGCCGGCGTCGTTGACGCACGCGAGCGTGCCGAGTTCGTCGCCGTCGGGCGTCACCGCACGCACGCGCCGCGCGCCGGGCAGCAGCGCACGCACGACGATCCGCCCGGCATCCCCGTGCGGGCCGAGGCACGCGAACGGGTCGGGGTGGCGGCCGGCGAGCAGCGCATCGATATCGCGGCGATCGAACAGCGTGTCGGTCATCGGGTGCCTCCGTTGTCGGGTGTGCGGTCCGCGTCGAGCAGGCGTTCGACGAGCGCGGCGAGCCCGCCGACCGGCACGCCGAGCCAGTCGGGGCGGTTCGCGGCCTCGTAGCAGAGTTCGTACGACGCCTTGTCGATCAGGAACAGCGCGAGCAGGCGATCGGCGTAGCGCGGGTCGACGAAGCGTTCGGGCGCCTGGTCGGCGGCCGCGCGATAGCATTCGACGAAGCGGTCGGCGGCGGCCTGCCCGAAGCGGTCGAACAGCGCACGCTTGCGGCCGGCCGCCTGCGGCGGCGCCTTTTCGATCGCGAACTGAGCGGTCGCGCTCACGTACGACAGCGAGCGCAGGAAGCCGGCCACGTCGCGCAGCGGATGCGACTTCGCGCGGCGCCGCTCGAGCGGCCGCGCGGGCTCGCCCTCGAAGTCGATCAGCAGCGCGTCGCCCTGCACGTCGAGCACCTGGCCGAGATGAAAATCGCCGTGAATCCGCGTGCATTGCGCGTCGAGCGTGCGCGGCACCAGTTCGCCGAGCGCCTGCACGGCCGCGTCGCGCGACGCGAGCAGCGTGTCGGCGGCGGCGCGCATGGCCGGATCGAGCGCATCGAGCCGCGTGGCCAGCACGTCGAGCGCGTGCCTGAACGACGCGATCGCGTCGAGGCACCAGCCGTCGACGTGTTCGGGCGTCGCGCGCTCCGGCGTGAAGGCCGGGTCGTCGGACGGCTGCGCGAGCGCGACGTGCAGCTGGCCCAGCCGCGTGCCGACGATGCCCGCGAACGCCGCGTAGCCGAGCAGCGCGTCCGGTTCCTCGTCGGGCTCGGCCGCTTCGCCGTCGGCGACGGCGGGCAGCGCGAGCTCGTCGACCGCGCGTTTCAGGAAGTCGAACGAACGCGTCCACGCGTCGCCCTGGTTGTCGACATAGCGCTGCAGGATCGCGACCGTATGCGGCGAGCCGTCCGGATCGACGTGCACGACTTCGCCGGCGAGCGTCGCGGTGTTCGCATAGCCGATCCGCGTCAGGTGGCGGCTCATCTCCGCTTCCGGATGGATGCCGTGCGCGACCTTGCGCACGAGCTTCAGCACGATCTCGTCGCCGATCACGAGCGAGCTGTTGCTCTGCTCGGCCGCGAGCCAGCGCACCTCGGCGTCGTCGCCGGGGTCGAGCGCGGCGAGCGCATGCTCGGGCAGGAAGTCGAGGCGGCCGCCGTCGGACGTCGGCACCGTCGCGCCGTCGCGCAGCTTGCGCAGCATCCCGCGCGCGAACGCGGGCAGCGCGAACGCGTCGGTCAGGTAGCCGACCGTGTGGCCGCGCCGCACGCGCGCGAGCGCGAGCTGCGCGAACAGCGGATGCGACGTCTCGCCGCCCCACGCGGCGGCCAGCGGCACGACGTAGCGCTCGACGCCGCCGTCGCTCGCGGACACCCATGCCTCCGCGTACTGGAACGGTTCGTCCGGTATCGGCGTGACGACATTCAGCCACGCATCGCCAATCTTGCGGTCCTTCGACGCGAACCAGCGCCGCCGCGCGAGCCACGACGCGAGCGCATCGTGCGCGAGCGTATGCAGCTGCCCGACGTCGGGCCGCACGTCGCCGCGCCGCATCACGATCGTCACGTATTCGGGCAGCGGCTCCGCGTGCGGCTGCCGCCACGACGGCTCGCGGCCGTGCTCGGACAGCACGAACCACAGGAACCCGTACGGCGGAAAGGTGAGCAGGTAAGTGAGCTGCCCGATCGGCGGAAACGCCGAGTCCGACGTCATCTCGATCGGCACGCGGCCCGCGAATTCGGACAGGTCGAGTTCGACCGCCTGCGACGAGCGCGACAGGTTCGCGACGCACAGCACCGTCTCGTGGCCTTCGAGTTCGCGCAGGTACGCGAGCACCTTGCGGTTCTCCGGGCGCAGGAAGCGGATCGTGCCGCGCCCGAACGATTGCGTCGCGCGGCGCGTCGACAGGATGCGGCGCGTCCAGTTCAGCAGTGAATGCGGGTCGCGCGTCTGCGCCTCGACGTTGACCGCGTCATAGCCGTACAGCGAGCCCATCACGGGCGGCAGCACCAGCAGTTCCGGGTCCGCGCGCGAGAAGCCGCCGTTGCGGTCCGACGACCATTGCATCGGCGTGCGCACGCCGTCGCGGTCGCCGAGATGGATGTTGTCGCCCATCCCGAGTTCGTCGCCGTAATAGATCACCGGCGTGCCGGGCATCGACAGCAGCAGCGAGTTGATCAGCTCGATGCGGCGCCGGTCGCGCTCCATCAGCGGCGCGAGGCGGCGCCGGATGCCGAGGTTGATCCGCGCGCGCCGATCGGACGCATAGGTCTGCCAAAGAAGGTCGCGCTCGGAATCGGTCACCATCTCGAGCGTCAGCTCGTCGTGATTGCGCAGGAACACGGCCCACTGGTTGCTCGGCGCGAGCGCCGGCGTCTGCCGCATGATGTCGACGATCGGGAAGCGGTCCTCGCTCGCGATCGACATGTAGATGCGCGGCATCAGCGGGAAGTGGAACGCCATGTGGCATTCGTCCTCGCGGCCGAAATATTCCTGCACGTCCTCCGGCCACTGGTTCGCTTCCGCGAGCAGCATCCGGTTCGGATACTCGGCGTCGATCGTCGCGCGGATGCGCTTCAGGATCGCGTGCGTCTCCGGCAGGTTCTCGTTGTTGGTGCCTTCGCGCTCGACCAGGTACGGCACCGCATCGAGCCGCAGCCCGTCGATGCCGAGATCGAGCCAGAAGCGCATCACCTGGAGCACCTCGCGCACGACGGCCGGATTGTCGAAGTTCAGGTCCGGCTGGTGCGAGTAGAAGCGGTGCCAGTAATACTGGCCGGCGATCGGGTCGTGCGTCCAGTTCGACGTTTCGGTATCCAGAAAGATGATCCGCGTGCCGGCGTATTTCGTGTCGGTATCGGACCACACGTAGTAGTCGCGATGCATCGAGCCGGGCTTCGCGCGCCGCGCGCGCTGGAACCACGGGTGCTGGTCCGACGTGTGGTTGATCACCAGTTCGGTGATCACGCGGATGCCGCGCGCGTGCGCTTCGCGGATGAAGCGCCGCACGTCGGCCAGCGTGCCGTAGTCGGGATGCACGTCGCGATAATCCGCGATGTCGTAGCCGTCGTCGCGGCGCGGCGACGGGTAGAACGGCAGCAGCCAGATCGTGTCGACGCCCAGCTCGGCGATGTAGTCGAGCTTCATGATCAGGCCGGGGAAGTCGCCGATCCCGTCGTTATTCGAGTCGTAGAACGACTTCACGTGCACCTGATAGATGATCGCGTCCTTGTACCACAGCGGATCGTCCGCGCAGAGCGCGGGCGCGCGGCGCCGCGACCGGCGCCGGCGCGGCGTGCCGGCCGGGGCGAGCGACGGGAATTGCGCGCGGCGCACGTCGTCGAGGGAGTCTTCGCGTTTCATCATGCGTGTGCTCCGGAAGGGTGTCGGGCGTCGCCCGGCTCGGGCGCCGCCGCTCGCGCGGCGCCGGGGGACGGCGAGAGCCGCCAGATCGCATACGGCCGCACGTGTGGGTCGAGCGACACGTACTGGCGATGCCCGCGCCAGGTTTCGGCATGCGCGGCGTCCTGTTCGAGCGCGTCGAGCGGTTCGCCGTCGACGAGCCCGAAGCCGCGCCACAGCGACGCATCGAGCGTGAAATTCGCGGCCTGCGGATGCCACGGGTCGAGGCTGATCGCGACCGCGACGACGCTGTCGTGCGCGGGCGTCGCCTTCACGAACACGAGCACCTGGTCGTTGTCCGCGTCGGCGAACGTGAGGCCGAGGTGGGTCTGCAGCGCCGGATGCTCGCGCCGCGCGCGGTTCAAACGTGCGATTTCGGCGCCGATGTGCGCGGCCTTGTTCCAGTCGCGCGCGCGTAGTTCGTATTTCTCCGCATCCGCGTATTCCTCGCTGTCGGGCAGCGGCGCCGATTCGCCGATCTCGAAGCCCGAATACAGGCCCCACGAGCCGGCGAGCGTGGCCGCGAGCGCGGCGCGGATCACGAACTGCGAGCGCGGCGCGTTCTGCAGGTGGCGCGGATTGATGTCGGGCGTGTTCACGAAGAAGTTCGGCCGGAAGAACTCGCGGGGCGGGCCGGCCGTCAGCTCGGTCAGGTAATCGATGAACTCGCGCTTCGTCTCGCGCCACGTGAAATACGTGTACGACTGCGAGAAGCCGACCTTCGCGAGCCGGTACATCATCCCCGGCCGCGTGAACGCCTCCGACAGGAACACGACGTCCGGATGCTTGCCGCGCACGTCGGCGATCATCCATGCCCAGAACGGCAGCGGCTTCGTGTGCGGATTGTCGACGCGGAAAATCCGCACGCCCGCGTCGACCCAGAACAGCACCGCGTCGCGCAGCGCGAGCCACAGGTCGGGCTGCGCATCCGGCGCGTAGAAGTCGGGATTCACGATGTCCTGGTAGCGCTTCGGCGGATTTTCCGCGAAGCGCAGCGAGCCGTCGGGCCGCCATGCGAACCAGCCCGGATGCGCGGCGAGCCACGGATGGTCGGGCGAGCACTGGATCGCGAAGTCCAGCGCGATCTCGAGCCCTTGCGCGCGCGCCGCATCGACCAGCGTGCGGAACAACGCGAGCGTGCCGAGCTGCGGATGCACGGCCGTGTGGCCGCCGTCGGGCGAGCCGATCGCGTACGGGCTGCCGACGTCGTCCGGTCCGGCCTTCAATGTGTTGTTGCGGCCCTTGCGCGCGGTCGTGCCAATCGGATGGATCGGCGGGAAATACAGCACGTCGAAGCCCATGTCGCGGATGCGCGGCAACTGCGCGATCACGTCGTCGAACGTGCCGTGCCGGTGCGGATCGTTGCTCGCCGAGCGCGGGAACATCTCGTACCAGCTCGAGAAGCGCGCGGCACGGCGCTCGACCTCGACCGGATAGACGGTCTTGTCGTGCGTGGCGAACGGGCGGTAGCGCAGCGCCGCGTATGCGTCGGCCAGCGCAGCGTCGCCGATCAGTGCAAGCCGGTGTTCGTGCGACGCGTCCTTGAAGTCGGCCGCGAGCTGCTCCATCTGCCGGACCGCGCGCGGATCGGCGGGCGCGGCGCGCTTCAGCGCGGTCGCGAGCAGCAGCTGCGCCTCGCGCATTTCCAGCGTCACGTCCTGGCCGGCCGCGTGTTTCTTCGCGATGTCGGTGGCGAGCGACGCCCAGTCGTCGCGCCACGCGATCACGCGGAACGCATGGCGGCCGAGCCGGTCGAGCGCGATGCGCGCGTGCCAGCGATCGTTCGGCTCCGCGACGAACGGCACTTCGCGCCAGTCGTCCTCGTCGTCCGCGCGCCATTGCAGCGCGGCCGCGAGATGCGCGTGGCCGTCGGAGAAGATCGATGCGTGCACAACCAGCGTTTCGCCGATCACGCGCTTGATCGCGAAGCGGCCGCCGTCCACGGCCGGCTCGACGCGCTCGATCGCGATCCGGTCGGCCGCGAGCGCGGCGGACAGCGCGGTGCGCTCGTCGGCGGCATCGGCGCGCGTGGTCGCGGGCGGCGCGTGCGACGCGTCGAGCAACGCATGACCGCCGGGTTCGAGCGTGAAGGCCGGCAGCGTGACGAGCGCGTGCCGATGCGGTCCGTCCGGTGTCGCGACGTGCGTGAAGCCGCCCGGCACGCCGGGCAGGATCGCGGCGGGATCGACCGGCGCTTCGGCATCGAGATCGGGATTCAGCACGATCAGCAGCGCCGCGTCGTCGTGCTCGAGCGACGGGCCGGTGCCGCGCAACAGCGCGGTCGCGGCTGCGCCGGGCGCGCTCAGTTGCGCGATTTCGCCGCGCTCGGCCGCGAGCGGCGTCGCACGGCGCCATGCGTTCGCGTCGGCGATCGCGCCGGACAGGTCGAAGCGCGCACCGTCGAACGCGGCGCGATAGCGCTCGGCGTCCGCATCGCGCGCCATCAGCGGCAGCGTGACGCCGCGCTCGAAGCCCATCGGCACGAGCCAGCCGGTGCCGAGCGCCGCCGCGGTCCACAACGCGCGGCGATACGCGCGGGCGAGCGTTTCGTTCGGCGCGTCGTGCCAGTCGTCGGCGAGACGCGGGCCGTCGTAGGCGTCGGGAAACGCGATCGGCGAGCCGATGCGCCGCAGCAGCCGGTGTTCGTCCGCGAACCACGGCGAGCGCAGATCCCACCAGCGTGCCGACGAGAACACCGCGTCGAAGCCGGCCGCCTCGAATTGCGCGAGCGCGTCGCGCGCATGGCCGGGCACGCCGGCCAGCACCGCGACGTCCGGGCGCGCGCGACGCAGCGCCGCGCGCCAGCCGGGCCACCACGCGGCCGGCAGATGATGCGGCGCGTCGATCAGGAAGCCGGCCGCGCCGGCGTCCGCGAACGCGGCGAGATGCGCGCACCACCACGCGGCGAGCGCGTCGTGTGCCGCGTCCTCGCCGACCTGTGCATGCGCGACGTCGAGTTCATGCGCGGCGCGACGCGGATCGATCAGCGCGTCGTCGTGCGTGCGCTCGACGTACCAGTCCGGATGCTCGGCGCGCAGCGGGTTGTCGCGCGCGATGCGGTCCGGTATCACTTCGAGCATCACGCGCAGCCCGTGGCCGTGCGCGATCTGCGCGAGCCGCGAGAACGTCTCGAGCGCGCCGGCGCGCGTCGCGAACGTCGCGGCCGGCCGGTGGAAGTCGGCGACGTGACGCGGAAAACCCGCGACGCTGGCGGCCCAGAAGCCGCCGATCAGCACGTGATCGAAGCCCATGCCCGCGATGTGGGCGAAGGTGTCGGGCCATACGTCGAGCGGACCGACGAGGCGGGCGTCGCAAAAGTAGAGATGTGGGGCGAAGGGTGGCGTGACGTTCATGGAGTGGCGTGAGCGGGCGGCGGCGAACGGTAACGGCCGTGCGCCGCAACCCGCGTGCCTGCGGCGCGGCGCCCCGAGCGGCAACGTGCGTGCGGGACGCCGGATACGGAACCCCTGTCGTTTTTACATGAGCGCTGTACGGTCGCTGCATTGCGCGCCGGGCGGCGCCGGCGCATTCGCCGCCGTCACATGCGCGGAATCGAGCGGATGTCCGAACGGTCGCCGGTGGCCGGATCGGCGTCCGCGTCGGGAAGCGGCGCTCCGGGGTCGTAACGCACCGGCGTCCCGCGCTCGATCCGGTGCGCGAACGGCGGTGGAGGATCGACGTCGTCGCCGAAGCGCGCCCGCACGAATGCGCGCAGCAGCGCGGTTCGTCCATCGGGCGCGCGCGCCGCGCAGGTCGACGGGCCGTCGATGAAGCTTGCGTCGCATTCGACGGCGTCGCCGCGCCGTGCGATCCGCAGGTCGCCGACGCGATCGAGCACCGCTCCCGCGTCGGCCCACGATGCCGACGGCGCGAAATGCGCGTCGAGGCGTCGCAACGCGTCGCAAGCGGCGGTCACGACCAGTTGCGGCTCGACGGCCGTGAAGCACAGCGTGTCTTCGTCGTCCGCGCACAACGCGCGCGCGCACCAGTAGTCGAGGGCCGTTCCGGCGAGTTCGTCGGTTCGCATGGGCAAGCTCCGTCAGGGTTCGTCAACGCGGTGGGGCGTGGACGCAAGCGGCGTGCCAGGTTAGGGCCTGTTCACGCTAATAATGGGCTTGCGCTGGCCCCCAGAAGGGCCGAGCGCAAGGAATGCGACGAAGCGAATACTCGACGTATTCGCAAGGAGCATGACGCAGCGATCGGCCCTTCTGGAGGCCAGCCCCACGAATGAATTTTTTCGGAACAGGGGAACGAGCTTTGCCGGCCGCATTGCGGCGTCGCACGTCGCTTGTCCCCCAAGGGGACTTCCTTCGGGGCGTTTGGCTCGGCCAAACGGCGCTCCCTGCTCCTTGCACTACGACCGGCAAGGCACGTTCGCAAGCCCATTATTAGCGTGAACAGGCCCTATGACCTCACACGCATTCGCGCGACGAGCGGGTAATGATCCGACGCGTGCCGGGCCAGCATGCTGCGATGCACGTTCACGTCGACCAGCAATTCCCCCGGATGAATCCAGATGCGGTCGAGCGAGAACACCGGGCACAGCGTCGGGAACGTGCGCGGCGCCGGCGCGCGGCGAAACCGCGTGACCAGCGTCTGCAGCGCGCGGCCGCGCACGAACCATTCGTTGATGTCGCCCATCAGGATCACCGGCATCGCGCCGGTGTCGAACGCGGCGAGCAGCCGCTGCACCTGCGCGCTGCGTTCGTTCGCCGACAGCCCGAGATGGGTCGCGACCACGCGCAGCGTGCCCGCGCCGCAGTCGATGTCCGCATCGAGCGCGCCACGCGGCTCGCGCTGGTGGAACGACAGGTCGAGCGTGCGCGCCGCGCGGATCGGGCAGCGCGACAGCACGGCATTGCCGTAGCGGCGCTCCGGCGTATCGATGGTCGGACCGGCCGCCGCGTGCATGCCGGTCGCGTCGAGCAGGTGCGCGAGCACGTCGGGCGCGCGCGACCCGCCGAGCGGCACTTCCTGCAGCGCGATCACGTCCGCGTCGAGTTCGTGGATGACTGCCGCGATCCGGTCGGCCGCGCGCGCGGGCCATGCGCCGTAGCCGCCGCGGATGTTGTACGTCGCGATCCGCAGGTCGCGCCCGCCGGGCGCGGCGGCGGGCGGGGCGTCCGACGTGACGATGTCCGGCGGCGGGGCCGGCTGCCGGCTCAGCGCCATCGCCGCAGCACCCTGACGAGCAGTACCGACACGCCGACCAACGCGACGCCGATCGCCGCGAGCCACGCGAACGCGCGGGGCCCGGGATGGCTGAACGCGGCGGTCAGCTGGTGCGCGAACGTGACGGTCAGCACGATGCCGGGCAGCATGCCGATCGCGGTGCCGACCAGGAAGTCGCGCAGGCCGATGTGCGATGCGCCGGCAACCAGGTTCACGATCGTAAACGGCGCGACCGGCAGCAGCCGCAGCACGGCCATCGCGACCACGCCGCGCCGGCCGATGTGTTCGCTGAGCCGGTTCGCGCGGGCGCCGGCGAGCCGGCGCACCGCGTCGCGTCCGAGCCAGCGGCCGATTCCGTAGGTCACGGCGGCGGCCGCCATCGTGCCGGCGGACGCATACGCGAAACCCGGCCACGCGCCGAACACGAGGCCCGTGACGGTGATCAGCAGCGTGATCGGCACCGACAGCGTCGCCGCGACCACGTAGCCGGCCAGCAGCAGCGCGGGTGCGCCCGGCAGTTGCGCGGCGTGGGCGGCCGCATGTGCGAGCGACGCGACGTTCAGCGCCTTGCCGAGCGGCGAGAAGCGCCACGCGAGCGCGAGTGCGGCGATCAGCAGCACGGCCGCGCCGAGCACGAAAAAGCGCGCGGTCAGCGAGCGGTGCTGTTCGCGCGGCACGAACTCGCGGACGAACCGGTCCGGCTCGATCGGCTGTTCGGGGTCGAGCCGCGCGCTGACCGGCACCAGCGCGTCGAGCTGCGGTGCCACGGCCGGGTCGAGCGTGCGCAGCGTGCGGCCCGGTTTCGCGCGCAACAGGTCGAGCGCGGCGTTCGGCCGGCCGGCTTCCGCGAACGCGGCGGCCACTGCCGCCGGCGTCGTGCCGAGATGTTCGGCCAGCAGGCGGTCGCGCAGCCCGGCGATCGCGGCACGGATGCGCGTCTCGCCGGCCGCGACGAGCGCGATGCAGCATTCGGTGTCGAGCACCATCGACCGGTTGTTGAGGTTCGCACTGCCGATCACGATGCATTCGTCGTCGACGATCTGGATCTTGCTGTGCACGTTCACGCACGTGTCGCCGAGGCCGTCGACATGCGGATACAGCAGCCGGTAGCGGTCGAAGCGGTCGGCGGCTTGGAGCGTCGCGTGCAGCCGCGCGCGCAGCACGCCCATCGTCGCTTCCTGCAGCCAGCCGCTCTGCACGCGCGGCGCGACGACCGTCACGTCCGGCCCGTGCGCGTCGGCCAGCCGCGCGGACAGCGTCTCGCGCACCACCGTCGCGGTGAAATACTGGTTTTCGATGTACAGGTGGCGGCGCGCGGCGCGGATCGTGTCCTCGACCAGCGCGCGCACCTGCCGCACGGGCTCGCGACCGCGGTGGCCCGGCGCCGTATACGCGATGCCGAGCCGCACGTTGCGCATGTCGACGCGCGCGCCGGGCGGCCACGGATCGACGTCTTCGTCACGCTCGAGATGCCGCTGCGCGCGGATCGCGATCGGACGCCCGCAAGCATTGAGCCAGCGCGAGCGTGCCTGTTCGCCGATCGCCGCGGCCGCGTCGCCGTCGAACATCGCCTGCACGTCGTGAAACGGCCCGTACGGCATCCCGCGTGCATCGCGACGGCGCGGGTCGTCGGCCGCGTGCGCGGGCGTATCCCAGCGTTCGCGCGTCAGGTCGAGCCCGCCGACGAACGCGAGCCGGTCGTCGATCACGACGAGCTTCTGGTGATGCGACGCGCCGCGCGGATGCGTGTCGTCGAGCCGGAAGCGGATGCCGCGGTGCGCACGCCACGCGGCGCGATAGACGGGGGGCCAGTCGCGCTCCAGCGCGTAGATCATCGCGAAGTCCCACGCGAGCACGTAGATGCGCAGGTTGTGCCGCGCGGCCGCGAGCGCGTGCAGGAATGCGGCGAGCGTGCCGGGCAGGCCGTCGCCGGCGTCGGCGGGCGACAGATGCATCTGGCTGTCGACGTCCCAGCCGACGATGAAGACGGTGTGGCGCGCCCGCCGCAGCGCGGCGCGCAGCGTCGCGAAATATGCGTCGCCGTCCACCAGCATCGCGAAGCGGTCCGCATCGCGGATCGTGTCGCAGTTGCGACCGCATTCGAGCAGCCCGTGTCTTGCCGGCTCGTCCGTGTGCGAGGGGGCGGCAACCGCGTCGTCGGGGCCTGCCGTCGCGAATGCGGTGCGCGGCATGCGGTCCGGCACGATCATCGGGCATCGACGTCCGGGTCGCCGTCGATGCGTTGCAGCAGCGCGTCGCAACGCGCGCGCAGCGCCAGCAGTTCCGGCGAATCGGCGTCGATCCGGATGCGTTCGCCGCTGTCGGGATCGCCGTAAGCGGCCGCGATCTCGTAGATGCCTTGCGCGATCGTGGTGGACGCGTTCGCGATCCGGATCCGGTCGAGCCAGCCGCATTCGGCGTGACGGCACGCGAGCCATGCGCGCAGCGCGCCGACCACCTGGCTGGTCGTGAGCCATGTGCCGCTGCGCATGCGCGCGGCCAACTGACTCGTCACGAGGTAGGAGAGCAGTTCGGTCTGGGTCACGCGAAACTCCTTGACGAGGTGTCGGGACTGCAGGTCCGCACGCCGGCGATGCCTTGCAGCGCTTCGCAGATCGCCGCAAATTCCGCGCCGCTCGTGCGCGAGAACGACACCGAGATGTCGTCGGTATCCGGATCGTCGTCGGACTGCTGGACGATGAACCGCTTCACGCGCACGCGGCCGGTGCCGAGCGTGTCGTGCAGCGTGCCGAGCGTCAGGCCGCCGCGCTCGACGACGAGCCGCAGCGTGCGCTGCTGCCGCTGCGCGATGAAGCGGCGCTCGATCGGCTTCACGCCCGCGAGGATCGCGAGCACGATCGCCGTCGCGCCGATCGACCCGACGTACATGCCGCCGCCCGCCGCGAGGCCGACGCCGGCCACCGCCCAGAGGCTCGCGGCCGTCGTCAGCCCGCGCACGACTTCGCCGCGCAGCAGGATCGAGCCGGCGCCGAGAAAGCCGATGCCCGAGACCACCTGCGCCGCCACCCGCGACGGATCGAGCACGACGCCGTTTTGCCCGCGCACGTCTTCGAAGCCGAAGGTGGAGACGAGCATCACGAGCGCCGAGCCGACGCACACCAGCATGTGCGTGCGCAGGCCGGCGGCCCAGTTGAGCCGTTCGCGTTCGAGCCCGACCACGCTGCCGAGCAGCGCGGCGAGCAGCAGGCGTCCGAGGAGTTCCAAATGGCCGATCATCGTGGCCTCCTTTTTTGTCTGGCGTTCCGGAGCGGTCCGTGCGCAAGAGGGACGCAAGGTGCGTGCCGGGCGGCCGGACAGCGGGCACGGCTTGTGCGCGGGGGGCCGACGGCGCGCGCGGCGATCGTGCGGCGCGCATTTTTTGCATCGCCATCGCAGATAAGCACAGGGGGCCAGCATGCAGCATCAACAGGACGCACAGGTGCGCGACCCGTATCGCGGCCACGAGATTCGCGTCTGGGCGCGGCGCAACGCGCGCGGCGCGTGGGATGACGAAGTGCAGGTGTATGTCGACGGCGCGCGCATCGAGCTCTACGTGCCGGAGCCGGACGGCCTGGAATGGAAGACGGAGGACGAGGCGCTGCGCGCGGGCGTCGAGCGCGGGCGTTATCTGGTCGACAAGCGCGTCGACGACGATTGATCCGACCCGACCGGCGCGGCCGGATGCGTGCACGCGGCGCGACGCGCCGACGAAGGCGACGCCGGAGGGCCGGCGCCGCGGGTCAGGCGGGCGATTCGGGCCTCACGGCCGCGCCGCGATCTCGTCGAGGTGCCACAGCAAATCCGCCGGATCGTCGTACACGCGCAGCGCGCCCGCGCGTTCCAGCTCGTCGTTGCCGTAACCGCCCGACAGCAGCCCGACGCCCAGCGCGCGGCAGCGGCTCGCGGCGAGCATGTCCCAGATGCTGTCGCCGACCACCACCGTATGCTCGATCGGCACGTTCAGCTTCGCGGCGGCCGTCAGGAACAGATCGGGATCCGGCTTCGCATACTTGACCTGATCGCGCGTGACGACCACGTTCTTCGCCGGATCGACGCCGAGCGCCTCGAGGTTGATGGCGGCCGTTTCCATCCGCCCGCTGGTCGCGATCGCCCAGCGGATGCCCGCGTTCGACAGCGCGGCCAGCAGCTCACGCGCGCCCGGCAGCGGCCGGACCTGCGCGCGCAGCCGCTGGTAAGCGGCCGCATGCAGCCGCGCGAGCCGTTCGACGCGCTCGGCGTCGATGTCGCCGGCCGTCTCGCGCAGCAACTGGTTCAGGAACAGGCCGCCGCTCATCCCGATCTTGCGGTGGATGCGCCACACCGAGAGCTCGATGCCCTCGGCATCGAGCGCTTCCTTCCATGCGAGCACGTGCTGGTAGACGCTGTCGACGAGCGTGCCGTCGAGATCGAACAGAAACGACGTTTCAATGCGCATGTGAATCTCCTGGCCCGATGAAATTCGGGCGAATCGTCCGCGAAAAGGCCTTCGACGCATTATCGGCGCGCGGCCGTGTCATCGCCATGTCCCGGCGGCGACGTGTCATTTGCCGCTGGTACAATCGCGCCGATGCGCCGGGCGCCGATGCGCCGGGCCGGCTGCCCGCGCCGCACGCGCCCCCAACCCTCGTCGAATTCCCGTATGGCAACTCCGGACGCCGTCAGTTCCGAACAGTCGTGGTGGGGCGTCCTGGCCCTGGCACTCACTGCCTTCATCTTCAACACCACCGAATTCGTGCCCGTCGCGCTGCTGAGCGCGATCGGCGACAGCCTGCGGATGCAGCCGACCGACGTCGGCCTGATGCTGACGATCTACGCGTGGGCCGTCGCGGTCGTGTCGCTGCCGTTGACGTTCGTCACGCGCCACGTCGAGCGGCGCAAGCTGCTGAGCTGCGCGCTGCTGGTGTTCATCGGCAGCCATGTCGTCACCGGCGTCGCGTGGAATTTCACGGTGCTGATGATCGGCCGGCTCGGCATCGCGTGCGCGCATGCGGTGTTCTGGTCGATTTCCGTCCCGCTGGCCGTGCGGCTCGCGCCGAGCGACCGCAAAAGCCGCGCGTTGAGCCTGCTCGCGATGGGCACGGCGATCGCGATGGTCGCCGGCATTCCGCTCGGGCGCGTGATCGGCGAGGCGCTCGGCTGGCGCGTGACGTTCCTCGTGATCGGCGGCGCGGCGGCCGTCGCGCTGCTGATGCTGCGCATGACGCTGCCGGCGCTGCCGAGCCAGGGCGCCGGATCGCTGTCCAGCATCGGCATGTTTCTCAGGAAGCCGGCGCTGGTATCGCTGTATGCGATCACCGTGCTGGTCGTGTCCGCGCATTTCACGTCGTACACGTACATCGAGCCGTTCGTGCAGAGCGTCAATCATGCGAGCAGCAGCCGGATCACCTACGTGCTGATCCTGTTCGGCGTCGCCGGCATGCCGGCCGCGGTCTGCTTCAACCGCGTGTTTCCGGAGCGGCCGGCCGATTTCCTGCTTGCGTCGATCATCGCGCTGTCGGCGTGTCTGCTGATCCTGTTCCCGAGCGCGCTGAACATCGTCACGCTGTCGGTTCACACGCTGGTGTGGGGCGGCGCGATCGTCTGCTTCGGGCTCGCGATGCAGGCGTGGGTGCTGAAGCTCGCGCCCGAGGCGACCGATCTCGCGGTGTCGATCTTTTCCGGGCTGTACAACGTCGGCATCGGCGCCGGCGCGCTGCTCGGCAACCATATCGCCGGGGATTTCGGCCTGCCGTGGATCGGGACGTTCGGCGGGGTGGTCGGGATCGCCTCCGCCGGGATCGCGTGGGCCGCGTTGCGGCTGCATGAGCGGCGGGCGGTGGCGTAATCCGCCGTCGGTGCGGCCCGTCGCGCCGGATTCCCGCCGCATCGCGCTGCCGCAGTTTCGCGTCCCGCGGCGCACGTATGGCCGCCGGCACGACCGATCGGGTGTAGCCTGAAACAAGGATACGCACATCGGAGGCGCCATGGAACGGGAGTTGAAACTGCGGATTTCCGCAAAGGATCTCGACAAGCTGCGTCGCGCGCCGTTGCTCGCGCAATCCGGGCGCGCCAGCGCATCGCAACTGCTGACGAGCACCTATTTCGATACACCCGCGCTCGGCGTGCACCGGTGCGCCGCTTCACTGCGGGTGCGCGCGACCGGCGACGAGAGGGTCCAGACGCTGAAGCTGGACGGGGCGTCGCAGGCCGGACTGTTCGACAGGAACGAGTTCGAAACGCCCGTCGATGGCGACGTCCCCGATCTCGCGCCGCTGCGGGAACGCATACCCGACGACAGCGATTGCGGCAGGCTCGTCCGCGACGAGGCGACGGCCGGCCAGCTCGAGCCGGTGTTCGTCACGCGGATCAGGCGGTCGGTCTTTCCGCTGCGCCTGCCGTCCGGAGACGAGCTCGAGGTCGCGCTCGACAAAGGTACCGTGGAAGCGGCGTCGGGTTCGGTCCCGATCGCCGCCGTCGAACTGGAGCTGAAGCGCGGCGAGCCGGAAAGCCTGTACGGCGTCGCGCTGGCCATGCTCGACATCGTGCCGTTGCGAATCGATCGCGAGAGCAAGGCCGATCTCGGCTACGGGCTCCTCGTCGGCGAGCACCGCGCGGCCGTCAAGGCGCGGCCGGTGCAACTGAAGAAACGCGATTCGATCGAAGACGCGTTCTGCCGTATCGCGCGCAACTGCCTGGACCAGGTCAACGCGAACGAACGTGGCGTCGCGTCCGGTCACGACCCGTCGAGCGTGCATCAGATGCGTGTGGGGCTGCGTCGTTTGCGCTCCGCCCTCGACCTGTTCGGGAAGGCGGTTCCCGCGTTTCCCGGCCTTGACGACGAACTGCGCTGGATCGCGTCGGAGCTGGGCACCGCGCGGGACTGGGAAGTGCTCGCGGGAACGACGCTCGAACAGGCCGGCGCCAACGGCCATCCGGACGAGGTTCGTGCTGCCCGCGACGCGTGCGAGCAGATTGCGGTCAGGAACCGGCAGCGCGCCGCCGCCGCGGTCGAATCGGTTCGCTACACGCGGCTCGCGCTGCAACTCGCGTCGTGGTTGAGCCGACAGGGCTGGCGAGCGGGGATGTCCGACGAACAGCGCGCGGCGATCGGTCGGCCGGCGAGGCGGTTTGCCACGGATGTCCTGCGTCGGCGGCATCGCAAGCTGATCGAACGTGGCAAGGGGCTGGCCGATCTCGACGATCGCCGTCGTCACCGTGCGCGCATCGCGGCGAAGAAAGTCCGATACGCGACGGAATTCTTCGCGTCGCTCTGTTCCAGGCGGACCGTCCGGCCCTACGTCGACGCGCTGACCGCGCTTCAGGACGATCTGGGCTGGCGCAACGATGCCGTGGTCGCGGAGCAGCTTCTGAAGGCGCTGCCTCGCACGGCGCCCGCCGCTGCGCCGGGCGCGGCCTTTGCGCGCGGTTTCCTGGCCGCCCGCGTGGCTGCCGATCGTCCGACGATGAAGAAGCTGTGGAAGCGCTTCAGGCGTCTTTCGCCACCGCACTGATCCGGCCACGGGGACGTGGCCGGATCGCGGCGCCTTCGTGCGGAATACGGGCGGCCGGCCACGCCGCATTCGCATCAGGAAAACCCTGATCCGCCCACCCCGGACCTCGATTTCCGTCGACGTCGCCCGTCGCCCGTCGCCCGCCCCGCGCATTTCATCGCTCGCAAAGCCGCGCCCCGGAAACCCGTTTCGCGCCTCCCATCAAGCCTTTCCGCCACGCCAACCAGACAAAACGGGTATGGCGCAGTGCAATATTTCGCGAATCGCAGCGAATTACGATACCTGTCAGGTATGAAAAAGCGAGACCAAAAGTATTGGACGGTCCATTTCGCCGCCGCGTATAAATCCGTTCCATGAACTCCCCACACGCAGCGTGCCCCATGTCTCCCGTCACCATCGAACGCATTGAAACCCGCCTCGTCGACCTGCCGACGATCCGTCCGCACAAGCTGTCGGTCGCCACGATGCACGGCCAGACGCTGATGCTGGTGAAGGTGACCTGCAGCGACGGCGTGACGGGCACCGGCGAAGGCACGACGATCGCCGGAATGGCCTATGGCCCGGAAAGCCCGGAAGCGATGAAACTCGCGATCGACGCATACCTCGCGCCGGCCATCATCGGCAAGGACGCGACGCGCATCCAGACGCTGATGGCATTCCTCGGCAAGCTCGCGAAGGTCAATCACTTCGCGAAGAGCGCGCTCGAAACCGCGCTGCTCGATGCGCACGGCAAGCGCCTCGGCGTGCCGGTCAGCGAGCTGCTCGGCGGCCGTCGGCGCGATCGCCTGCCGGTCGCGTGGACGCTCGCATCGGGCAACACGGCGACCGATATCGCCGAAGCCGAGCGGATGCTCGACCTGCGCCGCCACAACGTGTTCAAGCTGAAGATCGGCGCGAAGGCGCTCGACGCGGACATCCGGCACGTGGCCGAGATCAAGCGGGCGGTCGGCGAGCGCGCGTCGGTGCGCGTCGACGTGAACATGGCGTGGAGCGAAACGCAGGCCGCGCGCGCGATTCCGGCGCTCGCCGATGCCGGCTGCGAACTGGTCGAGCAGCCGGTCGCGTCGGCCGCGGCGCTCGCACGGCTGATGCGCCGCTTCCCGGTCGCGCTGATGGCCGATGAAATCCTGCAGGGCCCGGACAGCGCGTTCGAGATCGCGAAGCATCACGGCGCGGACGTGTTCGCGATCAAGATCGAGCAGAGCGGCGGCCTCTTCGCGGCGCAGCGCGTCGCGGCGATCGCGGACGCGGCCGGCATCGAGCTGTACGGCGGCACGATGCTCGAAGGCGCGTTCAGCACGGTCGCGTCCGCGCATCTGTTCGCGAGCTTCGCGAACCTGCAGTGGGGCACCGAACTGTTCGGACCGCTACTGATTACCGAAGAGATTCTCACGACCCCGCTCGACTACAGCGATTTCGAACTGACCGTGCCGAGCGGCCCGGGCCTTGGCATCGAGCTCGACGAAGCGAAGGTCGCGCGCTTCACCCGCGACGGGCTGACGAAAGTCTCCCGCTGACCCGCGACAAATCGCAACAACCCGAACACGCACCAGGACATCACGATGCTTTTCCACGTACGCATGGACGTCAATCTCCCGGCCGACATGCCGGCCGGCGTGGCCGACGAGATCAAGACCCGCGAGAAGGCGTATTCGCAGGACCTGCAGCGCAGCGGCAAGTGGCGCCACATCTGGCGCATCGCCGGCGAATACGCGAACTACAGCGTGTTCGACGTATCCGGCAACGCCGAGCTGCACGAGATCCTGACCGGTTTGCCGCTGTTCCCGTACATGAAGATTTCGGTGACGCCGTTGTGTCGCCACCCGTCGTCGGTACACGACGGCGACGTTTGAGCCACGGAGCCGCCTCTTCCGCAACGGCGGGCACCGGGTCACCTTTCCCCAAAATACACGTGGAGACACCATCATGAGCGTCAAAGTATTCGAAACCAAGGAAGTGCAGGATCTGCTGAAGGCCGCGTCGAACGCGGGCGCCACCGGCACCAACGGCGGCGACGCGCGCACGCGGCAGGTCGTGCTGCGGCTGCTCGGCGACCTGTTCAAGGCGATCGACGATCTCGACATCACGCCCGACGAAGTGTGGGCCGGCGTGAACTATCTGAACAAGCTCGGTCAGGACGGCGAGGCGGCGCTGCTCGCGGCCGGCCTTGGTCTCGAAAAGTATCTCGACATCCGGATGGACGCGGAGGACGAGGCGATCGGGCTCGACGGCGGCACGCCGCGCACGATCGAGGGCCCGCTGTACGTCGGCGGCGCGCCGGTGCGCGACGGCGTCGCGAAGATCGACATCGACGCCGACGAAGGCGCGGGCCCGCTCGTGATCCACGGCACGGTCACGGGGCTCGACGGCAAGCCGGTGGCCGGCGCGCTGGTCGAGTGCTGGCACGCGAACTCGCACGGCTTCTACTCGCACTTCGACCCGACCGGAGCGCAGAGCGATTTCAACCTGCGTGGCGCGGTGAAGACGGGCGCGGACGGCAAGTATGAATTCCGCACGCTGATGCCGGTCGGCTACGGCTGCCCGCCGCAGGGCGCGACGCAGCAGCTGCTCGACCGCCTTGGCCGTCACGGCAACCGCCCGGCGCACGTGCATTTCTTCGTGACCAGCGACGGCCACCGCAAGCTGACGACGCAGTTCAACATCGACGGCGACCCGCTGATCTGGGACGACTTCGCGTATGCGACGCGCGAGGAGCTGATTCCGCCCGTCACCGGCAAGACCGGCGGCATCGCGCTCGGGCTGAAGGCCGACGCCTACCAGGACATCGAGTTCAACTTCGTCCTGACGCCGCGCGTCGAGGGCAAGGACAACCAGATCGTCGAACGCCTGCGCGCTTCCGCCACGGCATAACCGCCCGACGGCACGGCGGCGCGCCTGCGCCGCCGCCGGCCGGATCCCCGCGAGATTCAATCGATACCGATGCGAGCGTGCTTGCAGGACCCGGCACGCGCACAGGAGGAACCAACATGTCCGCCACGATCGACCACACCACCGAACTGGACCACCTGCTCGCCACCGCCGTGCAGGACGACAAGGAGGCCGGCGTTTTCCGCTGCCGCCGCGACATCTTCACGAACGAGGCGCTGTACGAGCTCGAGATGAAGCACATCTTCGAGGGCAACTGGGTGTACCTCGCGCACGAAAGCCAGATCCCGAACAACAACGATTACTACACGACGTGGATCGGTCGCCAGCCGATCGTCATCACGCGCGACAAGACCGGCGAGCTGCACGCGGTGATCAATGCGTGCGCGCACAAGGGCGCGATGCTGTGCCGCCGCAAGCACGGCAACAAGGGCAGCTTCACGTGCCCGTTCCACGGCTGGACCTTCTCGAACACCGGCAAGCTGCTGAAGGTGAAGGACGAGAAGACGACCGAGTATCCGGTGCAGTTCAACACGCACGGCTCGCACGACCTGAAGAAGGTCGCGCGCTTCCAGAACTATCGCGGCTTCCTGTTCGGCAGCCTCCGCGACGACGTGCTGCCGCTCGAGGACTATCTCGGCGAGGCGCGCGTGATCATCGACCAGATCGTCGACCAGGCGCCGAACGGGCTCGAAGTGCTGCGCGGCAACTCCTCCTACATCTACGAAGGCAACTGGAAGATGCAGATGGAGAACGGCTGCGACGGCTATCACGTGAGCACCGTGCACTGGAACTACGCGGCGACGATGGGCCGCCGCAAGGAAGACGGCACCAAGGCCGTCGACGCGAACAGCTGGAGCAAGTCGGTCGCGGGCGTGTACGGCTTCGACAACGGCCACATCCTGCTGTGGACCAAGACGATGAACCCCGAGGTGCGGCCCGTGTACCAGCACCGCGACGAGATCAAGGCGCGCGTCGGCGACGTGCAGGCCGACTTCATTGTGAACCAGACGCGCAACCTGTGCGTGTACCCGAACGTGTTCCTGATGGACCAGTTCAGCACGCAGATCCGCGTGGTGCGTCCGCTCGGCGTCGACAAGACCGAAGTCAGCATCTTCTGTTTCGCGCCGAAGGGCGAGAGCGAGGCCGACCGCACGACGCGCATTCGCCAGTACGAGGACTTCTTCAACGTGACCGGAATGGGCACGGCCGACGACCTCGAGGAGTTCCGCGCATGCCAGGCCGGCTATGCGGGCATCACGGCGATGTGGAACGACCTGTCGCGCGGCGCGCCGCTGTGGATCGACGGGCCGGACGAGAACGCGAAAAGGATGGGGCTGAACCCGCGCATGTCGGGCGAGCGCAGCGAGGACGAAGGGCTGTTCGTGTGCCAGCACGAACACTGGGTGCACGTGATGCGCGATGCACTGAAGAAGGAACGCGGGGAGGTGCAAGCATGAACATCGATTACCGGACCATCTGCGCGACGCTGTATCGCGAAGCGCGCCTGCTCGACGACCGCGAGTGGGACGAGTGGCTGACCTGCTACACGGAAGACGTCACGTACTGGATGCCCGCGTGGGACGACGACGACCGGACGACCGACGATCCGCGCAGCCAGATCTCGCTGATGTACTACGCGGATCGCGGCGGCCTCGAGGATCGCGTGTTCCGGATCAAGACCGAGCGCAGCGGCGCGTCGACGCCCGAGCCGCGCACCAGCCACAACGTGACGAACGTCGAGGTGCTGGCCGAGCGCGACGGCGAGGTGGACGTGCGCTACAACTTCCACACGCTGAACCACCGCTACCGCGTGACCGATCACTTCTTCGGCACGATGTTCGTCACGTTGCGCCGCTCGGGCGACGCGTGGCTGATCTCGAACAAGAAGATCGTGCTGAAGAACGACTACATCCGGCAGGTGCTCGACGTGTACCACGTCTGACGCCGATCGATTCGACACGTAACACAGGGAGACGATGTCATGTCCACCTACAAGATTGCACTGAACTTCGAGGACGGGGTCACCCGCTTCATCGACTGCAAGGCCGGCGAGAAGGTGCTCGACGCCGCGTTCCGCGCGAAGATCAACCTGCCGATGGACTGTTCCGACGGCGTGTGCGGCACCTGCAAGTGCCGCGCGGAGAGCGGCAGCTATGACCTCGGCGACGATTACATCGACGACGCGCTCACCGAGGACGAGAAGGACGGCGGCCTCGTGCTGACGTGCCAGATGGTGCCGCAAAGCGATTGCGTGATCGCGGTGCCGAGCTCGTCGGTCGCGTGCAAGACGGGCCACGGCGCGTTCGCCGCGACGGTCGCGAAGGTCGAGCCGCACCACGACGCGGCGATCGTGCTCGAACTCGACGTCGATGCGGCCGTTCCCGTGTTCCTGCCCGGCCAGTACGTGAACATCGGCGTGCCGGGCAGCGGCCAGCACCGGTCGTATTCGTTCTCGTCCGCGCCGGGCGACACGAAGATCGGATTCCTGATCAAGAAGATTCCCGGCGGCGTGATGAGCACGTGGCTCGAATCGGCGAAACCCGGCGACACGCTCGAACTGAACGGGCCGCTCGGCAGCTTCTACCTGCGCGATGTGGCGCGGCCGCTGCTGTTCCTCGCGGGCGGCACGGGCCTCGCGCCGTTCCTGTCGATGCTCGAGGTGCTCGCACGCAACGGCTCGCAGCAGAAGGTGCATTTGGTCTACGGCGTGACGCGCGATCTCGACCTGGTGCTGCTCGATGCGATCGAAGCATATGCGGCGAAGCTGCCGAATTTCAGCTTCTCGACGGTCGTTGCCGATGCGGCATCGAACCATCCGCGCAAGGGCTGGGTCACGCAGCACATTCCAGCCGATGCGCTGAACGACGGCGACGTGGACGTCTACCTGTGCGGACCGCCGCCGATGGTCGACGCGGTGCGCCAGTACTTCGACGACGCAGGCGTGAAGCCGAACAGCTTCCACTACGAGAAGTTCACCCCGAACGTGACGGCAAAGGCGGCATGATCATGCAACGATTCTCCGGAAAGGTGGTCGTCGTCACTGGCGCGGCGCAGGGCATCGGCCGCGGCGTCGCGCTGCGCGCGGCGGCAGAGGGCGGCCGCGTGCTGTTCGTCGATCGCGCGGACTTCGTGGCGGAGGTGGCCGCCGAGGCGTCGGGCGACAACACGGCCGGATTCGTCGCGGATCTCGAAACCTACGACGGCGCGCGCGCGGCGATGGCGTGCGCGGTCGCGACGTTCGGCCGGATCGACGTGCTGATCAACGGCGTCGGCGGTGCGATCCGGATGCGGCCGTTCGCCGAGTTCGAGCCCGAGCAGATCGATGCGGAAATCCGCCGCTCGCTGATGCCGACGCTCTACAGTTGCCACGCCGTGCTGCCGCATTTGCTGGCCGGGGGCGGCGGCACGATCGTGAACGTGTCGTCGAACGCGACGCGCGGCATTCGCCGCGTGCCGTATTCGGCCGCGAAGGGCGGCGTCAACGCGCTGACGGCGGCGCTCGCGATGGAATACGCGGAGTACGGCATCCGCGTGGTCGCGACCGCGCCGGGCGGCACCACGGCGCCGCCGCGCCGCGTGCCGCGCAATGCGGCCGGCGACAACGCGCAGGAACAGGCGTGGATGGCCGAAGCGGTGCGGCAGGTGACCGATTCGACGTTCTTCAAGCGTTACGGCACGCTCGACGAGCAGATCGCGCCGATCCTGTTCCTCGCGTCGGACGAGGCGAGTTACATCACCGGCACGGTGCTGCCCGTCGCGGGCGGCGATACGGGTTGAGCGGCGGGTGGCCTGTTCGCCCGCAGCTTCAGACATGCGCGCTCCGGTCAGGCGTGCGCGATGACCATCGAACAACCGGCCGGTGCGGACAGCCCGGCCATGGAGACACTCATGCGCCAACGCGAAGCGATCATCCCCGCCGGAATGGAAGCCGTGTACGAAAAAATCGGCTATGCGCCGGCGATCAAGGTCGGCGATACCGTGTACGTGTCCGGCCAGATCGGCCGCGACGCGGCGATGCAACTGGTCGAAGAACGCGAAGCGCAGATCGTGCAGGCGTTCGAGAACCTCAAGGTCGTGCTCGAGGCGGCCGGCGCATCGCTCGACGACGTGGTCGACCTGACGACCTTCCATACCGACATGCGCGACCTGCCGCTGTTCATGGCGGTGCGCGACCGTTATCTCCATGCGCATCCGCGGCCGGCGTGGACCGCGGTCGGCGCGCACATGCTCGGCGGGGCGCCCGGTTATATCGTCGAAATCAAGGCGGTTGCCGTGCTGCAGGGATAGTCGCGGCCGCTGCTGGCGAGACGACACGGTCCGACCGCTCGCGGTGCGCATCGGATGCCGACGTCCGGCCCGTCTACCGCCGGATTGCCGCCCGCAACCGCCTCACGTCCTGCTCCGACACCGGCGCGGCGCGATTTCCCCACGCGCCGCGCACATAGCTGACCACCGCGGCGATCTCGCCGCTCGTCAGCGCGCCGCGCATCGCCGGCATCCGCTGCACCGGCCCGTGCGTGCCGGGCGCCGGCCGAGCCCCTTCGACGACGATCCGGATCGCGCTGGTCGGATCGGCCGCGAGCGCGGCCGAATTGCCGGCGAGCGGCGGCCCGCGATCGGGCACGCCCGCGCCTTCCGCGCCGTGGCAGCGCGCACAGAATCCCGCATATACGCCGGCCCCCGGCGCCTGCTGGCGGCCCTCCGGGCGCGGCCCCGCCGCGGTCAGCCGCGGGACGCCGACGCCGAGCGGATTCGTCGCGGCAGTCGGTTGCGCGGGCAACGATTTGAGGTACACGGCGATCGCGCGACGATCCGCATCCGTCAGCAGCGCGGTGCTTTCGCCGACGACGGGCGCCATCGCGCCGAACACCGCGCCGCGCACCGCGTGGCCGCTGCGCAGGAATGCGGCGAGATCGTCGGCCGTCCAGCGGCCGAGGCCGTCCGCGTCCGCGCCGGTGAGGTTCGGTGCGAACCAGTGATCGTTGATGCCGCCGGTGAGAAACGCGGGGCTGCTTTCGTCGTAGCCGCGCTCGTTGTAGGCCGGGCCGCGCGGCGTGTGGCATGCGCCGCAGTGGCCGAGCCCCTGCACGAGATACGCGCCGCGATTCCATTCCGCCGATCGCGACGACTGCGGCACGAACCGGTCGCGGTTCGCGAACGCCACGCTCCACAGCCCGAGCGCCCAGCGCTGGTTGAACGGAAACGGCAGCCGCGTGATTTTTACCGCGTTCGCCGACGGCGCGACACCTCGCATGAAATATGCATACAACGCGCGCACGTCGTCGTCGGACAGGCGCGCGAACGACGGGTAGGGCATCGCAGGATACAGCCGGCTGCCGTCCGCGCGCACGCCGCGCCGCAACGCATCGTCGAACTGGCGCAGCGTGTCGTTGCCGATCCCGTGCACGGGATCCGGCGTGATGTTCGGAGCATAGATCGGCCCGAACGGCGAATTGACCGGCTGGCCGCCGGCGTACGGCGCGTGGTCGGCGGCATCGTGGCAGGCGGCGCAGTCGCCGGCGAGCGCGAGATAGCGGCCGCGCGCGATCGTCGCGGCATCGGCGCTCGCGGCCGCGGCGGCAATCACCGGGCGACGGGCGGCGGAAGCTGCCGATGCGGATGATGCGGACGATGCGGGTGAGGTGGACGACGCCGATGCCGGGGGCGAAGCCGATGAAGCGTCCGACGGCGTAGCCGAAGCCTGGGTGGCCGCCGTGTCTCGCCGCTGCGCCAGCTGCGGATCGCGGTTCACCCGGTCCGACATCGACGCGCCGGCATCGGCTGCCGACGCGCGTATCCGCACGAAACGCCAGCCCGACGCGGGCTCGGGCGCCTCCGCCGGCGACGCGGCTTCGGCCGGATCGCCGGCGGGCGCCGCGTGGTCGTCCTGCTGCATGTCGCATGCGCACAGGGCGGCGCACACGGCGAGCGCGACGCCCGCGCGGCGGCGCCGAACGACGCGCGCGGTACACGAAACACACGAAGCGAACGAGATCAACGCCATGGACTGCACGGCCCCACGAAAGCGGTGACGATTCCGGTGAACACGAGACCGATCACGAACCCGAGCGCGGCGAGCATCCCGCAGCGCGCGAGGAACCGCGTGCTGTCGTCGCGCGTCGCGGCCTGCACGTTCGCGTCGTGCCGGCGTTGCCACGTGCGCACGAGCCAGGCTGCGAACGCCGTTGCCAGCGCGAACGCGCATGCGGCGATCAGCGCGAGCCACACGCCGACGTGCGCCCAACGCGGCACGGCCTGCGCGACGCCGAGCGGATAGCATGCGGTCGACGCGAGCGTCTCGGACGCCAGCATCTGCGCGAACCACAGCGCGGGCGCGCCGACCAGGCCGGCCGCGATCGCGAGCAGGGGTGTCCATGAGCGTCGCGCGCCGTTCATCCCGCGCTCCTGAGCCAGTACGGCGATACGTACAACGCGGTGAAGATGAACAGCCAGACGATGTCGACGAAGTGCCAGTAGAGCCCGCCGACCGTCAGCGCGACGCGCCGTTCGCGGCCGAAGAAACCGGCGGCGGTCCACCCGGCGAGCAGCGCGAGGATGACGAGACCGGCCACCACGTGCGCGAGGTGAAAGCCGGTGATCGTGAAGTACAGGCTGCCGTACAGGTGCGCGGTCGGTCCGTACGGATGGTCGCGCCACTCGTGCAGTTGAACCAGCGCGAACGCGACGCCGAGCAGCAGCGCGACGGCGAGCGCGGCCGCCGCGCGCAAGCGCCGGTCGGCCCGCACCGCGCGCTCGGCGAGCCACACGAACACGCTGCTCGACAGCAGCACGACGGTGTTGCCGGCCGCGAGCGCGATCTTCGGCATCCCGTCGGGCGGCCAGGGCGCGTCCGATTGCGACTGCAGGTAGAAATAGCAGAACAGCAGGTAGCCGAACAGGCCGGCCTCGGTCACGATCAGCGTGATGACGCCCCACCAGCCGCCCGCGCGTTCGCCGCAACTGCCGACCGGCAGCGGTTCGACGCACGCGACCGGCGCACCGGACGGCGCGGTCGCCGAGCGCGGTTCGGCCGGATGCAGGCCGGCCGCTGCAGGCGCCTGGGTGGCGTCGCGGGCCGGAAGGTGCGCACGCTGCCCGAGCGTGCGGCGCGGCCACAGCCACACGGCGGTCCCGATCGCGCAACCGGCGACGGCCGCGCACACGAGCGTCGGCGAGCGCGCCAGCATCGCAGCGAACACGGCGGTCGCGAGCAGCGCGAGCACGAACGGCACGCAGCTGTCCTCGGGCATCTTCAGGATCGCGCTCGGTTTTGCCGCGAGCGGCGTGACCGCGAGCGCCTCGCGCCCGTCGGCGAGCCGGTAGCCGACGCGCATGCTGGTGCGAATCGGATCCTCGCGCGTTTCCCACAGCGGGTGCCGCGACGCGACGAGCGGCAGCACCGCGAAGTTGTAGACGGGCGTCGGCGACGCGACCGACCATTCGAGCCCGGCGGCGCCCCACGGATTCTCAGCGGCGCGCGCGCCGCGCCGCGCACTGACGAACGCGTTGACGACGAACATCACGATTCCGATGCCGAACACGAACGAGCCGATCGTCGTCAGCAGGTTCGACGTGTCCCAGCCCATCCCGGACGGGTAGGTGTAGATGCGGCGCGGCATCCCGAGCAACCCGGAGACGTGCATCGGGAAGAAGCCGAGGTTGAAGCCGACCAGTACGATCCAGAACGTCAGCTTGCCGAGGCGTTCGTTCATCATCCGCCCGGTGAATTTCGGGAACCAGTACGTGACACCGCCGAGCACGGGGAAGACGTTGATGCCGAGCAGCACGTAGTGCAGGTGCGCGACGACGAAATACGTGTCGGTCAGTTGCCAATCGAGCGGCACCGCGGCCGTCATTACGCCGGATACGCCGCCGATCACGAACATCAGCACGAAGCCCGCGAAATACAGGAACGGCGTGCGGAACACCGGACGGCCCGTCCAGATCGTCGCGAGCCACGCGAACACCGCGACCGCGCTCGGGATCGAGATCAGCATGCTCGCCGCGCCGAAAAACGCGAGCGCGAGCGGCGCGATGCCGGTCGCGAACATGTGGTGGACCCACACCTCGAAGCCGATCAGCATCGTCGCGACCGTCGATACCGCGACGGCTTCGTACGCGACGAGCGGCCGCCGGCAGAAAGTCGGCAGCGCGTCCGACACGATCCCCATCGCGGGCAGCACGACCACGTAGACCCACGGGTGCGCGAACATCCAGAACAGGTGCTGCCACAACAGGGGCCGCCCACCGTTCGCGACGTCGAAGAAGTGCGTGCCGGCATTGCGGTCGAGCCAGAGCAGCAGGAACGCGAGGCTGACGGACGGCACCGCGACGAGGTTCGCCACCGACGCGGTGAGCGTGCCCCACACGATGATCGGCAGCCGGTCGATCGACATCCCGTGCGCACGCATCCGCAGCAGCGTGACGACGAAGTTCGCGGCGCCGCCGGTCGTCGAGATGCCGAGCAGAATCATGCCGAGCGCATAGATGTCGATGTTCGCACCGGCGCTGTAATCGAGCGACGTGAGCGGCACGTAGTTGAACCAGCCGCCGTCCGGCACGGCGCCGAGCGGAAAGCTCGCATACAGGAACAGGCCGGCGAACAGGAACGCCCAGTACGAGAACGCGTTCAGCCTCGGGAACGCCATGTCGCGCGAGCCGAGCATCAGCGGCCACAGGTAGTTCGCGAAGCCGGACAGCACCGGCAGCGCGTACAGGAAGATCATCGTGACGCCGTGCATCGTGAACAGCGAGTCGTACTGCGCGGGCGTGAGCACCGTCGCATTCGGCCGCGCGAGCTGGATGCGCATCGCGAGCGCTTCGACGCCGCCGAGCAGCAGGAATGCGAAGGCGGTGACGATGTAGCGCAGCCCGATGCGCTTGTGGTCGACCGTGCCGAGCCAGCCGCGCCAGCCGGGTTCCGATTCCCACAGCGCGGCCAGTTCGCGCTCGTGCGTGGAGCCCGGCGGCGCTTCGCCGAGGTCGGGCACGCGGCTGAGCGGAGCGGGCGTGTCGCGGGCAACGGCCATCGTCATTCTCCGTTCAGTGCAGCGTTGCGAGATAGGCGGCGAGATCGTCGGCGTCGCGCGGCGCGAGCGCGAACGACGGCATCAGCGTCTGCGGCTTGATCTGCTGCGCATGCGCGATCCAGCGCCGCAGGTTGTCGGGCGTATTGTCGAGCGTGCCGGCCGCGAGCAGCCGACGCGACCCGAGATGCGACAGGTCGGGGCCCGCGTCGCCGGCCGCGTCGGTGCCGCGCACCGTGTGGCAACCCGCGCAGCGCGCGTCGAACACGTGCCGACCGCGCCGCTCGGCGCCGACGGCGGGCGCCGGCGCCGGCTGCCGCTGCGCGGCGAGCCACGCGCGAAACGCGTCGGGCGGCTCGGCCACGACCTCGAACGCCATGTGCGCGTGCTGCGCGCCGCAATACTGCGAGCACTGTCCGCGGTACACGCCCGGCCGGTCGGCCTGCAGCCACTGATGATTCGTCTGGCCGGGAATCGTCTGCGTCTTGCCGGCCAGTTGCGGGACCCAGAACGCATGGATCACGTCCGCGCTTTTCAGTTCGAGCGCGACGGGTTCGCCGACCGGGATGTGGAGTTCGTTCGCGGTGACGAACGCAGTGCCGCCCGCGTCGTCCGGATAGCGGACGGCCCACCACCAGTCGTGTGCGGTCACGACGATCGTGCGCGCGGGTGGATGCGGCGGCGACGCCACCGCGCCCAGCACGCGCAGCATGTACACGAGCGCGCCGAACAGCAGCACGATCGAGATCGCGGAGCCGACCGTGACGATCGCCAGCCCGCTGTCGTGGCCGCCGCCCGCATGCGTGCGGCGGCGAAACATCGCAATCAGCAGCAGCACCGCGATCGCGATGCACACGAACGTGCACAGCGCGAGCAGCGCCCAGCCAAGCACGAACACCGGCCGGGCAGCCGGGCCCGCCGCATGCGCGACGTAAGCGAGCGGTAGTGGCCCGGCCGGTGCGTCGGGCTCGCTGGCGGCGCGCGCGGCGGCCATGGGAGCGGCAAGGCACGCGGTCGCGGCGAGGCGAACGATACGGCGCGCTTTCTCGGGTGGCGGGACGGGCAACAGGGCTCCTTTTCGGATTCGGCGGCGTGACGACAGTCGTTCGACAACCGTTCGCGGCGGAGCAATTTCCGTGCGTGCGCCGTGTCGGCATCGCGGCCCGGGCGTTGTCCGTGCAACGGGCTGCGCGTTACAGCCGGCTTGTAAATTTGGCGACCGTTCACGGCGTGCTCGGAGCACGGTGCGCGGCACATTGCTTGCTACCCCGATCGTGTTCTGGCAGGCCGCTCGGGGTAGGTCCCGGCTGCGTGCCGCCCACCGCGAGAAAAACCGGAGGAATCGACCGTGAAGACCGTCGCGATCACCGGTGCGAGCGCCGGCGTAGGCCGCGCGACCGCCCATGCGTTTGCGCGGCGCGGCGCGAACGTCGCGCTGCTCGCGGCGGGTTTCGTCGCCGCGCGCAAGCTGAACCGGTGAGCGCGATGAGGATCGAGGATTACGCACTGATCGGCGATGGCCGCAGCGCCGCGCTCGTCGCGCTCGACGGCAGCATCGACTGGCTGTGCTGGCCGGACTTCGACTCGCCGCCATGCTTTGCCGCACTCGTCGGCACGTCCGACAACGGCCGTTTCCGTATCGCACCGCGCGAGCCGGATGCGCGCGCGACGCGCCGCTACCTGCCCGGCACGGCGGTGCTCGAAACGACGTTCGAGACGTCGTCGGGCTGTGTCGTCATGATCGACTGGATGAGCTGGGATGCCCCCGACCCGTGCGTCATCCGCAGCGTGCGCGGCGAGCGCGGCACGGTCGAGCTCGACGTCGATCTCGGCGTGCGCTTCGACTACGGCCACGCGTTGCCGTGGTGCCGCCGTCTCGGCCGGCGCTGGCGAATGATGACGGGCGGCGACGCGATGTGGCTCGATACCGACGTGCACCTCGACGTGCGGGACGACCGGCTCGTCGGCGCGCCGCGAATCGCCGCGGGCGAGCGCGCGGATTTCTGCATCAGCTACGCGCGTTCGTACGACCGGCCGCCGTCGTTGCCGGATCCGTACGCGTCGTTGCGCGACACGCAGGCGTTCTGGCGTGTATGGTCGAAGTGCAATGCGGCGCAAGGCCCGTATCGCGATGCGATCGAGCGCGCCCTGATCACGGTGAAGCTGCTGTCGAGCTTGCGCACCGGCGGCATCGTCGCGGCGCCGACGAGCTCGCTGCCCGAACGCTTCGGCGGCGTGCGCAACTGGGATTACCGGTTCTGCTGGCTGCGCGACGCGAGCTTCACGCTGCGCGCGCTGGTGCGCTGCGGCTACCGCGAGGAGGCCGCGCGCTGGCGAGACTGGCTGGTGCGCGCGATCGCCGATCACCCGGCGCAATTGCAGGTGCTGTACGCGGCCGACGGCGGCCGGCGCGCGGACGAATGGTCGGCAGCGCACCTGGCCGGTTACGAAGGCGCGCGGCCGGTGCGCTTCGGCAACGCGGCGGCCGAGCAACTGCAGCTGGACGTCTACGGCGAGGTGCTGGCCGCGCTGTACCAGGCGCGCCGGCACGGGCTGCCGCCCGACGACGATGCGTGGACCCTCGAGCGGCGGCTGCTCGACCATCTCGCGACGATCTGGCGCGAGCCGGACGAGGGGATCTGGGAGGTGCGCAACGGCCGGCACCCGTTTACGTCGTCGAAGGTGATGGTGTGGGCGGCCGTCGAAAGTGCGTATCGTTCCGCGCGCGCGTTCGGCCATCACGCGCCACTCGATGAGTGGCGGCGCTGGGCCGACACCGTACACGCGGATGTGCTCGCCCGTGGCTATCACCCGAAACTCGGCCGCTTCGTCGACCGCTACGACGGCGACGGGCTCGACGTGAGCCTGCTGCTGATTCCGCTGACGGGGATGCTCGATGCGTCGGATCCGCGCGTCGCGGCGACGGTCGCCGCGATCGAGCGCGAACTGGTCGAGGACGGCCTGCCGTTCCGTTACCGGCCGCCGCGTTTCAAGGATGGTTGCGAAGGCAACGAGGGTGCGTTCGTCGCGGCCGGCTTCTGGCTCGCGCAGGTTTACCAGATGCAGGGCCGCGACGCCGACGCGCACGCGCTGTTCGAGCGGCTGCTGGGCCTGCGCAACGACGTCGGGCTGCTGTCGGAAGAGTACGACGTGAAGGCGCGGCGCATGTGCGGGAATTTTCCGTTTACACTTGCGCAGGTCGGGCTGGTCAACGCGGCGCTCGCGCTGGAGGGCGACTGGCGCGACGACGTCGATACAGGCTGACGTGCCGCACCGCACCGCACGCGACGGGCGAAGCGACACGATGCGTGCACGCATGCTCCGCACCGTCTCGCCGCTCATGTGCTACGACTCGTGTCTGCCTCCCTTGCCGCCGTGCTCGCCGTTGCCCGGCAGCACGGCCGACAATACCTGCCGCGCGGTCTCGACGATCACGTTCGCTTCGCGCGGGTCGCCTTTCACCAACGTTTCGGCAAAATGCTTCGCCTGCTGCAGCGTCACGTGCGGCGGCAGCGGCGGCACTTCCGGATCGCTCTTGACCTCGAGCACGACCGGACGGTCCGACGCGAGCGCCTCGTCCCATGCGGCGCCGAGCTGTTCCGGATCGTCGACGTAGATGCCCTTCAGCCCGAGCAGCGTCGCGAAGCGGTAGTACGGCACGTTCGGAATCTGCTGCGACGCGTCGAGCTTCGGATCGCCTTCCATCACGCGCTGTTCCCACGTCACCTGGTTCAGATCCTCGTTGTTGAGCACCATGCAGATCCAGCGCGGGTCGGGCCATTGCCGCCAGTACTTCGCGACCGTGATCAGCTCGGCCATGTTGTTCATCTGCATCGCGCCGTCGCCGACCATCGCGATCACCGGGCGCACCGGGTACGCGAACTTCGCGGCGATCGCGTACGGCACGGCCGCGCCCATCGACGCAAGCCCGCCCGACAGCGAACCCATCATCCCGCGTCGCATCGTCAGGTCGCGCGCATACCAGTTCGCGCAGGAGCCCGAATCGCTCGTCAGGATCACGTCGCCGGGCAACCGTGGCGACAGCTCGGTGAACGCGCGCTGCGGATTCACGCCGCGCCCGGCGCTCGCCTTTGCGGCCGCGCGCGCGGCCAGCGTCTCGTGCCAGTCCGCGTTCCATTTCGCGATCTGATCGCGCCAGCTCGTGTCGTGCCGTTCCTTCAACAGCGGCAGCAGCGCGCGCAACGTCTCGGCGCTGTCGCCGACGAGATTGACCTCCATCGGGTAGCGCAGGCTCAGCATGTCGGCCTTCAGGTCGATCTGCACGCCGCGCGCCTGGCCTTCCTTCGGCAGGAATTCCGAGTACGGGAAGCCCGAGCCGACGACGAGCAGCGTGTCGCATTCGGTCATCAGTTCGTCGCTCGGCTTCGTGCCGAGCAGCCCGATGGAGCCCGTGACCCACGACAGGTCGTCCGGCAGCGCGGCCTTGCCGAGCAGTGCTTTCGCGGCGCCCGCGCCGAGCCGGTCGGCCACCGCGATCACCTCGTCGGTCGCGCGCAGCGCGCCCGCGCCGACCAGCATCGCGACCTTCTTGCCGGCATTGAGCACGTCGGCCGCGCGCTGCAGGTCGTCGGCGTAGGGCACCACCTTCGGCGGCGTGTAGCCGACCCCCGAGTGCACGGTGCCGTGCGCGCGCTTCGGCGGCGCGCAGTCGAGCTCCTGCAGGTCGTTCGGCAGCACCAGCGCGGTCACCGTGCGCGCGCCGAGCGCGATGCGCACCGCGCGGTCGACCAGATGGCGCACCTGGCCCGGCACGACGGCAAGCTGGACGAATGCGCCCGCAACGTCCTTGAACAGCGCCGGCAGGTCGACTTCCTGCTGATAGTGGCCGCCGAGCGCCGCGCGCGCCTGCTGACCGACGATCGCGAGCACCGGCATGTGGTCGAGCCGCGCGTCGTACAGGCCGGTCACGAGGTGCGAGGCGCCGGGGCCCGAGGTCGCGACGCATACGCCGAGCTCGCCTGTAAATTTTGCATGTGCCGACGCCATGAAGGCCGCCATCTCCTCATGGCGCGCCTGAATGAATTCGATCTTGCCCTGCGCCCGGCCGAGCGCGCCGAAGAAGCCGTTGATGCCGTCGCCCGGGTAGCCGTACACGCGGCGCACGCCCCAGTCGTACAGCCGTTCGACGATGAAATCCGCCACTGTCGCCATGCCGTTTCTCCTTGGTTCGGGAAGAGCCGATGAGCCGCGCAGGCGATCGTCGTGCGCGGCGCTGGCGGGCGTCGCGCAATGCATGTGCCGCGCGGCCGCATCGGGCACGGGCGGTGAACACAGGCGCTGCGGGCAAAGGCAGGCAATCCGGCGCGTAACGAAGGCGCTTTTCGCGGTACCGACGATCGACGACGTGCGAGACCTGGACGCGCGATCTCTAGATCGCAACTAACGGTCAGCCGCGCTCCCGCCCGCGACACGATGCGCCCGCGACGCGACGGTGCCGTGTTGCCCGACGCTCATGCATCAACTGCGCTTGCAGGGGACGGCCGGATCCCGTACCGCGTCGTTCCGGACACGTCAACGACGCTCGCACCGGCTTTCACGCCCGGCGTCCCCGTTGCCGACGGCGCTCGCCGAACGCGGAATTTTCAAGCGCTTGTCATTTCGATCGCACGGTTGCAGAGGGGCACGCGCTCCGGATGCCGCGCGGGCGGGCGCGCACCGCCGCGGCGGCAGCGTCGCGGTAAGGAACGGCACATGCTGCCCGTGTCGACGAAGCCCGGCGGTTCCGGGTATCGACTACGGTGCTCCCATGACTTCCAGAACTCGCTCGATCAATCCGTTGTTGAATCTCGCGGTGGCCGTCGCGTGCGGCGCGGCGGCGATGTACTTCTTCGATCCGGCATCGGGCCGGCGGCGGCGCGCGTACGTGCGGGACAAGGCCGCCGCGGGCCGGCACGGTGTGGTCGACTACGCGAATACGCAGGCGAAGCGCGCGGCCGACCATGCGCGCGGCGCGATCGCGGGACTGCGCGCCGACTGGCTCGCGGGCGACGCGAACGACGCCCAGGTCACCGAACGCGTGCGTGCCGCGCTGGGTCATCTGGCCGGGCATCCGCGCGACGTCGACGTGTCCGTCGAGCACGGGCACGTGCGCCTGAGCGGGCAGGTTGAAGAAGCGGAACGGCACGCCGTCGTCGACGGTGTGGCCGCGCTGCGCGGCGTGCAGACCGTCGAGGATGCGATGGGCGCGCGTAGCGAATACAAGGCGCCGCCCGGCGGCCCGATGCACTGACGTCGGCATCGGCCGCGCGCCGATGGGTGCCGCAAACGCGGTAAACGAGGCACGACGCGAATTCGGCGCGCACGTGGCTGCCGCAACGTCGGCCACGCCGCGCCCCATCCGGAGAACAGCTGATGACCGATCGCCCGATTTCCGCCACGACGCCTCCCGCACTGGAGCCCGATGCGCACCACGCGCTCGAAAGCCTGCTGGGCAGCCTCCACCGACATGGCTTCTTGCGTTTCGCGAACGAAGTCGTCAGCGCGAATGCGCAGATGGCCGAGACCTTCGTCGATGCGTTCGACAAGCCCGGCATGCAGAGCGGCGTGCATAATCTCGCCGCGCTGCTGATGGCGCTGTCGCGGATTCCGCCGGAGCAGTTCGGCAGAGCCGTGTTCGCGGCCGCCGACGCGCTGCATCACGTCGGCGCGTGGAAACCGGACGAGCACGTCGCGCCCGGCGTGCGCGGTGCGTACCGGCTGCTGCACGACGAAGCGCTGTGGGATGCGCTGACGCCGTTGCTCGAAGCGTTGAAGGTGTTTGCGCAAGGGCTCGCGCGCGAGCCGCGCAATCCGGCGAGCCCGTCGGTCAGCGAGCGGCCGACGGGCGCGTGACCGCGGCGAGCGCAGGCACGCCGCATTGCCCGCACAGCGCGGAGAGCTGTTGCACGATGAGCTGCGTCGGCGTGCTCGCCGGCCACCGCGCGACCGCGTCGAAGCCGACCCAGCGGCACAGCGCGATCTCGTGCCCGGGGCACGCGTGCCGGCCGGGCGGCATGCGCGCGACGAAGACGTGATGACGCTTCACGCTGCCGTCCACGAAGAAGCAATACGCAAGCTCGAGATCGGCGAGTCCCGTTTCCTCCTGTAATTCGCGACGCGCGGCGTCGAGCGCCGATTCGCCGCGCCGAATCACGCCGCCCGGCAGCGTCCAGCGCGACGAGGGACGGCGCGCGACCAGCAATACGCGATCGTTGCGATGGCACACGATCGTCGCGCGCTCCTTCGCAAGCGGCGCGAGCGGCACCGCGCGCACCGGGAAGGCGGTCGGATCGGGGAGTGTCATGTCCAGCGGGCGACGGGTAAGGGCACGGTCCATGATCCCATCGGGCAAGGGGCGTGCCCGCGCCGCGTCGCCGCATCCTGGCGGATGCGACGCGGGCGACCCGATGCGCACGCCGCGAACATGCGGGTGCTGCTCAGCGTTTGACCGGCGCGGCGTTACCCGGCGCCGCCGCCGCCGTGCTGTCGCGCGGTGCACCTGCGCCGAGCTCGGCTCCCGTCACGGGATCGCAGCGCGGGTCGGACGCGAGTCGCCGCGTCATCGCTTCGAGCGCCTGCGACTGCTGCGGCTCCACTGCACCCTTCGCGGCGCCGTCGCCGCCGTCGACCGCCGGCTCGCCGCGCCGAAACGCGAGCGAGTCGCCGCGATTCCACGGGCCCGGCACCGGCTCGCCATCCTGCATCCGGAAGTACACGCGGTCGTACGGGGGCTTCGGCGGCAGCTTGCCCGGCGGGAAATTGCCGGTGATCGCGTACAGCGCCTTCTCGAACGACACCTGGTGCGAGACCTCGCGCGTCATCAGAAAACCCAGTGCGTCGCGGATGCCCGGATCGTCGGTCACGTTGATGAGCCGCTCGTAGATGATCTTCGCGCGCGCTTCGGCCGCGATGTTCGAGCGCAGGTCGGCCGTCGGTTCGCCGATCGTGTCGATGTATGCGGCCGACCAGGGCACGCCGCCCGAATTGGTCAGCGGCGCGCCTGCGCCGTACAGCACCTGCGTGACGTGGCTGTCGTTACCCGCGCCGTGCAGCTTGCGGTAGAGCTCGGCCTGTTCGTCGACGGCTTCGGCGAGCTCGCCCTTCGCGCCCCGGTTCAGCATCGCGGCCATCGAGCCGATGACTTCGAGATGGCTCAGTTCCTCGGTCGCGATGTCGAGCAGCATGTCCTTGCGGCCGGGATCCTCTTCGGTGATCGCCTGCGTGAAATAGCGCATCGCGGCGGCGAGTTCGCCCTGCGGACCGCCGAACTGTTCCAGCAGCAGGTTGGCGAGCCCCGGATTCGGCGCACCGACGCGCACCGTGTACTGAAGCCGTGTGTTGTGAATGAACATGAAACCTCCGTGTCGGGAAATGAACGGCAACTGCGACGGGGGCCGAGCACGGGGCGCGCCCGTGGCGGTGCGGCGAAGCGAGACCGACGTGCCGCGCGGAGCGAGGCCCGATGCTCGCGGGCGCGTGGCGACATCGCTGCCGCGCATCGGTCGTGTCGGGCGTCGTGTCGGGCGCGACGCATGCGCCCGCGGTTTTTCAACGCGTTGTCATTTCTGCCGCGGCGGCTCGGCATGGACGATGCCCGGCTGGCGCGTGCGGGGTGCCGGCGCGTCGGGCAACTGCGCCGGCCGGCGCTCATCGGGCGCTTGAGGCTTGCCTTCGGCAGGATCGCGCGCGCTGCGTGGTGGCGGCGTGTCCGTGCCGTGTCGCTTGCCCTCCGGGCCGGGCGTGCTGTCGCCGCGGTCCTGTCCGTGCGAATCAGTGTCGAGCGAAGATGATCGCTTCATCGGGGCGCCTGTCGTGGCGATCGGATCGCGATTGCCGCGCATCGCTCGTGCCGGCGGCATCCGGCAGGCGGCGCGCGTGCCGGGTGCGCCGCTTGCTTGCCCGGACGCTTGAGGCCGGCGCGTGCAATACCGCACGCGGCCGCCGCCCGGAGCGATATTTCATGCCCGATGCGACCCTGTTCCCGTTGCCCGTCGATGAGCGATTGCGCGTGTCGTTCCGGCGCACGTTCGCGCCGGAACGACACGGCAGTCGGACGGGGCTGGCGCGGTTGCCGACGCAATGCTCGCCCTCGGCCGCGACGTGGGCCACGGAGGGCGCGTCGACCGCGTTTGCACCTCCGACCGTCTACCGCGCGGGCGACGGCAATGCGGACGTCGGCAACGGCGGCAGCGCCGGGCAGCATCGCCATGACGAGCGAGACACCGATGCCCCGGGCGGCGGCGGAGGCGACGGCCATCCGCACGACGATCGCGGCGGCCGCACCGGCGGCGATGGCGACGGCGACAACGGCGAAGGCGCGCGCAAGCGGCCCGGCAGGAAACCGCTGATCATCCTCGGCGCGGTGCTGTTCGTGCTGGTGATCGCGGGGATCGTGTGGTGGCTCGCGACGCGCGACCAGGAAAGCACCGACGACGCGTACACCGACGGCAACGCGGTGGCCATTGCACCGCATGTGTCCGGCTACGTGACACGGCTCGCGGTCGACGACAACACGTTCGTGCATCGCGGCGACGTGCTCGTCGAGATCGATCCGCGCGACTACCGCGCGCAAGTCGATGCGGCGCGCGCGCAGCTCGGACTGGCACAGGCCCAGCTCGACGCGGCGCGCGTGCAGCTCGACATCGCGCATGTGCAGTTTCCGGCGCAGTACCGGCAGGCCCGCGCGCAGATCGAATCGGCGGAAGCCGCGTACCGTCAGGCGCTCGCCGCGCAGGAACGGCAGCGCGCGGTCGATGCGCGTGCGACGTCGCAGCAGGCGATCGACGCGGCCGACGCCCAGCGTGCGAGCGCCGATGCGAACGTCGCGATGGCCCAGGCGCAGGCACGTACCGCGAGCCTCGTGCCGCAGCAGATCCGGCAGGCCGAAACGGCCGTCGAGGAGCGCCGCCAGCAGGTGCTCCAGGCGCGTGCGCAACTCGATACGGCCGATCTGAATCTGTCGTACTGCGAACTGCGTGCGTCGTCCGACGGGTGGGTCACACGCAGGAACGTGCAACTGGGCTCATACCTGCAGGCGGGTGCGTCGATCTTCTCGATCGTCACGCCGCGTGTCTGGATCATCGCGAACTTCAAGGAGTCGCAACTGGAGCGGATGCGTATCGGCGATCGCGTCGACGTGTCGGTCGACGCGTATCCCGATCTCGATCTGCACGGCCACGTCGACAGCATCCAGCTCGGCAGTGGCGCGCATTTCTCCGCATTCCCGGCCGAGAATGCGACCGGCAACTTCGTGAAGATCGTGCAGCGCGTGCCCGTGAAGATCGTGCTCGACGGTCCGCTGCCGCGCAATCCGCCGCTCGGTCTCGGCTTGTCGGCCGAACCGACCGTGCACCTGAAATGACCGGCCGCCGCGCGATGGCCCGCCATCACCGGAGCGATCCGATGCACGACATCCATACGCCCGCCTCGTCACGCGGGGCCCGCCGATGAACCGGCCGCCCGACCGGCCGGCATCGTCCGGCGGTGGCGCCTGGCGGCCGGCCGCGAACCCGTGGGTCGTCGCGATCGTCGTCACGCTCGCCGCGTTCATGGAAGTGCTCGACACGACGATCGTGAACGTCGCGCTGCCGCATATCGCGGGCACGATGTCCGCGAGCTACGACGAGGCGACCTGGACGCTCACGTCATATCTTGTCGCGAACGGCATCGTGCTGCCGATTTCGGGCTTCTTCGGGCGCCTGCTCGGCCGCAAGCGCTACTTCGTGCTGTGCATCGCCGCGTTCACGGTGTGCTCGTTCCTGTGCGGCGTCGCGACCAATCTCGGCGAACTGATCGTGTTCCGCGTGCTGCAGGGGCTGTTCGGCGGCGGGCTGCAGCCGAACCAGCAATCGATCATCCTCGACACGTTTCCTCCCGAACAGCGCAACCGCGCGTTCTCGATCTCGGCGATCGCGATTGTCGTTGCGCCGGTGCTCGGGCCGACGCTCGGCGGCTGGATCACCGATCATTTCTCGTGGCGTTGGGTGTTCCTGCTCAACGTGCCGATCGGCGCGCTGACCGTGCTCGCGGTGATGCAGCTCGTCGAGGATCCGCCGTGGCGGCGTGGCGCCGAGCGCGGGATTTCCGTCGATTACATCGGCATCGGGCTGATCGCAATCGGACTCGGCTGCCTGCAGGTCATGCTCGATCGCGGCGAGGACGACGACTGGTTCGGCTCGAACTTCATCCGCATCTTCGCGGCGCTGTCCGCGCTCGGGTTGATCGGCGCGACGATGTGGCTGATGCGCGCGAGGAAACCCGTGGTCGACCTGTCGTGCCTGCGCGACCGCAACTTCGCACTCGGCTGCGTGACGATCGCGACGTTCGCGGCCGTGCTGTACGGCAGCGCGGTGATCGTGCCGCAACTCGCGCAGCAGCACCTCGGCTACACGGCGACGCTCGCGGGCCTCGTGCTGTCGCCCGGCGCGCTGCTGATCACGATGGAAATCCCGATCGTGAGCCGCCTGATGCCGCACGTGCAGACGCGCTATCTGGTCGGCTTCGGTTTCGTGCTGCTGTCGGGCGCGCTGATCTATTCACGGATGCTGGTGCCGGACATCGACTACAGGCACCTGGTGATGATCCGCTGCGCGCAGTCGCTGGCGATCGGCTTCCTGTTCGTGCCGATCACGACGCTCGCGTATCTGACCGTGCCGCAGCGGCTCAACGACGACGCGTCCGCCCTGTTCACGATGTTCCGCAACGTCGCGGGGTCCATCGGCATTTCGGTGTCGACCGCGCTGATCCGGGAGCGCACGCAGGCGCGCTTGGCGCACCTGTCCACGCATATGTCGCCGCTGTCGCAGAACTTTCAGGAGTCGCTGCAAGAGCATGCCCGCACGATCGGCGCGCTGTCGGGCGCGCCGCCGCCGGTCGCGCTCCAGACCGCCACCGGCCGGCTGTACGAGACGTTCATCTCGCAGGCGACGATCCTCGCGTATATCGACGTGTTCGCGATCCTCGCGGTGTTCTGCGCGTTCAGCATTCCGTTGACGTTCCTGTTCTCGCCGGTGAAGGCCGCACGCGGCGCGGGAGGGCATTGAGGATGACGAATCATCGACAGCGCGGTCGCCGCCGACATTCGCCGCGAGCGCGTGGTATCGCGGCGGTGCTCGCGGCCTGCGCGGCACTCGCGGGCTGCACCGTCGGGCCGGACTTCAAGCCGCCACATGCGGAGGTGCCGGCGAACTGGCACGACCTGAAGGCGCCGGCATCGGCCGTTTCGGGCGCATCGGCTGATTCGACGCCCGGCGCACCCGCGCCGTCGTCGCCGCTGACCAGCACCGATCCCGACCCACGTTGGTGGCGTGCGTTCGGCGACCCGCTGCTCGACCGGCTGGTCGAGCGCGCCGCGCATGACAACCTCGGCGTGCAGGCCGCCGTGCTGCGCATCGCGCAGGCGCGGGCGCAGGTGCGCGCGGCGGCTGCGCAGGGCTTGCCCAACGTGCGCGCGAGCGCGAGCTACCAGCGCGAGCAGTTGGGCCTGAAAGGCATCATCGAGGAACAGGGCATCGACCAGCGCGTCGACCGCCTCGGTGCGCCGGGTTCGCCGCTCGACCGGTACGGCCCGGGCACCGGCGCGAGCGTGCAGCAGGGCGCACGGGGCGCGATCGATGCCCTCGAGGCGCCGGTCAACCTGTGGCAGGCCGGATTCGACGCATCGTGGGAACTCGACCTGTTCGGGCGCGTGCGCCGCTCGGTCGAATCGGCCGGCGCGCAGACAAGCGCCGCTGTCGCGAGCCGCGACGACGCGTTGCTGTCGCTCGAGGCCGAAGTCGCGCAGACCTATCTGCAACTGCGCGGCGCCGAAGCGCAGCGCGCGCTGGCCGACGACCTCCGACGCGCGCAGCGCGACCTGCTCGACCTTACGCGCGAGCAGGCCGCGCACGGCCTTGCGAGCGACCTGGACGTACGCAGCGCCGACGCGCGGCTCGCACAGATCCGCGCGCAACTGCCGCAGTTCGACCAGCAGATCGCGCTGCTGCGCAATGGTCTCGCGTATCTGGTCGGAGGGCCGCCGGGTGTGCTCGACGACTGGCTCGACGTGCCGCGCGCATTGCCGGGCGTGCCGCCCGCCGTGCCGGTCGGACTGCCGTCGACGCTCGCGCGCCGGCGGCCCGACATCCGCCGCGCGGAGGCCGACCTGCATGCGGCGACTGCGGACGTCGGCGTCGCCGTCGCGCAGTTCTATCCGGACATCTCCCTGACGGGGCAGGTCGGCCTGCGTGCGTCGCATGTTCGCGAACTCGCGCACTGGTCCCATCTGTTTTATGCGTTCGGGCCGGCCGTGTCGCTGCCGATTTTTGCGGGCGGGCAACTGGTGTCGAATCTGCGGCTGTCGCAGGCGCGGCAAGCCGAAGCGGCGCTTGCGTACCGGCAGGCGGTGCTCGTCGCACTGCGCGACGTCGACAACGCGCTGGCCGTGTATCGCACCGACCAGACGCGCGCAGCCGCGCTCGACGATGCGGAGAAGGCCGAACGGAGCGCGCTGGAACTCGCGCGCGATCGTTACCGGAAGGGGTTGTCGCCGTTTCTCGACGTGCTCGACGCCGAGCGGCAATGGTCGGAGGGGCGGCAGCAGGCGGTGCAGGGTGCGTTGCAGACTACGACCGATCTGGTCGCGCTCTACAAGGCGCTGGGCGGCGGATGGCAGACGGCCGGCCCGGCGCCGGAAGCGGCTGCGCTCGGGGCGACATCGCGGCCGGCGCAGACGGTCCACGCACCTTGATCGCGATGAAGCGGCCGCTGCACGACATCGCGCTTACCGGCACGCACGCGAAAACAGCAGCGAATCGGCGTCGTTGAAGCGAATCCGCACAGGATCGGCATACCCGGCCTTCTGCGCGACGCGGATCGACGCGACGTTGGTCGGCGCGATCAGGCACACGCTGCGCTCGAACCGGTGCTGCGCATCGAGCCAGCCGAGCGCATGCGACAACGCCTCGGTCGCATAGCCCTTGCCGTGCGCCCAGCTCGCGAGCGCCCAGCCGGCTTCCGGCACGCCGCGAATCGACGGCTCGACCGCGCGATGGAAGTCGGCGAAACCGAGATCGCCGACGTAGCGGCCCGACGTCTTCTCGCGAATCGCCCAGTAGCCGTAGCCGAGCAGCGGCCACAGCCCGCGATACGCGAGCAGCCGCATCCACGAATCGCGCGGCGCCGACGGCTTGCCGTTGAAGATGTGCGCGACGACGGTCGGCTCGGTCCACATCGCGGCGAGCGCGTCGAAGTCGCCGAGCGGGTGGCCTTCGAGAATCAGGCGGGGGGTGTCGAGAACCGGCGGGGACGTGACGGGCGGCAGGGCGCTGAGTGTCATCGGGCGTTCCATGAGGAAAGGAAGGCAGCGCGGTGCGTCGCGCTTGGGCCCCGTACGATACCGCGGAAACCGCGGCGCGGCCGCAAATCCCCGTGTGTGGCGGGGAATGCGATCGCATCGTCCGGCTTGCCGTCGTCCGACGATTGCGGCACGGGCTGGCGGCCGCGTGGCGGCATCGCGCCCGTGCCGGGCGGTTTCTACTTGCGGCTTTTCAGGAAGCTGCGCCCGTGCGCGGTGATCGACGCACCGGATCGGCCGTTCGCGGCATGGCTGACGAAGCCCGCGCCGACGAGTTCCTGTTCGACCGACCAGCCAAGCGCTGGCGCATCGCGGCCGTAGCGCACATCGGCGAGGCGCTCGAGCGCCCAGATCGCGGAGGCCGACAGGTTGGGGGTGTTGGACGTGACGTTGTCGTTCATCGCTTCCTCGGAGAGTGGTGATTCAGGGTGAACGGCACGAGGCCGTGGGATCGGGCGACGCAGCGTCAGCCTGCCTGCAGCAACGGCAGCAGCGCCTGGAGCGCGGCGTCCTCGTCGGGGCCGGTGGCGAGCACCTGCGCGGACGTGCCGCCATGCATCTGTAGCGCCGCGATGGCCGTCGCGTCCTTCGCGCTGCCGCTGAGCCCGTTGGCGAGCAGCAGGATGTCGCTTTCGAAGCGGTGTGCCGCCGCGACGATCGCATCACGCGCCGCGATCGCACGGTTGCGGTTCCAGGCGGGGCCGATTTCAACGTAGACGACGGTTGCCACGATGCGGATCAGCCTTGGGGAAAGTTGCCGGAACGCCGTGCAACGGCCGGCCGGCGGCACGGCGGGACCGCGCTGAGCGCGGTTTCCCGACGGGGCGCAGGGTGTTGTACACCAGGCATCGGTGCATCATTCATCTCGAACATGTCGACATCCTCAGCGAAACCGCCATCAAGTCCGGCGAACGATCGAAAGTTGACGATTATAATACGGCAACGTGTTTATGTGTATTGCATTATAATGTCGTGTGCGCGACGTGCTGCCCGGTCGATTTGTCGACGGGGCCGTACGGTGCGCGGTCCGGCCACGCGCTTGCGTGTCCGGTATTTTTTTATCGATTGACCTGAAATCCCACCGAATGGAAGCTGCAATGAACGCCGCCCCCGCCTGCCCGCAATGCGCGATGGAAAACACCTACCCGGATGGCACGCTGACCGTGTGCGCGGACTGCGGCCACGAATGGTCGGCCGGCGCCGGCGCCGAAGCGGGCGACGAACCGGCGGGCGACGTCGTCAAGGACGCGAACGGCAACGTGCTGTCGGACGGCGATTCGGTCGTGCTGATCAAGGACTTGCGCGTGAAGGGTTCGTCGATCACGCTGAAGATGGGCACCAAGGTGAAGAGCATCCGTCTCGTCGGCGGCGATCACGAAGTCGATTGCAAGACCGACATGGGCGGCTTCATGCTGAAGGCCTGCTACCTGAAGAAGGTATGACCGCACGCGGTACGAGCGACTTTCCGATCAACCGGGCCTGTCGAGCATGAGCGAGGATCGAATTTCCTATGACGCGTTCCTGCAGTTCCTGGCGGCGCCGTTGAACGACGGCCGTCCGTTCGTGCTCGAGACCAAGCACGCGGTGTCGCTGCACTTCGACCACTTCGGCACGCAGAGCTTCATGTCGCTGAAGGATCCGGTGAGGCTCGAACTCGGCTATACGCGCGTGATGATGGGTTTCCTGCTGCTGCAGCCGGCGCCCGCGCGTATCTGCATGATCGGGCTCGGCGGTGGATCGCTGGCGAAGTACTGCTATCGGCACTTGCCCGACACGGCGATCGACGCGGTCGAGATCAATCCGGACGTGATCGCGCTGCGCGACGTGTTCAGGATTCCAGAAGACGACGCGCGCTTCGCGGTGATCTGCGCGGACGGCGCCGACTACGTCGAACGGCCGGACGTCCAGGCGGACGTGATCCTGCACGACGCATTCGTCGCCGACGGCATGCCGGGCCGCTGCACGGGCACCGCGTTTCTCGATGCGTGCCGTGCGCGGCTGAGCGAAACGGGCGTGCTCGCGATCAACTTCATGGACGACGATCCGGCGTTGCCGCGGCATCTCGAGCAGCTGCGCGCGGTGTTCGACGATTCGTGTGCGCTGGTGCCGTGCGGCGACGACAACAACTTCATCGCGTTCGCGTGGAAGAACGGCAACCCGCTGCCGTCGCTGCGCATCCTGCTCGAGCGCGCGCTGGGATTCGGCTCGGCGGGCGCGCTCAAGCTGTCGTCCACCGCTCGGCGCATGAAGGCGGGGGAGCGCATCGATCCCGCGCGGCTCGTGTGGCGCGCGCGCGAACATTCACGATGGGAAATCTGCGCCTGACGGCGCCGCAGGTTTGACCGCGCCTACTTCATCCCTTACTTCACTCGCTTGCCGAGCGCGCTCTTGGTCTTGTACGTGACGCCGTGTTTGTCGAGATACTCGCGGATCAACTGACGCACGACTTGCGACGGTGTGAGGTCCTGCTCGGCGCAGAGCATTTCGAATGCTTCTTTCTTGGCGGGATCGATCAGGACGGTCAGGCGGGCGGTTTTCGTTTCCATCGGGATGGCAGGGGTGGTCGATATGTTAATCAAATTATAATCCATCCGCTTTCGGCGCCATGTCCGGATGTGTCATGCCGGGTCGTGCACCGGTTCAACGCCGGTGTACGAGCCACGTGAACAGGTCGTTGAACTCGGTTACGATGCCGGTCGCCGGTGCGAGGTGGCCGCGCGGGCCGCACGCCCGGAAGCCTCGAATTGCTCGAATCATATGGCAAAGATGATAACAAGATTATCATGCGCTGTTGGTCGTATTGGGCTTTAAGTACAATATCGACCGGGGCTGCCTGCTCCGGCCCGGCTTGCCCGAGCGGCTCCGTCGTCCGCGCGGGCGATGTCCGGCTGCCTCCGTTTCCACGCGGCGTGCGTGCACCGTCACTGCGGCGCTGCCCGGTCGTCACTTCGCCTTTACTGCACAGCCCACTTCGCTATTCGCCTCATGACCCCGATCAAGTTCGTTCTCCGCTACACGGCGATTCCTTTCGCAGCCATCGTGGCCGTCGTGATGTGGGCGGTCGTGCCGTCGTCGAAAGAGGTCGACGCACGCCAATATGCGGCGCTGTCGCGCGGATACGCGAGCTTTCCGCTACCGTTTCGACATGAAATCGCGGAAGCGATGGAGCAGGGCCGTATCAGCGACCGGCGTTACCAAACGCTCGTACGCGATTCGCTGGGTAATGGCGTGGCGCTGGACTGGCCGGCGTCGGGTGTTGCCGACGTCGCTGCCGAGCGGCAAAGACTGGCAGCACTGCTGAAGGCCGATTCCGGCCTGGAGGAACATCAACAATGAAGATTGCGCTGGTTTCGGTGGCTTTCGTGATGATTATCGGAAGCCTGGTTTTCGCGCTGTATTTCATGAATCACGACCGGGGCGGCAGCAAGCGGATGGCGTGGTCGCTCGCGGCGCGCGTCGGGCTGTCGATCACGCTGTTCCTGTCGCTGCTGATCGCATACCGGCTCGGGTGGATCGAGCCGACCGGGCTGCCGATCGGGCGGTGATGCGCGGCATTCACCCTCGCCGCCGCAGCGCACGAGCTATCGCCGACTGAAGGATTGCCACTGGCTCCGTTTCAGTCTCCGCGCGATCGGCAAGCCGTCAAAATGCCGCGCAGCAGATCGATCGGCGGCGGCGGACATCCAGGAATCGTCACGTCGACGGGCAGCACCGACGAAACGGGGCCGCACACCGCATAGCTGTCGGCAAAGATGCCGCCCGTGCACGCGCACTCGCCGGCTGCGACGACCAGCTTCGGCGCCGGCGTCGCCTCGTACGCGGCAAGCACGGCTGCCTTCATGTTCAGCGTGACGGGGCCGGTCACGAGCAGCAGGTCCGCATGGCGCGGGCTGGCGACGAATTTGATCCCGAGCCCTTCGATGTTGTAGTACGGGTTGTTCAGCGCATGGATCTCCAGTTCGCAGCCGTTGCACGAACCCGCGTCGATCTGCCGGATGCACAACGCGCGGCCGAGGAGGTCGAGAATGTCCTGACGAATCTGCTGCGCCTCGTGTCGCCAGGCGGCTTCGGCGGTCGGCACGGGCTCGTCGGGAAATTCAGTGCGCGCGAATTGACGGATGAGTTGCCACATCAGAGATCGTGCCCCGCGTAGTTCAGGTTGAACGATTTATTGATCAACGGGAAATCGGGAACGATGTTGCCGATGATCGCGTGCTCGAGCGCCGGCCAGTTCTGCCAGGACGGATCGTGGCAATGGCAGCGCGCGATGGCATCGCCCGGCGCCGTTTCGAGCGCGACGAACACGTCGCCGCGCCAACCCTCCACCCAGCCGATTCCCCTGGATGGCGCCGCCGCGGGCGTGACGGTGGTGGCGATCGGCCCGTCCGGGAGAATCGCCAGCAGTTCGCCCATCAGGCGCAACGATTCGTCGATTTCGGCAAACCGCACGGCGACCCGCGCGGCCACGTCGCCGCGCGGGTCGCTTGCCGCCTTGACGGCCAGGTTGCCGTAAGGGGCCGGCCGCAGGTTCGCGCGCACGTCGAATGTCTCGCCGCTGGCGCGGGCGGCCATGCCGCGCACGCCGAAATGCGCGACGACGTCGGCATTCAATCGGCCGGTGCCGAGAAACCGGTCCTGTAGCCCGGACTGGTCCTCGTAGATCTTCCGCATCACGTGTACTTCGCGTGCGATGCGTTCGCATTGTTCGGTGAGCGCCGCCGCGTCCTCGGGATAAATGTCGACGGCCAGCCCGCCCGGCACGATTCGATCCATCAGGTATCGATGCCCGAAGATCCCGTCGTTGGTCCGCACCCAGTTCTCCTTGAGTCGCGAGAACTGCGCGAGACCGAACGCGAATCCGGCGTCGTTGCCGAGCGCGCCGAGGTCGCCGAGGTGATTGGCGATGCGCTCGCGTTCGAGCAGGAGGGCGCGCAGAACCAGCGCACGCGCCGGCACGGCTGTGCCGCACGCCTGCTCGAGTGCCATGCAGTAGGCCCACGAGAACGCAACGGTCGAATCGCCGGCGACCCGGCCCGCAACGCGATGGCCGTTCGACGCGGCCGTCCGTTCGAACAACCGTTCGACGCCGCGATGCACATAGCCAAGCCGCTCCTCGAGCCGCAGCACTTTCTCGCCGACGACCGAAAACCGGAAATGGCCCGGCTCGATGATGCCGGCGTGAATCGGCCCGACCGCGATTTCGTGCACGCCGTCGCCGGCAACCTGCACGAACGGATAATCCGCTTCGTTCGATTCGAACCGCTCGATTCCGGTCGCCCGCTTCTGCAGCGGAAAGTAGTCGCCGGGCCAGTTGCCGTGATTGAGCCACGGGCGCGTGTCGCGCGCATCGCGCTCGCGCAGCCCGGTCAGGTCGAAAATCGCGCGCTGCATGCGCGTTGCGGCGGGAAACACGCCCGCCAGATCGGGATAGTCGCCGTCGGCTCGCGGTTCCGGCCCGGTCGCGAGACGCGCCCACATGACGCCATCGTCGCATTCGTAAGCCGCGTTGACCGAAAATACACGCTCGGGCGTTTCGCCGCCCCACATCGCGACGAGGCGGCTTCGCTCCGTCCGCGCGGCATGCGCGATGTCGAGCCATCGCGCTTCGTCGACGTCAACCACGGTAGCCGGAACCTGGCCTGCTTCGTGCCCGAGGCGAGTCGAGCCGTCCGCCTGAATCAAGTCGAGTCGCATCGCTTATCCCGCCAGCATCGTTGCAGCCTGGCGATACCACATCGCCAGATAAGGCGGCACGTAGAGACCCAGCATCAGGCCGAGCCCCAGATGCACGAACACCGGCAGCAGCGCCGGCCGGTGTTCGAGCGGCGTCGCCGTCGTCGTTTCGCCGAACACCATTCGCTGCACGCGCGCGAAGATCGCCGCGAACGCGACGGCGAGCCCGAGCAGCAGCAACGGCGCGGTCCACGGGAGCGCGTTCATCGCCGTCGTCAGGATCAGGAATTCGCTCGCGAACACGCCGAACGGCGGCAGCCCGAGAATGGCAAGTGCGCCAAGCATCAATGCCCAGCCGACCGTCGGGCTGACCTGCAGCAGCCCGCGAATGCCGTCGATCGCCTGCGTGCCGGCCTTCTGCGCGGCATGACCGACGGCGAAGAAGATCGCCGACTTGACGAGGGAATGGACCGTCATGTGCAGCAACCCGGCGAACGTCGCGATCGGGCCGCCGAGCCCGAATGCGAACGTCATCAGGCCCATATGCTCGATCGACGAGTACGAGAACAGGCGCTTCACGTCCTTCTGCCGGAACAGCGAGAAAGACGCGATCAGGACCGACACGAGCCCGAACCCGACCAGCAATCGCCCAGGCAGGCCGTTGCCGAGCGCGCCGTCGGCCAGCACCTTGCAGCGCAGCACCGCATACAGCGCGACGTTCAGCAGCAGGCCGGACAGCACCGCCGAAATCGGCGTCGGACCTTCGGCGTGCGCGTCCGGCAGCCAGCTATGCATCGGCACGAGGCCGACCTTGGTGCCATAGCCGACCAGCAGAAACACGAAGGCGATCGACACGATCGTCGGATCGAGCTGCGTCCTGATCGCGGCCAGGCTCGTCCACAACAGCGCGTCGCCGTCGGTCAGTTGCCGGCTCGCGGCAAGATAGAGCAGGATCGTGCCGAACAGCGCCTGGGCGATGCCGACGCCGCACAGGATGAAGTATTTCCATGCGGCTTCGAGGCTCGCGGCGGTGCGGTAGGCGCTGACGAGCAACACGGTGGCGAGCGTTGCGGCTTCCATCGCGACCCACAGCACGCCGACGTTGTCGGTCAGCAGCGCGAGCAGCATCGCGAACATGAAGAGCTGATACATGCTGTGATAGAGCCGCATGCGTGCGGCGGTCATCCGGCCGCGGGCTTCCTCGATCTGCATGTAGGGCCGGGAAAACAGCGATGTCGTCCAGCCGACGAACGCCGTGAGTGCCACGAGATAGACGTTGAGCGGATCGACGAAAAACGCGCGTCCGAATGCGAACGACGGGCCGTGCTCGACGGTGCGCGCGGCAAGCACCACCGTTGCCGCGAACGTCAGGAAGCTGAAGCCGACGTTCAGCTGGCGCGCGACCCGGCTCGGCCGCACGCAGGCGAGGCACGCCGCTCCCGCGAGCGGCAGGCCGAGCACGGCGAGCACGACGTGGGCGTCATTCATCTTTGAGTTTCTCGAGGTGATGGATGTCCAGGCTGTCGAACTGCTCGCGAATCTGGAACATGAAGACGCCCAGGATCAGGATCCCGATCAGCACGTCGAGCCCGATGCCGAGCTCGACGATCATCGGCATGCCGTTGGTCGCGGCCGCCGCCGCGAAGAACAACCCGTTTTCCATCGACAGAAAGCCGATCACCTGCGGAATGGCCTTTGCGCGCGTGATCATCGCCATGAACGACAGCAGCACGCATGCGAGCGCAATGCCGAGCGTGCCGCGTGCGACCGATGTCGCGAGCTGGCTGATCGGCGCCGCGACATTGAACGCAACGATGACGAGCACGATGCCGATCAGCAGCGTGGTCGGGATATTGATGAGCGGCTCGACGTCGGTCTTGACGTCGAGCCTGCGAACGAGCCGGTACAGGAACCACGGAATCACGCCGACCTTCAGCACGAGCGTCAGCGCGGCGGACACGTACAGGTGCACGTCGTCCGTGACGAAGCCGAGGATCAGGTTCGCCGACACAAGCGCGACACCCTGCAGCGTATAGAGATGGATCAGGGACAGGATCCTGCGCTGGCTCAGCATCGCGAACGACAGCATCAGCAGCACGGCCGCGAGGAAATTGATCAGTTGTGTCGCGTAGGCGTGCATTCATGCTCCCAGCAGCAGATGGACGAGCATGCCGATCACGGCCAGCAGGAAGGCGGTCGCCAGGAATTCCGGTACCCGGAAGATGCGCATCTTCGCGTTGGCCGTTTCGACCACGGCGAGCGTCACGCCGCCTGCCGCCAGTTTGACGAAGAGCACCGGCACGGCCAGCAGCAGCGCAACCGGATCGCCCGCGTTCGCGATGCCCCAGGGCACGAACAACGCGAGACCGATGCACGAATACGCGAACAGCTTGAGGCTTGCCGCCCACTCCATCAAGGCAAGGTGCCGTCCCGAATATTCGAGGATCAGCGCCTCGTGGATCATCGTGAGTTCGAGGTGAGTGGTCGGATTGTCGACCGGCAGCCGCGCATTTTCGGCCAGCGCGACCAGCGTGAACGCGATGCCGGCGAACGCCAGGCTCGGATAGATCGTGAGCTCGCCGCGGCCGAGTGTCGCGACGATGCTCGTCAGCAGCGTCGACTGCGTAATCAGCGAGGCAGACAGGAGCACCATCAGCAGTGCCGGCTCCGCGAGGAAGCCGATCAGCATTTCGCGGCGGGCGCCGAGCGTGCCGAACGCCGTGCCGACGTCCATCGCCGCGAGCGACAGCGTGACGCGCGCGAGCGCAAACAGGCCGACGAGCGCGATTGCATCGGCGGCGGGCGACAGCGGCAACTCGGTCGACAGGGTTGGCACGATCGCGCACGCGAGCGTCATGGCGGCCCAGATGACATAGGGCGCGCCGCGGAACACGGGGCTCGCGCCGTGCGCGATGACCGATTCCTTGTTGAACAGCTTGTGGAGCATCCGGTACGGTTGCCAGATGGACGGCGCACGCCGGTTCTGAAGCCAGGCGCGGCATTGGTTGACCCAGCCCGTGAGCAATGGCGCGGCCGCGATCGCTATCACGATTTCGAGAGTCTGCGAGATGACGCCGGACAGGGTTACCATCGTCTCACCAGCATCAGAAGCACGATCAGCACGACGAAACTGTATGTCAGGTAAACCGCGATCTTGCCCGTCTGCAGCCGGCCCGCCCAGTCGGCGATGCGTTGCGTCAGTGCCGCGATGCGCAAGTAGAACGCGGACCAGGTCCGATCGGTCACCGACACCCGATAGGCCGGCTGCGCGTCGAATGGCGACGGCAATTGCCGCTCGATGTGCAGCAGCGGTGCGAAGATTTCGCGGATCGGTTGGCCAAATCCTTCCGCCGTATCCTGCATTCGCGCGGTCGTGAACGGAAAGCCGCAGCCCCACGGCGCCGCGCGTCGCAGCCGGCCGTGATAAAAGCGCCGCACCAGCACCCACGCGAGTCCGCAGCATGCGATGAAGAACAGCATGAAAGCCGCCGGCATATAGCTCGCGCGAGCGGCCGATATGGGCGCGAACAACAGCCAGCCGTGATTGTCCGCGCCGACGCCGGCGCCGACCAGCGTGTGCGTGACGCGATCCAGCAGCTTGACGAACTGCGCCGGCATCAGCCCGAGCAGCACGCTGGCGGTCGCGAACCAGCAGAACGCGAGCCGTTCCCACGTGTTCGCATCGCGGGCGCGGTTCAGCTTCGCTTCTCTCGGTTGCCCGAGGAACACGATGCCGAAGAACTTGACCATCGTGTAGCCGGCCAGCGCGGCCGACATGGCGATCAGCGCGGCGGCGATCGGCACGGTCATGGCGAGCACCGAATCCGGCAAGCCTGGCGCGAACAGGAAACTCTGCAGCAACAGCCATTCGGCCGCGAAACCGCTGAGCGGCGGCAAGCCCGCGCTCGCCGCGACACCCGCGAGCACCGCCCATGCGGTCCAGGGCATGAAGCGAATCAGCCCGCCGAGCTTGCCGAGGTTGCGCTCGCCGGTGGCGTGGAGCACGGCGCCCGTGCCCAGGAACAGCAAGCTCTTGAATGCCGCGTGCGCGACGATCTGGTAGAGCATCGCGGTCAGCGCGAGCGCGGACAGGCTCGTCATCCCGTATGCGCGAAACAGCACGGCAAGACCGAGCGCGACGATCATCAGGCCGACGTTGTCGATCGACGAATAGGCCAGCAGGCGTTTCATGTCGGTCTGGATGGTGCTGAACACCACGCCCAGCAGCGCGGTGCCGATGCCAAGCACGAGCAGCAGCACGCCCCACCATGCGATCTGTACGTGCAACAGGTCGAACAGGGTGCGCAGCAGGCCGTACAGACCCACTTTCAACACGAATCCGCTGAGGAGCGCCGAGACGGGTGACGGTGCCGCGGGATGGGCCTCCGGCAGCCACACATGCAGCGGGAAGATGCCGGCCTTCGCGCCGAACCCGACGAGCGCGAACAGGAAGGCGAACGACGCGGAGAAGGTATCCAGCGACTGCGCGCGCAGGTTGGCGAAGGTGTAGTCGCCGGTGCGCGCCTGCAGAATGCCGAAGCAGAGCAGCAGCGCGAGCGCGCCGACGTGCGAGATCAGGAAATACAGATATCCCGCACGGCGGATCTCGCCGATCCGGTGATTGGTCATCACGAGAAACGTCGCGGACAGCGTCAGCGTCTCCCAGGCGACCATGAACACGTATGCGTCGTCCGCGATCAACACCAGTGCGATGCTTGCGATGCAGACGTGGTATTCGAAGCAGATCAACCCGGGCGCGGATCCTTCGCCCTTGCGGAAATAGCCGGCTGAAAAGGCGCCGATTCCCGTGCTGACGAGGCCCAGCACGAACAGGAAATAGCCGGACAAGCGGTCGAGACGCAGATGAAAGGGCAGGCCGGGAAGCCCGATCGGCAGCACGGCGGCAGACGGTTCGGCAAAGATGCCGGCGAGGCCCGCCGCGGCGGCGAACAGTCCGGCCAACGCGCCGAGCGGAAAGAGGCCGTGGGCCACGAGCCGCGTGCGACGCAGCGCCCCGAGCCCCAGCGTGCCGACCGCGAGCCACGCGGCCACGGCCAGCAGGACGAAGTGGACGACCGGCACGGGTGCCATCCGGAATGTCTCCAGTACGCTCGGGTTGGACGAGGTGGTTGGAATGGCCGCCTCTCTCGCGACGTATTCCTGCCCGCATTATGACACCGAAAGGCCAATCCGGATAACAAGGTATGATAATGTCGTTATCATTAAAGTCTCATGAATCCTCGGATGGAGCGGGCGCCCGTGGCGGTTTGTCGCGGCGTTCCGGGTTCCGCCCAGGGCGTCGTTGTCCCCGATCCGGGCGAATGAGGGAAGATCCTATGCCAGCGCAGTACTTCCGAGGCCTGACGGGAAAACACCGTAGCGCGGCCGCGAACCGCCAGCTCGGGTTTTCGCTTGCCTTTGTTGCCGGAGCAACCAATGCCGGCGGTTTCCTCGCGGTCAAGCAATACACGTCGCACATGAGCGGGATCGTGTCGGCGATTGCGGATCAGACGGCACTCGGCGACATCCGGCTCGTGCTGGCCGGAGTGGGTTCGCTCGCGTCGTTTCTGGTGGGCGCCGGCTGCTCGGCGATGCTCGTCAACTGGGGGCGCCGCCGCGGCTTGCAGAGTCAGTATGTGCTGCCGTTGCTGGTCGAAGCCGCGCTGCTGCTCCTGTTCGGGCTGCTCGGCAGCCATCTCGCGCTGTGGGAAGCGTTCTTCATGCCGGTCACGGTCATCTTGCTTTGCTTCATCATGGGGCTGCAAAACGCGATGATCACAAAGCTGTCGGGAGCGGAAATCCGCACGACGCACATGACGGGCATCGTGACGGACCTCGGCATCGAACTCGGCAAACTCTTTTACTGGAACCGCTCGAATGCAGACGTGCACGCGCAGGCGGTGATCGCGAACCGCGCGAAGCTCAGGATTCACGGAACGATGCTGGCGTCGTTCTTCGTCGGGGGGCTGGCCGGCGCAATCGGCTTCAAGCATGTCGGCTACGTGTCGACCGTGCCGCTTGCCGCGGTGCTCGTCACGCTGGCGATCGTGCCCGTTGTCGACGACGTGCTTGAATATCTCTATCGGCTCGACCGCAGGTCGTGAGCGGGGCGCAGAGCGGATCAACGCGTGTGTGACGAATGTTTTCCGGTGCTGGCGGCAAGGGCCGGTGCATTATAATCGGATTAGCATATTCGCCGACTCTGTCCTGTAATGGAAACGAAAACCGCACGCTTGACCATCCTGATCGATCCCGCCAAGAAAGAAGCGTTCGACATGCTCTGCGCGGAGCAGGACCTCACACCGTCGCAAGTCGTGCGGCAGTTGATTCGCGAGTATCTCGAGGAACACGGCGTGAGCTACAAGACGAAAAGCACGCTCGGCAAGCGGGTGAAGCGAAGCGCGGGCTGAGTTCGCAAGCCGGCTAGACGTCGATTTCCCAGTGTGCATGCCCCTGCGCATGCCAGATCAACCGCTTTGGATCGAGGCGTTCTCCTTCCTTCATGCGCCGAGCGGTTGACGACAGCTTGAGTTCGTCGGCAAACGCGAACGAGCGCGCGCGTTCGAACAGCACTCGCCTCGATGGCAAACGAAGCGGCCCTTTCCAGGCGAAAGCGACGTAATTGCTGTCGTCGTCGCAGCGGACAACCGCATACGAAGGGCCGAACACGCAGCCCAGGCACGCGATGTGAGCGGGCAGCGACGGGTCGTCGTCCGCCAGATTGATCGCGAGCACTCCGGAATCGCTCAATCGCTCGCGACAGGCGGTAAAGAACGCGATATCCGCACACCGGCTCGGCATGCCTTCCGCGACGAAGGCATCCAGCAGGATCACGTCGGTGTGGACATCCTCTCGCGTCACGTACTCCGCGCCATCTGCACAGATCACCTTGAGTCGAGTGTCGTCCGCAGGAATCCTGAACACGTCGCGTAGCGCGATGACTTCCGGATTGATTTCGACCGCGTCGATGGTCACGCCGGGCAGATGCCGATAACAGTACTTTGCCAAGGAGCCGCCGCCGAGCCCGATCATGCACATATGTCCGGCGGCTGGGTGCAGCAGCAAACATCCCATCATGGTTCGCGTATAGCCGAGCGCCAGTTCGTCGGGCGTGCGCAGCGACATGAAGCTTTGGGTGGCCTGGTGATCGAAGTGCAGCGAGATCGCGTGCTGCGTCTCCAGTACGTACGGTCGCCCGTCGTGCAGCGGGGTCGACAGAAATTCGACGAGCGCATCGTAGGATGTTCGGTCATGCTCCATGCTCGATCGATCCAGGTAGGCAAGTTGTTGGGGGTGCGTGCAGCGAACGGCAACGACAAGCGGGTTCGCCGTTGTGATCGCCGCCGACGAGACGGATGCTCTTGACCTCGGGGCCCATCTTCAACGCGATCGACGAACCCTTTACGCACAAGTCCTCGATCAGCACGACGGAATCGCCGTCCGACAGGACGGTGCCGGACACATCCTTGACCACCCGCTCGACCGATTCGTCAGTCGATTTGATGCCGGCGCCGGCCGCCCATTCGTGACTGCAGTCCACGCATACGGTCAGCGCGCCGTCCGGGGCATCGTTCATTGCGACTTTCATTTGTCGGATTCGGGAGAGGCAGGGGAAAGCGGGCGTGCAATTTCATCACCGAGGTTGCCATCGTGCCGTCGGCTCGCGGGTGCGTCCAGCTCAAAGTCCGATGTGCACCGCATTATAATGCGATACACATTTGTTTATTGCTGTCTTATAATCGCATCTTGCCGCCGATCGCCGGAGTTGCGGGCGGATTCGCGGAGGTAGTCGACATGTTCGATCTGGATGGGGTGCTGCTGCTGCCCGATCGGCGGCCCGTATTCCTGCCGGAGGTCGCGGGAAGCCGAGGGCTTATCGTTGTGGGTGTCGGACGCGGTGGCGAGCGCGGCTTCCAGATGGTTCACCGCTTCCATGATGCGGCCGAACGGCTCGCGGCTGCCGGTATCCATCTGGCCTTCGTTTATCCGAGGGAATCGGCTCGGCATGTGATGGATCCGATCTCAGTGGCCAGTGCGCGGTTCCGGCACCACCCGCGTCTGCTTCTCGATGCAGATGGCTGCTGTTTTGCGCAGGGTGTGCCCCCTCGATTGCTCAATGCCGTGTATCTGAGCAGCGAGATGAAGCGTCTCGCCGGTTTCGAGATCGACGTGCGCAATGCTGCATGGGAGACCGAGTTCCAGGCGTTTCTGATGGCCTGCCAGGTTGCCCCGTCCCACTGAATACCGGGATCTGTCTCACGGCACGCGCGAGGAACATGGCAACCGTCGTCCATTTCGAAATGGGTCCCGCATGGAGCCGGGACGATGTGAACTCCGTCCGTGATGTGCTCGTGGACATGGCGCGTCGCAGCATGTCCGCACAAGTTCTTTCCTGTATTTGCAAGCGACTTCGTCTCGCTGGGCTTTGAAGGCCGTGAGATGTCCTCCGTACACACCGAGGTCGGTGTCAGATGCGACTGGACACGCCTGAGTGCGTGTCTTGCCACATTTGAGCTTGAGACATGCAGCACCCTTGACCATGATCAAATCTTTGGAGACGCCATGAGCGACAACGAAACTTCGACGGTTCAAACTATCTCGGCCTCCGCGATCTGGGCGCTCGAGCGCCTTGCCGATATTCGTTATGGTCGCGATACGCCCGCGCTTGGCTGGTCCATTACCCGAGAACTCATTGGCGCTGGATTCGTGCGCTATCCGACGAACGGTCGAGGAAGCGTTTCGATTACGGCAGCCGGGCAGACGTTCCTGAAAAATCGGAAATAGTGCTTGTCGACGTCGCTCGGGAATCGCACGGTCGCATTGATTCAAACATCCAAGCGGAGTCGTTCATGTTGTGCGCGGTTGTGTCTGATATGGAAAGCGCCAACGTGGCAGTGCGCGGCTGCGGATTGCTGTCGCGCGCGAAGATGAAGAACGTATCGCTGCGGACATGACAAAAGGCTGAACGTGCTTTCCTTCCTGCGGTCCCTTTTTGTTCGGCGCAAATTTTGTCGGCTTCCGGTGGTTCGTTTCCAATCCAGACCGATCGATCTGGGCATCGACGGTGCCCTGCATCCGGGCTGGGAAGTCGCGATCCTGGACGCGTCCGGCGGTACCGTCGGCGCGGCGACATACAGTTTGGCGCCACGGACCGATCGGGTCTACGTTCATCGACTGGAAATTCTCGCGTCAATGAGACGCCGCGGCTATGGTCTTGCCTTCCTGTCGTATTTGCATCGAACGTACCAGTTGCCTATCACCGCCATCGACGATCTACCGGAAGTCCGACCGTTCTGGCGCGCGGCGAGAATCTTTCAATCCGGAACATTGCGGGTAACGGCCGGGCAATCATCCGATGAGTTCCGCGACGAGCTGCTTCAATGGCGGCATCGGCAGGCAGTCATGCTCGCGTTGCGCCCCCAATCAAAAAAATCATCGGATTCCTAGGCAAACGTGCATGCCGTCCCTCACGTAACCGGCCTTGCTCGCCGGTCATGCGCGACATAGATTGTCTTCATCGAGGTCCAGATTTTCTGGAGGGGCCATGGAACTGTTCGTCGAACGCGTTGACGTTTGGGCGGCCACCATCGAGGACAAGCCGGGCGGTCTTGCGCACGTTTTGAATGCGTTGCGGGATGCTGGCGCGGATTTGCAATTCGTTGTCGCCCGGCGCGCACCGGAAGCACCAGGCAAAGGGGTCGTATTTGTCGCGCCGCTGCAGGGAGACAAGGAGATCCGTGCTGCCACGCAGGCGGGATTCAATGCCACTTCGGGCCTTCACTCCATCCGTGTGATGGGACTGGACCAAGCGGGGATCATCGCGGAGCTGACCCAGAAACTGTCGGACGGCGGGATCAATCTCCGCGGCGTATCCGCTGCCGTGCTGGGCTCGCAGTTCATTGCTTATCTTGCGCTCGACTCGCTGGCCGACGCCGAGCGGGCGATGGATATCTTGCAAAGGGCTTGACTAGCCGTTGTCTCCCGCTGCCTTTGCGTGCCTTCGCGCTTCGTCGTGCCATGTGCGGCAAGTACAGTGCGAGGGCAGGAGGGATTGAATAGCTCGACGGTAATCATTCGCTGTTGAGTTTTGAATAAAATTCGACGCATTGTGATAAGAATACTTATCCTGTCCTATTTATCCAGCATCGCCCATTGCCTCCGCTTGTCGCTTTCGTTCGCTGGTCACCGCAGGCCGGATCTGGCGGCCGTGATTCTCCGTGACGTTGCCCGTTGGCATATGACACCCCCTGAATAGCCTTGCGCCCAAAGCGACCCCGGCAATGCGGGCGCGGCCGCACCATACGTCGCCTCGGCAGCGGCCATCGCGTTTCGCTGGCGATCAGGAACAGTTTGTTACAAAGAGCTGTTTTCACGCCCTCTTGAAGCGCGCGATGGGCGCCTCTATTTCGCAATCCGCCAGACATTGGCTCCGCTGCACTGCGGCGTTCCACGCGCCCCGGTACCCGCAGCCGGACTCCCTTATTGGCGATCCTTTAATCGCTCGGGAGATGGAAATGCAGATTCGTCCCCTCTACGATCGGGCGCTCGTCGATGGGGACTTTTTGCATAGTTTCCCTAACAGATATCGATCGTGCGACTCACGGTCTGCGTCGGCTCCGATTTTGGCACGGTCAACGTAAGTACACCGTTATCGAACTTTGCCAACGTGCGATCGGGGGCGGCGTATTCCGGCATCGGGATCGTGCGCACGAAGCTTCCATGGGCGCGCTCCAGCCGGTAACAGCCATTTTCCTCGCTGCGTACGTCCTGCTTTTTCTCTCCGCGCAGCACGATTGCCCCGTCCTCGATGCTCACCTTCAGATCTTCGCGCTTCATTCCGGGCAGTTCGGCGGTCACGCGCAGCACCGGTCCTTCATCGACGACGTCGATCCGCGGCTGGAAGCGCGATGAACTGAAGTCGCCGAACCATCGCTCGAGCGCGCCACGGCCTGCGAACGGGTCATGAAAGAACTCCTCCACCGTACGCCACGGCTCACGTGAGAACAATCGCGGCATGTCGGGCCACGCGGCCCGCCACTGTTCGCCCGTCGGCGGATTTTCCGGGCCTTCTCCGTCGGACTTGCGGGCAGTTCCACGAAGGAACTTGAAGGGATTCCACTTTTTCAGATCGGTATTCATGGCGTCCTCCGATTCAGCTTCAATCCGTTTCGAGCGTGGCGGCCAGTCCGTCAGGTAGCAGGCGTGCTCCGAGCTTCGACTGCTCCGGGCACGCCGCGATCGATCGGTTTCACCGCGTACCCGAGCGCACCGCACCGCGCTTCGGCCCTGCTTGTCCAGTGCTCGCCGAAACGCGTCAGATGCCAATCGGCCGACACCTCATCATTCCGTTCGATCCGGACGATGGCGATGTGGCCATCCGGTGTGGGCATGCGTATCGCGATCTGTCGCACGGGCACGATGCGGATAAGGACCGCACGCCCTTTACAGGACTCCTGAGCGGCATCGGACACCGGTTCCTGCCGCGCCTGGTTCGCGACGGGCGGCGGCGCTTTCCCCGCCGCCCGTGTTCCCGACCCGCCGATGCCGAAGGGTCAGCCGGTCCTGACTTCAATGCGCCGTGGGCGAGCCTCGTCGCGACGCGGGATCGTCAGCTTCAACACCCCGTCCTGGAGGTTTGCCTCGATCTTCGACGTATCGAAATCCGGTGACAGCGTGAACGTCCTGGCGAAGTGCGGCTCGCGGACCTCGGCATGCTGCAGGCGCAGGTTTGCCGGCGTCGGCACCACCGCCTCGGCCTCGATCGAGAGGCTGCTGTCGTGAACCTTGACGTCCAGCTTGTCCTTCGTCACGCCGGGTAGATCCGCCCACAGTGTGACGCCCTGATTGCCCTCGTATATGTCGACGGCAGGGGTGAGGGTGATCCGGCGCGTGGCCTGTTCCGTGTCGCGACGCGTGACTGCGGACGGGGCGCGTTCAGCCAGTTGGGTCATGTCGTTCATGATCGGCTCCTCGAGTTACTGGACAGTGATGGCGCGTGGCTTGGACGACTCGCGCTTGCCGATACTGATCGACAGGCAGCCATTTTCGTAGCGCGCCTGGACTTTGTCGGGATCGGCGGTGTCGGGCAGCTCGATGACGCGCCGGAAGGTGCCGACAAAGCGCTCCTGCGCATACGTACGCGTCTCGCTTCCAGTGTCGGATTGTGCCGATTTGCGTTCGCCGCTGATGGTCAGCAAGCCCTTGTCGATCGATACGTCGAGTTCGGCGGCGTCGATGCCCGGGGCGAAGGCAACGATCTCGATCGACTCGTCCGTCGCGCCGACGTTGATCTGAGGAAATGCGCCCAGCCGGCTGGCGCGAATGCTGGACGGGAAGCCGCCGAAGAGTTGCGCCATCTGCTGCTGCAGGCGGTCGAACTCGCTGAAGAGGTCGGTTCCGAAGTAAAGATCGCTCATGATCGTATCCTCCTTGATGGCAATCGGGAGGCGAACGGGCCTACGCGCTCCAGTTCGCCTGCCGGACTGCCGGCAAACAAATCGAAACACGCAGCGCGCGGGATGAAACGGTTCGCGCGTCTGCCTGAGCGAAACTCAAGATAGGCATTCTGCGGAAAATTTCAAGGGGCGTCGCCGGATTTTTGGACTTGAAATTTCGGCGCTGGAACCTATCATCGCACCGGCTTGGAACTGCATGCGGAGGACGCCATGGAATTCGATACGGACTGGCTTACGCTGGGCAGGCATCGTATCCGGCTGCGCTCGACGAAGGGCTTTCCGACCGAGACGATGCGTACCGTGACCGAGGTCGTCAGGCTGGCGATCGACAACAACATGAGCGCGCGGGCGCGACTCGTCGAGATCGTCTGCCGGCAGGAAAAGACCTACGACGTGCTGGTCGGCACGACGATGGCGGAGGACAAGGCTTGTGCACCGCAACTTGAAGCCGCGGTCGCGGTCGTGCTGGGCCTGTTGCCTGACCAGATCAACATCACGGTCACACCCGTCACGCAAAAGGAGGTCGATCTGCACTTTGGCGTGTACGAGCGGATGCTGTCGGAGAAGCTGAGTACGACGCCGCCGCTCCGCTGACCGATCTGCCTGAACCGGCGCGCCTTTTTCGATATCCGTACTCAATCACCCGTCGACCGAAGCGCGCGCCCCATCTCGGCGATCGGCATCGCCGCGATCGAATTCAGCAACCGCGTCTCCCCGGCGTCCGGGCGGGCGATTGCGCGCACGTCATCGAGCGTCTGCGCGACGTGGCGATCGAGCGGCTCGAGAAAACGCCGCAGCTCGCTGGCCGCCGCCTTGTCCCTGAGCCCGAGTGCCTGTCCGAACGCGATCAGCGCATCCGCATCGATATCGACGAACCGCGTCGCGGTGCCGAGCGGCATCGTCAGTTCGCAGTGCGGCCAGTGATCGCCGCGATGGTCGGGCCGGTGCGTCGGCGTGTGATACACGACCGTGCTGACGATGTCGTAGAACGGCGCGAGCCGGTAACCGCGCGCGTCGACGAAGAACGACAGGTTTTTCAGGTGCGCATCGGCATTGCCGACCACCACGTTGAACACGGTCCAGCGGAACACCGACAGACGCGCCAGCGCGCGCGTGCTGGTGCGGTCGATCGCACGGGCAAGCTCCTGCGCGTTCGCGCGCTGGTACTTGAAGCCGCGGTCGTAGTTGAGCAGCTGCATTGCGTCGATCGTATGCACGCGCCCGGCCGGCGCCGACGCGACGTCGCGGTCGAACCGGTCGATCACGTAGCACGCCGACGGCGCGCGCAGGAAGTGCACGTCGGGCACGTCGAGGCCCATCCTCTTCGCGAGCTTCATGCAAAAGAATTCGTTGATCGCCGAGTGCGGGTAGCCGGCCGCGCGCATGTCCGGCTTGAGCAGGTGCATCGACGGCTCGCTGCCGACCGGCTCGTACAGCGCGTAGTCGGGTGCGTCGCCGCGCAGCACCACCAGCAGCTTCTGCTGCGCGCCTGCTGCCGACATGCGCTTGGGCGCGGTGGCCGTCAGTGCGCGCTCGGGCATCGCCTGGATCCGGCGTTCGAGCTCGTCGAGCGGCAGCGGCTGCAGGCTGCCGGGTGCTTCCTGTTCACCGTCGGCCAGCAGCGTCAGCGCGCCGGCCGATTCGCGCCCGAAGTACGCGAGCAGGCCCCATGCGTCGGCGGCATCGACCTTTGCCTCGCGCGCGAGCGATGTGCGCATGCCTTCCTCCGGCAGCAGGTTGTCGAAGAACCACTGGACCGGGCGATCGGTCGACGTATCGGTGAAGGTGCCGGCGCGCAGCGCGAACGCCGGCGACAGCGGATAGGCTGTCGGGGATGCGAGCCATTGCGGGTCGTACGCGAACGACCAGATGCCTTTGTCGTCGGTCAGCGTGCCCATGCGCTCGCCGTTGGCGGAGGCGATCAGCGTTCTAGCCGCCATGGCTGCTCCTGCGGCGTTGCGCGGCCTTCAGCGCGGTGGCTTCCGTAATCTCGACCGACGACTCGGCGTACAGGCGCACGCCCAGTTCGCCGAGCAGCATCATGACCTTGCCGATTTGCGCGGTCGGCTTTCCGGCTTCCACCTGGCTGATGAATTTCGGCGACAGCCCGGTCGCGTTCGCGAGTTCGTCGCGCGTGAACCCCTGCTGGAGCCGCGCCGCGCGGATGAGGTGGGCGAGCGCGCCGATCGTGTCGACGGACTGGGATTCCGACATGACGTTCTCCGTGCTTCGTATCTGATCGGGAACAGTATTGCACAACTGGTCGGCTGAGGCATCATTTGGTATCCGTACAGGAACGGAGATGCGGGGAAATGACTTGAGACATCATTTCGTACCCGATCGGGAACAGAGGCTCGTAGAACCGTATGTTGAAATCATCGCCGTATCCAATCGAATACGAAAAAGACGGTTCGGCGTTGCGCTGATCGCATGCGCAGGCGACCGGCCAGGCCGGGGAGGATGCATGGAGCCGGCGGTTATTCGCCGGCGGCGATCACGGTCAGCGAGCCAACGTTCGTCGTCGACGGCCTGCGCCGCGCGCGTCCGTCGTTCCGCAACCAGATCGGGCCCGAACCTTGCGCCCCGCATGCGCCGTCCGCGGCCGCACCGCGACGCGTCACGCGTGACGGATTTGAATGGAGGCGCGCATGGAGCCCATGCCGGTCGTACTTCAGTGGGATGCGGTCCTCGTCAGGATCGCCCTCGCGCTGGTCGCGGGCGGGCTGATCGGCCTCGATCGCAGCGAATCCGGCAAGACGGCCGGGCTGCGCACGACGACCCTCGTCTGCCTTGCCGCGTGCCTGTCGATGCTTCAGGTCAATGCATTGCTGCTGCAGGCCGGCAAGCCGGAGGGCGCGTTCTCGGTGCTCGACCTGATGCGCCTGCCGCTCGGCATCCTGACCGGGATGGGCTTCATCGGCGGCGGCGCGATTCTCCATCGCGACGGCCTCGTATCCGGCGTCACCACGGCCGCGACGCTGTGGTTCGTGACGGTGGTCGGTCTGTGCATCGGCGGCGGCCAGCTGTCGCTTGGCGCGCTCGGGCTCGTGCTCGGACTCCTGGTCGTATGGCCGCTGCGGTTGGTCGAGCAGCGCGTACGGAGCGTCAGGACGGCACTGCTCACGATCGAATACGAACTCGGCTCGCCGACGCGCGACCGCCTGACGACCGGGCTGCGGGACGCAGGCTTCGCGTGCCGCACGCGCGGTTTTCGCGAAACGGCCGCGCGCGCCGTGCGCGAGGAGGAACTGCTCGTAACGTGGCGCGAACCGACCAACGCCGATGCGATGCTGCCTTAATTGATCCGGATCGCCGAATTGGCAAACCTGACTTCGATCCGCTGTTCCGTGGAGAACTGAGCCGCACGGTGCTTTCCGGGCGTCGGCTGGTCGCGTGCTCCGTTCAGCGTCCGGCTTCCGGCTCGGCGCCGTCGTGCGCATCGCCGTTCGTTCCGGGCGGGCTCATCGCGAGATGAAGCGCGGCCGGGTCGACCGGTTTCACGAAATGCTGCAGAAACCCGGTCGCGAGGCAGCGTTCGCGATCCGCGTTGCGGCCATAGCCGGTCAGCGCGAGAAAGATGCATGGCGTGACTTCGTTGATCGCCTTCAGCCGCCTCAGCAGCTCGTAGCCGTCCATCACCGGCAGCCCGATGTCGAGGATCGCGACGTCGGGACGGTAAGCGCGGTACGCGGCCAGCGCGGTCACCGGGTCGTGCACGACGGCGACTTCGTGGCCGGCCTCGCGCAGCCATTGCGCGAGCGTCGACGCGGCATCCTCGTTGTCGTCGACCAGCATCACGCGCCGGCCGGTGCGGCCCGGCGCCATCTCGCGGATGCCGAGCGGCGGCTGCGGCGCGGCGATCGCCAAGGCTTTCGGCCGGTACTCGGGCAGCGAGATCGTAAACGTGCTGCCGCAGCCGGGTCCGGCGCTGTCCGCGCGCACCGTGCCGCCGTGCAGGGTCACGAGACTGCGCACGAGCGCGAGGCCGATACCGAGGCCGCCGTGCGCCTGCTTCGCGTCGCCGTCGAGCCGGTAGAACGGCTCGAAGATGCTGTCGAGGCGGTCGCGCGGAATGCCGGCGCCGTTGTCGCATACCTCGACGAGCGCGGTGCCGTCTGAACCGTGGGCCGCGCGCACCGTGATGTCGCCGCCCGGCAGCGTGTATTTCGCCGCGTTGGTCAGCAGGTTCGCGATGACCTGCGACAGTCGCACCGGGTCGCCGTGGCAGCGTGCGTCCGGATCGGCGTCGACATGCAGGCGGTGACGGCGCTGCTCGAGCAGCGGGCTCGCGACCTCGACCGCATGGTCGACGATGTCGGCGAGCTGCACGACTTCCTTCTTCAGCGTGATCTTGCCGCGCGTGATGCGCGACACGTCGAGCAGGTCGTCGATCAGCCGGACCATGTGATCGAGCTGCCGCTGGATGATCGCGATCTCGTTCGGCGTCGCGTGGCCGTCGCGGTTGCGGATCAGCTCCAGCGCGAGCGAGATCGGCGTCAGCGGATTGCGCAGCTCATGGCCGAGCACCGCGAGAAACTGGTCCTTTGCTTGATTCGCGTCGCGCAGTTCGCCGAGCAGCCGGTCGCGTTCGGCATTCGCGGCGACGAGCTTCTCGCGCGCGGCGACGTGCTCGGTCACCTCGACCGCGCTGACGATCACCCCAAGCCCGTCGGCAAGCGGCTGCGGATTGAAATGCAGCCGATACACGCGGGCCCCGTCCGGCTCGGGACGGTCGCGGTGCTCGGCGATCGTCGTCGAGCGGCCCTGCGCGCGGGCGGTTTCGAGCGCGCGCACGATCGCCGGCGTATCGCCGCCGGGCAGCACGGCCGTCAGCGGCTGGTCGACGATGTCGGTCCGGCCGCACAGCGCGGAGAAGCGGTGATTCGCGAGCACGATCCGGTGCGCGGCGCCCGACAGCAGCGCGATCGGCAACGGCGCGTGCATCAGAACGCCGTTGCGTTGCTGCTCGGCGTCCTCGCGACGGCGGATCTCGTCGCTCAGCGCGCGCGAGCGCTGCTGCGACAGCGCCAGCGTCAGGTGCAACTCGTTTTCGTCGTGGCGCAGCGATGCGGCGGGCAGGATGCGGCGATGCAGCGCGCAGACATGGCGGAACGTCTCCGACTGCTCGGTGCTGGGAAACACGTCGACCGGATAGCCGCAGTAAAGCGAGAAGCGGTGTTGCTCGACCAGTTCGTTCCATAGCGCTTCGAGCCGCAGCGCACCGGCGTACCGCTGCTGCGCGCACAGCAGCGCGACCATTTCGCCGAACGCATGCACGGGGCGGCCGGCGCGGACCGCTGCTTCGACGATCGTGCCGATCGAGCGGCGAAAGCGTGCGGGGTCGGGGAGGTCGCCGTCCATGAAGCTGTCGAGCAGCGTCTGCGCGCTCGACATGAAGATGCGCTCGCGGGCCGCGTCGCCGATCGACGCATCGAGCGTACGCAGGCGTTCGTGCACCGCCGCAAGGCAATCGGGTCGCGCGATCACGATCGCGCTGCCGCCCACGCGCAGCGCCTCGGCCGCGAACAGTGCGACTTCCGACACGAGCTGCGCATCGGACTCGTAGAACTGGACGAAGTGATCGGCCCGCATCGGTGCCGATTCCAGCAGGGGAGGCGCAGTTTTCATAGCTCACGACCAGGCAATGCCGTTGGCGGCCGGCGATTCCGTGCCGCGGCCATATCCGGGCCGACGCGAGCAAGCCGCGTGCCGCGCGCGCGCCCAGGCCCGACGGCCGTGCGGCGTGAGCCCGGCACGGGCGGGCGGCGCCGGGTGACGCCGCGTTTGTAAATTCTGCCGCGGATTGCAGGACGGATGCGCGATCGGGGTGGCGCGGGGGAGGGGGGCTCGACGGGACGCGTTACGCGCGAAAGCCTGTCATCAGGAAAACGTCGTCGCGACCATGATGCCGAACACGAGGCCGAGCGCGATGCCGGTCAGCCGGCCGTAGATGGATGCGCGCACATTGTCGTCCAGTTCGAACGGCGAGCGCTTGTGCTTCCATACCGTGCTGAATGCCACTGGACGGGTCAGCAGCACGGTGCATGCGATCAGCACCGGTGTCGCGACGAGCATCGCGATACGCGGCCCGTTCCAGTCGACGCCATGCATCATCAGCGAAACGAGCACGGCGAGCGGCACCTCGACGCACAGGCCGAGCAGCGATCCGATGCGATCCTGTCGTTCGAAGTCTTCGAGCATCATCCGGATTCCCGAAGCCTGTTCGCCGACATCATCCGGTACAGGGGGCCTGCCGGCGCACTGCTGTTTCAGACGTCCCTGATCACGCCGGAAATCCTTGCGCGCGGGATCGAGCAATGGTGGTACTGCGTGCCGCGCAACGGGCATATTTCGTTCTACACGAGCCAGGCGCTGACGCTGCTGGCGACGCAGCATGGGCTCAAATTCGGCTCATTCAGCCCGGAATTGCACGTGGTTTTCGATCGTGCGGCGGCGCCGGGGTGGCTTTCGAAGTTCTTTCAGTGAGGCAGAGGGCTCGGTCACCCGCGTCATCGGGCGCCAGGATTCCGTGACGCCATTGCTCCGGTAGCGAACCCTCGTCGCGAGCCTGATACCCCGTTCGCGCGTCGGCCTCCGTTCTTGATGCAGGTCACGAGAGACGCCGAGGTGTCGGGCCACGATGACCGTGTTCGGCCGACCGCGCCGGCCAATGCCGGACCGCGCCTGTCGCATGTCACTCGGCCGCGACCATCGGAGGGCTCGTCATGGATCACGGGAATGCACACGTCGTATGGTTCGACGACCTGCGGCGCGGCGACGTGTCACGCGTCGGCGGCAAGAACGCATCGCTGGGCGAATTGATCGGCAACCTGTCTGCACACGGCGTAAGCGTGCCACCCGGGTTCGCGTCGACCGCGGATGCGTACTGGCGATTCATCGATGCGAACGGATTGAGGCAAGTCATCGGCAGCACGCTCGAGGCGTTCGGCGCACGCAAGATGGCGCTCGCCGACGCCGGTGCGTCGATCCGGCAGGCGATCCTCCACGGAGACTGGCCCGACGACATCGCCGACGCGATCCGCGACGCGTATCGGCAACTGTGCCGACAGGCCGACGGAGACGACGTCGATGTCGCCGTGCGCTCGAGCGCGACCGCCGAGGATCTTCCCGACGCGAGCTTCGCGGGCCAGCAGGAAACTTACCTGAACGTGCGCGGCGAACATGCGCTGCTCGCAGCGTGCCGCCGGTGCTATGCGTCGCTGTTCACCGACCGTGCGATCGCCTACCGCGAAGAAAAGGGCTTCGATCACCTGCGCGTCGCGCTGTCGGTCGGCGTGCAGCGGATGGTGCGTTCGGACCTCGGCGCGGCCGGCGTGATGTTTTCGCTCGACACGGAAACCGGATTCGACAAGGTGGTGCTGATCAGCGCGGCGTGGGGGCTTGGCGAGAATGTCGTGCAGGGCACCGTCGACCCCGACGAATACGAGGTGTTCAAGCCATTGCTCGGCGATCCGGCGTGCACGCCCGTCATCGGCAAGACGCTCGGCGGCAAGGCATGCAAGCTGATCTATGCGCGCGACGAGCATGCACCGACCCGCAACGTGCCGACCTCGAAAGCCGAGCGTGCCACCTTCGTGCTGCCGGACCGCGACATCCTGGCGCTTGCGAAGTGGGCCTGCGCGATCGAGGCGCATTATGGCCAGCCGATGGATATCGAGTGGGCAAAGGACGGCATAAGCGGCGAACTGTTCGTCGTGCAGGCACGTCCTGAAACGGTGCAGTCCCGGCGCGAAGCCAGCGCCATCAAGACCTACCGACTTGGTCAGACCGGCCGCAAGCTGCTCACCGGCGTCAGTGTCGGCGAGGCGATCGCGGCCGGCAGCGTGTGCGTGATCGACAGTCCGCACGACATGGGGCGATTCGTCGACGGCGCGGTACTGGTGACGCACACGACCGATCCCGACTGGCTGCCGGTGATGCGCCGCGCCTCGGCGATCGTCACCGATCACGGCGGCCGCACCTCGCATGCCGCGATCGTGAGCCGCGAACTGGGATTGCCGGCCATCGTCGGCACCGGCAACGCGACCCGCATGCTGCACGATCAGCAGGAAGTGACGGTATCGTGCGCGGAGGGCGAGGCCGGGTTCGTGTACGAAGGCATCGCGCAATACCACGTGGAGGCGATCGACCTGACCGATCTGCCGGCCACCCGCACGCAGGTCATGCTGAATCTCGCGAATCCGGCCGCGGCGTTCAGATGGTGGCGACTGCCCGCCGACGGAATCGGCCTCGCGCGCATGGAGTTCGTGATCAGCAACCATATCAAGGTTCACCCGATGGCGCTGGCCCACTACGATGCGCTGACCGACGCGCATGCGAAGCGCGAGATCGCTGCGCTGACGTCGGGGTACGACGACCCGTCGAACTATTTCGTCGACCGTCTGGCGCACGGCCTCGCGCGTATCGCGGCGGTCTGTCATCCCGCGCCGGCGATCGTGCGCATGAGCGACTTCAAGACGAACGAGTACGCACATCTGGTCGGCGGCGCGCAGTTCGAACCGAGGGAAGAAAATCCGATGCTCGGATTTCGCGGCGCGTCACGCTACTATTCGCCGCGCTACCGTGACGGATTCGCGCTCGAATGCCGGGCGATCGCGCGGCTGCGAAACGACATGGGATTCAGGAACGTGGTCGTGATGATCCCGTTCTGCCGGACGCTCGACGAGGCGGACCGCGTGCTCGAGGTCCTGGCCGCCAACGGCCTGAAGCGCGGCGAAGACGGATTGCAGATCTACGTGATGTGCGAAATCCCGTCGAACGTCATCCTGGCGAGCCAGTTTGCGCAGCGCTTCGACGGCTTCTCGATCGGAAGCAACGATCTGACCCAATTGACGCTCGGCGTGGACCGCGATTCGGCGGAACTGGCCGGGTTGTTCGACGAACAGAACGAAGCCGTGAAGTGGATGATCGCCCGCGTGATCGAGTCCGCGCGCAACGCAGGGGCGAAAGTCGGCCTGTGCGGCCAGGCGCCGAGCGATCATCCGCCGTTCGCCGATTTTCTCGTCGCGTGCGGCATCGACTCGATTTCCGTCAGCCCCGACAGCTTCATCGCGGTCAAGCGGCGCGTGGCCGCCGCGGAAAACGCTGCGCCGGGCGAGCGTGCGTCGCCGGAATGAACGGTGTCGGATGATTGCATGACGACCATACCGGGCCGGGCGGACGGCGCATCACGCCGCGCACGAGCGCGCCCCGCCGTGTTCGGCGCGGGCGAACGCCGCCTGCAGTACAGGATGCACGTCGGTGCGCCAGTGATCGCCGGTAAAGAGTCCGTAGTGGTCGCAATCGTCGATGTCGACGCGTTGCCGCGCATTCGCTGCGAGACCGCTGCACATCGCCAGCGCGGCATGGGTCTGGCCGGCACCGGTGACGGCATCGCATTTGCCTTCGACGGTCAGCAACCCGATCGAGCGCAACGCGGCGGGCTCGACCCGCTGGCCGTGGACGTGCCACGTTCGGTTCGCCAGGCATGCCCGCTGGAAAACGATGTCGACCGTGTCGAGGAAGTATTCGGCCGGCATGTCGAGAAGCGTCAGGTATTCGCGTAGCGCCCGGCGGGCGGTTGCGAGTGCGTCGGCGTCGCCGCTCGACACCGCTTGCCGATAGCCATTGACGAGCGCCATGTAGTGTTGCGGGTAGGTGAGCGCGATCTCGGCGCGCTGCAGATAGGCCGGAAAGACCTGTCGCCCGCATCCGGCGAAGCCATGCGGCACCGTATCGATCAGCGTGGCGCGACACCAGTCGAGCGAATGCGAGCGGGCCGCGGTTCCGAGCGCGCTCGGATTGATGCGGGCATCGAGCGGGCCGCCGATCAACGTCAGGCTCGCCGGCAGCGCGGCGTCGCGTTGCGCGCGCAGCGCGATGGCGCCAAGCGACGGAAACGTCGCCTGACAGACCGCGACGACGTGCACCGGACGCGCGTCCGCCAGCAGGGTATCGATGAAGCGGTCGAGCATCGACACATATTCGTCGAGGCCGAATCGGCCCGCGTCGCACGGCACATCGCGCGCATCGATCCAGTCGGTGATGCACACGTCGCCGTCGACAAGCAGCGTCTCGACCGTCTCCCGCATCATCACGGCCGCATGGCCGGCCAGCGGCACGCAAAGCAGGATCACGCGTCGCGCACCCGCGTGAGAGAAGCGGCGCAGCGTGCAAAACGGCGTGTGCGCGACGATCGTTTCGTCGACGTCGATGCGACGGCCGTCCACGTCGACCGAATCGATGGCGAACCGTGGCGCATCGGCATGCAGGTCGAGCAGGGGTTCGCACAGGTCGGCGTAGCACGACGACGCGATATCGGGCCAAAGACCGCACGTGAAGCGCGTCGCTGCGTCCCACGTTCGCAACCATTGCCGTTGCTGTTCGATCAGGTCATACCACATGGCGCATGGGCGGAAAATCGCGGGAAATTCGAACAAGCCTACTGTCGCCCGATCGTGCCGCGACGGTTTGACCTGCATCAGCGTCGCCCCGATCGGCGGTGCATAAGCTGGTCTACGGATCCCGGACGGATGCACGGAGCGGAACATGGACACGTCTCGACGCATGCTTGTCGTTTTCTACTCGCGCAGTGAAACGACGGCGGCGATTGCGCGCCGGCTTGCCACGGAACTCGACGCGGATTGCGAACGGCTTCAGGAAGTCGACGATCGGCGGCGGGCGGGGGCCGTCGGCTTCCTGCGTTCGCTCGCCGACGTGATCCGCGATCGTGCCGCGGACCTCCGGCCGACGGCCTGTTCGCCGTCCGCATACGATGTGGTCGTGATTGGCACGCCGGTCTGGGCGGGTCGTGCATCGACGCCGGTTTCGAGCTGGCTCGCGCGGCACGGGAGCGAACTGCGCGCGACCGCATTCTTCTGCACGATGGGCCAGCGCGGCGACCTGACAGCATTCGGGCAGATGCAGGCGCTGGCACGGCAGGCGCCGATCGCGACGTGCGCGATTTCCGGACGCGATATCGGTCGCGGCCTGGCCGCCGGGAAGCTCGCGCATTTCGCATGGTCGATCGCTCACCGGCTTGCCGATCGCGAACGGCGCATGAGCGCGTAACGGAACGCCCTGGCCGAATCACGGAATCCCGGCGCCGAGCGACGCGACATGCCGTGTCCAGCCCTCAGAATTGTCTGCGAACAGCCGACGCGCACACGGGCTCGGCGAGCGCATCGCGATCGAGCGGCTCGTCGAGCAACAACGATTGAAGAAAATGATTCGCAGTGCAGGATTGAACGAGATCGTGCCGCACCGGGTGACGAAAAATTCCACATGAAAAACCGGGCAGCAATCCGGCCTGGTCTCGCGACGCGAGCGCGTCGGTACCTCGATGGCATTGGGTCAGACGAATCAGCGACCGTTTCGATCGCTCGCGCGCCTGCAGGATGACCTGCATCAAGATCGATTGCCCGGCACGAGCGAATATCGATGTTCTCGCATGTCGAACTCGACCACGATCGACATGGCCCCGTGCCGTCTGCGTCTTCACGTTCATGATACGGACATCAACATGCCCCTCTTGTTCACGAACACGTCGAATCGCCAGATCATTTCCCGTCCCGAAGCATCGGCACTGCCTGCAGTCGCGCCTCACCTGCATCAGCCGATCGACGCCGATGGCGACCGGCTGCTGAGCCCCCACGAAATCGCGATCCTGATGGTGCTCGCCAGCGAGCCGATGCGCCCGCAGGGCGACCCCGCCGATCTGCGCTGCCTCGTCGATCGCGGTCTCGTTCGGCTGGATGCGGCGCCGCTTGCGGAGGCGGCTGCCCGCCTGTCGGCCGACGGCCGTCAGATGGTGTTGCGGCTCGCCACACGCGATCGCGCCAGACGAGGGCGCAATGTCGACGTCACGACTGCGTGTCGTACGATCGCGGTGGAGGCGTCGGCCGGGATGGTGCACCACGCCGCGCGCTGACCTGTATCAATTCCACGCGGCGCCGCGGGAATTACCGTTGCTTTCATCGATTACGAATCGGAGTCGATGCCGTGACTGGCGACAGCGAGCGGGATCCGTCGATCGACGTGGTGCGCATCGGCGTGGAAGCGCCAGAACGCATCGCGACGTTGACCGGCCAGGTCGGCTCGCCGGGCGAACGGCGGCTTGCCTTCGATGCCGCATGGTCGGCGCCGGGCGTGCGCGACGTGGTCGATCAACTTACCGTTGCATGATGGTTCGGGCGGCGGCGGACATCGATCGATGTTCCGCCTCGCCCCGGCCGGGAGAACGAACATGAATGCCGGGATGCTCTGTACCCGCGATGTTGCCACGTGTTCGGCACAAGCAACCGTCGTCGAGGCGGCGGAAATGATGCGCGACGCGCACGCCGGCGATCTGATCGTCGTGCGCGAACAGGAGGGGCGATGCGTGCCGGTCGGTGTGGTGACCGATCGCGACATCGTGCTGACGGTGGTCAGCCCCGATGCGCAGGCCGGCTCGCTGTTCGTCGGTGACATCATGTCGGCGCCCGTCGCGACCGCGAACGTCGACGACGACATCTGGCTGCTCGCGAAGCGGATGCGTCAGCACGGCGTCCGTCGATTGCCGGTCGTCGGCGGCGACGGCGAACTGGTCGGCATCGTCTCGCTCGACGATCTGCTGCGCGCGGCTGCGGCGCTGCTCGACGAGTTGCGGCTCGTGGCGGCCCGCCAGCCGTATTTCGAGGAGAAGCAGCGTGGCTGATCCGGTCGGTTCCCGCTTCCGTCGCGCCGCGCATGGCGCAGCGGCGGTCTCGATGCCGGTGCGACGCGCCCTCCGGACGCGCGCGAATCCATGACACGCGGCCGGCCTACCGACCCGCGCAACCGGATGCGCCGGTGGCTCGGCGCAATCGGTCTCTGCCTGCTGCTGGCGAGCGCGACGACGTGGCTCGGCGCGATCCACGACCATCCGGTAAGCACCGGTGTCGTGGCCGGCATGACCGCGCCGGAATGCGGGCGCGTGGGTGCCCGGCCGGCCGGATCGATGCTGACGACACCGATCCCCGAACAGGACGTCTGCCTGCCGCTGTTCGTTTATCGCGCGTCGTTTCCGGATGCCGCGAGCGACGTCGCGTCGTACCGCACGTGGATCCTGCAGCAGCGGGTCGGTGAATTCTGGCAATTGTTCGGCTACGTGCTTCTGCTGTGGGCGGCGATCCTGGGCCTCGTCGCCGGCCCGATATGGCTCTTCAGGCGGCGGGCCGGATATCGCCATCGCGGCTCGCGGCGTGGCGCGACCGATGATGGGAGCGCCATGCGCTCGCACGGCGAGGAAAGGGGCAATCATGACGATTTCCGGTGAATTGAACGCGGCGGACTGGACCGTGGCGATCGAAACGGTTGGCGTTGAGACCGGCGGGTACCGCTGCCGTGTCCACGTGACGGTGCGCTCACCCGACTGCAAGTGCGAGCATGTTTTCCCGCATCACCGGGTATTCGCGACCGAGCGCGAGGCCGCGCTGGAGGGGCTGCGCAGCGGGATGACGTGGGTCGAGATGAAGAAATCGGACACGTTCACGTACTGACGGACGGCGTTGTTCACCGTCATCCACGCCGCATGCGAACCGGCGAGCACGGCATGACCTGAAGCCTGCGAATGCCGCGTCGCCGGCGTCCCGCCGGGCCGCGGGCATGCGTTGATCCCGGTCAAAGCTGAGTGGCGCGGCCTCAATACGATGGATCGCATCTCCGCGAAGAATGACGACCATGAACAGGCTCGGACGCGCATGCCGCTTGCTCGTCGTGTGCGCGGCCGCGTGCTGCGTGTCGACGCAGCCCGCACATGCGCAGCATGCGCGCCATGTGCCCCGCCACGATTTCCACGGCCGCGATTTCCACGGCCAGGACTTTCGCCATTTCGCGCCGAGGGAGCGTACGCTATGGCAGCGCGGTCGATGGGTTCAGGACTGGCACGGCGGGCGCTACGCGTGGTGGTGGGTCGTCGACGGCTACTGGTACATCTATCCTGAACCGATGTATCCGTATCCGACCTACATTCCGCCCGCGATCGTCGTTCAGCGGCCGCCACCGACGCCGGCGCGGCTGCCGCCTGCGCGCGCGTGGTACTACTGCAACGACCCGCGCGGATACTATCCGTATGTCGCGTCGTGCAATGGCGTGTGGACCGCGGTTCCGTCGACCCCGGGCCCCGCGCCGCAATGACGGAAGCGACGCTTGTCCGCATCGCAGTGGCCGGCCACAGGCTGCACGAATGCGCGCGAGCGGCGCGGGAGGGCGCATGATGAACGGATCCTGGCCGGACGCTGACGTCGACGACGTGCTGCTGACGGATTGGTATGAACTGACGATGATGCAGGCCGCGTTCGATGCCGGAATGAACGACGTGGCCAGCTTCGAGTTCTTCGTACGGGCGCTGCCCGAGCATCGGGCATTCCTGATGGCGGCGGGACTGGCGCCCGTCCTCGACTATCTGGCGGGCCTGCGCTTTACGGCCGCCGCCCTTGAGCGACTGGCAGCGACCGGGCGCTTGCGCGCCGATTTCCTCGCGTCGCTCGCCGGCTTCCGCTTTACGGGCACCGTCGACGCGATGCCGGAAGGCACGGTGTTTTTCGCCGACGAACCGATCCTGCGGATCACGGCGCCGCTTCGCGAGGCGCAGCTCGTCGAGAGCCGCGTGATGAACCTGCTCCATTACGCGACGCTGGTTGCCAGCAAGGCCGCACGCGTCACGCTCGTCGCGCATGGCCGGTTGCTGGTCGACTTCGGCATGCGGCGCGCGCATGGCTCGGAGGCGGCGATGCTGTCCGCGCGGGCCAGCTACCTGGCGGGATTCTGCGGCACGGCGACGCTGCTCGCGGGGTTGCGCTACGACATTCCCGTGTACGGCACGATGGCGCATTCATACGTCCAGGCGCACGACGACGAAGCGCTCGCGTTCGAGCATTTCGCGCGATCGCAACCGGACAACGCGTTGCTGCTGATCGACACGTACGATACGGAGCACGCGGCACACAAGGTCGTCGAACTGGCGCGGCGGCTTGCGCCCGACAACGTGCGCATCAAGGGCGTCCGGATCGACAGCGGCGATCTGGCGGCGCACGCGCACAACGTGCGCGCGATTCTCGACCACGGCGGCCTGACGGACGCGACGATTTTCGCGAGCGGCAATCTCGACGAATTCCGGCTGCGGGAGCTCGTCCACCAGCATGCGCCGATCGACGGTTTCGGAATCGGCACGCAGATGAGCACGTCGGCGGACGCGCCGTGCCTCGACTGCGCGTACAAGCTCGTCGAGTATGCGGGCCGGGCGCGCTGCAAACGCTCGGAGGGCAAGGCGACGCTGCCCGGCCGCAAGCAGGTGTTTCGGCAATACGGCCCGGACGGACGAATCGCCGCCGACAGCCTCGGACTCGACGGCGAGCATCTCGACGGCACCCCGCTGTTGCAGCCTGTCATGATCGCAGGGGCACGACTCGCGGCTCCCACGCTCGGCGAGAGCCGCATTCACGCAATGCGCGAACTGTCCACGCTGCCCGATCCGATGCAGACGCTGGCGCCCGTCATGCCGCTGCAGCCGGCGATTTCTCCGGCGCTGGCGGCACTCGTCGCGCAGGAGAATGCGAGGCTGGACGCGCACGCGGGGCAGCAAGCGGCATGAACGATGCACGAATCCCGGCCGGCCGCGCGATCACGCTGAGCGACAAGGTGGCGGCGTTGCGCGAGCCTCGTTCGCCGAAGGCGCGACACGACGCGAAGGCAAACAGGCTGAAAGGGAGTCGTTCCGTGGCGTGGCCACCTCGATTCATGCAGCTATCGGGCGTCGCGAATCATGACGCGCTTTGACGTGTTCAACGGCGATGCGGACGGCATCTGTTCGCTTCAGCAGCTCCGGCTCGAGACGCCGGCCGAGTCGGTGCTCGTGACGGGCCCCAAGCGCGACATCGCGCTGCTCGCGCGCGTGCCGGCCGTCGGAGGCGACATCGTCACCGTCCTGGACGTTTCGCTCGACGCGAACCGCGCGGCACTCGATGCGCTGCTGGCGCGCGGGGTCGACGTCGACTATTTCGATCACCACATGCCCGGCGCCGTGCCCGAACATCCGCACCTTCGCGCGCATATCGACACGGCGCCGGACACCTGTACGAGCGTCATCGTCGACCGGTATCTGGCGGGCCGGCAGCGCCTCTGGGCGGTGGTCGGCGCCTATGGCGACAATCTCGTCGGCGTGGCCGGCAGGCTCGCCGCCGCTTGCGGCCTGACGGATGCCGATGCCTACCGGCTGCAGGTGCTCGGCGAATCCGTCAACTACAACGGTTACGGCGATTACCCGGACGATCTCTTCATGGCACCGCTGGCCGTGTATGCGGCGGTGCGGCACTATGCGAACCCGCTCGAGTTCGCGAGGTCGCCCCTCGCGCGGCGGCTCGACGCCAACCGGCGACGCGATATCGCGCGTGCGGAGCGACAGCGCGCGAACATCGCGCTGCCGGGGGCGGACGTCTATATCCTCCCCGACGCGCGCTGGGCGCGTCGCGTGCGCGGCGTTTTCGCGAATCGGCTCGCGCGTGGTGACGCGGCGCGCGCTCACGCGGTGCTGACGTTGTCGCCCTTCGGTGGGTACACCGTCAGCGTTCGCGCGCCCGTCGCCGCACCGTACGGCGCCGATCGTCTTTGTCGCGCATTTCCGGAGGGCGGCGGCCGGGAAGGGGCGGCCGGCATCAACCGGCTCGCGCCGGAGCGCCTCGACGCGTTCGTCGAGGCGCTCGCGAACGCGTACCCCGCCGCGTGAGCCGACGCGGGCGCGCTCGTCGGTGCGGTACGGCGTGGCCGGAACGGGTGTCATCGGGATGCTCCTGAACGGTCGCCGTTGCGCGGCAGGACTCGCTGCAATCGTGGCGCTACGCATTGCAGGGCGGTTGACGCAGGTCAAGCGTGCCGGCCGTCCCGCCCGGGAAGATGAACCGCCATCATCGGCGGGAGAGGCGTCGTGGAGCACCATGCGGAGGTATTGCGGGGCGGGCGCTGGACGTTGCCCGTGCCGGGCTGGCGGGATCTCGCCGCGATGCTGATCGTGGTCGGCTTCCTGTTGCTGGCCGGCATCTCGGCGCACCAGATGGCCGGCCCGCTCGCGGTGGCGCATCCCCCGGCCATTTCGCTGTCGCCCGCGGCGCTGCCCGGCTACACGCTGCGCACCGTCGCGCGTATGTTCGCGGCACTGCTCGCGTCGATCGTCTTCACGTTCGTCTACGCGACCGCGGCGGCGCGCAGCCGTCGCGCCGAGCGCGTGCTGATCCCGCTGCTCGACGTGTTGCAGTCGGTGCCGATCCTCGGCTACCTGTCGTTTACGGTGCTGTTCTTCCTGTCGCTGTTTCCCGGGCGGATCCTCGGCGCCGAGTGCGCGGCGATCTTCGCGATCTTCACCAGCCAGGCCTGGAACATGACGTTCAGCTTCTATCAGGCGCTGCGCACGGTGCCGCTCGATCTCGACGAGGCCAGCCGCAGCTTCCGGCTGTCCGCGTGGCAGCGCTTCTGGCGCCTCGATGTGCCGTTCGCGATGCCGGGGCTCGCCTGGAACGCGATGATGTCGATGTCGGGCGGCTGGTTTTTCGTGGTCGCGTCCGAGGCGATCGCGGTCGGCAACCTGCACGTCGACCTGCCGGGCGTCGGCGCCTACGTCGCGCAGGCGATCGCGAACCGCGACCTCGCTGCCGTGGGCTGGGCGATCGTCGCGATGAGCGTCGCGATCGTCCTGTACGACCAGTTGCTGTTCAGGCCGCTGGTCGCATGGTCGGAACGGTTCCGCTATGGCGATGCCGCGCCCACCGTCGCGTCGCGCAGCTGGATGCTCGACCTGTTCCACCGGTCGCGATGGATCGGCCGTGCGGCCGGCCCGATCCGCGCGGTGCTGCGTCGAGCGGCGCGCGCGCGGCTGCGCGGGTTCATGTCGGGATGGCGCGACCGGGTCGCGCTGCCGCGACACACGGGCGACGTGCTCTGGTTCGCACTGTGCGGCGCGGGATGCGCGTATGCGGCGTACGAACTGTTCCGGCTCGGCCGCGCGACGCTCACCTGGACGGACCTGCGCGTCGTCGCAACCGAAGGCGGGCTCACGTTCGTGCGCGTGACCGTGCTGGTCACGCTCGCGTCGGCGATCTGGGTGCCGATCGGCATCGCGATCGGCCTCCGGCCGCGCGTGGCCGCCCGCATCCAGCCCGTCACGCAGTTTCTCGCCGCGTTTCCGGCCAACCTGCTGTTTCCGGTCGCGGTGTTCGCGATCGTGCGCCTGCGGCTCGAACCCGACATCTGGCTGTGCCCGCTGATGATATTGGGCGCGCAATGGTATGTCCTGTTCAACGTGATCGCCGGTGCGAGCGCGTTCCCGGCCGACCTGCGCGAAGCGGCCGCATGCTTTCGCGTGCGGCCGGCGACCTGGTGGCGACACGTCATGCTGCCGGGCGTGCTGCCGTACTTCGTGACGGGCGCGATTACCGCGTCGGGCGGCGCATGGAACGCGAGCATCGTCGCCGAGGCCGTGAGCTGGGGCAGCACGCGCCTGGATGCCGGCGGACTCGGCGCCTACATCGCGCGGATGACCGACGCCGGCGACTATCCGCGCATCGCGCTCGGCGTCGCCGTGATGTCGCTGCTCGTGATCGCGACCAATCGGCTCGTGTGGCGCCCGATGTACGCGTTCGCCGAGCGCCGCACGCGGCTCGATTGAGCCCTCAACCGATCATTTACTCACGGGAGACCCGTGTGCCGAACCTCAGCGAATACACGGAAGGGCATGTCGCAAGCGCGGCCGCACCGCCTTCGGACCCGGCGGCGGTCGTGCTCGAAATGCGGGCCGTATGCAAATCGTTCACGAAACCGTCCGGCGAGCCGCTGCACGTGCTGGCCGATATCGATCTCGCGCTGCACGAGGGCGAGATCCTCGGGCTACTCGGCCGCTCCGGCTCGGGCAAGTCCACGCTGCTGAGGATCGCCGGCGGGCTCGTCAAGCCGTCGTCCGGCGCGGTGACGTATCGCGGTGCGCCGCTCGCCGGCCCGACCGACGGCATCGCGGTGGTGTTCCAGACCTTCGCGCTGTACCCGTGGCTGACCGTCATCGAGAACGTCGAGCTCGGCCTCGACGCGCTGGGTCTGGCGCCGAGCGACGCACGCGCCCGCGCGGCCGCCGCGATCGAACTGATCGGGCTCGACGGGTTCGAATCGGCGTTTCCCCGCGAGCTGTCGGGCGGGATGCGTCAGCGGGTCGGTTTCGCCCGCGCGCTCGTCAGCGAACCCGTGCTGATGTTGATGGACGAACCGTTCTCGGCGCTCGACGTGCTGACCGCGGAAACGCTGCGCACGGATTTTCTCGACCTGTGGGACGCGCACCAGTTGTCGATCCGGTCGGTGCTGATGGTGACGCACAACATCGAGGAAGCCGTGCTGATGTGCGATCGCATCCTGGTGCTCGGCGCCGGTCCGGCGCACATCGAGGCGACCCTGAGCGTGCCGCTGCCGCGTCCGCGCAGTCGGCACGATCCGGCCGTCCAGGCGATCGTCGGCCGGATCTATGCGACGCTGACCGCACGCATCACCGACGCGGCGGCAGGCCGGGAAGCGACCGGCAGTGCGCTGGCCATGAAACTGCCCGACGTGTCGAGCCACCATCTCGCCGGATTCGTCGACACGCTCGCGGCCGCGCCATACGACGGTCATGCGGAGCTCGGCACGATTGCATCGGCGCTCGCGCTCCGGACCGACGCGCTGTATTCGACGGCGGCCGCGCTTCATCTGCTCGCGTTTGCCGAATGGCACGACCGGAGCATCCGGCTGAGTGCCGCGGGCCACGTGTTCGCGCAAAGCGACGACGATGCCCGGCGGCGTCTGTTTCGCGAGCATGTCGTCCGGTTCGTGCCGCTCGCCGAACATATCGACGAAGTGCTGGGCGAACGCGAAGGGCATCGTGCACCGCGCGCGCGTTTCGAGCTCGAACTCGAGGATCATCTCGATCCGCGCAGCGCGGAGCAGGCGCTGCGGGTCGTGACCGACTGGGGCCGCTACGCGGGACTGTTCGACTACGACGACCATACCCGCACGTTCGGCCGCTGACCATTCGCGGCGCATGTCGATCGCGTGCTTGATCGGCATCAAGCGTCGCGCGGCGGGGCGTGCGACGCTGGACGAACCGTCGACGCAACCGCGTCGATCCGGCAGACACGCTCCGCAACTCGACGTCAATGACCGTTCACGGGAGGACTGACCATGAACTGGCTTTCCGAATACTTCGCCCAGCGCACGAGCCCGCTGTCGCTTTCGCTCTGGGCTCATCCGCCGCTCGCGCTCGGGCCCGACGGCCCGATCTGTCGCGAGCCTTACCGTTTGCCGTACCCGGGGGTGGAACTCGTGTTCACGCCGGCCGAAGCGGTCGAGCGCGGCGGGAAGATCTACACGCTGCCGGCGCGCTATGACTCCAGGGGGCTGCTTGCCGCGCGCAGCACGGCGCACGACGAGGCCGCGTCGTTCTTCCACGAAGTGACGATTTTCGCGCCGTCGCAGTTCAATCGCGACTTCGTCGTGACGGTCAACGGCGAATTCTCCTTCGTGCCGTCGTTCTGGCAGGACGGATCGCCCGGTTTCTCGGGCGTCTGCGTGCCCGCCGCGAGCGGTCGCGCGACAGGCGAGAGAACCGGCCCGCCATGGCTGTTCCAGGGATATCTCAGCATCTAGGGACCGTGCCCGCCATTGGCGGGACCGGGCGTCATGCGCGCTCGTTCGCGCGTTGTCGGCCACGACGGCGAGCAGCAGGTTGACGTGCGTCAACCCTGCCCGGGGCGCCGCGCTTACCCTGAACTCGGGAAACATGCGTCGCCGCAGGGCGGTGCGCATGCGTATCGTCCACGCGAAGGGCAACGGGAGCCTCATCATGCACATCGGAAGAATCAGTACCCAGCCGGTCGAATCGTGCACGGCCGAATGCAGTGCGTTTGAACTCGCCGATCGCATGCGGCACGCGCATGTCGGCGACATCGTCGTGATCGAGTACCGCAACGGCGAAGCCATTCCGATCGGCCTGGTGACCGACCGCGACCTGGTGATCGAGGTCATGGCACGCGGCGACGATCCGGGCGACGTGACGGCCGGCCAGATCATGTCGCGGGGCCTCGTCGTCGTGTCCGACACGGACGAGATCGGCGTCGCGCTCGAGGAGATGCGCCGCTCGGGCATCCGTAGATTGCCGGTCGTCGACGATGCAGGCCGCCTCGCCGGCATCGTGACGCTCGACGATATCGTCGAGCATCTCGCGGGATTGCTCGGCGGCGTCGTGGAAGTCGGCAAGCTGCAGCAGGTCGAGGAGCAGCGTTTCCGCGCGTGACGTTGCGGGGCCGGCGCCCGGCGCGGCCGGCCCGCTTGCCCGAGGCATGCGCCCCGCGCGCTTACGTGCGCAGCGTGGCGAGCAACGGCGCCCAGAACGCGCGGCTTTCGTACGCCGAGGCATCGCAATCGGTGTCGAAACGAATCGCGATCGCCATTTCGGCTTCGGTCAGCGGGTCGGCATGCTCGATCTGTCGGGCCAGGACGGCGGTGTCGGCATCGGAGGCATCGCGTCCGTGTGCCGCCCGGGCCGCGACACGCGCGGCGAGCGTTGGCGGACTCGCGGTGAAATCGAGCATCGCGACGCGCACGCCGAGCCGCGCGGCGAGGGCGATGAACGCCGTCCGGTTGTGCTGGCGCAGGAACGTCGCGTCGACGATCGCCGTGTAGCCGCTGCCGAGAACCACGCGAGCCTCCGAAAGCAGCGTTGCGTAGATCTCGTCGATCGCGGTGTCCGAATAGGCGCCGGGGGACAGGCGGGTGTCGGTCGATGCGCCGGCCAGGCGCTTGCGCTCGACGTCGCTGGACAACCGGATCGCGCCGAGTTGCGCGGCCAGCGCACGGCTGGCCACCGATTTGCCCGACCCGGACACCCCGTGACACAGGAGCAACGCCGGCGGCGCATCGCGTCGTGCATCGGCCATCGCCGACGCAACGCGCAGATAGCCGGCGCGCGCCGCTTCGTCGCCGCGCAGCCGGGCGGTCAGCGCGCGCACCAGCGCACGGTAGACGAAGTAGCACGGCAGCACGCCCAGTGCCGCATGGTCGCCCGTGCGTGCCAGCCAGCCGGAAAGGAGGCGGTGGGCGCAATCCGCGCGTCCGTAAGCGGAGAAATCCATCAGCGCGAACGCGAGATCGCTCGCCACGTCGATCCAGCGCAGCGCGTCGTCGAATTCGATGCAGTCGAACATCAGGATCCGGTTCCGCCAGCGCACGATGTTCTCGAGATGCAGGTCGCCGTGACACGCGCGCACGAAACCGCGCGCATGCCGATCGGCGAACAGCGGTGCGACGCGGGTCAGTTCGGCGTCGTACCACGCGCGCAGCGCGGCTTCGTCCGGCACCGCGACGTCGAGCGTGTCGAGCAACGGCCGGCACTGGGCCGCGACGCTCGCCGCGCTGCCGGGATGGCCGCGCGGCGCCCGGCGCGGCGCGTGCAGATGATGGCGGGCCAGCGTATCGGCGAGGGCATCGGCATCCGCCAGACCGTCGTCGCGCGATGCGCTGCGAACCGACAACATCGCCCGCGCGTCGAACCGGCGCATGCGCACCACGTACTCGCCCGGCGCGGTCTGCTGCCGGCGCCCGCCGGTCGGCACCGGTGCGGCGAACGCGCATCGCCGGCCGTGCGCGACGAGCGGCCAGACACCCAGGTACAACGGGCCGGCGAACGGCCGATTGAGCGTGCACTCCGCGAGCGCGCAGCGGCGCCGCTCTTCAGGCCGCATCAGATCGACGAAGGCGAAGTGCACCGGCTTGATGCGCTTGTACGCATAGCGCCCGGCCAGATAAACGACGGACAGATGGGTTTCGATCCGCTCGATCCGGCCCGCGGGGTGGGGATAGGTGGCGGGGCGGCGCATTGCGCGATCGAATTGCGTCGACTTTCGTCGTGCGTTTCCGCGATGCAGCGCGAACGGGACATGCGGCGCTCGGGACATGATGAACGGATCGGTTATACGGGGCGCGCGTACGAAAGCGTTGCCGCACCCGGCGGGTTGGATTCGAGACGAGCTTGCACGTTCTCGTCTGCCCGATGTCGCCTGATCCGGCTGGCAGGCCGGGAATGGCCGACTCGACGGATCTTATTGCAACCGACCAAGGCGTTTTCCGAGTTGATGCCAGTCAAGCGCGCCGCGCGAGAGGGCGCTTGACGCAGGTCAACCGCATTCGCCGGGGCGGCCATACAGTCGATTGCAGCGTCGGCGCGAAGCCGCGCGTAACCATGTGCGGCATTCACGGCCTGGCGAGGCATTGACGATGAAACAACGGGCGTTGGCGATGAGCGTGCTCCTCGCGCTGGGCGCATGTGCCGGGGCAGAGCGAACCGAGACCTTCAGGGCGATGGAAACACGCCTGCTTGCGATGCGTCAGGCCGCAACGTTGCAGTGTTCGACGCCGTCCGACTGCGACCGGGCGTGGAGCCGCACGCGGCGCTACGTCCAGGATCATTCGTCGACCCGAATCACGCGACTCGGTACGGACCGGATCGAAACGGCGCAGCCGTATCTGGCCGGAGAAGTCTATCTCTGGGCGTCACGCGCGGAATCGGGCGGCGGCGGCTCGGTGATCCGGCTCAAGGCGATGTGCAAGGGCATGTATGACAGCAACGGCGGCCCGGGATGGCAATACGATGTGTGCGCCCGGAAGATCCTCGATATCGAGCAAGGTTTCCGGTCGGACGAGAACCCGCCGAGCTAACGGCGAATGCCGTCAGTTCTCGGCAATGCGGCGTCTCGTTTCCCGGTCGGCCGGATGCCGGCCAACGGCCGCGGTTTCTTCTCGCGCCGGTTTCGTAGCGGCCCCGAACCGTTGACCTCCGTCAACGCCTGCTCGCGGCAAGCACCGATGATGGAAGCGAATCCGAACGCCGCCGGCGCGTCGGTTCATCAGCGAGGTTCGCATGTACACGAATATCATGGTTGCCACGGACGGCAGTCCTTCGGCGAATCGGGCGCTCGACGAAGGTCTCAGGATGGCCAGGTTATGCGGCGCCCGCCTGTTTGCCGTGTTCGTCGTCGACAAATCCACGCTGTTCGTCTACGGCGGCCGCATGGAGCCGGAAGCCTTGCTCGACGAGATCCGGCGCCATGGCGCCGCGATCCTGCGAGACGCCGACCGGACGATCTCGCGCGCGGCCGTCAACGGCGAGACGGAAGTCATCGAGACCGAATTCGGCCAGGACGTCGCGGAGCGCCTGCAGCGCTACGTCGTCGATCATGCGATCGATCTGGCCGTGATCGGCACGCACGGTCGGCGCGGTGTCCGGCGGCTGGTGCTCGGCAGCGTCGCTGAACGCTTCCTTCGCGCATCGAGTTGCCCGGTCCTGCTCGTGCGCGGCGAGGATACCTCACCCGCCACGGTCGCGGTGGCCTAGTGTCGCTGCCGGCCAGTGCGCCATCCGCCCAGGTGATCATCATGCAGATATCGTTTCCTTCCGAACATCCGACGTATTGCGACCTCGATTCCGCGCTGAGCTTTCCGGCGCTCGTCGAAGGGCGCCGCGTGCGCTGCGCGATCACCTCGGCGGCGCTGGAAGATCACTTCCGCGCGGCGTCGCCTCGCGAGCAGGATCTCGTCGCCGCCTTCGCGCGCCATCGGCCCGCCATCGAGCGCGCGGCCCGCTCCCTGCTCGAGGAAATCGGCGGACGGCCGATCCTGCTGCACAGCGGCCATTTCCGGTTCTGTACGTGATCGGCCGCCGCCCTTGACGCGCATCAAGCGCGTGCAGGGGCGTGCGGGTACGCTGGATTCCTAAAGATCATTCGTCCCATGCGCGGCATGTGGTGTCGCGCCATCCGATCTTCATTGCGGCCGATGCTGTCGGGACGAAAGCGCCGGTCGTCTGTCACCGTATGAGGAGTACGAACCATGAGCAACATGACGCGTTACGATCCGTTTTCGATCGAACCCGTATCCGACCTGTTCCAGGGGCTGTTCAGGCCGCTGCGCGGCATGGCGCTGGCAGACGAGCCCAATCTTGCGTCGATGAAGATCGACGTCACCGAAAACGACAAGGCGTACACCGTCAACGCGGAACTGCCGGGCGTCGCAAAGGACGACATCGACGTCCAGGTGACGGGGAACACCGTCTCGATCAACGCGAAGATCGAGCGCAAAAGCGAACAGAAGGACGGCGAGCGCGTGATCCGGCGCGAGCGCTACAGCGGTGCGATCAGCCGCTCGTTCTCGCTGTCCGGCGACATCGACGATGCCAACGCGACGGCGACGTATCAGGATGGCGTGCTGTCGCTGACGCTGCCGAAGAAGGCGCCGGTCGGCCAGAAGAAACTCACGATCAGCTGATCGGACGGCGGGCAACGGGCGATGCAGGCACGCATCGCCCATCGGGAGGATCCGGCGCGCGGAGCGATCCGCGCGCCATGTCGTTGGCGCGATCGAATCTGCGCGTCACGCATGCGATGGCGTACTGCCGGGCCGATAGCCGACCGTCTGCGCGAGGATTGGCAGCTCGTCCTCGTTCAGTCGCAACGCGTCGGCGAGCGTGCGGTGATTGATCCAGCCGCGCACGACCGATCCGAGGCCGGCCGCCGCGCAATACAGCGAAACGTTCTGCGCGATGGCGCCCGCCGCGATCGCCGAGAACACGTCGCGCTGCTGCGGCGGCATGTCGAGTATCGCGGCCGTCCGGACGACGTAGACGAGATCCAGCGGCGCGCGGCCGACGAAATCCTGATAGCCCGTGAGGTTGCGCGCATCGACCGCGTGTTTCAGCACGAGCCGGTGCGCGGACGCATCGTAGCGATAGACGCCGTAGGGCAGCGCGACGTAGATGTCGATTTCATTGAATGCGTGCGCGGACGGCGCCGTCCGGCCGCCGCTCGCCGGACGGTTGATGCCGTCGGCCGCCCACAGCATCGTGCCGAGCGTCATCGGCGGGAGCGGTGTGGCGGCGAATTCGCGGGAGCTCATTCGGGTCGCGAGCGCCGCCATCAGCGGCACGTCGTTGTCGAGCATCGGGCGCGGCAGGTCGACGATCGCCGGCGACTCGCCCTCGGGCGACGCCGGCTGCATCACGGGCGCCGGCGAATAGGTCAACAGCTGCTGTTCGGTCATTCGAGTCTCCTTGAAGCGTGATTGCGCGTGCCGGGAGCGTCGCGCATCGGCGATTTCACGATAAGACGGCCGGTCCGTCGCGGCTTGACTTCCGTCAAGCGGCGCACCGGCCGGCCACGACGTGCGGCGCGCGGCATCCGTTGACCTGCATCAGCGCCCGGCCGCCGCGCGTGTGCAAATCTGGCTATGTGCGGCGGACAGGCACGCCGCGGCTCACAGGAGAGCAGACGATGAAAACCGACAAGCAGTTGAAGCAGGATGTCCAGGACGAACTGGAGTCCGACCCGTCGATCGATTCGACGCGCATCGGCGTCGAGGTGACCGACCGGATCGTGACGCTTTCGGGGCACCCGCCGAGCTACGCGGAGAAGCTGGCGATCGAGCGCGCGGCGAACCGCGTGGCCGGTGTCAAGGCGCTCGTCGTGGACATGACCGTGCATCTGCCGGACGACGACGTGCGCACCGACGAAGACATCGCCAAAGCGGTGCGCTCGGTGCTGCACTGGACGGTCGGGCTGCATGACGACGCGGTCAAGGTGCAGGTCGAACGCGGCTGGATCACGTTGTCCGGCAAGGTCGACTGGGCGTACCAGAGCCACCTGGCCGTGCGCGCGATCTCGCAGATGCGCAGCGTGACCGGCGTGACCGACCACATCGCGGTGCAGGGGACGGTCGGTGCGGACGACATCGGCGGGAACATCAAGCGCGCGATCATGCGTCACGCGGAGCGCGAGGCGAAGCACATCGCGATCGACGTGCACGACGGCACCGTGCGGCTGTCCGGCAAGGTCGGCTCGTTCTCCGAGCGCAAGGCCGTGCGCGGTGCCGCGTGGTCCGCGCGCGGTGTGCGTGCCGTCGTCGACGACCTGGTGGTCGAGTAAGTCCGGCAGCCGGATGGGCAGTCCACGGCGATTCAGGAGGGCAGTCGGATGACACTTTCGGGCGAACTTCACGAAGCGGACTGGTCGGTCGCGATCGAGACGATCGCGGCCGAATCCGGCGGCTTCCACTGCCGGATCCACGTCACGCTCAAATCGCCGGACGGCATTTGCGAGCGGACGTTTTCGCACTGCAGGACGCATGCAACCGAGCGCGAAGCCGCGATCGACGCGCTGCGCGCCGGGATGACGTGGATCGAGATGAAGAAGTCGAATACCTTCACGGTCTGAACCGGTTGACGGGGCAGACCGGCGAAGGCACCGGTCCCGTCGCGATGCGCGGTACGGCGATCCCCGCGCCGATGCGTGCCGCGGTCGTCTACCGCGTCTTGTGCGAGACGCGCCAACGCCGCGCACGCTTTTTCTTGCACGCACGCGCATGTTGTTCCGGCCGCCGGACGTGACGGGCAACCGCGTCGGTCACGGTCGGAAAGAAGCTGGCCGCGCCGAACACGTCGAACAAACCGTAGGCGCGCAGGCGATCCTTCACCGGCCCCTTCATCTCCGCGAAATTCATCGCGATGCCGCGTTCCCCGAGTTCCTCGTGCAGCGCCACGAGCCGATCCGCGGCGCTGACGTCGATGTCGGTGACGGGCTCGGCGGCGACCACGACGCGCGTGACCGGGCCCGCCGCGCGTGCGATCGCGGCGTCCAGATGCTCGCAGAAGATCTCGACGTTCGCGTAGAAGAGCGGCGCGTCCCAGCGAAACAGCACGAGCCCCGGTGTTTGCTCGGCTTCAGGATGCCGCGCGACGTCGTGATAGCCGCGCACGCCCGTCAGCCGGCCCAGCACCGCGTCGTACGGATGCCAGGCCCGCCAGACGAACGACAGCAGCGACAGCGCGCTGGCCAGCAGGATGCCGGGTACGACGCCCATGGCGATCACGCCGGCGAAACACAGCATCGAAATCAGGCATTCGCCGCGGCGCATCCGATATAGCCGCACGACGCCGCGCACGTCGGCGATGCCGAACGCCGCATAGATCACGACAGCGGCCAGTGCCGTGCGCGGGACGAACGTGAGCAGCATCGGCGCGGCAACGAGCAGAATCGCGATGCACGCGGCCGCGACGACATTCGTGACCTGGCTTTGCGCGCCCGCGGCGATCGCGACCGGCGTGCGGGACGCGCTGCTGCTGACCGCGCAGCCCTGCGTCACGCCGGCGAGCAGATTGGCCGCGCCCAGTGCGATCAGTTCCTGGTTGCGGTCCGGCGCGTCGCCCGCCCGTGCGGAAAGCGCGCGCGACAGCATGCTGATGTCGGCGAACGACACCAGCGCCACCGCGATCGCGCCGGATGCGAGTGCACCCACGTCGGCCAGCGAGACGGCCGGCAGGCGCGGGACAGGCAAGCCGGCCGGCAACGCGCCGACCGTCGCGACGCCGTGCAACGGCGACAGGCGAGCGACGAGCGTGGCCGCCAGCACGGCGATCAATATCGCGGGCCAGCGCGGCGTCACGCGTTTGATCAGGAATATGGACGCCAGCACCGCGACGCCGAGCAGACCGGCCGAGAGGGAAAAACGGCCGTCGACGAAGGCATGCGCGATGCGCGTCACGCTGGAAAACACGTCGTTGCCCGACACCGGCATGCCGAACAGTTCGGGCAGCCGACCGACCACGAGCGCGATGGCGATGCCGTTCAGGTAACCGTACTGGATCGGGCGCGACAGCAAATCGGTGACGAAGCCGAGGCCAAGCGCGCCGAGCAGGATGCAGATCGCGCCGGCGGACAGCGCCAGCGCGCCGGAAAGCGCGATTGCGCGCTGCGGATCATGGGCGGCGAGCGGGGCGATGGCGCCCGCGATCAGGGCAGCCAGCGCGGAATCCGGGCCGAGAACGAGGATCCGGCTCGGGCCGAGCAGCGCATAGGCGAGCAATGCAGCGATCGACGCATAGAGGCCCGTGATGGCGGGCAGTCCGGCTGCCTGCGCATAACTCATGCCGACTGGCACCAGGACGGCGGAAAGCGCGAGCCCCGCGTAGAGGTCGCGAGAAAGCCACGCGTGCCGATAGTGCGTGAGCAGCGCGACGCCCGGGAGCATGCGGACGATCCGTCCGGATAGCGGGCGGTTCATCGCGGCTTCATCGCTGAAAGGTCGGGACGAAAGGGTTGCCCTGTCCCGACAGGCGGGCGTTCATCGGAATGTGGCCACCCCCGCATGGATGCGCGAAACCGCGCAGCGACAGGGGCCGTCGCGCCGGCGACGGCTACCGAGGCTCGACGCCACCACGCCAGGCATCACGCGACCTTGACCGTGGAAAGCTGCAACGCCTGCGCGAAGCGGGCCAGCGTGGCGATCGATCCGGTCACGCTTTCGTACCGCTCGCGCCCGATCTGCCCGTCGAGTATCACCAGCATGCCGGCGTCTCGGGCGAGCGCGACGAGTGCCACCGTGTCGAGCGCGGCGGGGTCGGACGTGTCGGATGTGGCGGCCCGCATCCCCGAATCGGAACGATAGTCGGCGTGTGACATGACGTCTCTCCTGGTTGTTGTGCGATCGGTGTGCCGGTGGGCCGGTATCCGTGATTCCAGTATCGTTGCCGCGCGCCCCCGATTCAATCAGCCGGTCCCGAAGTCGCGGTAGGAATCGCGCCCGCTTCGTCGGCGGATTCCTACACCGTGCGTGGCTTTGCCGGCGTCTTGCAGCGCGCCGGCGCGCGTTCCCGGCGCCGCGCGTACCAGCTTCCGATCGCGTGCCAGATCGCCGCGGCCGATTCGCAATACGTGAACAGTTCCAGATCGCGGCGGTCGATCATCCCTTCGTCCGCGAGAAACGCCAGGTCGACCGCGCGGCGCCAGTACGCCTCGCCGACGAGGATGACCGGCAGCGGTGCGATCTTGCGCGTTTGCAGCAGGGTCAGCACCTCGAACAACTCGTCGAACGTGCCGTAGCCGCCGGGGAAGAAGACGGCCGCTTTCGCGCGTTCGAGCAGATGCAGCTTGCGGATCGCGAAATAGTGGAACCGGAAGTGGAGATCCGGCGTGATGTACGGATTCGGCGCCTGTTCGCGCGGCAACTCGATATTGAAGCCGATGCTCGGGGCGCCGCGCTCGTAGGCGCCGCGGTTGGCGGCTTCCATGATGCCGGGGCCGCCGCCGGTGACGATAGCGAGCCGCGCGGTGCGTGTGCACCGGTCGGCATGGGCGACGATGCGGCCGAACTCGCGCGCGACGCGGTAATACACGCTGTATTCGACGAGCCGGCTGGCGATCGTGACGGCGCGCCGACGGCTCGGGTCGTACGGACGCTCCGCGAGCAGGCGATTGGCCTCATCCAGCCGCGCGTTGGCGACCGATGGCGCGACGATACGCGTGCTGCCGTAGATCACGACCGCGTGGCCGATCCGTTCGTTCTGCAGGCGCTCCTCGGCTTTCCAGTAATCGAATTGCAGCCGGATGCCGCGCATGCCGGAACCCCGCAGAAGGGCCGCATCGTCGTCGGCCGGGGGGCGGTTCGGGCTTTGGGTGACGCGCCGCGCACGGCGCGGGATGGCCTTGACGCCGTCCTGGCGGATGATGGCATCGGGCCGCGCGCGCAGCCGTTTGCCGCGCGCCTTCGCGATCGTCGCGACGGGGGCGGGACGGCGGCGTGCGGCGCCTTTTGCCGTGCCGGCGGAAGCGCGTTTGACGGGTGTCGACATCAATGGAAGCGCCGCGCGACGGTCACTGGCTCAACACCCATTGCACGAGCAGATGCGCGTCGTCGCGAGACAGCGGCCCGCCGCGATCGATGGCCGACGGCATCGGCGTGTCGCCCCAATGCACACGGCCGCCGACGCGCAGCTTGCGTTCCAGCTCCGCGGCGGCATGCGGATCGCCGCGATAGCGTTCGGCGATCTCGTGAAACGACGGCCCGAGGAACGTCATGTCCGGCGTATGACAGAACATGCAGTGCTGCGCGTTGACGAGTTCGGTCGGCTCGGGCACGGTCGTCTGCGCGGCGGCCGTGCCGGCTGCCAGCGCAATCGCGCAGAGGGCGGCGCAACGCATGATGCTCATGTTCGTTTCCTTGTCGAGATCAGGAGAAGGAGACCACTTCGTCGAGCGGGCGACGCGGCGAATGCGGCGTATGCGGACCGCGCCCGACGCGCAGCAGCAACTGCGGCTCGCCGCGCAGCCCGATCATGTGGCGCAAATGCGCACGCAACCCGGCCGTCTCGATCGGCTGGTTCAGGTACGACGCGGTATAGCCCGCGCGCGTCGCGACGAGCAGGATGCGCTCCAGCGCCTGGCCGGCGGCGAGCCACGCTTCGCGATCGTCGCGCACGGTCGCGATGCACACGATCAACGGCGATGCGCCGACGAGCTGGTGATGCAGCGCGGCCAGCCCGTTGCCCAGATCGAAGGTCCGTACCGCCATCGTCACGACGGGCGCGGCGAAGTCCAGCAACGTCGGCACGCCGGCCGCGAAGGCGGGCATGCCGTCGACATGCCGGCGCGGATCGATCCAGCTCGCCAGCTCGCGCCGGAAGCGCGGGTCCGAGAACTGCTGGCGGTCGGCCTCGGCGACCAGCTCCGCGACACGTGCGCGATGCGCGATCGAGTCGACGCACGCGACGTCGGCGCCTTCCGCGACGCCGGCCGCGATCAGTTCATGCTGGATTTCGTCGGGCACGGCCGTCGATTCGAACGGGGCGCGCGTCGTGACGCGATCCGGAATCGCATCGAACAGCGCGCCGAGCGACGCATCGGAATAGCCGTCGTCGCAGACCCGGACCGTCGCAAGGAGATCGGGGTCGACTTCGGAAGGAAACGTGCTGATCGTGTGGGCCAGCCCGGCGTGATCGAGCGCGACGCGCAGGTTGAGCAACGCCGCGCCGCAGCTGATGATCAGTTCGCGATCGAACGGATCGACCACGGGCAACGCGCGAACGCGGTCCGCGCACACGGAAATCGTTGCGCCGTTGACCAGGAAGCGCCACGGCTGGGAATTGTGGCTGGACGGAGCCAGCACCGCATAGCCCAGCAACTCCCTCAACTGCTGGTCGGGATGGGCGCTTGCGGCAAGCGGGGGAACGGATATCATCGATCATCTCCAGGTTGCCGCGCGGGCGGCGTCTCGCCACTTCATCGTGTCAGCAACCGTCCGGCGGCCGTTGACGCACGTCAAGCGCCCGTCATCGGGCCAACCGCGGGCGGGGCCGGGCGACTAGCCTTGGAAGCGAAGCGCGCGACACCCGTCGCGCAGGGAGACGAGCATGCTTGCGATGATGTTTGACGGCACGACACCGCAATTGCGCGAAGCCCGCGTGCCGGATCCGTCGCCCGCGGCGGGCCAGCTGCTGATCGACGTACACGCATGCGGCGTATGCCGGACCGATCTGCACGTCGTCGACGGCGAGCTCGCGCACCCGAAGCTGCCGCTGATTCCAGGGCACGAAATCGTCGGAACGGTGCGCCGGCTGGGCGAAGGCGTGACGGGCTTCGCCGTGGGCGATCGGGTGGGCGTCCCCTGGTTGGGCTCGACGTGCGGGCATTGCGCGTACTGCGCGTCCGGCCGCGAGAATCTGTGCGACAGCCCCGGATTCACCGGCTATACGATCGACGGCGGCTACGCCGAGTGCGCGGTCGCCGATCACCGCTATTGCGTGCATCTGCCGCAACGCTATTCCGATCTGGAGGCCGCGCCGCTCCTGTGCGCCGGCCTGATCGGCTATCGAACCTTGCGCATGGCGGGCGACGCGCGCCGCATCGGCATCTACGGTTTCGGCGCGGCGGCCCATCTCGTCGCGCAGGTCGCGCATTTCGAAGGACGCAAGGTGTTCGCGCTGACGAAGCCCGGCGACACGGCGGCGCAGCAGCTCGCGCTATCGCTGGGCGCCGCGTGGGCCGGCGGCAGCGACGAAGCACCGCCGGAGCCGCTCGATGCCGCGCTGATTTTCGCGCCGGTGGGCGCACTGGTGCCGGCCGCGCTGCGTGCGGTCGACAAAGGCGGGATCGTCGTGTGCGGCGGCATTCACATGAGCGACATCCCGGGCTTTCCGTACGCGTGGTTGTGGGGCGAGCGCCGCATCGCGTCGGTGGCCAACCTGACGCGTGCGGACGCGGTCGAATTCATGCGGATCGCCGCCGCGACGCCGCTGCGGGTCGAGGCGGTGCGCTACGCGCTGACTGATGCGAACCGCGCACTCGACGACCTGCGCGGCGGGCGCATATCGGGCGCCGCCGTGCTGGGCATGCGCGGTTGATCCGCTCGACGGCTTCGCGGCGCGCTCAGATCTGCCGCAGGCCGTCCGAATCGACGATCCGGATCTGCTTGCCCTGCGCCGCGACGAGCCCCTTGTGCTGGAACTTCGACAGCATGCGGCTGACCGTTTCGAGCTTCATGCCGAGATATTCGCCGATCTCGTCGCGCGTCATCCGCAGCACGAATTCCGCGGCCGAGTAGCCGCGCGCCTTGAAGCGGGCGGAAAGATTCAGCAGGAACGCGGCCACGCGCTGCTCGGCGCTCATCGTGCCGAGCAGCAGCATCTGCGAGGATTCGCGCACGATCTCGCCGCCCATCATCTGATACACGTGATGCTGCATCGGCCGCACTTCGCGGCACATCTGCTCGAGCTGGCCGAACGGGATGATGCAGACCGTGCTGTCCTCGAGCGCGATCGCGTCGCCGTTGTGGTGCCCGGTGTGCACGCCGTCGAGGCCGAGCGATTCGCCGACGATCTGGAAGCCGGTGATCTGCTCGTCGCCGTCGCGATGCATCACGATGGTCTTGAACGATCCGGTTCTCACTGCATAGATGCTGTTGAATGCGTCGCCCGCCCGAAACAGCGTTTCGCCGCGCCGGACGTGGCGCGTCGTGCAGATCATCGCGTCGACGCGCGCGAAATCCTCGGGGGAAAGATCGGACGGCATGCAGACGGTACGCAATGCGCAGGTCGAACAGCGGGACGCGGCGCGCTTGGGCTGATCCGTCGGTTCGACGGGATGCAGCGGGATGAACGGGCGTAACGGCATGGTCGTCGAGACTTCGGCACTGCTGTGCATGATCGGCTCCAGTTCGGGGGCAGCTGCGGTTCGCCGTCGGGCGCGGGCGCGCTGACCGTTGTACCGGCGGCCTTGGTGTCTGCCGCCTTCCTGTCGGGAAAGCCCCACCGGACGCTGCGGGAGACCGATACACCGGTCTCGTCGATGATGCTGCCTTGGCTCCGGGAGGCACGCTGGTTCGTTTTTCTTGATGTGCAGTATGGATGTTGCGCAACGTCAAGAAAATCAGCCGGAATTGAAGTTGGAGTAGGTGTGAGGGAAGTCTTGTAGGGGGTTTCCTACAGAGGCGCGGCAACTTGTCGCAAACGTCGCCGCCATGCGCCGGCCGCCGAGGGCGGGCGCCGCGCCCGCCTGACCGTCGTCAACGAGTCGGGACATCAAGACCGGGCGCGATGCTGCCCGACGCCGCCGTCACAGTTCGTCCGGGTCCTCGAACAGCTTGTGGCGCATCGCGTAGCGCACGAGCGCCGTGTCGTTCGGCAACTGCATCTTCTCGAGGATCCGCGTCTTGTACGTGCTGACGGTCTTGACGCTGACGCAGAGCGCCTGCGCGATTTCGGAGATCGACTCGCCGGTGGTGACGCGCCGGAAGACGTCGAATTCGCGGTCGGACAGGCGCTGGTGCGGGAGAAGATCGGTCGGCTCGTTCAGACTCTGCGCGAACTGCTCGGCCATGGTCAGGCTGACGTAGACGCCGCCCGCCGCGATCTTGGTCAATGCGGCGACCAGTTCGGCGCTGGCACTTTCCTTGGTCATGTAGCCCGACGCGCCCGCGCGGAAGGCACGCACCGCGTACTGTTGCTCGGCATGCATCGTCAGCACGAGGATATGCAATCCCGGCTTCTCGTCCTTGATCTGCTTGATGAGTTCGACACCGTTGCGGCCGGGCATCGACAGATCGAGCACCAGCACGCTGGCGTCGGTGTCGCGTATGAGCGCGATCGTCGAGGCGCTGTCCTGCGCTTCCCCGACGACCTCGAAACCGCTCGCGCTCTTCAGGATGTGTCGAAGACCGTCCCTGACGAGTGCGTGATCGTCGGCGATGAGTACCCTGATCATGAAAGCACATCTCCTTGCTGGATGGCGTGAAGCGGCAGCGCCACGGTGATCGTGAATCCCGTGCCCGGCCGGTTGTCGATCGTCACCGTACCTTCGAGCATGTGCGCGCGCTCGCGGATGCCGATCAGGCCGAACGACGGCCGGTCCTGCACATTGCCGGCGTGCTCGGGCGCGCCGTGACCGTTGTCCGCGATGCGCAGCATGCAATATCCGTCTTCCACTTTCAATGCCAGCGTCACGTTCGTCGCGTCCGAGTGTCGCGCGACGTTGGTCAGCGCCTCTTGCACGATGCGGAACAGCGTGGTCGCGCCGGTGCCGGTGAACGCGGTGTCGACGGGCGCGATGTCCCGGTCGACCGTGATCCGGTAGCGGCGCGTGAAATCGTTTGCAAGCCATTCGATCGCCGGGACGAGGCCCAGGTCGTCGAGCATCACCGGCCGCAGATCGGCCGCGATGCGCCGGACGGACGCAACGATCGAATCGATCAGGCGATGCATGCCGCCCAGCTGCTCGCGCACGCCGGTGTTGGGGGCGACGACACCACGGAGCCCCAGCTCAACGGCGGAGAGATCCATCTTGAGCGCGGTGAGTTGCTGGCCGAGGTCGTCGTGCAACTCGCGGGCGATGCGCGTCTTCTCTTCCTCGCGCACGTTCTGCAGGTTGGCGGACAGGTCGCGCAGTTCCTCGCGCGACTGCTTGAGGGCGTTTTCCGCGCGCATCCGCTCGGTCACGTCGCGCAGCATGACGGTGTACAGCTTGCCGGTGCCGTCGCGAATCTGCGAGATCGACGCCTCGATCGGAAATTCGGTGCCGTCGCCGCGCAAGCCGAACAGCACGCGTTGCCGTCCCATCTGGCGCTCCGACACGCCCGTCACGCCGAATTGCTCGACGTGTCGCGCATGCGCGGCGCGGAAGCGCTCGGGGATGAAACGGGACAGCGGCGCGCCGACCGCCTCCATCGCGGAGACGCCGAACACGTGCTCGGCGGCCGGGTTGAAGATCACGATCGTCTGGCTTTCGTCGACGGTGATGATGGCCTCCATCGACGACCGGATGATGCCCATCATCCGCGCCTCGGTGGGCTGGCTGTCGCCGGCGGGCGTATCGGCGAGCCCGCGTTTCGCGACGGCCTGCCGCACGAGTGCGGCCAGCATCAGCGAAAGCACGGTGCCGGCCAGCAGGACGGCCAGCATGACGCCGGAGGTGTCGACGCGCGGTGCGCTGTAGCGCAGCGAGAGCGGCGTGCCGCCGAACGTCAGCGAATCGGTGCGCTGGAGCATGTCGCCGGCTGCGGTCGAGTCGCCGGCGCGCAAGCCGCCGGAATACACCGGCGCGGCCGGATTGTCGGCCGTGATTTCCAGGTGCAACCGATCGAGAACGGACGCATCGACGAGGCGGTCCGGATTCAGCGCGGCATATACGTACCCGGTGGCCGTAGCGTGCCGCGACCCGGACGAAGCAATGTCTTCAGCGTTCGCATAAATCGGCAGGTACAGCGTCAGCTCCGTCCGGGCAATTGCCGCATCGGTGCTGTCCTGGAACGCGTTCGCGGCGAGCGTGACCTTGCCGGTTTCCGCCGCGCGCTGAAGTGCCTGCCGGGTCGCTTGATTGTCCTCCGCCGCGCTCGGCTCGATTCTCCCGAGACTGCGGACCGGCGACTGCAATCCGTCCAGATTGAGACTGGCGAGATAGCGGCGCCACGCAGCCCCGGATTGCGGCGCGGGCAGCGTCGACGCGAAGCCGTGCGCGCCGCGCAAAACGGCAGCCGCGCCGAGGAGCGTGCGCCGAAGGTCGGCCGTCGCGAGTGTCGCGGTTTGCTCGAACCTCGCCTGCGCGGCGTGCTGTGCCCCGTTCTGCAGTGCCCGGGACGCCGCAAACGTTGCAGTCAGGCCAAGCGCCAGCGTCAGCAGCGCGGCCATGGCTGCATATCGCGCGGGCCGGATCCGGTGCGACGCCGGCCCGGCCCTGGAGGGGGGCGAATTCGTTGTCATTGCCGTTCATCCTGACGGACTTCGTCGGTGGCTGGCTGGCGGCGGGCCGGACGCGAGGCACGAACAGCGGGGCGGGCCGCAACTGCAATATCGCCCTGATTGTGCGCGGTTTACCGAGGTTCGCCAATCGGGACCGATGCGCACGGGCGGCGCCGTGCGTGTTTGACCCGTGTCAACGGAACGGCGCCCGCCGGGATCAGACTCGTTTCAGGAACCGATCGAACCGGGACGACGGCAGGGAGGCGCCATGTACCAAAGGATCTTTGCGGCACTCGACGGCAGCCGCGGTGCGCGGCTCGCGCTCGACGAGGCGATTTCGCTCGCCCGCGAGTCGGGCAGCCTGGTCATCGCCATGTGCGTGGTATCGGATGCGCCGCGGCTGGCCGACGTCGACAGCGGCTATATCGACCAGCGCGACCCGGCAGGCCTGGACGCGGACAAGGCCGCGATCGCGGTCTCGGACGCGGAAACCGCGTTCCAGCTGTCCGGCGTACGCGGCGTCGCGCAAACGATCGACGCGTGCGGAGAGGACATCTCGGACGTGCTCGCGCGAGCCGCCGCCGAATGCGATGCGGACCTGATCGTGATGGGCACGCATGGCCGGCGCGGCGTGCGCCGTGCGTTGCTCGGCAGCGTCGCCGAATCGCTGGTGCGCATCGCGGACCGGCCGGTGCTGGTCGTACGCGAAGGTCCGGGCGCGTGTGCCGGCGTGCTGTGAGGGGGTGACCAGAGGCGGGCAGCCGCAAGCGGCTGCCCGTTTTCGCTCGCTCAGTGAGACAGCAGGACCGGCACCGTCATCGTTTCGAGGATCGTGCGGGTGGCACCGCCGAGCACGCGTTCGTGCATGCGCGCATGGCTGTACAGGCCCATCACCAGCAGATCCGCGTGCAGGTCGGTCACCCGGTTCAGCAGCGTCGCGCCCACGCTCACCGACCGTTGGCGCGGCGTGGTCGAGAACGACGCGCGAATGCCGTGCCGTTCGAGATACGCGGCGACGTCGACGCCCGCCGGCGTCTTGTCCGGATCGGGTTGCCCGCGGCTGACCGTCTCGACGTTGACGAAGCGTGCGCGGGCGAGCAGCGGCAGGGCGTCGGCCATCACGCGAGCGGCTTCGCGACCGCCGTCCCAGCCGATCAGCACGTTCTCGCCGAGCGTTCGCACGTCGCCCGCGTAGGGCACGACGAGCGCCGGGCGTCCGCTGCCCATCACGACGTCCTCGACGAAATGACGTGCGACGTAGGTCAGGCGGTCGTCGGGATTTTCCTGGCCGAGCACCAGCAGATCGGCGTGGCGCGCGTGCAGTACCGCGGCCTCGGTCGCGTTGCCGGTCGGCGCCTGCCATTCGACGCTGCGCCCGGCGCGCTCGGCGGCGATCAGGAATCTTTCTTCCGCTTCCTTGCGCCGCTGGTCGCACAGGCGTTCGTAGACGGCCAGCTTCAGCGGTTCGTCGGGCCGACGCAACGGCTCGAAGAGGTCCTGGCAAACCACGTAGAGGCCGATCAGATGGGCGTTCCAGCGTCCCGCGAGTTCGAGCGCGAGGTCGACGCGCGTCGCACAGCGCTCGCTGTCGTCGAGATGGACGAGCAGGGTCTTGTAGCTCATGACGGCTCCTTTTCGGTTGATGCCGCGGTGGTCTCGGCGGACGCCTTCGCGGCGCAGCTCGCCGGAATCATCAGGACCGGGCACGTGGCCTGACGCAGCACGCGCTCGGCCACGCTGCCGAGGAAGAGGCGCTGGAAGCCGCGCCGGCCGTGCGTGCCCATCACGATCAGGTCGGCCTTGATCTCGCCGGCGAGCGCGACGATGTGTTGCGCGACGTCTTGACCCGTCGGCGCGACATTGGAAATCCGCGGCGTGCCGGCCACGTCACGCGCCTTCATGCGTTTCGCCGCGTCCTCCGTGACGCGCAGCCCTTCCTCGCGGAACGCATCGATCAGGATCGACGGGTCGTATCCGTACGTGTCGTAGGCCGGCACCAGGAAATCGACGACATAGACGGGGGTCAGCCGTGCACCCGTCTCCGACGCGAGATTCAGCGCGGCGTCGAGTGCGCGGGACGACGTATCGCTGCCGTCGAGCGCAACCAGAATGTTCGAGTACATGACGATTCCCTTGAACGGATGTTGATGCAATCATCATCGGCGCGCGCACGCCGAGTGCGCTGATCTGGATCAACCGTCGCGGTTGCCGCGCAGCACGCGCACCGCGGCGCGCGCCGCGACCCACGCTTCGTTGGTCGGCTCGACGACCACCGCGACCGCGCTCGACGCGCACGACACCACATGCGCATGGGCCGCATTCGCGCGCGCGTCGAGCGCGACGCCGAGCCAGCCGAGCGACGCGCAGATCCGCGCGCGCAATTCCGCCGAGTGTTCGCCGATGCCGGCGGTGAAGACGAGCATGTCGAGGCCGCCGAGCAGCGCGGTCAGCGCGCCGGTCTCGCGCACGATGCGATGGACGTACAGCGCCAGCGCGTCGCGGGCCGGCGCGTCGCCGGCCGCTTCGCGCGCGAGCAGCACGCGCGGATCGCCGGATACCCCCGACACGCCCTTGAGACCGGACTCGTGATACAGCATGTGTCCCAGTGCGTCGCCGGACAGCTTGTCGACGTCGAGCAGGTGCAGGACGACGCCGGGGTCGAGCGTTCCGCAGCGCGTGCTCATCATCAATCCGTCGAGCGCGGAGAAGCCCATGGTCGTCGCGACGCTGCGGCAGTCGCGCAGCGCGCACAGGCTCGCGCCGCTGCCGAGATGGGCGGCGATCACGCGGCCATGCGCACGCTCGCCGAACGATTCGGCGAGGGCGACCGACAGATATTCGTACGACAGGCCATGGAACCCGTAGCGGCGCACGCCCTGGTCGAACCACGTGTGCGGCAACGGCAGCAGCTGCTCGACGCGCGGCAGCGTGCGATGAAACGCCGTGTCGAACACGGCGATCTGCGGGACGTCCGGAAACGCGTCGCGCAGCGCGTCGATCGCATCCAGGCTGTGCGGCTGATGCAACGGCGCCAGCGGCGTCAGCGTGCGCAGCGCGTCCAGCACGTCGTCGTCGACGACCACCGGCTCCACGTATCGCGCGCCGCCGTGCACGACGCGGTGCGCGATCGCGCCCAGCGCGACATGCGGCAACTTCACGCGGATCCACGTCGCGATCTGCGCGAGCACGGCGCGGTAGGGATCGTCGTCCGTGCCGAGCGGCAGCGAAGCGTCCGGCTCGGCGTCGAAGCGGATCGACACGCTGTTGCCGGCCGCGACCGCTTCGCCGTCGTGCAACGGCCGCCGCACGGGATCGCCGTGCGGCGGATACGCGAAGATCGAGAACTTGACGCTCGATGAACCGGCATTGACGACGAGCAGCGCGAGCGTACGCATCGGCCGGCTCAGTGCGACATCAGCACGGGCAGCGTCATCGACGCCAGCACCGTGCGCGTGGCGCCGCCCATCACCAGCTCGCGCCAGCGCGGATGGCCGTAGGCGCCCATCACGAGCAGATCGGAACCCGTTTCATAAGCGCGCGACAGCAACGTGTCGCCGATCGCCGAGCCGGCGCCCGCATCGATGTCGAGCACGTTCACGTCGCGTGCATGGCGCGCCAGCATCAGCGCGGCATCGGCGGCCGGAATGCGCGTGGTTGCCGCTTCCGAATCGCCGTCGATCACGGCGGCGACCGTCGTGCGCTTCGCGTGTTCGAGAAAGGGGATCGCGTCGTGCGCGGCGCGGGCCGCTTCCCGGCTGCCGTCCCACGCGACGAACACCCGTTCGCCGATCGACGGGAATTCGCCGGCGTACGGCATGAACAGCACCGGGCGACCGGCGGACAGCACGAGGTTTTCCGGAAACTGGTCGTCGATGAAGGTCTCGGGATCGTTCGGGTCGCTCTGGCCCGCGATCACGAGGTCCGCGAGGCGGGCGGCGCGCGGCACGGCCAGGTTCGCGCGATCGTCGGCACACACCCATGCGGCCTGCACTTTCGCGCGGGCCGTCTCCGCATGGAACAGGCGTTCCAGGGCCGCGAGCCGTTCGTCGCGCTGTTCGCGGTGCTCACGGAAGTAATCGGCGGACCCGGCCATCACGTAGAACGAATGCGGTTCCGGCGTGTAGACCGCGTACAGGCCGGTCAGATGCGCACCGAAGCGCCGGGCGAGACGCAACGCGAATTCGAGCCGCGAATGCGCGCGGGCGCTCGAATCGAGGTGCACGACTATGCTCTTGTAGCTCATCGGAATCGCTCCATCGACGGGGGAACCGCCAGTGCAATCCAGTCTACGGAGCAGGGTTTCCGCGTACTTGACTCAGATCAACGGCTCCCTTGCGCGATGCCCGCACAGTGAAGCGGTCGCGATGCCGATCCCGGGCAGGCGGCATGAGGCGGAATGCCAACCCATTGACCGGATCGAAAGAGGAAAGCCGATGAGTACGTACGCTTTGACGACACCGAATGACGTCTGCCGCGCGGGCTGCGATCTCGCGCTGCGCATGGTCGCGCTGAACCGCGACTGGCAGCACGAATGGCATGCGCTGGCGGGGCGGCGCATCGAGCGCGACCGCGACGCGGTCCGTCACCTGCAGCAGGCGCTCGCGGATACGAAGGAGTGGACGGCCTTCGGCGAGGCGACCCGGCAGGTGATGCGCGACTACGCGATGGCGAGCGTCGCGATCTGGCAGGATGCGACCGAGCTGTGCATGCGTGCGCAATACGAGAGCGCCGGCGCATGGCGCACCTGGGCGCGCGAATACGGCGCAGGCGCGCTGTCGCGTTATCAGACCGACTGGCTGCCCGATCTGGAGCGACTGGCCGTGGTCAACGAAGCCAGCATGCCGTGGGCGGAATGGATGACGGCACTGGAGCACGGGATCGAGGACGCGAGCGAAGGGGCGCCGGTTTCCCCCCGCCGCCTGAATGGCACGACCGGCGCACGGGAGAACGACCATGTGCGCTGACCGCGTCGCGTTCGTCACGGGCGGAATGGGTGGCCTTGGCGCCGCGATCAGCCGGCGCCTGCACGATGCCGGCATGACGGTGGCGGTGTCGCACACGGAAGGCAACGACCACGTCGCGACGTGGCTGACGCACGAACGCGAGGCGGGCAGGACGTTCCACGCGTTCGAGGTCGACGTCGCCGACTACGATTCGTGCCAGCACTGCGCGGCGCGCGTGCTGGCCGAATTCGGGCATGTCGACGTGCTCGTCAACAACGCCGGGATCACGCACGACGCCACCTTCGTGAAGATGACCAAGAGCATGTGGGATGCGGTGCTGCGCACCAACCTCGACGGCATGTTCAACATGACGAAGCCGTTCGTGCCCGGCATGATCGCGGCCGGCTTCGGGCGGATCGTGAACGTCGGCTCGGTGAACGGTACGCGCGGCGCCTACGGGCAGGCGAATTACGCGGCCGCGAAGGCCGGCATCCACGGCTTCACGAAGACGCTGGCGCTCGAGCTCGCGCGCCACGGCATCACGGTCAACACGGTTGCGCCCGGCTACCTGGCGACCGCGATGCTCGAGACGGTGCCGAAGGAAGTGCTCGACACGAAGATCCTGCCGCAGATTCCGGTCGGCCGCCTCGGCAATCCCGGCGAAATCGCCGAGCTCGTCGCCTTCCTGTGTTCCGACGCGGGGGCGTTCGCGACCGGCGCGGAATTCGACGTCAACGGCGGCATGCACATGCGATGAAAGCATCCGTCATGCGCTTGCCGATCGGGCACGAAACGATGCGGCCAACGAGTACGAGCGAACCGGCGTCGCGCGCGGCCGAATGCACGCCGGCCCGTACGTCGCCCGCCGAACAATGGAACCGCGCCGCGCATGCGAATGTGGCCGCGATGACCTTCGGGCTGTCGCCCGTGTCGATGGCGCTGGCCGTGCTCGACTGGGGCGCGCATCTGGCCGTGTCGCCGGGCAAATGTTTCGAGCTCGCGACGCAGGCGTGGCTGGCTGCCGCCGCACCGGCCGCCAGCCAGGGCGAGAGCGAGGGCGAGCCCAACGCGGCCGACACGAGCGGCCTGGCCGTGCACGCGGGGCAGGCCGATCCGCGCTTCGCCGCGCCCGCGTGGTCCGGCTGGCCGTTTCGCGCGTATCGCGACGGCTTCCTGTCGATCCAGCGCTGGTGGCGCGACGCGACGCGCGACGTGCCGGGCGTCGAACGGCACCACGAGGAGCTGGTCGGATTCATCGCGCGACAGTGGCTCGACGCGTGCTCGCCGGGCAATTTCCTGGCGACCAACCCGGTCGTGCTCGACGCGACGATGCGCAGCGGCGGCGCGAATCTCGCGGCAGGCTTCCGGCACTGGCTGGACGACGCGAGCGCATTGCTCGATCGCACGAGCGGCACGCGCGCCCGCGACACGCACGGCTATCTGCCGGGACGCGACGTGGCGATCACGCCGGGCCGCGTCGTATGGCGCAACGCGTTGTGCGAGCTGCTGCAATACGACCCGGCGACGCCCGCCGTGGCGCGCGAGCCGATCCTGATCGTGCCGTCGTGGATCATGAAGTACTACATCCTCGACCTGCAGCCGCACGATTCGCTGATCCGCTTCCTGGTCGATGCCGGCTACACGGTGTTTGCCGTGTCGTGGCGCAACCCGGGCGCGGAGGCGCGCGAGCTCGGGCTCGACGATTACCTGCGCGACGGGTGCATGGCGGCGCTCGACGCCGTCCGGTCGATCTGCGGCGAAGCCGTCCACGCGGTCGGCTACTGCCTCGGCGGCACGCTGCTGGCGATCGGCGCGGCGGCGCTCGCGCGCGACGGGCGGCAGCACGACGCATTGCGGTCCGTCACGTTGCTGGCGGCCCAGACCGATTTCAGCGAACCCGGCGAACTCGGCCTCTTCATCGACGCGAGCGAACTGTCCGCGCTCGACGCGCTGATGTGGCGGCAGGGCTATCTGGACGGCGCGCAGATGTCCGCCGCGTTCCAGCTGCTGAACGCGCGCGACCTGATCTGGTCGCGCATGATGAGCGAATACCTGCTCGGCACGCGCACCAAGCCGAACGACCTGATGTCGTGGAACGAGGACACCACGCGCATGCCGTACCGGATGCATACGGAATACCTGACGCGGCTTTTCCTCGACAACGATCTCGCGGCCGGCCGCTACTGCGTCGACGGGCGACCGGTCGCGCTGTCGGATATCGACGTGCCGACGTTCGTGGTCGGAACCGAACGCGATCACGTGTCGCCCTGGCGTTCCGTCTACAAGCTGCATCTGCTCACGCACCATGCGCTGACGTTCGTGCTGACCTCCGGCGGCCACAATGCCGGCATCGTGTCCGAGCCCGGGCATCCGGGGCGCCACTATCGCTGCGCGACGCGCGAGCATGGCGCGCCTTACCGGAGCCGGCACGACTTCGTGAGCGAAACGCCTGCGGTCGACGGATCGTGGTGGACGTGCTGGCGCGACTGGTTGCGCGCGCATTCGTCGGGCGACGTGCCGGCACGCGTGCCGGCCGCCGGTTTCGGCGCGGCACCCGGAACCTACGTGCTCGAGACATGAACATGAACCTGCATTCGGATGTGTCCGTCGGCGCGCGCCTGCCCGGCCTGTTGCCGCGCGCGGACGGCGAACTGCCCGAGCTGATCGCGCGTGCGCGTCATGCGCCGCCGCTGACGATGGCCGTCGTGCATCCGTGCGACGCGGCCAGTCTCGTCGCGCTTGCCGCACTCGATGCGTCGCCGCTGGGCGCGTCGATCGAGCCGCTGATCGTCGCGCCGCGCGCGAAGGTGTCGCGCGTGGCGGACGAGGCGGGCGTCGATCTGGCGAAATGGACGATCGAGGACGTGCCGCACAGCCACGCGGCGGCGGCCCGGGCGGTGGAGCTCGCGGCGTCGGGCCGCGCCGGCGCGCTGATGAAGGGCAGCCTGCATACGGACGAGCTGATGGGGGCGGTCGTCGCCGCGGAATCGGGCCTGCGCACGGACAAACGCATGTCTCACTGTTTCCTGATCGAGGCGCCCGCCTATCCGCGCCCGTTCCTGCTGACCGACGCGGCCGTCAATATCGCGCCGGATCTCGCGCAGAAGGCGGCCATCACGCAGAACGCGATCGACGTCGCGCATGCGCTGGGCGTTGCCTGCCCGCGCGTGGCCGTGCTGTGCGCGGTCGAGACCGTCAATCCGGCGATGCGTTCGACGCTCGACGCGGCGGCCCTGGCGAAGATGGCCGAGCGCGGGCAGATCACGGGAGCGGTCGTCGACGGCCCGCTCGCGTTCGACAACGCGATATCGCAGCGGGCCGCGCGCGAGAAGGGGATCGATTCGCCGGTCGCCGGCCGTGCCGACATCCTGGTCGTGCCCGATATCGAAGCGGGCAACATGCTCGCGAAGCAGCTCGAATACCTGGGCGGTGCCGCGAACGCGGGCGTCGTCGTGGGCGCGCGCGTGCCGATCGTGCTGACGAGCCGCGCCGACGGCGTCGCCGTCCGCGTCGCCTCCTGTGCGCTCGCGGTGTTGCTGGCGCAGGTCCGGCACGACACCGCCCCGATGCCTGAACAGGCCCCCCTTTCGATGGAGGAATCGCGATGAAAGCACTCGTTTACCACGGCCCCGGGCGCAAGGCGCTCGAGCGGCGGCCCAAACCGGAATTGCAGTCGCCCACCGACGCGATCGTCCGCGTGACGCGCACGACGATCTGCGGCACCGATCTGCACATCCTCAAGGGCGACGTGCCGACGTGCGAACCGGGCCGCATTCTGGGCCATGAAGGCGTGGGGATCGTCGAGCAGGTCGGCGCCGCGGTCGATTCGCTGAAGCCGGGCGATCACGTGCTGATTTCGTGCATCTCGTCGTGCGGCCGCTGCGAATACTGCCGCCGCGGAATCTATTCGCATTGCACGACCGGCGGCTGGATCCTCGGCAACCGGATCGACGGCACGCAGGCCGAGTTCGTGCGCATCCCGCATGCGCCGACCAGCCTGTACCGGATCCCGGCCGGCGCGGACGAGGACGCGCTCGTGATGCTGTCCGACATCCTGCCGACCGGATTCGAATGCGGCGTGCTGAACGGCAAGGTGCAGCCGGGATGCTCGGTCGCGATCGTCGGCGCCGGCCCGATCGGGCTGGCCGCGTTGCTGACCGCGCAGTTCTATTCGCCCGCGCGGATCATCATGATCGATCCGGACAGCAACCGGCTCGAGGTCGCGCGGCGTTTCGGCGCGACCGACTGCTTCGACGGTCGCGATGGCGACCCGGTGGCGGAAGTCATGAAGCTGACCGACGGCGTGGGCGTGGATTGCGCGATCGAAGCGGTCGGCATTCCGGCGACGTTCGAGATGTGCACGTCGCTCGTGGCGCCCGGCGGGGTCGTCGCGAACGTCGGCGTGCACGGCGTCAAGGCCGACCTGCACCTCGAGAAGCTGTGGGATCGCAACATCTCGATCACGACGCGGCTCGTCGACACGGTCAGCACGCCGATGCTGCTGAAAACCGTGGGCGCCGGGCGCCTCGATCCGGCGCGCCTGATCACGCACCGGTTCTCGCTCGACGACGTGGAACGCGCGTACGACACGTTCGGGCGCGCCGCGCAAACCAACGCGTTGAAGGTCATCATCGAAGTCGGCTGATCGCCGGGCCGCGCGTGACGGGAATCGGGCGCCGCCGCCTCCCGTCACGCGCGGCGGGCGTTTCGCCCGCAGTCAGGACGACAGCGCGGCGGGTTCCGGCGTGTCGTTCGATTCAACCTCGTCCAGATCGACGCACTGCTCGTAGGTCGGCACCTCGCACCGCCAGTGCAGGCGCTCGGCGATGCGCCGGCGCATCGCATCCGCGGCAGCGGGTTCGCCATGCGTGACGAACGTCCGCGCGGGCGGGCACTGCATCGTGCCGAGCCACTTCAGAATCTCTTCGTAGTCGCCATGGGCCGACAGCGTCGTGATCATCTCGACCTGAGCGCGCACGCGGACGTACTCGCCGTGAATCTTCACCGTCGGCTCGTGCGCGGCCAGTGCCGCCCCGCGCGTGCCCGCGGCCTGGTAGCCGACCAGCGCGATCGTGTTGCGCGCATCGGGCGCGTAGCGGGTCAGGTGATGCAGCACGCGCCCGCCCGTCGCCATGCCGCTGCCGGCGATGATGACCATCGGGCCGTGGTGGTCGGCGATCGCCTTCGACTGGTCCACCGACCGGATCATCGTCGCCGCGTGGCCGAGCGCGTTCGCCTCCGAGACGGTCAGGCGGTGCTCGAGGATATGGTGACGATAGATCTCGGTCACGTCGGTTGCCATCGGGCTGTCGAGGAACACCGGGACGCGCGCCATGCGGCCGGACGCCTTCAGCCGCGCGATGTAATGCAGGATTTCCTGCGCGCGGCCCACGGTGAAGCAGGGCATCACGACGACACCGCCGCGCGCGAAGGTCTTGTCGAACATTGCGGCCAGTTCGGCTTCGGGATCCGACGTCGGATGCAGCCGGTCGCCGTATGTCGATTCCACGACCAGATAGTCCGCATGCGCGGGCGGGCGCGGCGGCTGCATGATCGGGTCGTGATACCGGCCCAGATCGCCCGAGAACGCGAGCACCTTGTGATCCCAGTGCATCACGACGCTCGCCGCGCCGAGGATGTGCCCGGCCGGCAGCAGGCGGAACGACAGGTTGCCGACCAGCGACGTGCATTCGTCGAAGGCGACCGGCTTCAGCAGGCGCAGCGCGCGCTGGGCGTCGTCCAGCGTGTAGAGCGGTTGCGCCGGATGATGCTTCGAGTAACCGTGCCGGTTCGCGAAATCGGCTTCCTCCTCCTGCAGCCGCGCGCTGTCGCGCAGCATGATGTCGCAGAGTTCGGCCGTGGCCGCCGTGCAGTACACCGGCCCGCGATAGCCTTCGCGCACCAGCACCGGAAGATAGCCGGTGTGATCGACATGCGCGTGCGTGAGCACGACCGCGTCCAGCGTGTCGGGCGCGAACGGCAGCGCTCGCCAGTTGCGCAGCCGCAGGTTCTTGGTCCCCTGGAACAGACCGCAATCGACCAGGACGCGCCGGCTGCCGTGCTCGATCAGATACTTCGAGCCGGTCACCGTTTCGGTCGCGCCGAGAAATGTCAGTTTCATGTATTGCCTCATCGGGAGTCGACGGAACAGTAAGTCGATTACATCCCGAACGCGCAAGCGGCGGTTGACCGAAATCAGGGATTGCGGGATCGCCATGCCGGCCGGGCGAGATTCCCGGACGGCGTGCGGTTTGACGACGATCAACCTCGGGCCACGGCGGCGGCGGGATAGTGATTTCGTGCGCGCTTGCGGCGTCGTGATCCCGTCATCCGCGCAGGCCGTGCGCGCCACGCGTAGCGGCATCACGAGTCTTTCGGGATGAACCCATCATGACGTTGATCGCCAATCTGGATGGTGCCGGGCACCTTTACCGGCTGTGCTTCGTCCGCTCGCCCTGGGCGTGGTTTACCTGCTTGCCGCTCGACGAGCAATGCGGCGAGCGCTGGGCGGACGTGCCGTACCAGAATGCCGCGAAACCGCCGTACAGCGATTCGCGCGCGCAATTACTGCGGGTCGCGTTCGACGCGCCGGGTCTGTTGCCGCCCGAGGCCGGGCGGCACGGGCACGCATGGAGCGTCCAGCAGATCAACCACGGCGCGGCGCCATGGCTGCGCAGCGAGGATTTCGTCGATGCGTTGACGCTGACCGTGCCCGCCGGGGCCACGCTCGCCACGTTCGTCGAACGGATCGAGGCCGCCGGCGGCACCGTCTACGGGCCGCTCGGCTGGGCGGAATTGCCGCCGTGGCAGCGGCCCGACGTTGCGGCGCAGACGGGCTGAACGGGGCTAAACGGCGCTGAATGCCCGTGCCGCGCGCGTGTCAGCCCGCGTCGCCCCAGCCGCCGCCGAGCGCGACGTAGAACGCGACCGTGTCCTGCAGCCGCTGCGCGACCGTCTGCAGCCATGCAATCCGCGCCTGATGGTATTGCACGTCGGCGACCAGCAACTGGACGTAGCCGGCGATCCCCGCGTCGTAGCCGGCCTGCGTGAGCGTCAGCGCATCACGGGCCGCGGCCATCGCGCGCGCCTGCGCATCGAGCGCCGCCGCGTCGTTGGCGAGCGCGCGCAACGTGTCGGCCACCTGCGAGAACGCCGACAGGACGACCTGGCGATAGGTCGCATCGGCTTCGTCGTACGCATCCTGCGCGGCGCGCCGCTGGTTCAGCAGCGTGCCGCCGTGAAAGATCGGCGCGGCGAGCCCGGCGCCGACACTCCATGCGCGGCCGGCCGGCGCGAACAGCTTGCCGGCGACGACACTTTCGAACCCGCCCGACGCGGACAGCGTGAGGTTCGGATAGAGCGCGGCCGTCGCGACGCCGACCTGCGCGCTGGCCACGTGCAGTTGGGCTTCGGCCTGCAGGATGTCGGGGCGGCGGCGCACCAGCGACGACGGCGCCGTGTCGGGCAGGCTGGCGGGCAATTCGATCCCGTCGAGCGACAGGTCCGGCGTGCGCCAGTCGACCGGGTAGCGGCCGGCCAGCAGCGCGAGCAGATCGTCGGCCTGCGCGCGTTTCTGGTCGAGCGCGGGCAGCGTCGCCTCGAACGACGCCCGCTGAGATTCCAGCGTCAGCACCGCGACGTAGGCCGCCGCGCCGGCCGTCACCTGCGCGCGCGTCAGACGAATCTGCTCGTCGAGCAGGCCGATCATTTCGCGCGTCGCCTCGGCTTCGTCGCGATAGGCTGCGCGCGCGACCATCGTATTGACGACGTTCGCGGTCAGCATCAGATAGGCGCCCGCCAGCGCTTGCCGTTGCGCATCGACGTCGGCCGCGAGCGCTTCGACCTGGCGCCGTTCGCCACCCCACAGGTCGAGCGTGTAGCTGACCGTCGCCGACAGCGTGAACAGGTTGAAGATCGACGCCGGCACCGCCTGGCCGGTGCGCAGCGGCGTGGCGCGCTGGCGCGACGCGCCGGCCTGCGCATCCACCTGCGGAAAGAAGATGCCCTGACCGGCCCGCAGCGCGTGCTCGCTGCGCCGCAGCGTCGCTTCGGCGAGATCGAGCGTCGGGCTGCCGGTCAGCGCTTCGGCGACGGTCGAGTCGATCGCGCGGCTGCCGAAGCGCGTCCACCAGTCGCGCGTGAGCGCCGCGTCCGCCGACAACGCCTGTGTTCTGCCACCGCCGCGCCAGGAGCCGGACGCCGCGCCCGGATCGTCGGGTGGCACGAAGCGCGCGACGCGCGGCGCGGGCGGCGGGACGAAATTCGGCCCGACCGTGCATCCGGCGAGCAGTCCGGCGACGGCCAGCGCGCCGGTTCGGCGGCGCAGCGCGTGCGCGCAACGGGCGCCGTTATTTGCCTGCGACGTAGACATCGACGATCTGCCCGGGAAACAGCCGCACATTCCTGTTCGGCACGATACGGAAAATGACCGGCAGCACGCGCACGTCGACGCGCTCGGTGCGCTGGTCGGACAGCTCGATCTTCGGCGTGACGTACGGCTGCACGCGCACGAACTGAAGATCGGCCTCGACCGACGTGCCGCGCACGAACATGTGCGCCTTCAACGCATGCAGATCGGGGAGCTGATGGATCAGGATTTCGTCGATGTAGCAGCGCACCTGCAACCGGTCGACCGGTGTGCCGAGCACCACGACCGGCGTGCTGCCGCGCGTATAGGTGTCGTACAGCCCCTGCGAGGTCAGGTAGGCCCCGACGGCCGCGTTCATCGCCAGAACGGTGCCGTCGGCCGGCGCGCGCAGCGTGTAGCGGGCGAGCAGGGCGGCCGCCGCGTCGGCCGCGCGCCGCAGCGCGATGGCCTGCGCTTCCTGGTTGCGCACGTCGTAGCTCCACGCGCCGGCCTTGGTCAGACGATACTGCCGCGTCACGACCTCCAGATTGGCCGCCGCGACGCGCACCGCGTTCGCGGCGGTGTCGAGCGCGTCGCGGCTGACGGCTTTCGGATCGATGTCATACGCGTGCCGCTGCTTGTCGTACTGATCCTGCGCGAGCTTCAGGCTCGCCTGTGCGGCCGTGGTTTGCGCGCTGGCCACGTCGAGCACCTCGCGGCGCGGCTGCGCCTTCAGCTCGTCGAGGAGCGCGGCGGCCGCGTCGGCTTGCGCCGCGAGCTGGGCGGCGGTCGCGCGTTGCACCGAGTCGTCGATCGTCAGCAGCGCGTCGCCGGCCTTCACCGGATCGCCGTCGTGCACGAGGATGCGCGTCACGGCGCCCGAGACGTCCGGATAGACGTTCACGTTCGCGCCGGCCGGCTGCTCGCTCTCGACGATGCCGTTTGCATAGACGCCGCGTGCGTACGGATTGGCCGCCGGCTTGAATACCGGCGGCTGCGGCGGCTCCTGGCGGCTGTAGACCCACGCGGCGACGACGCTTGCCAGGAAGCCGAGCAGGGCCGCCACGAACACGAGCCGGTGTTTCATCGCGCACCTCCGCGCTCGATGCCGTTCAGCTTGCCGTCTTCCATTCGCAGGACGCGATCCGCGTACTCGAAGATGCGCGCGTCGTGCGTGACGATCACGATGCAGCGCGTGTCGTTGAGCACCTCGTGCTTGACGAAGTCGATGATCATGCGGCCCGTGTCGCCGTCGAGCGACGCGGTCGGTTCGTCGAGGATCAGCAGGTCGGGCTGGCTGACGATCGCGCGCGCGATCGCGACGCGCTGCTGTTCGCCGCCGGACAGCTTCACCGGCGCCAATTGCGCGCGGTTCGCGAGGCCGACCACGTCCAGATACGCGTGCGCTTCCTTGATCGCGTCATCCCATGGGCGGCGCCTCAGGATCAGCGGGATCGCGACGTTCTCGGCGGTCGTGAGCCGCGGGAACAGGTGGTAGTCCTGGAACACGAAGCCGATCCGGTTCAGCCGGAAATCGGCGATCGCGTCGTTCGGCTGCGCCCACAGGTCGACACCGTCGATCGACACCGAACCGTCGTCCGGCCGGAGGATGCCGGAGATCACGCTGAGCAGCGTCGTCTTGCCGCTGCCGGACGGCCCGACGATCAGCAGCATCTCGCCGAAGTTCGCCTGCATCGACACGTCGCGCAATGCCTGCGTGCGCGCGTCGCCTTCGCCGAACCACTTGCTGACGCCGCGCGCGTCGATCGCGATGCCGGCCATCGTCAGCCCCGGAAGATGTCGAACGGCTCGATGCGCAGTACGCGCCGCACGCCGAGATAGCTCGAGATCGTCGCGATCACGACCACCATCCCGAACGCGAGCAACAGGTTGCCGTACGTAACGAGCGCCGCATAGTCGGGAATCCGCAGTTTCGCGAGGCTGATCATCAGCACGCACAGCCCGACGCCGATGCCGTAGCCGGTCAGCGCGGTGAACGTGGCCTGGAACAAAATCATCGCGACCAGCTCGCGGCTTTTCGCGCCGATCGCCTTCAGCGCGCCGAATTTGTCGAGGTTCTCGAGGATGAACGCATAGAACGTCTGCCCTGAAATCGACAGGCCGATGATGAAGCTGATGATCGTCATCAGCATGATGTTGGTGCCGAGCCCCGTCTCGTACTTGTAAAAACGCGAGATCTGCGCGATGAATTCGTCGCGCGTGTACGCGCGATAGCCGAGCGATTGCACGACGGCCTTGATGTGGGCGATGTCCGCATCCGACTTCGGCTCGACGAGGATGTACGAGGTCGTGAAGCGCGGCGACGGAATGTAGCGGATCGCGCGGGCGTACGTGGTGTAAAGCGTCGGCGTGCCGAACAGGCCGCTCGCGGCGACCTTCGCGATGCCGACGATCACGCCGCGATGATCGTTCAACTCGAAATCGGTGCCGACGGACGGATTCTCGAGCTTCCGAAACTCGGGATCCTGAATCGCGATGAAGCCGTTTTCCGCGTAAATGTCCTCGATGCGGCCCTGCAGCATCGTCGGGCGGCCGAGCAGGCTGGCGTCGTCGAGGCCGACGACCGTCACGGCCTGGTAGGTGCCGGAGCGCAGCTTGACGAGCGCGCCGCCGGAATAGAGCGGCACCGCATACTTGACGCCGTCGATGCTGCGCACGGCGTCGAGCACGTAATCGGGCATGCCGATGCTGTTCGCGATCGTCTTCACGGCCGGGTCCATCACCCAGACCTTCGCGCCGATGTTGATGACCGACGCCGACGACTTGTTCAGGATGCCGGCGAACAGCGACGTCATCTCGATCATCAGCAGCACCGAGAACGTGATGCCGACGGTCAGCGCGGTGAATTTCGCACTGTCGTTGACGAGCAGCTTGAACGCGAGACGCAGAATGCCGTTCATGATCGCGAATCCAGCGCGTCCGGTCCGTGCCGCTATCGCCGGGAGGCCGCCGGATCCAGTTGCGCGACGAACGCGACGATGCCTGAAACCAGCGCGATGATCGCGTACGGAACGACCGGCGCGTCGATCAGCATCGCGTGCACGACGCCCAGCAGCGAGGCGAGCGCGATGAACACGCAGAGCGTCGCGAGCGCGCTTCGGTATGGCAGACCCATCATGACGTTCTCCCGGGAAGCGGCCGCCGTGGACGGCGTTGCCGCTGGTTGCGCAAGACATGGCGCCATGATCGCGTGCCGCGCTCGGGCACGATTGATCTGTATCAACGGACAAATTCCGGCGTCACGGGCGCGACGCGCCGATCAAGTCATCTGACCAATCGTCTTGCGGAATCGCGTCAGCGACAGCAGGAACAGCACGCAGCCGATCGCGAACAGCGCGGCGAACTGGGCCCACACCGCGTCTAGCCCGGCGCCGCGATACAGGATGCGCTGCGCGAGTTCGACGAAATGGGTGGTCGGCGCGGCCAGCATGATGTCCTGCACGACGGGCGGCATGCTTTCGCGCGGCGTCAGCCCGCCCGACAGCAGTTGCAGCGGCAGCAGCACGAGGACGAGCAGCATGCCGAACTGCGGCATGCTGCGCACGAGCGTCGCGAGAAAGATCCCCATCGACGTCGTCGCGAACAGGTGCAACGCCATGCCGGCCACGAACAGCGGCACGGACCCCGGAATCGGCACGTGCAGCGCGCCGCCCACGACGAACGTCAGCGACGCGACGGCCGCCGCCGCGACGACGAGCCCCATCGACCAGACCTTCGCGAGCATGATTTCCGCGGCGGTCACCGGCATGACGAGCAGATGCTCGATCGTGCCGTGCTCGCGCTCGCGAATCAGCGCGGCTCCGGTGAGGATCATCGACAGCATCGTCACGTTGTTGATCAGCTCCATCAGCGCGCCGAACCAGACTTCGTCGAGATTCGGGTTGAAGCGCATCCGCATCGCGAGATCGACGGGCGGCAACGACGTGCCGCGATGGCGCCGCACGAAGGCGTCGATCTCGCCCGCCACGATCTGCTGGATGTAACCGCCGCCGGTGAACGCCTGCGTCATGCGGGTCGCGTCGACGTTGAGCTGGACCGTCGCGTGGCGGCCGGCGAGCACGTCGCGCTGGAAATCGGGCGGAATGTCGAGCGAGAACGTGTAGTCGCCGTCGTCCAGCCCGCGATCGGCCGCGCCGGCGTCGACGATCGGCGGCGGCGCGAACTGCGGCGGGAAGAACGCCGCCGCGATGCGCGCCGACAGCGGCGACGCATCCTCGTCGACGATCGCGATCGGCACCTTGTGCAGCGTTTCCGGGCGGGCGGTGGCGGCGACGTAGATCGACGCGCTGAACGTATAGACGATGAGCGCGAGCAGGATCGGGTCGCGAGCGAGGCTCCACAGTTCCTTGACCCCGAGCCGGAAAATGACGAGCAGGCGCGACATGGTCAGCGCTCCTGCTTGCGCAGCAGCACGCCGGTCATGACCAGGATGACCGGCACGGCCGCGAGCATCGGCCAGAACTGCGACGACAGATCGGCCAGCCCGAGCGCCTTGTTGTAGACGCCGCGGCTGATCGCGAGCATGTAGGTGGCCGGATAGACGGTGCCGACCCATTTCCCGCTGCCCTCGAGCGACGACAGCGGCGTGAGCAGGCCCGAGAACTGCACGACGGGAATCAGCGTGCCGACGATCGTCATGAAGATCGCGGCGATCTGGCTGCGGGTAAACGTCGACGCAAACAGCCCGATGCCGGTGGCCACGACGTTGAATATCAGCACCGCGGCCGCCAGCGTCGCGAAACTGCCCTTGATCCGCACGCCGAACACGACGTCGGCCAGCACGACCATCAGCAGGAAGTTCAGCATCGCCAGCATGACGTATGGCGCCTGCTTGCCGAGCAGGAATTCGGCCCGCGTGACGGGCGTCACGTACAGGTTGACGATCGACCCGAGCTCGCGTTCCCGCACGACGGCGAGTGCCGTCAGCATCGCGGGCAGCATCAGCAGCAGCATCGGCATGATCGCGGGAATCATCGCCGGCAGGCTCTTGACGTCGGGGTTGTAGCGATAGCGGATCGCGATGTCCACGGCCGGGACGAGCGACACGCCGAGCCGGCGCTTCGCCTGGTCGCGCAGCCAGTTTTCGTGCATGCCGGCCACGTAGCCGCGGATCGTCTCCGCGCGCATCGGCATCGCGCCGTCGACCCATGCGCCGATCTCCACGCGGCGGCCGCGCGCCACGTCGCGCGCGAAGCCGGGCGGGATCTCGAGCGCGAGCGACAGCTGGCCGTTGCGCATGCGGCGCTCGATGTCGCGGTCGTCCGCGAGCGGCGCGCGCGGCACGAAGTAGCGGGAACCGGCGAGATTCTGCGCATAGTCCTGGCTCAGGATCGACTGATCGCGATCGAGCACCGCGAACGTCAGGTTGTCGACGTCGAGACTGATGCCGATGCTGATCACGCACATCAGCACGAGCGAGCCGAACAGCGCCAGCGTCGCGCGCAACGGGTCGCGTCGCAGTTCCAGCACCTCGCGCCACAGATAGCTGCCGGCGCGCGCCGGGCTGAACCACGCGGCCGCATGGCCGGCGTCGGCCGCAGCGGGCGGCGCGGCGAGCCAGCCGGCGTCGGACGGCGCATCGGCCGTCGCGCCGTCCGTGCCGCCCGCGTCGTCCGCTTTCTGCGCGTGGGTCAGGTAGCCGATGAACGCGTCCTCGAGCGTGGCCGCACCGCGCAGGCGCACCAGTTCCTCGGGCGCGGCGCTCGCGAGCACGCGGCCCGCATGCATCAGCGAGATGCGGTCGCACCGCGCGGCCTCGTTCATGAAGTGCGTCGAAATGAAGATGGTGACGCGATCGTTGCGCGCGAGCTCGATCATCAACCGCCAGAAGTCGTCGCGCGCGACCGGATCCACGCCCGAGGTCGGCTCGTCCAGGATCAGCAGCTCGGGCTTGTGCACCATCGCCACCGCGAGGGACAGCCGCTGCCGCATCCCGAGCGGCAGGCGCTCGGGCAGCGCGTCGAGGGCGTCCGCGAGCCCGAAGCGCGCGACCATTTCGGTCACGCGGGCGGGCACGTCCGGTTCCGGTACGCCGAACAGGCGCGCGTGCAGCACGAGGTTCTGCCGGACGGTCAATTCGCCGTAGAGCGAAAACCCTTGCGACATGTAGCCGACGCGTCTGCGCGTGTCGATGTCGTTCGCGGCGATCGGCCGGCCGAACAGCGTCGCCGTGCCTTCCGACGCGGGCAGCAGGCCGGTGAGCATCTTCATGGTCGTCGACTTGCCGCAGCCGTTGGAGCCGAGAAAGCCGAAGATTTCGCCGCGGCGGATCCGCAGGCTCACGTGATCGACCGCGACGAAATCGCCGAACCGCATCGTCAGCGCGTCGGCCTCGATCGCGTAGCCGGCCGCCTGGTCGGGCTGAAACGGCGCGATCGCGACCGGCTGGTGCCCGCGCCTGCGAGCCTCCGGCAGCAACGCGATGAACGCGGCTTCCAGCGTGTCGCAGCCGGTGCGTTCGAGCAGCTCGTCGGGGCTGCCGGTTGCCAGCACGCGGCCCGCGTCCATCGCGATCAGGCGGTCGAATCGGCGGGCCTCGTCCATGTACGCGGTGGCGACCAGCACGCTCATCGCCGGGCGCGCGGCGCGAATGCGTCCGATCAGCTCCCAGAACTGCGCGCGCGACAGCGGATCGACGCCGGTCGTCGGTTCGTCCAGGATCAGCAGGTCGGGGTCGTGGATCAGCGCGCAGCACAGGCCGAGCTTCTGCTTCATGCCGCCGGACAGCTTGCCGGCCAGGCGATCCAGGAACGGCTGCAGGCCGGTGCTGCGCGTCAGCGCGTCGATCCGGCGGCGGCGCTCCGCGGCATCGTGGCCGAACAGTCTCGCGAAGAACTGCAGGTTTTCCTCGACCGACAGCGTCGCGTACAGGTTCCGGCCGAGGCCTTGCGGCATGTAGGCGATGCGCCGGCATACGCGCGCCCGATGGCGGCGCGACGACAGGTCGCCGTCGAGCGTCCATACGCGGCCCTGCTGGATCGCGCGCGCGCCGGACACGAGCGCGAGCAGGCTCGACTTGCCGACGCCGTCCGGCCCGATCAGCCCGATCATGCGGCCGGCGGGGATGTCGAGGGTCACGTCGTCGAGCGCGTACTTGTCGCCGTAGCGCAGCGAGACGCCCGACAGCCGGGCGACCATGCGCGGATCGCCCGACACCGGCGAACCGTCGATCGATCCGGCGTCGGTCTCGACGGGCGTCGTCGCATTCATTGCGGCACCCTGATCGCGAGGCGATCCGGCCAGCCCGCGTGCGGGTCGGTCTTCAGCCACGCGACGCCCGGCAAGCCGGTCTTCACGAGTTTCAGGTGGCGCTGCAACAGATCGCGATCGATGCGCGCCTTGACCCGGAACATCAGTTTCTGCCGCTCGGTGGCCGTCTCGACCGTCTTCGGCGTGAACTGCGCGGTGCTCGACACATAGGACACGCGCGCCGGAATCACGTATTCCGGCGCCGCATCGAGCACGATCCGCACGTCGGCGCCGAGCGGGACCCGGCCGACGACCGCTTCGGGCAGGAAGAACGTCATGTAGACGTCGGACAGGTCGACGACGTTGAGCACCTTGCCGCCCGCCGGCAGGACTTCGCCCGACTCGGCAATCCGGTACTGGACGCGCCCGTCGCGCGGCGACGTCAGTTCGCTGTCCGAGATGTCGGCCCGCACGCGCGCCACGGTCGCCTGCGCGGCCGTCACGGCCGAGCGCGCCGCGACGAGCTGGGCCCGCGTTGCGTCGACGGCGGCCTGGGCCGCTTCCACCTGGGCGCGCGCGGCGTTCACGGTCGCGCGCAGGCTGCCGGCGCGCGCGCGATCGTCGTCCAGCTCCTGCATCGACGACGCGCCGTCGCGCGACAGCGTTTCGGACCGCGCGAGCCGCCGCGTGGCCGCGTCCAGCTCGCTTTCCCGTTGCACGACGACGGCCGCGGCCGCGGCCTTGTCGCTGCGGCGCTGCGCGACCTGCGCGTCGATGCTCGCCGCGGTGTTCACCGCCTGTTGCTCCCGCGCCTGTGCTTCGTCGAGCTGCGCCTGCAGGACGACGACGTCCATGCGTGCGAGCGGCTGGCCGGCCGTCACGAAGTCGCCTTCGTCGACGAGCATGGCGGTCACGCGCCCCGGCAGCTTGGTCGCGACGTCGATTTCGGTCGCCTCGATGCGGCCGTTGCCGCTGACGAGCCCCGCATCCGTCTGGCCGTCGCGCCAGCGCGTCCACCCGTAGTACGCGAGGCCGATCACGAGCACGGCCGCACCGGCACCGATCAGAAGAGGGCGCGGGATGGTTTTCATGGTGTGTTGTCCGAGTCTGTCGAAAGGGGAGCCGTTGCCGCGGCAGTCTTGCCGGTGTCGATTACGCCGCCGCCGAGCGCGCCGTACAGCGCGACGCGGCTCGACAGCAGCGCACGACGCGTCATGACCCATTGCTGCTCGGCGTTCATCAGGTCCCGTTGCGCATCGAGCACTTCGAGGAAGCGGGTGGCCCCGCTGTCGTAGCGCAGCTTCGCGAGGCGTGCCCGCTCGGCCTGCGACGCCAGCGTGGCGCGCTCGATGGCGACCTGGTCGGCGAGCCAGTGGCGCGCCGCGAGCGCATCGGACACGTCGCGGAACGCGCGCTGCAGCGTCTTCTCGTACTGCGCGAGCGCCTCGTCGCGTTGCGCGTGCGAGAGCGCGAGATTCGACCGGTTGCGGCCGCCGTCGACGAGCGGCAGCGTGACGTTGGGAATCACCGACCACACGCCCGTGCCGGACGACAGCAGGTCGTGCAGCGCGGTGCTGCCCGAGCCGATCGCGCTCGTCAATGCGATGCGCGGAAAGAATGCCGCGCGCGCCGCGCCGATGTTCGCGCGGGTCGCCTGCAGTTCGTGCTCGGCCGCGATCACGTCCGGACGCCGGGTCAGCAGCGACGACGGCAGGCCGGGCGCGAGCGACGGCAGCACCGCGCCGTCGTCGAGCGCGAGCGGCGTGGCGGCCAGCGCCGGCGGCGCACCGACGAGCAACGCCAGCGCATCGGCCGCCGTCGCGCGGGCCTGCTGCAACTGGACGCCGAGCGATTCCGCCTGCTGCAGCAGGATCTCCGATTGCGTCAGGTCGAGGCGCGAGATCGCGCCGGCCGCGTGACGAAGCCGGAAAATCCGCAGCGATTCGCGGCGTGTGTCGATCGTCGCACGGGTCAGCGCGATGCGTTCGTCGATCTCGCACAGGGTCAGATAGGCATCGGCTACGCCGGTGACGACACTCAACGTCACCGCCTGCCGGGCCGCGTCGCTCGCGAGGTAGCGCTGGAGCGCCGCCGCTTTCAGGTTTCGCACGCGGCCCCAGAAATCGATCTCCCATTGCGTCTCGGCCAGCTGGACTTCGTAAATCTGGCCGATGACGGGCGTCGGAGTGAGGAAGCCGCCCGGCGTGCGAAACCGTGCATAGGCCGCGCCCGCACCGATCGTCGGCCATTGATCCGCGCTGCGGATGCCGTAGACCGCGCGCGCCTGCTCGACGCGTGCCACAGCCGCGCGCAGATCCCGGTTGTTGGCGAGCGCCTGCGCGATCAACGCGCGCAGGCGTGCGTCGACGAAGTAGGCCTGCCACTCGGGCACGGGCGCCGCCGGTGTCGCGTCGGCGGAAGGATCCGGAAAGGATGCGGGAATCGGTGCGGCGGGACGCTCGTCCGGCGGCGCAAGCGACAGGCAGCCCGACAGCAGCACCATGCCCGCCGCGAGCGCGACGGCACGCATGCGCCGCACGACGGCAGGATGAAAGCGAACGGGAGGCGCGGCAGCGCGCATGGGATGCCTCGTCGAATACGGAAATGCGGGAATACGGGATGGCGCCGCCCGCCGGGCGTCGCCGCTTCGGATTCACTTATATCCGACGACTGCAGGGTTTCCCCTTGATCTGTATCACTCGGGCGGGAATGCGTTTCGAGCGGCCCCTCGCTTGACGCGTGTGTCGCAGCGTGCCTCGGCCGGCCTCGTGGCGGCCTCGTGACGGCGTGCCGGACCGAACCGCGCGGGGGGCCCGTCACGGCCGGTCGCCCGGCCCGGGATTGAGCAGCACGACGAACGCGAGGATGCTGGAGATCAGCGTGACGATCGAGTACCTGAACACCTCCTCGTCGAACAGCATCCCGTGAACGATGCCGACCAGCGACGCAATCGCGATGAACACGCTGAGCGTCGCGAGCACGATGCGGTACTGCTTCTGGATCATGACGGTCTCCCGGAAAGCGGTGGACGTCGACGGTCGTACGAATGCGAAACGTCCCGGTTGCCGCGGTTTTCACGACGTTTGCGGATTCATGATCGCGTCGCGCGTGGTCGCGCGGTTGATCTGCGTCAACGGACAAAATCGGCCATCGCCGGCCCGTCGGCCGCCGCCGTCGGCCCGCCTTTGATTGATCCTCGTCAAGCCGCCGGCGCGGCCGTGCGCGATGCTGAAGAGGGTGCCGCACGCATCGCTCGCCAGCTTTGCGGCCGGCACGGGCCGACCGGAGACCGACATGAAGTCCGATGCAGTACTCAAGCAGGATGTCGAGCAGGCGTTGTTCTGGAATCCGGCGATCGATGCGCGCCGGATCGACGTCGAGGTGCGCGACCGGATCGTGACATTGCGCGGCACGGTCGACAGCTGGGCCCAGAAGCTCGAGGCGCAGAAAACGGCGCTGCACGTCGCCGATGCGCGCGCGCTGGTGCTCGAACTGAATGTCGCGCCGCCGGAGAACGCGTGCGCGGACCAGGAACTGGCGATCGCGATCACGTTCGCGCTCGGATGGCAGGAGGCGTTGCGCGATCACAAGATCGGCGTCGAAGTCGATCACGGCTGCGTGACGCTCGACGGCGAAGTCGATCATGCGTATCAGAGCCGCGCGGCGGAAGCGATGGTGAGCCGGATGATCGGCGTCGTCGGCGTGGCGAACCGCATCCGGGTGCGCGCCGACCATACGGTGCCGGACGTCGGCGCCCGGATCGCCGAGGCGCTTGCACGCCGCGCGCAGCGCGAAACCGCGGGAATCTCGATCGACGCCACCGACGGCATCGTCACGCTGACGGGCACGGTCGCGTCGCTGGCCGAACGGCGCGCCGCATGCGGCGCGGCGGGGTCGGTGAGGGGCGTCAGGCAGGTCGTCGACCGGCTGACCGTTGCCTGACCGGCTTGCACGTGCTGTCTACTATCAGGAGAAACAGCGATGAACCGTCCGCATACCGGCCCCGGCCGAAACTATCTGCGCCGCGACAAGCGCATGCAGCCGCATACGAAAGACAGTTACCGTGATCCGAAGCGGCCGACGGGCGACCGCATCTGCGAAGGCTGCGGCGCGGTCTGCGAAGCGGGCCGCTGGACCTGGTCCGCGACCGCGCTCGACCGGCGCCAGCTCGAATGCCCGGCCTGCAAGCGCATGCGGGAAAACGTGCCGGCGGGCGAACTGGTGTTGCGCGGCGAGTATCTGCACGCGCACCGCTCGACGATTCTCGAGCTGCTCGAGCGTCAGGCCGATCTCGAAACCAGCGAGCACGCGCTCGAACGCATCATGGACATCGAGAAATCCGCCGATTCGCTGATCGTTCGAACGACGGGCGTGCATATGGTCCGCCGCCTCGGCGAAGCGTTGCTGCATGCGCACCACGGCGATCTCGCGATCAACTATCGCGACGGCGAGGACGTGCTGCGAGCGCGCTGGAAGCGCGACGACGCGTGAGCGGCGGCGGTCCGCCGGGCAGGTTCGATCCCATGAAAAAATCATTCGACTACTCCGGGTTGCTGATCCCGATCGCGTTCGCCGTGCTGGTCGCGGTTCAACTGCTGGCGCGCCAGCCGGCGGCGACGTCGATTTCCTACAGCGATTTTCACCACCTGGTGGACGCACGGCTCGTCGACGATCTCGAGATCGGCCAAACGTCGATCTCGGGCACGCTGCGCATGCCGCAGGCCGGCGCCGCGCTGCCCGCGTCCGACGCGGCCGAGGTGAAGGAGATCGGCCCGCCATGGCGCTTCACGACGAACCGGGTGAGCGACGAAGGCCTGGTCGCCGCGCTGACGGCCGCCGGAATTCGCTACCGCGGCGCGACGGATACGGGCTGGATCGGGACGCTCGCGTCATGGATCTTCCCGTTGATCGGCTTCGTCGTGATCTGGAGTTTCATGATGCGACGGCCGGGCGGGATGCGGGACCTGAGCGGCATGGGCAAAAGCCGCGCCCGCGTGTACATGCAGAAGGAAACCGGCATCACGTTCGACGATATCGCGGGCATCGACGAGGCGAAGGCCGAGTTGCAGCAGATCGTCGCGTTCCTGCGCAACCCCGAACGCTACCAGCGGCTCGGCGGCAAGATCCCGAAGGGCGTGCTGATCGTCGGTGCGCCCGGCACCGGCAAGACGCTGCTGGCCCGCGCGGTCGCCGGCGAGGCCGCGGTGCCGTTCTTCACGATCAGCGGCTCGGCCTTCGTCGAGATGTTCGTCGGCGTCGGCGCGGCGCGCGTGCGCGATCTCTTCGAGCAGGCGCAGCAGAGCGCGCCGTGCATCGTGTTCATCGACGAGCTCGATGCGCTCGGCAAGGCGCGCGGCGTCGGCCTGATGTCGGGCAACGACGAGCGCGAGCAGACGCTCAACCAGTTGCTCGTCGAGATGGACGGCTTTCAGGCCAATTCGGGCGTCATCATCATGGCCGCGACCAACCGGCCGGAGATCCTGGATCCCGCGCTGCTGCGCCCCGGGCGTTTCGACCGTCACATCGCGATCGACCGGCCGGACCTGACCGGACGCAAGCAGATTCTTGCCGTGCATACGAAGCGCGTGAAGCTCGCGCCGGAAGTCGATCTGGCCGAGCTGGCGCAGCGCACGCCGGGCTTCGTCGGCGCCGATCTCGCGAACGTCGTCAACGAAGCCGCGTTGCATGCGGCCGAACTGGGCAAGCCCGCGATCGGGATGGCCGATTTCGACGAAGCCATCGATCGCGCGATGACCGGCATGGAGCGCAAGAGCCGCGTGATGAACGAACAGGAAAAGCGGACCATCGCGTATCACGAGTCGGGGCATGCGCTCGTCGCGCAAAGCCGCGCGCACTGCGACCCGGTGAAGAAGGTGTCGATCATCCCGCGCGGGATCGCGGCGCTCGGTTACACGCAGCAGGTGCCGACCGAGGATCGCTACGTGCTGCGCAGGAGCGAATTGCTCGACCGGCTCGACGTGTTGCTCGGCGGGCGGGTGGCCGAGGAAATCGCGTTCGGCGACGTGTCGACGGGCGCGCAGAACGACCTCGAACGCGCGACCGCGCTGGCGCGCCACATGGTGATGCAGTACGGGATGAGCGAGAAGATCGGCCTCGCTACGCTCGACGACGGCGCACGCCAGGGCGGGGCGCCGGGCGTATGGACGCCGGGCGACGGTCACTGCAGCGAGCACACGGCGCAACTGATCGACGAAGAGGTGCGCGCGCTGCTCGAGGATGCGCATGCGCGGGTCGCGGCGACGCTCGGCGCGCACCGCGATGCGCTTGAACGGATCGCGTGCAGCTTGCTGCAACACGAATCGATCGATCACGACATGCTGGTGGCGCTCATCGCGCCGCCGGACGATGCCGGCGACACGCCCCGGCCGGCGGAAGCCGACTCGGAAACGACCACGGGCGTCTCCGCCTGAAGCAACGACCGCCGCGATCGCGCCGGCCGCCTGCCGCCGGCCATCGCATCGTTCAACAGCCGATGCAGACCGGGCCGTCGCGCCGCGCGCGCGCCGCGTCGTCGGTCACGACCGACGCGAGCCGCGGATCAGGCCGAAAAACCGTGATGCCCTTGAGCCCGTCGCGCCACGCCTGGAAGAACAACGCGTCGACCTCCGCGAGCGAACACTGGCCGGGCATCGTCACGGTCTTCGAGATGCCGGCGTCGACGCACGGCTGCAGCGCCGCGAGCATCGCGACATGATCCGCCGGCGCGATTTCCGCGGCCGTGACGAAATAGCCCGGCAGCTTGACGGCCTCGCCATGCAGCGCGCGGAACAGCCGGTAAGCGTGATTCTCCGCACGAAACGGCCGGACCTGCCCGTCGGCGGTGCGGACCATGCGACGCTGCGTCCAGCCGACGGCCGGCTCGATCCCGTTCGAACAGTTGTCGCAGAACGCGAGGCTCACGCTGCCGGCCGGCGCGAACGACAGCAGATGGCTGTTGCGCAGCCCGTGCCGCGCGATCGCGTGATGCACCTTCAGCGGCAACAGCGTGCGAGACGCGGGGCCGGTCAGATAGGCGGCCGGGTCGTAGGCCGGAAACACGCCGCGCTCGGCGGCAAGCGCGGCCGATGCGGCAAACGCATGCTCGCGCATCGTCAGCACGATCCCGCGTGCGAGCGTGCGTGCTTCCGCGCTGTCGTAGCGCAGCCGCAGCATCGTCAGCGCGTCGGCCAGCCCGGTCACGCCGATCCCGATGCGCCGTGTCCGCCGCGCCTCATATTCGTGCGCGGCGAGCGGCCATGCGGTCAGGTCGAGCACGTTGTCGAGCATGCGGACCTGGATGCGCACCGCGTCGGCGAGCGTCGCGACATCGAAGCGCGGCTTCCCGTCGACGCCGAACGGGTAAAGAACGAATCGCGACAGGTCGATCGGCCCGAGCACGCAGCTGCCGTACGGCGGCAGCGGTTGTTCGCCGCACGGGTTCGTCGCGTCGATTCGCTCGTGTTCGCGCAGCGGATTCGCGTCGCGGATCGTGTCGAGGAACAGCAGGCCGGGTTCGGCGCTGTCGCGCGCGGCGTTGACGATCTCGTGCCAGAGCGTGCGGGCCGGCACCGTCGCGTAAAGGTAACGTCCGTCCGGCCGCCGGGGCGTTGCGGCGGAAGCGGAGGCGGGCGGCGCATGATGAACGAGCGCCCACGGCAGGTCGTGCCGGACCGCCTCCATGAACGCGTCCGTGACGCCGACCGACAGGTTGAACGTCGGCCAGCGCGAGCGTCCGCGCTTGGCCGCGACGAATGCGACGAGGTCCGGATGATCGCAGCGCAGCACGCCCATTTGCGCGCCGCGGCGCGGGCCGGTGAACGGCAGCGCCCGGCACATCGCATCGAAGCGGTCGATCGCCGCGCAGGCGCCGCGCCCGGATGACAGGCGCCGTTCGTACGCGTCGGCGGGTGGCACCGGCGAGAAGTCGTAGCCGATTCCACCGCCCATCAGCAGCGTGACCCGTGCGTCGTCGAGCGCCTGCGCGAGCGCCGTGTCGACGGCCTGCACGGGGGTGTCGACCGGAATCGCGAGCGGATGGACGAAGCAGTTGACCATCGTTCCGCCATTGTCCGCGCCGGCATTCGCGAGGATGCGGCCCGCGCCGATCGCGCCACGCTGCAGGTTCACGAAGAACGCGCGCTCCACCTGTGCACGGCGCTCGGCCGGCTCGGCGAGCGACAGCGCACGGGCGACGCGATGGAAGACGGCCGCGCGAGACGTTTCGCCGGGTTGCGCATAGCGTTCGGCGAACACGGTGGTGCAAAGCGGCTGCTCATCCATGGCGGGGCTCGGCAACGATGAATGATTCACTGTAAGAGCCTGCCCGAACGTGTCGTTGATCGAGCGCAACCGGGCACCTTCGCGACATCGCTTGACGGCGGTCAACGCCGCGACCGGCGTCGAACGTAAGGTTGAGCCACCGGCCGGCGCGCGGCGGTTGCCGCGAATCGCCGCGCCGGCGTCCGTCGCGCCAGCCATCGACTGCGAACCACGCACCATGACCGATATCGTTACCGTTACCTTGAATCCGGCCGTCGATGTCTCGACATCCGTCGAGCACATCGTCGATACGCACAAGCTGCGCTGCGCACGGCCGCGGCGCGACCCCGGCGGCGGCGGGATCAACGTCGCCCGAACCATTCACCGCCTCGGCGGCGACTGCGTCGCGCTGTACCTGGCCGGCGGGCCGACCGGCGACGTGCTGACGCTGCTGCTCGAAGCCGAGCGCCTGCCGGCGGTGCGCATCCGGATCGCCGGCGAGACGCGCGAGAATGTGTGCGTGACCGAGACCGCGACCGGGCGCGAATACCGGTTCCTGATGCCGGGGCCGATGGTCACCGAGGCCGAGTGGCGCGACTGCGCAGCGCGCATCGACGCGATGCAACCGGCGCCGCGCTACCTCGTGCTGAGCGGCAGCCTGCCGCCCGGCGCGCCCGACGACCTGTATGCGACGCTCGCGAGGACTGCCCGGGCAAGGGGCAGCCGGGTGGTCGTCGATGCGGCGGGCAGGGCGCTGCAAGCGGCCCTCGAGGCCGGCGTTCATCTCGTGAAGCCCAGTCTCGGCGAACTGAGCGCGCTGGCCGGCGAACCGCTCGACGACACGTCGGCATGCCGGAAGGCCAGCGAACTCGTGGCGCGAGGACAAACCGACATCGTCGCGTTGACGCTCGGCGCGCGCGGCGCATGGGTCGTCACGCGCGACGGCGCGCTGCGCCTGCCCGGCAGGCCGGCAGCGGTATGCAGCACGGTCGGCGCCGGCGACAGTTTCGTCGGCGGCATGGTCTGGGCGCTGGCGCGCGGCGTGCCGTTCGACGAAGCGTGCCGCTATGCGCTGGCGGCATCGGCCGCGTCGGTCGAGCACCCGGGGACGGCGCTATGCACGCGCGAGGACGTCGAGCGGATTCATGCCGAACTGGTTGCGCAGGCAAGCTGACGACCACGCGACGTGACGCGTGCACGATCGCGTCGACGCACGATCGATCGTTGATCTGGCTCAGCGGTTTTCGCGCCGCGATCGAGAAAAATGGGGCAGCTATTCCACGAGACCCGCCATGGCCTTTCGCCTGATCGCCTGCCTGCTCCTGTTGTCGTGTATGCCGCCGGCTTCGTCCGCCGACGTCGCGACCGTCGATTCGCCATCGCAGCGTGTGCTGATCCTGGCCTACCACCGGTTCGCCAGCGCGCAACTGGATTCGATGACGGTCCGTACCGAGACGTTCCGCCACCAGCTGCAGGCGATCGAGGCAAACGGCTACCGCATCGTGCCGCTCGCCGACGTCGTGCGCTGGCATGACGGCCAGGCCGATGCCGTACCGGCGCGCGCGGTCGCGATCACCGTCGACGACGGTCATCGCTCCGTCTACGACGTGCTGCGCCCGTTGCTGGCCGCCCATCCGATGCCGGTCACGCTGTTCATCTATCCGTCGGCCATCTCCAACGCCAGCTATGCGATGACATGGGACCAGTTGCGCACGCTCGGGCAGTCCGGCGGCGTCGACATCGAGTCCCACACGTACTGGCATCCGAATTTCCGCACCGAACGCGCCCGACTCACGCCGGACGACTACCTGCGCTTCGTGTCGTTCCAGTTGCACCGGTCCCGCGAACGGCTCGCGTCCGAAACCGGCCAGCCGGTCCGGATGCTGGCCTGGCCGTTCGGCGTCCATGATGCGCAGACCGATCAGCTGGCCGCTCGCGAGGGCTACGTGGCGGCCTTCACGCTCGACGCGCGCCCCGTTCGTGTCACCGACCCGGCCATGGCGCTGCCGCGCTATCTGATGACGGACGCCTGCGACACACGATGCATGAATGGATTGTTGAGAACCGCCGGGGGGAAGCCGTGATTGCACGTCTGATCGTCTGTCTGCTCGTGTCGCTCGCCGGATTCACCGGATTCGCCGCCCGGGCGGCGCCCGTCACGATCACCGTCGTCGATGCGACGAACGGGCACCCGCTTGCCGGCGCGATCGGCCACGCGTCGGGCGTGAACCGGACCGCAGATCGCGACGGCGCGTTTTCACTCGAGATCGACGCGGCGGGGGCACGCCTGAGCGTGCGTGCGCCGGGCTACGCGCGAACCGAAGTCACGCTGGCACCCGCCGGCGGCGCACAGACGATCCGCATGACGCCGGTGCGGCCGAAAGCCGTCTATCTGTCCGCTTACGGCGTCGCGGACCGCACGCTGCGTGAGGCGGCGCTGTCCCTCCAGGACAAGACGGCGATCAACGCGCTCGTCATCGACGTGAAGGGCGACAGCGGCGTGACACCGTATCGCAGCCTGGCGCGTGAGGTCTCCGGCGCCGCGAACAATGTCGCCGGCGCCATCGTTCGTGCGCCCGATCTGCCGGAGCTGTTGCGGACGTTCCACGCGCGCGGCCTTTACCTGATCGCCCGCATCGTCGTGTTCAAGGACGACCCGCTGGCGCGCGCTCATCCCGAGTGGGCCGTGCGCGATGCAGCCGGCGAGATCTGGCAGGACCGCGAGCATCAGCGCTGGATCGACCCGACCTCGCGCGCGGCCTGGCAACACAATTACGACGTCGCCGAAGAGGCGGCCCGCATGGGTTTCGACGAAATCCAGTTCGACTACCTGCGTTTTCCCGACGCCAACGGCCTCCGGTTCGCCGAGGCGAATACCGAGGCGAACCGGGTCGCGGCGATCTCGGGATTCCTGACCGGCGCGCGGGAACGACTGCGGCCGTACAACCTCTACATGTCGGCCGACATCTTCGGGTACGTCTGCTGGAACACCGACGACACCGCGATCGGACAGCGGCTCGACGCGCTCGGGCCGGTCGTCGACTACGTGTCGCCGATGCTGTATCCGTCCGGCTTCACGTGGGGCCTGCCCGGTTGCCGGAAGCCAACCGAGCATCCGGGCGAGATCGTTTCGCGGTCGCTGGCCGAGGCGAAGCGCCGGACCGGAATGGACGGGGTCCGGTTTCGGCCGTGGCTCCAGGCGTTTCGCGACTATGCGTTCGACCACCGGCCGTTCGATGCCGACGAGATCCGCGCACAGGTCGACGCGGCCGATGCGGCGGGCACGGACGGCTGGATGCTGTGGAACCCGCGCAATCGCTACGATCCTGCCGATTTGCCGCGCTGAGCGGCAGGTGCGGACCGGCGAGAACATGTAGGCATCCGATCGATCATGCCGTGGAATGACGCGCGTTATCCGCCTTCGATGCGGAATCTGCCGCCGCCGGTTCGCGCCAAGGCGATCGAGATTGCCAACGCGCTGCTGCGTCAGGGGCGCACCGAGGGCAGCGCGATCCGCATCGCGATTGCGCAGGCGAAACGGTGGGGGCGTGCGCGTGCCGTTTTTCGTGGCCGCGGGTGACGGTCAGGTTGACGAATGACCGAACGAAGGCGCCGCCGTAGAAACTAGGCCACCCACCGCGCCGGACATTCGTGCACGGCCATCGCCGGATGCAGTCGCGCGGCCAGAACGCACGCCATCAGCATGACGGCGACCGCGATGCCGTGCACCGGGTTGCGCAGACACGACGCGACCTGCTCGCTCCTCGCCACACCGAACAGGCACCACAGGCAGAAATGCTCGCAGTTGTTCGTGAGCAGCCGGTATTGGCATTCGCCAAGGCGCGATGCCGCGCGGCGCGCTGCTTCCGTTCCATCGTACAGCGTGCGCGCGTGACGAATGACCGCGAGCCCGAAACCGGCACGGAAGCCGTCCAGCGTGACGACCTCGACCGGACCGCCGCTCGCATGGCGCGACCATCCCGCGTAGTGAATCACGTTGCCGTCGCCGATGTAGATCCCGTGATGCAGATAGCCGCGGCGGCGGGTCACGAGGTGGGCACCGACCGGCGGTTCGCCATCCAGCATGGCGTCGTCGGCGTGCGCTGCGGTCGGATCAATCATCGCCAGCTCCTCGATCCTGCGGCGGCGGGGCGGAAGGGCCGTGCGCCGGCCGCGAAACACGTTGCGTCCTGTCACGTCTCCAGTATTGGCAGTGGAGACGCGCGGAACAATCAGCGTGGCCTGAGCTTGCTGTCCGATGTCGGGCCGCCGTGTCGGAATTTTCCGACGGGCCGTGCAATATCGGCTGACAGCCGTCACGGACGATTGCGCCGCCCGTATCCCGCTTTCCTCGTGTTTTCAGGCGTGCCGTGGCATTCGGGCAGATGGGGCGCGATGACTGTCTCGCGGGGCCCGTCCGGCGTCGTTCGGCTTCGACAGGCGTGCACTTGACTTGAGTCAACGGGAAATCGACGTTCCGCGCGACGCTGACGTCGTCGTCGACGCGAATGCGCGACGCCGCCGCACGCAGCCCGTTCCGCGAACGGACGAGCGGCATCGCAGCCGTGCGGGCTCAATCAGGAGAGTGAAGATGTGGACCGGAACCGTGAAGATGCTGCTGGCAGCCTGCCTGCTGAACATCGGTGCGAACGCGCTGGCTGACCCGTCGACCGAGCCGGTCGTGCACAACGGTGTCACTTACATCACCGGCGGAATCGGCCAGGACGAGATCACGGCATTTCGCGATGTCGCGCCTCGCTACAACCTGCGGATCACGTTCGCATCGAAGCGGGGCCAGTATCTGTCCGATGTCGATGTCACGCTGTCGTCCGGCAAGTCGACGATTCTCGACGCGCACACGAACGGCCCGTTCCTGTTTGCCCGCGTGCCGCCGGGGCGATATACCGTGTCCGCGCACGACAGGGCCATTCAGGAAGTCAGGCACGTCGTCGTACCGGCGCGGGGCGCGGTCGATGTGCGCTTCTACTGGCACGACCCGGACCGGCACGGCGCGATACGTCTGTGCGCCGATTGTTCCGCATCGCCGCAGTAACCGGGCCGCTAGCCGCGCGTTCGTTCAGGGCCGGCGTGGCGCGAGAAGCGACGATGCGTCGGCCGGTCCCGGATCCTCCGCACGCAGCTCGACTCCGCCGATGTGACCGGCACGAAGAAATGAACGCAGTGAAACAGGCTCGATCGCGACGATACCGCTGCGCTGCCGCGCTGACCGGCGCGCTGCTGTTCACGCTTGCGTCAGCCGGTGCGCACGCGGAATCCGATACGGCCGCGGCGCAGCAGCAGACCATCGCGATCGACGAGGCGATCGCCGCCGAGATCGCCGACCGCCATCTTGCCGGCGCCGTGGTCGTGACGGGCGACGCGGACGGCGTGCGGGTGCGCGTCGCGCGCGGCCTGCGCATGACGGGCGAGCACGCCGAGGCGATGACGGCCGATACCGTCTTCGATCTTGCTTCGCTGACCAAGCCGGTGGCGACGGCGGTCGCGATCATGCAGCTCGCGGAGCGCGGCATGCTGCACCTCGACGCGCCGGCCGCGCGCTACTGGCCCGCGTTCGGCGCGCACGGCAAGGCCGGCATCACGATCCGCCAGTTGCTCGCGCATGTGTCGGGGCTGCCGGCCGGCGTGTCGTCGTCTCGAGCGCTGCGCAGCCGCGCCGCCGTGCTGGCCGACATCGTCGCGATGCCCCCCGGCACACCGGCCGGCACGCAGGTGCGCTACAGCGACGTCAACTACGTGGTGCTTGGCGAGATCGTCGAGCGCGTGTCGCACCGGCCGCTCGACGCGTGGTGCGCCGCACATGTGTTCGCGCCGCTCGGGATGGCGAGCACCGCGTTCCGGCCATCGGCGTCGCTGTTCGCGCGCGTGGCGCCCACCACCGTTCGCGATGGCCGTCTGCTGCGCGGGCGCGTCCACGATCCCGTCGCGGCCGCGATGGGCGGCGTCGCCGGCAATGCGGGCCTGTTCGCAAGTGCGGACGATCTGGCGCGCTTCGCGCGCATGCTGCTGAACGGCGGAGCGCTCGGCCCGGTGCGCGTGCTGGCGCGCCGCAGCGTCGCCGTGCTCGAAACGCCCGCCACGCTCGACGCGGAAGGCGACCTGCACACGCCCGGCTGGGCGGTCGGGCCGCCGCTCGTCGCGAACCGCTACCGGCTGCCGCCGCTCGGCGCGCTGCAACACTTCGGCTACACGGGCACGGCGCTGTGGATCGATCCCGTGACGCGCCGCTTCGCGATCGTGCTCACCAGCCGGCTGTATCCCGACGAAACCGGCACGGCGATGCCACTGCGCTCGCTCGTGCTCGGCATCGTGTCGAGCGAGGCCGCGGCCGTGACGTCGTCGCGGATTGCGACGCGCGTGCCCGCGATGGCGGCGGCCGTCGCGCAAGCCGCGCGGTTGCCGGTATCGCGCGGGCCGGTGCTGGCCGGCATCGACGTGCTCGCGGCGAGCGGCTTCGCGGCCGTCGCGGGCAAGCGCATTGCGCTCGTCACGAACCGCAGCGGCTTCGACCGGTTCGGCCGACGCACGGCCGACCTGCTCGCGCAGGCGCCGGGTGCGCGGCTCGTCGCGCTGTTCGCGCCCGAGCACGGGCTCGGCACCGACGTCGACGAGACGTTCGGCGACACGGTCGACGCCGCGACCGGTGTGGTCGTTCACAGTCTCTACGGCGATCGACGCCGGATCGCGCCCGCGCTGCTCGCCGATGTCGACGTGCTGGTGTTCGACCTGCAGGACGCGGGCGTACGCTTCTTCACGTACCTGGCCACCCTCGGTTATGCGCTCGAGGCCGGCGCCGCCGCACATCGCCCGGTGCTCGTGCTCGACCGCCCGGCCCCGCTGGGCGGCGATGTGTTCGGCGGCCCCGTGGCCGATGCCGGGCCGGCCGCGTTCACCGGTTATTACCCGTTGCCGCTCCAGCCCGGCATGACGCTCGGCGAACTGGCGCGACTGTTCAACGACCGCCTGCATATCGGCGCGGCGCTGACCGTGGTGCCGATGGCGAACTACGTGCGCGCGATGCGCTTCGGCGATACCGGGCTCGGCCGGGTGCCGCCATCGCCGAACCTGCGCGACGGCGCCGCGTTGTCGCTGTACCCGGAGACGGGGCTCATCGAGGGCGCGGCGATCAGTGTCGGGCGCGGTACCGCGACACCGTTCGGCGTAGTCGGCGCGCCGTGGATCGACGCGCGCATCCTCGCGGACGATCTTCGCGCGATGCGGCTGGACGCGACATTCTCGCCGGTTCGCTTCGTGCCCACGGAGGGGCCGTATCGCGGCAGGGTGTGCGAAGGGGTGCGCATCGAACGGCCGCCCGGCGCGGCACGGCCGGGCGAGATCGGGCTGGCACTCGCACTGGCGCTGCACCGGCGTTATCCGGCGCGGTTCCGGATCGATGCGATCCGTGCATCGGTCGGTTCGCGCGAGGTGGCGGACATGCTGGAGGCGGGGCGGTCGATCGACGAGATCGAGCGCGTGGTCGTTGCGCAGGAGGCGGCGTTCGCGCCCGAGAGAGCAGCATTTCTGCTGTACTGAGCGGATGCAAAGCCGTCGGCAAGCGTGACGCCGATACGAGATTAGCCGCGACTTCGCCGACACGGCTCGGTCGATCCGTCTCGACGATTCGATGGGCGATCGCATATCGGATCGACGCGGCATCGCTTCGCAACTCGCGCTGGTCGAGCGCGCACGTTGCCCGACTGCCGACGGGCGCACTCACGCGCAAAAGCGCGCTATTCGTGCGCCTCCGATCGCGTGGCAGGAGCGGCCGAACGTTCATCGTGCCGTTTGCCGCGGCCTCGCTGCTTCCGTCCCATGTCTTCGAACATTCTCGTGACGTTGCTGAAGGCATTGCGCAGCGCGACGTAGACATCCTCGTCGCGCTCCTTGCTGGATACCAGTTGATGTCCGGGAATCGTGACTTCGATCCGGATATTGAACGGTTTCCCCTGATGATCGTGCTTCTCGTCCAGCACGACATTGATCCGGCAATGCGAGATGTCCTGCCGGAATCGATCGAGTCTGGATGCATGCCGGGCGGCTGCCGCCTCGAGCGCGTCCGAGCGCGGCATGCCTTGAAATACCAGTTCGTAAGGTGGCTTCATTGCTTGATCCGTTGATGGCTGATGAATACCGGTCGTGCCCCGTCGTGCCGGCGCCCCTGAGATTCCGATTCAGAACGTGGCGATCTGAAGGACGACGTCGAACGCGATGACCAGTGCCGAGCACAGAACGCCGAGCGCCAAGTTCGCGAGCCGATGCTCGACGTCCGGATGCTTGCCTACCCATGCCGTCATGAAGAACAACCCGTCGAGAATCACCTGCAGTGCAAATACGAACAACATCAGCGTGAACTCGTAGCCGGCCTGCGGCAGTTGCGCGAAATTCCAGCCATGCCGGCTTACCCAATAGCCGATCCGGTAGACCTCGTAGCCGGCCAGCAGCAGAGGAAACACGTAGGAAACGAAATACGTCGGCACGGTCGCATGCCGAAACTCAGGTAGGAAATGATGTCCGGTCTGCATGGTCGCCTCCCAGCCTGGACGCGTGTGTCAGGACGACTGTCGTTCACGTTTCCAGCCTAGGCTTCCCGGGCGCCAGCCGCTTGACACGTATCAACGGCGCCTTTTATGGGCCGCGTCGGCCCGTGGAAACGCGACGATTCCATCGAGAGCATGTCCGGGCCAGGATGTAACGCGGACGGCAAGGTGTGACCAGCATCAACGGCTGATCGGCTGGAAGGGTGAAATTCCGATCGTGCCATCGACGCGAATCGCAAACACGATATCGAACGGGAACCGCCCCGGGATCCGGCATCCGGGGCGAGAATGGCTGCCCTGGGGCAACTGTGGCACCGGCCGCTCCGTGGCCGACATGAATTCCGCGTATCCCCGCTGGCAAGTCGTACAAGATCGACCGGCGGCACACTGATGGCTCAGCCGAGTTCGCCGCCCCAGTTTCCCGATTCCGCGGCGCCCGGTGAGGCTGCCGTGCGTGAGCGATGCGCGATCATGCAATCGGTCGTCAGCAGCAGCGACGCGACCGAGATCGCGTTCTGTAGCGCCGAACGCGCGACCTTGACCGGGTCGACGATTCCGGCAGCAATCATGTCCCCATATGTCGCCGTCGCCGCGTCATAGCCGAACGGCCCGGTCGCGGCATCGACTGCGTGTACGACGGCCTGCGCGTCCGCTCCGGCGTTTTCGGCGATCTGACGCAGCGGGGATGCCAGCGCGTCGTGCACGATTCGCGCGCCGGTGCGCTGCGCGTCGGTCAAGTCCGTGCGATTGCCTTCGAGCGCGCGCCGTGCACGCAGCAGTGCGACGCCACCGCCCGGCACAATGCCTTCCTCCATCGCGGCGCGCGTCGCATGCAAGGCGTCCTCGAAGCGATTCTTGCGCTCGCGCAGCGCGGTTTCCGTCGCGGCGCCGACGCGAATCACCGCGACGCCGCCCGCGAGTTTCGTCAACCGGCGCGTGAGTGCGTCGCGCTCGTATCCGGCCGGTGTCGCCGCGATACGCGTACGCAGCGCCTGGACGCGGTCGTCGATGTGCTGGCGTTCGCCTCGCCCGGCGATGACGGTCGTCGTCTCGCGCGTGATCTCCACGCGCCGCGCGGCACCGAGATCGTCCAGCGTCGTGCGCTCGAGTGTTCGTCCGGCCTGAACGGAAATGACCGTCGCGCCAGTCAGCGCGGCGAGGTCGGCGAGCTGTTCGGTGCGTGCCTCGCCGAATCCGGGCGAGCGGATCGCGCACGATTTCAGCGTGCCGCGCAGGTGGTTGACGACCAGGGTCGCCAGCGCCTCGCCTTCCACTTCGTTCGCGACGACGAGAAGCGGCTTGCCGGTGCTGCTGAGCGCCTCGAGTACCGGCAGCAGCTGTGCGATCGCGCTGATGTTCATGTCGCAGAGCAGGATGCGCGGCTCGTCAAGGACGATGCGATGATTGTCCGAATCGACGAACAGCGGCGACAGATAGCCGCGATCGATCAGCGAGCCGTCCACCGTCTCGAGTTCGTCGTCGAGCTTCGTGCCGTCCTCGATGCTGATCGCGCCGTCCCTGCCCACACGCTCGACGGCCTGTGCGACGAGCGCGCCGATCGTGCTGTCGCCGCTGGCGGAAATCGTCGCGATCTGGCGCATTTCGTCCGCGCTTGCGCACGGTTTCGACACGCGGTGCAGTTCGGCGACCACGTCGCGGCCGGCCGCTTCGATCGCGCGCTTGAGCGCCATCGGATCGTGCCCGGCAGTGACGCACTTGATGCCTTCGGCAACGATGGCCTGTGCCAGGGTGGTGGCAGTGGTCGTGCCGTCGCCGGCGACTTCGCTGGTGCGGGTCGCCACTTCGCGCAACAACCGTGCGCCCATTTCCTCGAACGGGTCGGGCAAGTCCACAGCGCTGGCGACGACGACGCCAGAGTTCGCGACCAGCGGCGCCGTGCCGGCCCGCTCGACGATCACGTTGCGCCCGCCCGGGCCGAGCGTGAGCTTGACTGCCTCGGCCATCGCGTTGACGCCTTTGAGCAGTCGTTGGCGAGCATCCTGATGAAAGACAAGCGATTTTGCGGGCACGATGCACCTCCTGTGCGACGAAGCCGGGCACGATGCGCCTCGGGGCCGGCGACCGATACGCATATTCCACCTGCCGGCGCGTCGTGCCGATTGACCTGGGTCAACGAGCGCCACGCGTTTCGCACCGCCATGTGCTCGCCCAAGAGCCTTCGGTGTCCCCATCCTGAGCGTTGATCTCCGTCAATTGCCGCGGTCATCGCCAATCGAGAATAAATGCATTACTGACGAGAAGGAGGCACGACATGAAAGAATCATCCACGAAACTGCCGGTCAATAAGCCGCAGGAGAGTGCGGAGCATGCGCCGATGGGGGCGCCGTACTGGCATCCGATCGAAACGCTGCGCCATGAGATGGACCGTCTCTTCGACGATTTCAATCGCAGCGCGGGCATGCCGTCGGTGCGGCGACCGATTTTCAACCTTCAGCCATTCTGGCACCGCGATCACGAATGGAGCGCCGAACCCGCGGTCGACTTCGCGGAAACCGACACGTCATACGAAATCACCGCGGAATTGCCCGGGCTGGACGAGAAGGACATCGAAGTCAAGCTCGCGAACGGCGGCTTGTCGATCCGCGGCGAAAAGCAGGAAGAAAAGGAGGAGCAGCACAAGGACTATTACGTCCACGAGCGCCGCTTCGGCTCGTTCGAGCGCTACTTTCGCATGCCCGACGGGGTCGACAGAAACAAGATCGAGGCGTCGTTCCAGAAAGGCGTTCTGACGGTCACGCTGCCGAAGACGCAGGAAGCTCGCAAGGCCGAGAAGAAGATCGAGGTCAAGGCAGGCTGAAACTGGTGGGGGCATCCGCCGACGCATGCCGGCGGATGCCGGTGCACATGCTTTCCGTTTGCTTCTCGATCGCTGGATCATGTCGTGACACACCGACATTCGGGCGGTCGACGAAAGGCGGTCCTGCATGCGCCATGCATGGAGAGCCGATAACCGGGATATCGGCGACGCCGCACTTGAGCCAGTCGTTGCACCGTCGCGTGCAATCGGCACACACCCGGACCGATTTTCTACGGATCGCCCGCGCGTCATGGCGAATGAATTCAACGGACGCACGCGCCGCCCGACAAGCGTGCATGAGGGAGGTCGTCATGTATGCCGGCAAGGTTCTCGTCGTGTTCTATTCGCGCACCGGCACGACCCGCCGGGCCGCATCGGCGCTGGCCGAGATGCTCGACGCCGACGTCGAGGAAATCGTCGTGACGCGCGATCGTGCCGGCCCGTTCGGCTATCTGCGTTCGCTCGTCGAGGCAATCAACCAGAAGCCGGCGGAGATCGTCGCGGCGAAGCGCGACCCGTCCGCGTACGATCTCGTGGTGATCGGCTCCCCGGTCTGGGCAGGCTGCGTATCGTCGCCGGTGCGGGCGTATCTCGTCGCGAATCAGCGACGCCTGCCGCGTGTCGCATTCTTTTGCAGCTTCGCGCAACGTGGTGCGGACTCCGCACTCACGCAAATGCGGACGCTGGCACGCAAGTCGCCGCTCGCCGAATGTCGCGTGACGCCACGCGAATCCTTGCATGGCGATGCCAGCCCGATTCTCGCGGCATTTGCTGAACAGGCAGCACGCAGGCTGGCGGAAGCGATCGCGACGACTGCGGCGCGTTGAAGCATACTCGGC